>NZ_JBSHLZ010000001.1:511498-602888 GCF_053644835.1 Microbacterium sp. NPDC055357 | reverse complement strand
GGAAGATATGTGCGAGGGGGGAAAGGAAAGATAAGATGCGAATATGGGACGGGGCGAGCGGGGTTCCCCCTGCTCCCTCGCTGCGCCTGCCCCTCCCCCCCGGGACACGGCGCCCCCGCGGGTGCGGGGGCGCCGTGGTCAGGGTCGCGGTGCGTCGGGAGCGTCCGGTCCGGCGGGGGGCTCTGGCGACGCGGGAGGCTCGGGCGACGCGGGGGGCTCGGGCGACGCCGGGCGCTCGGGCGACGCGGGAGGCTCGGGCGATGCCGGAGGCTCAGCGGACGCGGGCGGCGCGGGCGGCGCGGGCGGAGGCGTGTAGCCCGAAGGCGGCGCCGGGGGCGGCGCGTAACCCGCGGGCGGCACGGGCGGAGGCGTGTAGCCGGTCGGAGGTGCCGCGGGCGGCTGGTATCCGGGCGGGGGCTGGTAGCCCGCGGGCGGAGCCTGGTAGCCGGCGGTCGGCTGCCCGTAGGCGGACCCACCGACGGGGGCACCCGGCTGCACCGGAATGCCCTGCCACACGACGTTGTCCTTGAGGAACGAGTTCACCCACGGAGCGGGGCGGATACCGGGGTTCCACGCCGACGACGAGAAAGCGAGGATGCCGAGCCAGATGAGTGAGCCGACACCCGGAATGAGCCACAGCAGCAGGAACGGCCAGTCCTTGTCGAGCTTGAGCCCGACGCGCCAGCCGACCAGGACCGCGGCCGCCACCGCGACGATGCTGAAGATCCAGCCGATGAGCGGGATCTGGCCGAGCAGCGACGAGGCGACGATCGCGCCGAGCATGACCCACGGAGAAAGGTCACCGAGCTTGGCGAAGACCATGACGTTGTAGATCGGCACCCATGCGCGCCACTTGCCTTCCACACCGGCCTTTTCGAAGATCTTCATCAGGAACCACGACGAGATGAGATATCCCGCGAGGGCGAAGATCAGAAGGAACGGAAGAATCAGCAGGAGCCAGGCGAACGCCCACGCCCCGCCGTAGTCGTAGTAATCAGACAAGAGACGGCCTCCTAGACCGCTGGTGTCGATACGCGTGTTTTCACGGCACCGGCGAGCAGAGCGCCCGCGGCGTACATGCTAGCGACACTCCGCGTCCGCGCGCGTGCGAAACGTGCGTTTCGGGGGGATCACCCCCGGCCGGCGACCGGCGTTCAGGCGAAGAGTTCGAGCTCGCCGGAGGCGCCGTCGCGGATACGCAGCCCCGCTGCCTCACACCAGCGCACGAAGCCACGACGCGAGCTCATGCGCGGGCGCGTCGTCGCGAGACTTCGCACGAGGAGCCCCTTCGCACGCTTGTTGAAGTGGTTCAGAGCGCGGGTGGTTCCGTCCTCGCCCTCCGTGACGACACGCACGTACGCCGACTCCGCATCGGCCGGCACGGGCCCGAGTGCGACGTACGCTTCGGAGCGCAGGTCGAGCAGGAACGGCGTCGACGTCTCGGCGAACGCCGCCGTGACGGCATCCGCCCATTCCCGTCGCAGCGGCGCGAGCCCCGGAAGCGACGCGCCCGCCGCGAGCCGATAGGCCGGAATCGGGTCGAGGGCGCCGACCGGACCGAACGGCGCCGAGTGGATGAGTACGTGACGCCCGAGCCACCGGCGTGCGGCAGGGTCGATCGATCCGGCATCCAGGGCGTCGTACAGCACGCCGGTGTAGCGATCGACGGCAGGCATCGTCGATGCATCGCGCAGGGCGGCGTTCACGCCGACCTCGTCTACCTGACGGGCGCTGAGCTTCAGGACGCGCGCGGCCTCATCGGGGGCGGCGGAAAGGCCCACGAGCGCGGCCGTGACCCGCTCGCGCTGCGGTCGCAAGCCGGGCAGGGCCAGCCGTGCGAGGTCGAGCGGCCCCCCGGTTCCCCCCGGGCGCTTCGTCTCGGAGGGTGGCAGCAGCACGAGCATGATCAGATGACCTCACGAAAAGGCGAACGCCGCCCGGCGGACCGGGCGGCGTTCGAAGTGTCAGCGTTCAGGAGATGAGCGCCGCGTTGCCCGCGACGATCGTCAGCTCGTCACCCGACATCGACAGGAAGCCGGATTCGGCGTTCGCGACGATCTTCGTCCCCGAGGTCTCGGTGATGCGCACCTGCCCCTCGGCGAGGATCGCGAGCACGGGCTCGTGACCGGGCATGAAGCCGATCTCGCCCAGCACGGTCTTGGCGACGACGATCGACGCCTCCCCCGACCAGACCTCCGCGTCCGCGGAGACGAGACTCACGTTGAGCGGCATGATCAGCCGTTCTCCTTCTGGATGCGTGCCCACTGCTCTTCGACGTCGGAGATGCCACCGACGTTGAAGAACGCCTGCTCGGCGACGTGGTCGAAGTCACCCTTGACGATGGCGTCGAACGACTCGATCGTCTCCTTGATCGGAACCGTCGATCCCTCGACACCGGTGAACTTCTTGGCCATGTAGGTGTTCTGCGAGAGGAACTGCTGGATGCGGCGTGCACGCGACACGACGATCTTGTCCTCTTCGGAGAGCTCGTCGACACCGAGGATCGCGATGATCTCCTGCAGTTCCTTGTTCTTCTGGAGGATCTGCTTGACGGCGGTCGCCACACGGTAGTGGTCGTCACCGATGTAGCGCGGGTCCAGGATGCGGCTCGTCGAGGACAGCGGGTCGACGGCGGGGTACAGACCCTTCGACGCGATCTCACGCGAGAGCTCGGTCGTGGCGTCGAGGTGCGCGAACGTCGTCGCCGGTGCCGGGTCGGTGTAGTCGTCGGCGGGGACGTAGATGGCCTGCAGCGACGTGATCGAGTGACCGCGCGTCGAGGTGATGCGCTCCTGGAGCACACCCATCTCGTCGGCGAGGTTCGGCTGGTAACCCACGGCCGACGGCATACGGCCGAGCAGCGTCGAGACCTCGGAACCGGCCTGCGTGAAGCGGAAGATGTTGTCGATGAACAACAGCACGTCCTGCTTCTGCACGTCGCGGAAGTACTCCGCCATCGTCAGCGCCGACAGGGCGACGCGCAGACGCGTTCCCGGCGGCTCGTCCATCTGGCCGAAGACGAGGGCTGTCTTGTCGAAGACGCCGGCTTCGTCCATCTCGGCGATGAGGTCGTTGCCCTCACGCGTGCGCTCGCCGACACCGGCGAACACCGAGACGCCACCGTGGTCCTGCGCGACGCGCTGGATCATCTCCTGGATGAGGACGGTCTTGCCGACGCCGGCACCGCCGAAGAGGCCGATCTTTCCACCCTGCACGTACGGGGTGAGCAGGTCGATGACCTTGATGCCGGTCTCGAACATCTGCGTCTTCGACTCGAGCTGGTCGAAGTTCGGCGCCTTGCGGTGGATGGGCCAGCGCTCGGTGATCTCGATCTCCTCGCCGGGCTCGGCGTTGAGGATGTCACCCGTGACGTTGAAGACCTTGCCCTTGGTGACGTCGCCGACCGGAACAGTGATCTGCTCGCCGGTGTTGCGCACCTCCTGGCCGCGGACGATGCCGTCCGTGGGCTTGAGGGCGATCGCCCGGACGAGGTCGTCACCGAGGTGCTGAGCGACCTCGAGCGTGATCTCGTTGGACTCGCCGTCGATGACGATCGTCGTCTTCAGCGCGTTGTAGATGTCGGGGATCGCATCGTGCGGGAACTCGATGTCGACGACCGGGCCGGTGACCCGCGCGACGCGGCCGACGACGGAGGTGTCCGTCTTTTCAGCGGTGAGGCTCATGGCTTCTTCTCTTTCGTGGGATCTATTTGCCGGACGAGAGCGCGTCGGCGCCGCCGACGATCTCGGCGATCTGCTGCGTGATCTCGGCCTGGCGTGCGTTGTTGCGCAGGCGCGTGTAGTCGGTGATGAGCTTGTCGGCGTTGTCGCTCGCAGACTTCATCGCCTTCTGCGTCGCGGCGTGCTTGGCCGCCGACGACTGCAGGAGGGCGTTGAACACGCGGCTCTGGATGTACACCGGCAGGAGGGCATCGAGCACGACGGATGCATCAGGCTCGAACTCGTACAGCGGGTACACCTGCGCCGACGTCTCTTCTTCGGCTTCGACGACCTCGAGCGGCAGCAGGCGAACCTGCTCCGGCGTCTGGGTCATCATGCTGACGAACCGGTTGTAGACGAGGTGGATCTCGTCGACTCCGCCGTCCTGCCCGCTGCGGTCGTACGAGTCCAGCAGCACGGCTGCGATCTCTTCGGCCGTCGAGAAGTGCGGCGTGTCGGTGTCGCCCGTCCATTCGGCGGCAGCATCCATCCGACGGAACTGGAAGTATCCGACGGCCTTGCGGCCCACCAGGTAGAACACCGGCTCCTTGCCCTGCTGACGCAGGAGCTCGGCCAGCTCGAGACCCTCTCGGAGGATCTGCGAGTTGAAGGCGCCCGCCAGGCCGCGGTCCGACGTGAAGATCACGACGGCGGAGCGACGGATCGTCTCGCGTTCGACGGTCAGCGGGTGGTCGATGTTGGAGTGTGTCGCCACGGCGGAGACGGCCCGTGTCACGGCCCTCGCGAAGGGCGACGACGCGCGAACACGCGCCATCGCCTTCTGGATACGCGAAGCCGCGATGAGTTCCATCGCCTTCGTGATCTTCTTGGTCGTCTGAGCAGAACTGATCTTCTGCTTGTAGACCCGCAGTTGTGCGCCCATGGTTCCTGTCCAGCCCGCGGTTAGCGGCGGCCCTTGACGATCTTCTCCTGGTTCACGTCGTCCGCCGCAGCGGCCGCGACCTCTTCGTGTCCCGGCTTGCCGATCGCCTGGCCCTTGCCCGCCCGGAACTCGAGGATGAACTCATCGGTCTTCTTGTCGAGCTCGGCGACGGTCGCGTCATCGAGGACGTTGGTCTCGCGGAGCGTGTCGAGGATCGACGTGTTCCGGCGCAGGTAGTCCAGCAGCTCGCGCTCGAAGGACAGCACGTCTTCGACCTCGAGCGTGTCGAGCTTGCCGTTCGTGCCGGCCCAGATCGAGACGACCTGCTCCTCGACGGGGTACGGCGAGTACTGCGGCTGCTTGAGCAGCTCGGTCAGTCGCGCACCGCGCGCCAGCTGACGACGGGATGCCGCATCCAAGTCGCTCGCGAACATCGCGAACGCCTCGAGAGAGCGGTACTGCGCCAGTTCGAGCTTGAGCGTTCCCGACACCTTCTTGATCGACTTGACCTGAGCGTCACCGCCGACTCGCGAGACCGAGATGCCGACGTCGACAGCGGGACGCTGGTTGGCGTTGAACAGGTCGGACTGCAGGAAGATCTGGCCGTCGGTGATCGAGATCACGTTGGTCGGGATGTAGGCCGAGACGTCGTTGGCCTTCGTCTCGATGATGGGCAGACCCGTCATCGAACCGGCACCCAGCTCGTCGGAGAGCTTCGCGCAACGCTCGAGCAGACGCGAGTGCAGGTAGAAGACGTCACCCGGGTAGGCCTCACGGCCCGGCGGGCGGCGAAGCAGCAGCGACACGGCGCGGTAGGCCTCGGCCTGCTTCGACAGGTCGTCGAAGATGATCAGGACGTGCTTGCCGTCGTACATCCAGTGCTGGCCGATGGCCGAGCCGGTGTACGGAGCGAGGTACTTGAAGCCGGCGGGGTCGGATGCGGGAGCGGCGACGATCGTCGTGTACTCCATCGCGCCGGCGTCTTCGAGCGCGCCCTTGACGGAGGCGATCGTCGAGCCCTTCTGACCGATCGCGACGTAGATGCAGCGCACCTGCTTCGACGGGTCGCCCGAGGCCCAGTTGGCCTTCTGGTTGATGATCGTGTCGATCGCCAGGGCCGTCTTGCCGGTCTGGCGGTCACCGATGATGAGCTGACGCTGACCGCGGCCGACGGGGATCATGGCGTCGATCGCCTTGATGCCGGTCTGGAGGGGCTCGTGCACGCTCTTGCGCTGCATGACGCCGGGCGCCTGCAGCTCGAGCGCGCGACGGCCGTCGACGGGCGAGATCTCGCCGAGACCGTCGATCGGGTTGCCGAGCGGGTCGACGACGCGGCCGAGGAAGCCGTCGCCGACGGCGACCGACAGGACCTCGCCGGAGCGCGTGACCTGCTGGCCGGCTTCGATGCCGGAGAACTCGCCGAGCACGACGACACCGATCTCGTGCTCGTCGAGGTTCTGTGCGAGGCCCAGCGTGCCGTTCGCGAAGGTCACGAGCTCGTTCGCCATGACGCCGGGCAGGCCCTCGACGTGCGCGATGCCGTCGGCGGCGTCGATGACGGTGCCGACCTCGGTCGCCGCGGCCCCGGTGGGCTCGTACGCGGCGACGAAATCCTTCAGCGCGTCACGGATGACGTCGGGGCTGATTGACAGTTCTGCCATTGTCTTCCCTTTGTTTTCACTACGGTGTGGGGCGTCGGCCCCGAAGTCTCCGCCGGTTCGGCTGAACCGGCGGGAAGTCTGTACTACCCCGCGAGCCGCTGCCGCAGGTCGGCCAGCCGTGACGACACGCTCGCGTCGATCACATCGTCGGCGATCTGCACGCGCAGGCCGCCGACCACCGAAGGGTCGACGACGGTGTTGAGCGCCACGGCCGCACCGTAGCGCTGCGCGAGCAGCGAGGCGAGGCGAGTGGACTGCGTCTCGCTCAGCGGTACGGCCGTGACGACCGTCGCGACCTTGCGGCCCCGCTGATCGGCGACGAGGCGTTCCGCGCGGGCGAGCATCTGACGCACACGCCGCTCACGCGGCTGCTGCACGAGCGAGGACACGATGAGCGTCGTCGCCGGGTGCGCGCGCGAGCCGAGGAGCTTCTCGATGAGAGCGCCCTTCGCCGACGCGTCGCCCAGGCGGCTGCCCAGAGCGAGCTCGAGTTCGGGGTTCTCGGCGACCGTGCGGGAGAACCGGAACAGCTCCCCCTCGACGTCGGCACCGGCTGTCGCCAGCGCCGTGACGCGGACGGCGAGCTCCTCGATGCCGTCGATGAGATCCGACGCCGAGGACCACCGCTGATCGACCGCGCTGGTCAGCAGCGAGAGCGTCGTCGCCGACAGCGCCGATGCGAAGACATCGGTGACGACCTTGCGCCGTGCAGCGGGCGCTGCGGCGGAGTCGGCGAGCGCGCCGCTCAGCTGCGACGAGTCGCCGACGGCCCGCGCCGCGGCGAACAGCTCGCGGGCCACGTCGAGATCGACTCCCGACGCGGCGTCGAGCGCCGCCGTCGTCGCCGCGAGGGCCTGAGTGGTCGCGCTGCCCATTACGCCTTTGCTCCTTCGGACGCCTCGAGGTCGGCGAGGAAGCGGTCCACGACCGCCTGTGCCTTCGCGTCGTCCGAGAGCGTTTCGCCGATGACTCCGCCGGCGAGGTCGAGGGCGAGCGTGCCCACCTCGCTGCGCAGCGACACCAGGGTGCTCTGACGCTCGGCTTCGATCTGCGCGTGCGCGGACGCGGTCACGCGGGCCGCCTCGGCGGTTGCGCTCTCCTTCGCCTCGCTGACGATCTTCTTGCCATCTTCACGCGCGGCGTCGCGGATCTCTCCGGCTTCCTTGCGGGCGTCGGCGAGCTGCGCCGTGTACTCGGCCAGCGCGGCCTCGGCCTTGCGCTGTGCCTCGTCGGCCTTGGCGATGTTGCCTTCGATCGCAACGGCACGCTGGTCGAGCATCGTCTTCATCTTGGGAAGGGCGACCTTCCAGAAGACGAAGAGGATGACGACGAAGCAAACCGCTGACCAGATGATGTCGTACCACGCGGGGATGAGCGGGTTGTACTCGCCCTCTTCCGCGGCGTACGTGACAAGAGCGTTCAGCATCCTGTCTCCTTAAGACTGGTGGGAGGGATCAGTAGCCGAAGATGAAGGCGGTGGCGATGCCGATGAAGGCGAGTGCCTCGGTGAAGGCGATACCGATCCACATGAGGACCTGCAGGCGGCCGGCCAGCTCGGGCTGACGGGCGACGCCCTCGATCGTCTTGCCGACGACGATGCCCACGCCGATGGCGGGGCCGATGGCGGCGAGGCCGTAGCCGACGGTTGCGATCGAACCGGAGACCTGGGCGAGAACCGTAGTTGCGTCCACGGGGGTGTTTCCTTTCGGTTGGGTGGGTAGGCGCGAGCCTGCCCGCTCAGTGCTCTTCAGCCACCGCGAGCTGGATGTAGACCGCGGTGAGGATGGCGAAGACGTATGCCTGGAGGAAGGCGACCAGCAGCTCGAATGCTGTGAAGGCGAAGCCGAAGGCGAGGGAGCCTGCAGCCAGCGCCGACCACCACCCGCCGAGGTCCAGGAGGAAGAAGTGGGTCGCTGCGAAGAACAGGACCAGCATGAGGTGACCGACCATGAGGTTCATGAGCAGTCGGAGGGTCAGCGTCACGGGCCGGATGATGAACGTCGAGATGAACTCGAGCGGCGTGACGATGATGTAGAGGACCGGCGGAACGCCCGAGGGGAACAGCGCGTTCTTGAAGAAGTTCTTCGGGCTCTTCTTGACACCCGCGTAGATGAACGTGAAGTAGCTCACCAGCGCGAGCAGCAGCGGCACCGCGATGATTCCCGTGCCCGGCATGTTCAGGAACGGGATGACCCCGGTCAGGTTCATGAACAGGATCATGAAGAACATGGTCGTGAGGATGGGCAGGAACCGCTGGCCGTCCTTCTTGCCCAGGAGGTCTTCGGCGATGTTGACGCGGACGAAGTCCAGGCCCATCTCGACGAGGCTCTGGAAACGGCCGGGCACGAGCTTCATGCGCCGGGTGCCGATCCAGAAGACCAGCACGACGGCGATGGTCGCGATGATCTGGACCATGTGGATCCGGTTGAACTCGAACCCACCGATCGTGAAGATCGCTTCGGGGAAGAATTCCGTGATCGAGGGTCCGTGGAACTCGGGTCCCTCGTCCACGGTGGCGTGGGCGATCAGGGTCGCAGCTTGAGTAATCAGCGCGGGCTCCAGCTTCGGGGCACCGGTCTAGGACCGTTGCGACGATGGTCGGTGAGCGTCACTCCGCAAGCACTCGGAAACCGAGCGGGCGGGCGCGGGATCCAGCCTATCAAACCTTGGAGCCACCTGAATCCGCATCCGGTCCCTTGTTCTCGTCGAGCACCGGCGCGGAATGAGGCGCAGCATCCGGATCGGACGTCGGCAGCGTCACGTCGCTCACGTGCGGGATGCGCATGCGCAGCATGACGACGACGTCGATCGCGAGGGCGGCCAGCACGCTCACGACGACGGCGACGAAGAAGATCGTGGGATGCATCCACGGTTGGTCGCGGAGAACGAGCAGCAGGACGATGAACACGATGAACTTGAGGATCCAGCCGCCCATCACGATGCCGAAGAAGAGCGGCACGTAGATCGGATCGCCGTACCACCGGTTGGCGATCAGGATGCTCGTGCCCGTGATGGCGAGGAAGATCGCCGCCAGGAGGACACCCGCCAGTGCACTCCACAGTCCGTCGGTGCCGGCGATGAGGAAGCCGAGGACGGCGCCGACGACGGCGAGGACCGCCGTCACGACGGCGGACCACAGCAGAGTGGTGCGCAGGATCGGTGTGCTCGAAACCGGGCTGGTGCTCATCGGGCGTTCTCCTGAGGTCTGGCGGCGACCGGCGAGCGCCGGCGCGAGGGAAGGAAGGTCAGCACGAGGCACACCGCGACGCCGACGACGCCGAAGGCGACCCCGAACAGGTAGTCCCCCGGCCAATCGGACTGAGTGCCGATGTACATCAGCAGGAAGCCGAGGCTCACGACGGCCGTCCACGCATAGAAGATCAGCACGGCGTCGCGATCGGTGTGACCCATGTCGAGCATGCGGTGGTGCAGGTGCTTGCGATCGGGAGAGAACGGCGACTTGCCCTTGCTGACGCGACGGATGACCGCCAGCCCGAAATCCAGCAGCGGCAGCAGCACGACCACGATCGGCAACAGGATCGGGATGAAGGCACCCAGCAGCTGCGACCGGCCGAACTCGTCGGGGTCGAGCATGGACGGCTCGAGCTGTCCCGTGATCGCGATCGCCGACGTCGCCATGAGCAGCCCGAGCAGGAGGGCACCCGAATCGCCCATGAACAGCTTCGCGGGGCTCCAGTTCATGGGCAGGAATCCGATGCAGACGCCGATCAGGACCGCGGCGATGAACGAGGCGAGGTTGAAGTAGGTGCTGGCGCCGGTGTCGCGGGCGAACAGGTACGAGTAGGCGAAGAACACGACGTTGGCGATGAGGCAGACACCGGCGACGAGACCGTCGAGACCATCGATGAAGTTGACGGCGTTCATCACGACGACGATCGCGAAGACCGTGAGGGTGAAGCTCATCCAGCCCGACCACACCGTCATGCCGCCGATCGGCAGGGCGTAGATCTGCAGTCCGCCGAACCACGCGATGCAGCCGGCCGCGAGGAACTGCGCCCCGAGCTTGATCATCCAGTCGAGGTCCCAGAGGTCATCGGCGACGCCGACGACCACGATGAGCAGGGTCGCCGCGAGGATCGCCCAGATGCGCTCGGGCGCCGCCCACACGAGCTCGAAGAAGGGGTTCTGGGCTGAGACGAGGAAGGCCGCCGCCACCCCGAGGAACATCGCGATGCCGCCGAGCCGCGGCGTCGGCTGCTTGTGCACGTCGCGTTCGCGGATCCCCGGATACAGCTTGTACTTCAGGCTCAGCCGCCACACACCCCACGAGAGCGCGAAGGTGAGCGCCGCGGTGAGGATGATCGTGAAGATGTATTGCTTCACGCGCCCTCGCCGTCGCCGTGCTCCTCGGGGTCGGGTTCGAGGAGATCGCCGATGACGGCACGCAGGCGCGCGCGGTCGACGGCGCCGTCGCGCAGGACCCGCACGAGAGGCCGGGTTCCGCCGACGAAGCTCGTCGCGTCGATGATCGTCGACGCGATCCCCGTCGCGGACGGTCCGCCGTCGAGGTAGACGTCGACCGCATCGCCCAGCATCTGCTGCGCCTGGTGGATCATCACGGCCGCGGACTCGCCCGTGCGGTTCGCGCTCGAGACGGCGAGCGGGCCGGTCTCGGCGAGGAGCTCGAGGGCGATGCGGTGGTCGGGCATCCGGACCGCGACGGTGCCGTGGGTCTCACCGAGATCCCACGTGAGCGACGGCTGGGCGGGCATGACGATCGTGAGACCGCCGGGCCAGAACTCCTCGACGAGCCGCTCGACGGGCTCGGGCACGTCGGCGACGAGCGCCCGCAGCGTGTCGATGCCCGGCACGAGCACGGGCGGCGGCGACTGACGGCCCCTCCCCTTCGCATCGAGCAGCCGCTGCACGGCGGCGGCCGAGAACGCGTCGGCACCGACGCCGTACACGGTGTCGGTGGGCAGGACGATGAGCCCGCCGCGTGCCACGGCGCGTCGCGCCTCGCGCATGCCGGGGAGCAGCTGCGACTCGTCGCGGCAGTCGAAGAGGGAGGACATGACCCGGACAGTCTAATCAGCGCGGGCCGGTGTTCCCCTGTGGCTCAGGGCCGCACGGCCGTCGTCGCGCGATCGCGCATCGTCAGATCGGGGTGGGTCGCCGTGGAGCGCCATCCGTCGGCGGCGAGCAGCTGCCGGATCGGCGCGCCCTGCCATTCCCCATGCTCGATGACGATCATGCCGCCCGGGTGCGCGAGGCGCAGGCCCACACGGCTGAGCACGCGCACGACGTCGAGGCCGTCCGCACCCCCGTAGAGCGCGGCCGGCGGGTCGTACATCCGCACTTCGGGATCCCGCGGGATCGCGGCATCCGGCACGTAGGGAGGATTGGATGCCACGACCGAGACGGACCCGTCGAGCTCGGGGAACGCCTCGGCGAGGTCGACGAAGGTCAGGTGCGCGTTGTCGGCGCCGACATCCTCGAAGTTCCGCGTCGTCCAGCCGAACGCGTCGGCGGAGTTCTCGGCCGCGTGCACCAGGGCGTGCGGCACTTCGGTCGCCATCGCGAGGGCGATGGCTCCGCTGCCCGTTCCGAGATCGACCGCGATCGGAGCGGGGGATGCCGCGGCGCGCAGCGCGTCGATCGCGAGCTGCGCGACGATCTCGGTCTCGGGGCGCGGCACGAAAACACCCGGGCCCACCTTCAGCTCGAGGTGGCGGAAGGGCGCCGTGCCGGTCAGGTGCTGGAGCGGCTCCCTCGTCGCGCGTCGAGCGATGAGCGCGTCGTAGCGCGCAGCATCCGTCGGTGAGATCTCGTCGCCGCGCACGAGCGCGGCCTGCACGCTTCCGCGGTTCGTGCCCAGCACGTGCGCGGCGAGCAGTTCGGCGTCGACGACGGGCTCGGCGACGCCGGCCTGCGCGAGGGACTCGACACCGCGACGGACGACGGCGGAGAGCGCGGAAGGTGTGTCCATGAGCTGACCAGCTTATCCGCGGCGTGGCGTCATACTCGGCCCGGGTGCTGTGCGCTCCTCTAGGCTGGATGACGGTCACGATCCTCCCCGAAAGGCCCGACATGCCCGGTATTCATTCCGACATCACGACTGCGTTCGGCAACACCCCGCTGGTTCGCCTCAATCGGGTCACCGACGGCGCTGTGGCCGAGGTGTACGCCAAGCTCGAGTTCTTCAACCCCGCGTCGAGCGTCAAAGACCGCCTCGGCATCGCGCTCATCGACGCCGCTGAGGCTTCGGGCGAGCTGACGCCCGGCGGCACGATCGTCGAGTCCACGAGCGGCAACACCGGTATCGCGCTCGCGATGGTCGGCGCGGCGCGCGGCTACCGCGTCATCCTCACGATGCCGGCGTCGATGTCGAAGGAGCGCCGCGTGCTGCTGAAGGCCTTCGGTGCGGAGCTCGTGCTGACCGACCCGACCAAGGGCATGGCTCTCGCGGTCGACGAGGCCAAGCGCATCGTCGAAGAGACGCCCGGTGCCGTGTGGGTGCGCCAGTTCGAGAACGAGGCGAACCCCGCGATCCACCGCGCGACGACCGCCGAGGAGATCTGGCGCGACACCGACGGCGAGGTCGACGTGTTCGTCGCCGGCATCGGCACGGGCGGCACGGTCACCGGCGTCGGTCAGGTGCTCAAGGAGCGCAAGCCCGGCGTGCAGATCGTGGCCGTCGAGCCGAAGGACTCCCCCATCCTCACCGAGGGTCACCCCGGCCCCCACAAGATCCAGGGCATTGGTCCGAACTTCGTCCCGGCCATCCTCGACCGCGACGTCCTCGACGAGGTCATCGCCGTCGAGTTCGAGCCGTCGCTCGCGCTCGCGCGCGACCTCGCGGCGAAGGAAGGACTGCTCGTGGGCATGTCCTCGGGTGCCGCCGTCTGGGCCGCACTCGAGGTGGCCAAGCGTCCCGAGAACGCCGGCAAGAAGATCGTCGTCGTCCTGCCCGACACGGGCGAGCGCTACCTCACGACGGCGCTGTTCGAAGACCTGCGCGAGGACTGACGTGGGGCCTGTGGCTCGCATCCGCGAGGACATCGCCGCGGCACGGCTGCGTGATCCCGCGGCGCGGGGCGGCCTCGAGATCGCGGTGCTGTACTCGGGCCTGCACGCCGTCTGGGCCTATCGGGTGTGGCACGCGTTCTGGCGGCGCGGTCTGCGTTTCCTCCCGCGCGCCGGCTCGCAGCTGACCCGCTGGCTCACCGGCATCGAGATCCACCCCGGCGCGGTCATCGGACGCCGGTTCTTCATCGACCACGGCATGGGCGTCGTGATCGGCGAGACCGCCGAGGTGGGCGACGACGTCATGCTGTACCACAGCGTGACGCTCGGCGGCCGTCAGCGCGAAGGCGGCAAGCGCCACCCCACGCTCGAAGACGGCGTCGCTGTCGGCGCGGGGGCGAAGATCCTCGGCCCCATCACGATCGGCGCGCACTCCGTCGTGGGCGCCAACGCCGTCGTCACGAAGGACGCGCCGCCCGACAGCGTTCTGGTCGGTGTGCCGGCCAAGCCGCGTACCCGCCGCGCCGGCGAGGAGACCCGCTCGATCCTGATGGCGCCCGAGTACTCGATCTGACCTGCGCTGACCTCGGCGCACGTGCGCCGCTTCGCCCGTCGACGTGCGCGCGCTGCGGCGCCCCCATCGTTGACGTGCGCGCTCTGCGGCGCCCCCATCGGTTGACTTGCGTCCTCTGCGGCGACACGACGGCGTGTCGCACGCACGAGGCGCAAGTCGAAGACGCTGCTTCGCCCCTCGATGTGCGCGCGCTGCGGCGCCCCCATCGGTTCACTTGCGCGCTTTGCGGCGCCGTCCTCGGTTGGACGTGCGCCCACTGCGGCGCCTCCATCGTTGACTTGCGTCCTTTGCGGCGACACGACGGCGTGTCGCACGCACGAGGCGCAAGTCGACGATCGGGAGCGGGCGTGTGCGCGGATCACGGGGCGGGCCTTCGCCGGCCGCGAGCGCGGGGCGCGGCATCCACCTCGCTGCGCGCCGTGACCGAAGCGGGCAGCGCGCTGCGACCTCGAGCGGTGGTGACGGCCTACTCGCCCTTTCCGCGCCTGGCGTCGAGCTTCCTCTTGATGAAGATCGCGGGCAGGAGCCACGTCGCGAGTGCAGTGAACAGCCACACGATGACGGGCGCGAGAAGCCAGGTCCACCACGGCGCGCCGATCGTCAATCCCGCGCCCGGGATGAGCACGACGACGAGCAGCGCGACGAACGTCGAGACGATGCCGATGCCGCCGAGCAGGGCCGGCGCGTTGCGCTGCGCGACGCGCGCGAGCCACGGCGCGAGCACGCTCTGCAACACCGCGAAGATGACGATCGCGAGGAGGAAGCCCCACCAGCTGCGCCACTCGATATGGAAGCCCGGGAGGATGAGGCTGGCCGCGATGAGGCCGACAGCAGCGGATGCCAGGAAGATACCCGCGCGGATGAGAAACATGATCACGCCCCCGAACCTAGCGCCACTGTCGTCCGCGCGTGGTGCCGATGGCGCCCCGCCCCACGCGTCGACTTGCGCCCTCTGCGGCGACACACCGGCGCGCCTCGCGCACAGGGCGCAAGTCAACACCCGGGGCGAGAACGAACGGGGGCGACGCGGTGGTCAGCGAGCGGCACGGAGAGCGGCGCGCACGCGCGCGACGAAGCCCGCCGGGTCGGCAAACAGCTGCGCGCGAGTGACCCGGATGACGCGCCACCCGGCTCGGACGAGATCGTCGTGCTTCTCGATGTCGCGCTGCCACTGTGCGGGGTCGGTCCGGTGATGGTCGCCCTCGTACTCGATCGCGATCTTCGCCGCCGGGTACGCAGCATCCACACAGCCGAGGAAGCGTCGGTGGTCGTCGTACACGTCATGATCCAGAACGGGCTCGGGCAGACCGCCGTCGACGATCGTCAGCCGCATCCACGTCTCCATGCGCGATGATGCGCCTTCGCGCACCCGATCGAGCGCGGCTCTCAGCGCGACCACTCCCCTCCGTCGCGACGGGATCGATGCCGCGAGCATGGCGCGTGAGGCGAGGGCCGGAGCGAGGACCCGCGACGTCGGTCCCGGCAACCGATCGATGCGCACGATCGCGTCTGCGGCCGCGACCAGGTCGTAGGGATGCCGCAGCTCGGCGCCGAGCAGAGCCCACGTCGCCGCGGGCGCGGTCAGAGCGAAGCCGTGCTCGGGATGCGCGCGGCGCACGACTCCGCGCGGATGGAGCTGATGACCGCGCACGCCGTTCGCGCAGTGAGCTCGCCGCGGGGCGAGCACGGAGACGTCGATGTCGGCATCGGGAAGCTGCGGGAGCGGGATGCCCCACAGCACGGCCGCTGTCGTGTGCGAGAAGAAGTCATGCGTCGACATGAGCGGCACGAACCGCTGCGCCGCCCGCGTGATCTGCTGGCGCTTCGCCGCCGCCGGGTGCGCGTCATCCGTCGTCACGTCCTTGAGGGCGCGCACCCCGCGGAACGGGCGGTCGAAAAAGGGGTCGTCGACGTCGGTTCGCGTGAAGCCGTTGCGAAGGGCATCGCCGACGCGGAACGGCTCGAGGGGGTCGAATGCTTCAGAGGGGTCGCCGTGCAGTTCCACCCGCCGAAGATGTCACATTCGCCGTCATGCCCCGCGACGTTCTCCACACCCCGCCGCCCCACCCGTCCACTTGCGCCTTATGTGGGCGACGCGCCGGCGTGTCGTGCACATAGGACGCAAGTCAACAACGGGGCGCGGCGGAGCTCGTGACGGCGAACGGCGCGGATGCTGCCGCGACAGAAGCGTCGCGGGCATGCAGCAACGCGCCGGGCGTGTCATCGGCAAAAGGCGCAAGTTAACAACGGGGCGCGGGTCCGGCGCCCCGGGACCCCGAACGCCCGTACCCGCCCCACCCGACCCGTCCACTTGCGCCCTATGCAGCAACACGCGGGCGTGTCGCGCGCACGAGGCGCAAGTCGACAACGAGGTAGCACCAATCGGCGACGCCGAGCGGCGCGGGCGGCGCGGGCGGCGCGGGCGGCGCGGGCGGCGCCGAGCGGCGGCGGCGAACGCGATCAATCGGCGGCGAGGGCCGCGAGGCGCGCCTCTTCGTCGGCCTGGACGGCCGACTCCACGATCGGGCCGAGGGCGCCATCCATGACCTGGTCGAGGTTGTAGGCCTTGTACCCCGTGCGGTGATCCGCGATGCGGTTCTCGGGGAAGTTGTACGTGCGGATGCGCTCCGACCGATCCATGCCGCGGATCTGCGATCGACGGGCATCGGATGCCGCGGCATCGAGCTCTTCCTGCTGCCTGGCCAGCAGCCGGGCCCGAAGCACCCGCATCCCCGCCTCGCGGTTCTGCAGCTGCGACTTCTCGTTCTGCATCGACACGACGATGCCGGTGGGCACGTGCGTGATGCGCACGGCGGAGTCGGTCGTGTTGACCGACTGCCCGCCCGGACCCGATGAGCGGTACACGTCGATCTTCAGGTCGTTGGGGTCGATGTGGATCTCTTCGGGCTCGTCGACCTCGGGAAAGACGAGCACGCCAGTCGTCGAGGTGTGGATGCGCCCCTGCGACTCCGTCGCGGGCACCCGCTGCACGCGGTGCACACCGCCCTCGTACTTCAGGTGCGCCCACACACCCTGCGACGGATCCGAAGACGAGCCCTTGATGGCGACCTGCACGTCCTTGTAGCCGCCCAGGTCGGACTCGTTGCGCTCGAGAAGCTCGGTCTTCCAGCCCATCGAGGCGGCGTACTGCACGTACATGCGCAGCAGATCGGCCGCGAACAGCGCCGACTCGGCACCGCCCTCGCCCTGCTTGATCTCCATGATGACGTCGCGCGCATCGTCGGGATCGCGCGGGATCAGCAGCCGCCGCAGGCGCTCCTGCGCCTGAGCGAGATGCTCCTCGAGCGCGGGCACCTCTTCGGCGAACGCGTCGTCTTCCTTCGCGAGTTCGCGCGCGGCATCCAGATCATCGGATGCCGCGACCCAGTCCTCGTACGCCTTCACGATGCGCGACAACTCGGCGTAGCGCCGGTTGACCCGCTTCGCCCGGGCGGGGTCGGCATGCACGGCCGGGTCGGAGAGCTCCTCCTGGACGGCACGGTGCTCTTCGATCAGGCCTTTGACCGACTCGAACATCTCCACCCTTCGACAGGCTCAGGGAACACGACAAGCTCAGGGAACACGACAGGCTCAGGGAACACGCCAGGCTCAGGGAACACGCCACGCTCTGGAAACACGACTAGCTCAGAGAACACGACACGCTCTCGAAACACGCCACGCTCAGGGAACACGACAGCCTCAGAGACCTGGATCGGCTCAGCGGATGCTGTTGTCGTGCGCGCCGCCGCCGTGTGCATCGCGCGCGGGAGCCGGGATCGACTTCTGCATCTGCACGAGGAACTCGACGTTGGACTGCGTCTCCTTGAGTTTGCCCAGCACGACCTCGAGGGCCTGCTGCGTGTCCAGGCCCGCGAGGGCGCGACGCAGCTTCCACGTGATCTTGACCTCATCGGGCGAAAGCAGCATCTCTTCGCGGCGCGTGGACGATGCATTGACGTCGACGGCCGGGAAGATCCGCTTGTCGGCCAGGTGACGCGACAGTCGCAGCTCGCTGTTGCCGGTGCCCTTGAACTCCTCGAAGATGACCTCGTCCATCTTGGACCCGGTCTCGACGAGCGCCGTCGCGAGGATCGTGAGCGATCCTCCGTTCTCGATGTTCCGAGCGGCCCCGAAGAAGCGCTTGGGCGGGTAGAGCGCCGACGCGTCGACGCCACCGGACAGCACGCGACCCGAGGTCGGCGCCGAGATGTTGTAGGCACGGCCGAGGCGCGTGATCGAGTCGAGCAGCACGACGACGTCGCGACCGAGTTCGACGAGGCGCTTCGCCCGCTCGATGGCGAGCTCGGCGACCGTCGTGTGGTCCTCGGCGGGACGATCGAAGGTCGAGGCGATGACCTCGCCCTTCACCGTGCGCTGCATGTCGGTGACCTCTTCGGGGCGCTCGTCGACGAGCACGACCATGAGGTGGACCTCGGGGTTGTTCGTCGCGATGGCATTGGCGATCTGCTGCAGCACGATCGTCTTGCCGGCCTTGGGCGGCGCGACGATCAGGCCGCGCTGTCCCTTGCCGACGGGTGCGACCAGGTCGATGATGCGCTGCGTGAGCTTCTCGGGCGCCGTCTCGAGGCGCAGGCGCTCCTGCGGGTAGAGCGGGGTGAGCTTGCCGAACTCGACGCGCGTCGCGGCGTCGTCGACCGAAAGGCCGTTGATCGAGTCGACCTTGACGAGCGCGTTGTACTTCTGGCGGCTGGACTGCTCGCCCTCGCGCGGCTGCTTGATCGATCCGACGACGGCATCGCCCTTGCGCATGTTGTACTTCTTGACCTGCCCCAGCGACACGTAGACGTCGCTCGGGCCGGGCAGGTAGCCCGAGGTGCGCACGAAGGCGTAGTTGTCGAGCACGTCGAGGACACCGGCGATCGGGATCAGGACGTCGTCCTCGCCGATCTCGGTCTCGAACTCGTCGCCCTGGCCGCTGGTCTGCCCGCGGCGCTTGTTGCGCTGACGGTTGCGTCCGCCGCCCTTGTCGCCGTCATCATCGGAATCGGATGCCTCGGCCTGAGGCTGCGGCGCGTTCTGGGCCTGCTGGTCCTTGCCGCCGCCTTGACCGTTGCCACTGCCGTTGCGGTTGCGACTGCGGCTGCGACTGCGACTGCGACCGCGCCCCGTGCCCTCGTTCTGCTGGTCGCCGTCGTCGCTCTTGTCGGCGTCGGCGTCAGCCTTCTCCCCCGCGGAAGCATCCTTCCCCGCGGAAGCGTCCTTCCCCGCGGAAGTGTCCTTCGCGGCGGATGCGTCCTTCCTCGCGGAAGCGCCCCTCCCCGCGGAGGCGTCCTTCGCAGCCGAGGCGGTGTCCTTCTCTGCGGAGGCGTCGTGGTCGGTGGCGGTCGCTTCGGTCGCCGTTGCCTCGGCGTCGACATCGGCCTTGCCGGACGTCAGCGCGTCTGCGGCAGCTGCGACGTCGTCCTTGACCGAGCCAGCGTCGGCCTGGTCGGCCATGGCCTTCTCCGCCGCGGCCTTCTCGGCGTCGGCCTTCGTCGCGCGCGATCGGCGCGGGGCGCGTTTGGCGGGCGTCTTCGCTGCGGGCGCTTCTTCCGCGGCGGGGGCTTGCGCAGCCTCCGTCGCTGCCGGAGCCTCGGCGGCGGGCGCCGCGGCATCGTCGGTCGCGGGCGCAGCGTCGGCCGCGGGGGCCTCGGCGACGGGCGGCACGTCGCTGCTCTTGGCGCGGCGCGGGGCGCGCTTGCGGACGGGCTTGGTCACCGGCGCGGTGTCGGCCGCGGGTGCATCCTCTCCCGCCTCGGCGATCGCCTCGACCGGGGCGGAGACGTCGCTCGCGGCGGCGGCCGGCGCCGCGTCGACGACGGGGGCGCGCTGGGCTTCAGCCGCGACGACCTCTTCGGTCGTGGCGGCGGGCTCTGCGGCGGACTGGGCCGCCGTGACGTCCGGCGTCTGCTCGGGCGCATCCGTGCGCTCGTCGGCCTGGGCGTCGGTGTGGATCTCGGAGATGGACTCCACGAGTTCTCCCTTGTGAATACGAATGGATGTGCACGATCGCGCGCCGAGACATACGGCAAGTTGCCGTTCCGTGTCGTCCTCAGCGGACTCATGTGCGGTTCCTGACGGAACCGCTCGAGACGAACTCAGAGACCGATCACGGAAGGCGTGCGGTGGTTTCGCAGAATGCGACGGAGGCCAGATTCACGTTTGCGTGGAGTCCTCCGCGTGCTCCCTCACTGTACCACCCTTGACGTCGACGGCGAGCATGAGGGCCTCCCAGGGAGTGTCGCTCGACTGCGCCGCGAGGGCGGCCGCGTCCAGGCGCGCACCGGGGCCGTCGGCGAGCACGAGCACGCTCGGGCCGGCTCCCGAGACGACGGCGGCGTACCCTGCGTCGCGCAGTCGCCGCACGAGCCGGTCCGTCTCGGGCATGGCCTGGGCGCGGTAGTTCTGGTGCAGCCGATCGGCGGTCGCCGCGAAGAGCAGCTCGGGGCTCTGCGTGAGCGCGGCGATCAGCAGCGCCGAGCGCGAGACATTGAAAACGGCGTCTTCGCGGGGCACCTGCAGCGGCTGCAGGCTGCGGGCGACCTTCGTCGACATCGTGAAATCGGGCACGAGCACGAGCGGGGCGACACCGCGGTCGACGAGCAGCTTCTTGTGCTGCGGGCCGCCCTCGTCGACCCACGCGATCGTGAGTCCGCCGAACAGGGCCGGTGCGACGTTGTCGGGGTGGCCTTCGAGCTCGGTCGCGAGCCGCAGCAGCGTGTCGTCGTCGAGGTCGACGATGCCGGCGAGCAGGCCCTTCGCCGCGAGCAGCCCCGACACGACGGCGGCGCCGGACGAGCCGAGACCGCGCCCGTGCGGGATGACGTTGTGCGATTCGAGGCGGAGCCCCGGCATCCGCTGCCCGACCGCTTCGAAGGCGTACGCGATCGTGGAGACGACGAGGTTCGACGCGTCGCGGGGCACGTCGTCGGCACCCGCGCCGTGCACGTCGATCTCGAGCCGGCCTTCGTCAAGCGCCGTCACGATGAGTTCGTCGTACACGCTCAGCGCGAGGCCGAGCGTGTCGAAGCCCGGACCCAGGTTCGCGCTCGTGGCGGGGACGCGGACGAGCAGCGGCCCCTCCGGCTGTGTCACGCGGTCGCCTCGGTGCGCGACAGCCCCAGGACGGATGCCACCTCCGACGTCGCCGCATCGACGACGGTCGGCTCGACGGTCGAGCCGTCGGCGTTGCGCAGCGCCCACTGCGGGTCCTTCAGGCCGTGGCCCGTGACCGTCAGCACGACACGTGCACCCGCCGGCACCGCGCCGGCCTCGGCACGGTCCAGCAGGCCCGCGACGCTGATCGCCGAGGCAGGCTCGACGAACACGCCGACCTCGCCCGCCAGGAGCTTCTGCGCCGCGAGGATGCGGTCGTCGTCGATCGCGCCGAACCAGCCGTTCGTGGCGTCGCGCGCCTCGAGGGCGAGCTCCCACGAGGCGGGATTGCCGATGCGGATCGCGCTGGCGACCGTCTCGGGGTTCTTCACGACCTCGCCGCGCACGAGCGGAGCGGATCCTTCGGCCTGGAAGCCGAACATCCGCGGCACCCGGGTCGAGACACCGCGCGCCGCCTCTTCGCGATAGCCGCGGGAGTACGCCGTGTAGTTGCCGGCGTTGCCGACGGGGATGAAGTGGAAGTCGGGGGCGTCGCCGAGCTGCTCGACGATCTCGTAGGCCGCCGTCTTCTGCCCCTCGATCCGGTCGGGATTGACCGAGTTGACCAGGTGCACGGGGTAGTCGTCGGCGAGCTCGCGCGCGATCTCGAGGCAGTCGTCGAAGTTGCCGCGGACCTGGATGAGCTGTCCCCCGTGCACGACCGCCTGGCTGAGCTTGCCCATCGCGATCTTGCCCTCGGGCACGAGCACGGCGGCGGTGATGCCGGCGTGCGCGGCGTATGCGGCGGCAGAGGCGGACGTGTTGCCCGTCGACGCGCAGATGACGGCCTTCGCCCCGTGCTCGACGGCGCGCGAGAGCGCGACCGTCATGCCGCGGTCTTTGAACGACCCGGTCGGGTTCATGCCCTCGAACTTGACCCACACGTCGGCGCCCGTGCGGCGCGACAGCGACGGGGCCGGGATGAGCGGCGTGCCGCCCTCGCCGAGGGTGACGACGGTCGAGGCGTCGGTCACGCCCAGACGGTCGGCGTATTCGCGCAGGACTCCGCGCCACAGATGTGCCATGTCAGTCTCCTTCCACGCGCAGGACCGAGACGACGCGCTCTACGACGCCGCTCTCGGCGAGGCGGCCGACCGTCTCGCTGAGGTCCTGCTCCAGTGCCTTGTGAGTGCCGATGACGAGGCGGGCGACACCGGGGCCGCCGTTGGGCTCGCGCAGGACCGTCTGCTCGACGGTCGCGATCGACACACGCCCCTCGCTCAGCACGCCCGCGACGGTTGCGAGCACGCCGGGCCGGTCGTCGACCTCGAGCGTGATCTGGTAGCGCATCGTGACGCGGCCGATCGGCACGATCGGCAGGTTCGCGCGCGTCGACTCGCCGACTCCGACGCCGCCCGCGATGTGGCGGCGCGCCGCCGAGACGACATCGCCGAGCACGGCCGAGGCGGTCTGCACGCCACCGGCGCCCGCGCCGTAGAACATCAGGTTGCCGGCCGCTTCGGCCTGCACGAAGACGGCGTTGTTCGCGCCGTGCACGCTCGCGAGCGGGTGGGCGCGGTCGACCAGCGCGGGATAGACCCGCACCGAGATGGCGTCGCGCGGCGCGACATCGCTCTGCGGCACCCCGGATGCGGAGGCGTGGAGGCGTTCGCACACGGCGAGCAGCTTGATGACGTAGCCGGCGTTGCGCGCGGCATCCATCATCGCCTTGTCGACCGTCGTGATGCCCTCGCGGTGCACCGTGTCGAGTGGAACGGTCGTGTGGAAGGCGAGGGAGGCGAGGATCGCGGCCTTCTGCGCCGCGTCGAAGCCCTCGACGTCGGCGGTCGGGTCCGCTTCGGCGTAGCCGAGCGCCTGGGCGTCGGCCAGCACGTCGGCGAACTCGGCGCCCTCGGTGTCCATGCGGTCGAGGATGTAGTTCGTCGTGCCGTTGACGATGCCCATGATGCGCTGCACGCGGTCGCCGGCGAGCGAGTCGCGCAGCGGCCGGATGATGGGGATGGCGCCGGCTGCTGCGGCCTCGTAGTAGACGGATGCGCCCACCTGGTCGGCGGCGTCGAAGATCTCGGGGCCGTGCGTCGCGAGGAGCGCCTTGTTGGCCGTCACGACGTCGGCGCCGGAATTGATGGCCTGCAGGATGTACGTACGCGCCGGTTCGATGCCGCCCATGAGCTCGATCACGATGTCGGCGCCCATGATGAGGGTCTCGGCGTCGGTCGTGAACAGGTCGCGGGGCAGGTCGGTCTCGCGCGGGGCATCGAGATCGCGCACGGCGATCCCGGCGAGCTCGAGCGTCGCACCGGAGCGGTCGGCGAGCTCGTCACCGTGCCGCAGCAGCAGCGCGGCGACCTGGGAGCCCACGGCTCCCGCACCCAGCAGGGCGACCCGAAGGCGGCGGTAGTCGGTCATACGTTCCTTTCCATCGAGGTGGCGAGCCCCGCATCGCGGGCGAGCAGATCGTCGATCGACTCGCCGCGCACGATGACGCGGGCTTCTCCCCCGCGCACCGCCACGACGGGCGGGCGCGGCACGTAGTTGTAGTTGCTGGCGAGCGAGAAGCAGTACGCCCCCGTCGCCGGCACGGCGAGCAGGTCGCCGCGGGTCACGTCGGCGGGCAGGTATTCGCGGTCGACGACGATGTCGCCCGATTCGCAGTGCTTGCCCACGACTCGCGCGAGCACCGGCGCCGCGTCGCTGCACCGTGAGGCGATGCGCGCGGAGTACTGCGCGCCGTAGAGCGCGGGTCGCGCGTTGTCGCTCATGCCGCCGTCGACGCTCACATACAGGCGCGTCGCGCCGCCGTCGAGCGCGACGGGCTTGGTCGTGCCGACCTCGTACAGCGTCACGCCCGCGGGCCCCACGATCGCGCGGCCCGGTTCGAACGCGAGATCCGGCATCGGGATGCCACGGGCCTCGCACTCGTTCGCGACGGCCTCGACGATCCCGGCCGCGAGCGCGGCGATGGGCGTCGGATCGTCGGCCGAGGTGTAGGCGATCCCGAAGCCGCCCCCGAGATTGAGCACGGGAAGGTCGGCGTCTTCGCGCAGCCGTGCGTGCAGACCGACCAGGCGCGCGGCCGATTCGCGGAACCCGGCGGTGCCGAAGATCTGCGAGCCGATGTGACCGTGCAGTCCGACGAGTTCGAGCCCCGGTGTCTCACGGACGCGAGCGGCCACGGCGGGCGCGCTTTCCAGCGTGAACCCGAACTTCTGGTCTTCGTGAGCCGTCGCGAGGAAGTCGTGCGTCTCGGCGTGCACGCCGCTGTTGACCCGGATGAACACGGGCTGGGTCGCCCCGCGCCGCGCGACGATCTCCGCGAGGCGGTCGACCTCGTCGAGACTGTCGAGCACGATCGAGCCGACGCCCACCTCGACGGCGCGGTCGAGCTCGGCGCGCGACTTGTTGTTGCCGTGGAAGGCGAGCCGCTTCGGGTCGGCGCCCGCCGCGAGCGCGACGGCCAGTTCGCCGCCCGTGCAGACGTCGACCGAGAGTCCCTCATCGAGCACCCACCGCACGACCTCGGTCGAGAGGAACGCCTTGCCGGCGTAATAGACGCGCGCCGCGGCGCCATGGGCTGCCGCGGCATCGCCGAACGCGGCGAGGGTGCGCCGCGCGCGTGTGCGCACCTCTTCTTCGTCGAACACGTACAGGGGCGTGCCGAAGCGTGCCGCGAGCTCGGTCACCGGCATCCCGGCGATGTGGACGATGCCGTCGGCGTCGCGTGTCGCGTTCGCGGGCCACACTCCGGCGGCGAGCGCGTTGACGTCGTGGGGCACGGAGAGCCAGTCGGAAGCCGGCGTACGGGAGGGCGAGGCGATGGACACGGGGGAACCAATCGGGTGGAAGCTTCGGCGCGGCGCCACCGGGGATCGCCCGGAATCGGCGGCTGCCGCGAGCGGTCGACGCACACGCCGGGCAGTGGTAGCAAGTCTAGAGCACGCCGGTTCCCGCGCGGATCGTCAGCACGTGCCCTTCTCGAGCAGCGCGCGATCGCGCAGGATCGCATCCGCGATCGCGAAGCGCGCGACGAGCTCGTCGTCGTCGACGGCGACATCGGTGAGCGTCATCCCGGCGGGAAGGTACTGGGCGATGCAGACCGGCCAGTCCCGCAGCACGGCGTTGGAGAGGATGCCGAACTGCCGCCGCAGTTCGTCGGCGGTGACATCGGCACCCGCGACCTGGATCGACGCCGGCGTCAGCACGAGCGCACCGTCGTCGGCGCTCGGGGTGAGGGAGACTCCGATCGGCACGGCCGCGCCGAAGAGCGAGAGCTCGACCGTCGCGGTCACATCGGGAGCGGCGATGCCGAGGGCCTCGACGGGGAACTCCGCGACGCTCGACATGAGGTGGCGCAGGTCTTCGTCGTCGACGCGCACGAGCGCTGTCGCGTTGCGCACGTCGCCGCCGCGGATCGGCACGTCGAAGGCGGCGACCTCGACGTCGCCGCGGAAGGCGCCCAGTTCGACGTCGTCGGAGCGGACGCCGATCTCGCCGAGTCGTCCGCCGATGAGCTGCGGCAGGACGGGCCCCGGCAGGTCGACATCGATCACCTGGTCGGACGGCAGGGCGAGATTCGAGATCACCTGCGTGCGGATCGTGCGCTCGACGACGGTACGGGCGATGGCCTCACCGGCGAACCATGCCCCGACGGCCAGCAGCGCGACGATCGCGATCACGACGACCCAGCCGCGACCGCGGCGGGCCGGACGCGCGGCGGGTGTCGGGGCGGATGCCACGTCGCTACATCCGCTCGGGCGCCGAGACGCCGAGCAGCGTCAGGCCGTTGCGCAGCACCTGTCCCGTCGCGTCGTTGAGCCACAGGCGCGTGCGGTGCACGGTCTCGACCGGCTCGTCGCCGAGCGGGATGACGCGACAGTTGTCGTACCAGCGGTGGTAGAGGCCCGCGAGCTCCTCGAGGTAGCGGGCCACGCGGTGCGGCTCGCGCACGTCGGCGGCGTAGGCGACGATGCGGGGGAACTCCTGCAGCGCGCCCAGCAGCGCCGACTCGGTCTCGTGATCGAGCAGCTCGGGCGCGAATTCCGAACGGTCGACGCCGGATGCCGCGGCGTTGCGCGCGACGTTGAACGTGCGGGCGTGAGCGTATTGCACGTAGAAGACCGGGTTGTCGTTCGTGCGCTTGCGCAGGATCTCGGGATCGAGCGTGAGCGGAGAGTCGGCGGGGTAGCGCGCGAGCGAATAGCGCAGGGCATCCGTTCCGATCCATTCGCGCAGGTCGTCGAGCTCGATGATGTTGCCGGCGCGCTTGGACAGGCGCGCGCCGTTGATGGACACGAGCTGGCCGATGAGCACCTCGATAGCGGTGTCCGGATCGTCGCCGGCGGCACCGGCGAGTGCCTTGAGACGGTGCACGTAGCCGTGGTGATCGGCGCCGAGCAGGTAGATCTTGTGCGCGAAGCCGCGGTCGCCCTTGTTCAGGTAGTAGGCGGCATCGGCGGCGAAATAGGTGTACTCCCCCGTCGAGCGGCGGATGACGCGGTCCTTGTCATCGCCGAACTCGGTCGTGCGCACCCAGACGGCGCCCCCCTCGTCGAAGACGTGGCCCTGCGTGCGCAGGCGGTCCACCGCGGCGTCGACGAGGCTCGGTGCACCGTCGCCGTTCTTCGCGTGCAGGGTGCGCTCCGAGAACCACACGTCGAAATGCACGTTGAACTGCTCGAGCGACATCTGGATGTCCGCCAGCTGCCGGCGGTACGCGATCTCGGTCGCGACGGCGAGCTGCTGCTCGCGCGGCAGCGACATGACGGAGCCCGACGCACCCGCGATATCCGCCTCGTCGGCGGGTGTCGCGGTGACGTGATCGGCCAGCACCTGGATGTACGAACCGGCGTAGCCGTCGTCGGGGGTCGGTTCGCCGTGCATCGCGGCGAGCACGGAGCGACCGAATCGCTCCATCTGGGCGCCGGCGTCGTTGATGTAGAACTCCCGGGCCACCGTCGCCCCGCTCACGGCGAGCAGTCTGCCGATCGCGTCGCCGAGCGCGGCCCAGCGCGTGTGACCGATATGCAGGGGGCCCGTCGGGTTGGCGCTGACGAACTCGAGATTGATCGTGTTGCCGCGCTGGGACTCGTTCGAGCCGAACGCCGCGCCCGCCTCGACGATCGTCCGCGCGAGTGCGCCGGCGGCGGCGGCGTCCAGTCGGATGTTGATGAAGCCCGGACCGGCCACCTCGACGCTCGCGATGCCGTCGACGCGTTCGAGACCGGCGGCGATCTCGGCGGCGAACTCGCGGGGGTTCGCTCCGACGGCCTTGGCGAGCTTGAGCGCGGCGTTGGAGGCCCAGTCGCCGTGATCACGGTTCTTGGGCCGGTCGAGCGGAAGATCCATCGGCGTAAGCCCCTCGGACGAACCGGGGCGCCGCGATTCGGCGAGCGGTGCGACGACGGCGAGCAGTGCGGCGGAGAGGGCTTCGGGATCCATAGCCCGCTCATTCTACGGGCGCGCTCAGGCACTGACCTCCTGGCCGAGCAGGAAGGGCTTGATGTCCTGGCGACGCTTGAGCCCGGTCTTGCGCAGCAGTCGCGAGACGTGCGACTCGACGGTGCGCACCGAGACGACGAGCGCCTCGGCGATGACGGGGTTCGTCAGGCCCGACGCGATGAGCTCGGCGATCTCGAGTTCGCGCGGGGTGAGGTCTTCGGGCGACATCGCGACGCTCGGACGATCCTCTCCCGCGTGCATCCGTTCACGCAGCCCTTCGATCGGCGCCGCGAGACCCGCCGCTTCGGGCGTCTGCCCGAAGACCCCCGCCGCGAGGTCGACGCAGAACACGGCCTCGCGAGTGCGACCGGCGTGGTCGAGCTGCTCGACGAGCCGGACGACCTCGTCGACGTCGCGGTCGACGAGCGCCTTCGCGAAGTCCGCCTGGCGCACGAGCACGGGTGCCGTCACCGAGCGCGCACGAGCGCCGACGCGCTGCCAGTTCCGTTTCGTCGGCGCGTACTGCAGCCCTTCGAGGTAGGCGCGGGCCGCCGAGAGCACCGCGCCGCGCTGCCACATCGCGTCGCCGGCATCGAAGCAGGCCCGCGCTGCGGCGGACGCTCCCTCGTCGACGGCGGCGAGGCGCGCATGCGCCAGTCCCGAGCACTGGCCGATGAGCGGACCGTCGCACAGACCCGCGGCATCCACGTCGGCGAGCGACTGCTCCATGAGCGCGCGCTGTCCGCGTCTGGCCGCCATCTCGGCGGCCATGGTCTTGAGCCCGATGAACGACAGCGGCGGATACAGCGTGGGAAGCCCCAGGAACGACGACTCGGCGAGGAGGTGCTCGGCATCGTCGAGGCGGCGATCGAGCAGCGCCGTGAGGGTGGCGAGGAAGGCATGGATCCGGATGCGGGGCGCGTCGAAGTCGCGCCGGGCGGCGGCGAGGCCGTGCGCGGCGATGCGATCCGCGACGGCGATCCGGTCGGCGACGAGGTGCGCGATGACGGTGAGAGCGTCGGCGAGCGGATCGGGGGTCGGGTCGAACGCCGCCATCTGCGCCAGGGCCACGTCGGCGTCGTCGCTGCGGCCGCGGGCGAGCAGCCAGAACGCGCGGGCCCGCATCACGGCGGCGCGGGCCGACGGAGACATCGGCTGCAGATCGACGCCGGCGAGCGGGTCCTCGGTCGGCACCGTGAGGAACGAGCTCTCCAGCTCGGCCGCCCGGCCGAGCAGCAGCCCGCCCTCTCGCGGGAGCTGCGCGGCGCGAGCCCGCAGCTCGTGCACGGCGACGGCGGCGTCACGGTTCACCGCGCACCGCGCGACCTCCCATTCGGCGAGCACGCGCTCGGAGCCGTCCATGCCGTGCACCGCCCCGATGAGGGCGTCGAGTTCGTCGACATCGTGGGCGCCGTCGACTTCGAGCGCCGTCAGCAGCGCCGTCGCGGTCGACAGACACGGATCGGTGTGCCACGCTTCGCGTGCCTGCAGCGTGCGCCGCCTCGTCTTCTCGTGCACGAGACGGACGAAGACCGCCGAATCGCCTGGCATGTCGGGCTGGTCCGGATCGAACGCGGGTCCGGCCGAGAGCAGATCGTCCAGTCGCGCCAGCAGCTCCGATCGGCGGCCCGCGAGGGCGTCGTGCCGGAAGTGCTCGACGAGGATCGGCGGGCGCACGGAGACCACCTTGCTGCCGCCGACGTCGACGACCGCGAGGAACGAGCGTTCTTCGAGCTCACTGATCCGGTCGAGCCCGACGGCGGTCGCGGCGGTCGAGATCGTCGCCGGGCCGAGCACCGCGAGGATCTCGAGCGCCTCGACGGCGTCCTGCTCGAGCGGGTGCAGGATGACATCGGCCATGAGCCGCAGCGACGGACTCCACAGCGACCCCGTCGCCCGCCCGATCCCGTCTTCGACCGTGAACCGCCCGTCTCTGCGCGCCGCGTCGACGACGGCGGCCGCCAGGCCGATGTTGCCGCCGGACTTGGCGAAGACGCGGCTGAGCGAACCCGGCTCGATCCGGAACCCGAGGTGGGCTTCGAGGGCCGCCTCGAGTTCGCCGTAGGCCATGCCCGGAAGCCGCATCGCGTAGGTCGTCGTGAAGGCTCCGACCGGCTTGACGAGCGCGTGCCGCGACCTGTGGATCAGGCGGGACGACAGCACCGGCACGCGGGCGCGGGTCTGCACGGCCCGGATGACGCCGCCCGAAGCCTCGTCGAGCACGTCGCCGTCATCGACGACGATGAGCGTGCGCCCGGGAACGACGGCGTCGGCGAGCGCCGTCACCGCCGCCGCGATGCTCGTGCCCCTGGCATCCGGACTCGCCGCGACCCCCGCGATCGCGAGGGCGACCAGCGGTGTCTTGGCGAACGCGTTCTGCCCGTCGACCTGGATGACCCGCCAGCCGAGGGCCGTGAAGTAATCCCTGATCCGGTTCAGGAAATGGGTGCGGCCGCAGCCATGCTCGCCCTCGACATCGAGGCTTCGGCCGCTGTGCAGCACGTCGACGGCGGCCAGGAAGAGTTCGTTCCGAGTGTTCATCGACGCGCACCTCCACGCGCTACCGCTCGGTGTTCTCGACGCGCCATCGCGCCGTAGACACGGACGGTACACCGGCGGCAGGCGCCGACCCCAGGACTGCAGCCTCGCGACTTGATCCTTCGTCGCGCCCCGGCGCGTAGGCCGGTCACGTCGGTGATAACCTCGATCCGGCACGCCTCCGTAGCTCAGGGGATAGAGCGTTGGTTTCCGGTACCAAAGGTCGCAGGTTCGATTCCTGTCGGGGGCACCAGTCGTGACAAGGGGGTCGCGGGGCATGCAGTCCTCGCGGTCCCTCTCTCGTGACAGCACTTCGACAACATCTGCGGCGCGCTCCGCGTGATCGAGGGCGGCCGCGATGTTGTCGAGATCGTCGTCGGAGCGGTCGGCCAACGTGTCGAGCGTCATCGCTGCCCACGCGGCCGTGTGCCGCAGGTCGTGAGCGTGTCCTCCGACTCGCTACGATGCACTCTCGCCACCTGGGACGCAGCTGGCTACGAGCCCGACACAGCCATGCAGCTCGACATCCGGTACAGCAGCACACTCCCCATCGAACGAATGACCACCGCCGACCGCACAAGCGTCGACGGACTCATCCGCCTCACGATCCAGAGCACGTGCACAGTCCAACCCGAACGACACGCCGGATGCACCTGCCCAGCTCGCACGATCGACGACCGGCTCTCGTGCCACCAAACGGTCTTCGACAGCTCACTGGGGCCGCGGCTGCATAGCCGCGATCTCCGCTTCGATCTCCTCGATTCGGTCTCGCATCACGCCGTCGACGATTCCTCCTGGGACTGCGAGTCGATCGAGTACTAATTGCCGTCGCTCATCTTCTAACTCGCGAATGCGGGCGTCGCGGTCCGAGTGATCGGTCATGTGACCCAGCTTGCACGACCTCAGCGCGCGAGGCGAATACCGATGGCGCACAGTCGAAAACCGGCATATGCGCTGCCTCGCTGGAGTCAGCGTCAGCGTCTGCGCACGTGGCCTGGTGCGCGCACGCCGTTGTCGACGATGAGCTGCGTGCCGAAGGCCGCACCACGATCTTCGACCTCGACCAGACCGTCGTCGTCACGACGAGAGCGCTGCAATCGCTTCGTTCACGACGTTCGCTGCGTGCTCTGACGTCGCCGCGATGACGCACTGATGTGCGAGCGACCCCTCCCAATCACGCTCGCTTGGCACCTGGGCGAAGGAGATTCTCGAGAGAGTCGTGTGTTGGCCGTAGCGGCAATACAGCGCGGCGGCAGCCTCGTTGATCCAGCCCCTCTCCGCCAGAGCCCATAGGTCGTACAGGTCGCGTGGTGCGTGCCGGTCCTCCCAGGTGGCGAGCTTGGAGGCGACGAATGCTGGCGGCGTGAGCACCTGGAGCCTCGCGGGCGGGGCGTCGCTGTACCGCTGCTCCAAGTCAATGAACTGCCGCGGCCACGGCGGGTAACCCTCCGAGGTCAGCAGCTGCACCCGGATGCGCGTGCCCTTCACCTCAAGGATCGACGGCTGCGAGTGCGGGGCTTCACCGAGGGGCGGAATGAACGTCACAGCGCCCAGGGTGCGCCGGAACCGCCGCTGGACCTCCGCCTGGATCCGCGCGCCCACCTCACGCCGGTTGCCGAGTGCGATCAGGTCGATGTCCTCAGACAGCCGCAGCTCCGGCAGCAGCGTTCGAGAGAGCGCCGTCCCTCCGAAGAAGACGACATCACCCTGCGCGGCCGCCGCGATCGCGGCCAGTCCATGCGAGATGACGTGATCGCGGACGACCTGCTGGGCGCCGACGCCGAACTGCTCCTCGACCGCGCGGCGCTCCTGCGGATCGAGAACGCCGGGGATCGTCCGGTCAGGCAACGAAGAGTCCGTTCCTGAGATCGCGGACCATGTCTCGCACGGCGCCGTTAGCCCGGCCGTACCACTCGCAGACTTCTGCCAGATCGTCGCCGCTTACCTGCCCGCGGAAATTACGCGCGGCATCACGAGCCGCATCCGGCAGCTTGCCCTGGTTCGGCCTCATAAGCAGGTCGTACATCGTCTGACGCGGCGTGGTGACCAGGCCCTCGCCGAGCTCGGTGTCCTCGAGCTGTGCCTCCATCCGGTCGAGCTCGCGAGGGATCATGTGCACGGTGCCTCCGCCGTCGAGCCTCACGGGCTGTCGGAGCTTGGGCACCGCAACCGTCGTGACCGCGATCGCGCGTGGGATCGCCGTCCAATGGCGGGCAGCGCCGAGGCCCATGAGGATAGCGTTGCGCTCTCCGAACCGAGCGGTTGCTACCGCCAGGCCAGCCGCCTCGATCGTCGGCTTCCAGGTGCGACCGTCCTCACCGCCGGGCGGCACCGTGTACACGCCCTTGGCGATCCGGGCGACCGCTCCCTGCTCGGCGAGCCTGTCGAGGGCGCGCCAGACGTTGCTGCCGAGCTCCTGGAGGTCCGCATAGCGTGCCGTCCGCAGCGGAGCGCGCTCCATTCTGCGGAGCAGTTCGACGTCGGCCAGCATTCCACCACCTACTTTGTCTATCCCAGTATACGCAAGCGGTATACCTGGATAAAGTAAGTCACCGAGTTGTCGGCGAAACGCTACCGCTGGGGCGGGTCGCTAGTGAAATACCCCTTCACGGCGACACTGCCGGATCGATGCGGCGTGGCAGCACTCGCGAACTCATCGATCTCGGGCAGCGTTACGCCGACGCTCAGCCATCGATGCGTGGTGCGGGTCGTCCCAGACGCAGCCGGTGCGACTGTTCGCGCAGCTTGGGGCGCCTGAGACGCGCGAGACGCCGGCGGTGGCTCGCCGCCCGCGTCAGGCGGTGAAGACGACGCCAGCGCGCACGGTCGCGCGGCGCGCGGCGGGCTCCCACAGCGCGGAAGGCTCCGCGAGGGGATCGGCGCTGAGGACGAGAGCGTCGCCGAAGGCGCCGACGCCGAGATGACCGAGCCGCGAATCGCCGATCAGCTCGGCGTTGACCTCGGTCATGGCCTTCAGCGTCGCCGCCGCGCCGCTCGCCTCGACCTGAAGCCGCACTCCGCTGAGCTGCTCGTCCTCGAGGTCTCCCATCAGGTCGCTGCCGAAGCCGACCCGCACGCCGGCGGCGAGCGCGAGCTGCACGGCCTCCTGCCCCTTCGAGAGCACTTCGTCGTTCTTCGCGAGCCGGACCGCGTCGAGGCCGATCTCGGCGCCGCGCTTGTCCATCGCATAGTAGGCGGCGAGCGTGGGCACGAGGAAGGCGCCGCGCTCGGCCATCCGGGCTGCGGTCGCCGCGTCGATGAGGTTGCCGTGCTCGATCGAGCGCACGCCGTTGTCGATGGAGTGCATCACCGCCTCGGACGAATAGGCGTGCGCGGCGACATAGCTGCCGCGCCGACGGGCCTCCTCCGTCACGACACGAAGCTCTTCCGGCGAGTACTGCGGCACCCGGATGGGGTCGGTCATCGTGAACACGCCGCCGGAGGTCATGACCTTGATGGCGTGAGCGCCGGTGCGCAGCCGCTCCCGCACGGCGACGCGCAGCGCGTCGACGCCGTCCACGACCTCGCACATGTGCCCGTGCGAGAAGCAGACGTCGACGTCGGCGGAGCGCGGGTCGCCGTGACCGCCGGTCTGGCTGAGCGCGGGGCCGGTGAAGTGGTAGCGCGGTGACGGGAAGTGTCCTGCATCGATCGCGCGCGCGAGCCCGATGTCGCCGCCGGCGACGTCGCGCACGGTCGTGAAGCCGCGCCGCAAGGCGCTCTCGAGGCGTCGCGCGCCGTTGATCGCGGCGTAGCTGAGCATGCCGCGCTCGTTCTCGAATCCGTCCATGCTGGTCGCGTAGGCGTGGAAGTGGGCGTCGATCAGACCCGGGACCACCCACGATCCGTCGCCGTCGAAGACGTCGGCGCCCTCGACGGGCCCCTCGGCGACGAGTCCGTCCACGATGGCGATGTCGCGCACCTCGAACCCGCGTCCGGTCCAGACGTTCGCTCCACGGATGGTCAAGGATTTCGCGTGCATTCGGTTCGCACCCTTCGGGTCATGCGGTGATCGGCTCACCACAGCACGCTACCGGCAGCCGGCCCCCCGCGGCGCCGGCCGCGGGGACGAGTGTTCAGACGAGGAAGAGGCCGTCGAGCACGCCGGGGTTGTGCGCGTGCACGAGCACGAGGAACACGACGGCGTCGAACAGCAGATGCACCGTCACGACGTACGCGAGCGATCGCGTGCGCAGGAAGATGAAGCCCTGCAGCAACGCGAACGGGATCGTGAGGAGCGGTCCCCATGCCTGGTAGCCGAGCTCCCACAGGAACGAGACGAAGACGATCGACTGCAGGATGTTCGCCTGCCACGCGGGAAAGTGCCGGCGCAGCAGGGCGAAGCAGGTGCAGATGAAGAACAGCTCGTCCCAGATGCCCACGGCGCCGACGCCGACGAAGAGGCGTGCGATGAGGTCGGGGGTGTCCACGACGGGCCAGTTGGCGTACACGCCCGACGTGATGAAGTAGAACGGCAGGATCAGCCAGCCGAGCACGAGCACGCCCGCGAGCCACGACCACTGGAACCAGCTCCATCGCTGTCCCCCGCGCCAGGGGAACCGGATCGCGTCGTCGCGGTACACCCACCGGGACACCACGTACGGCACGACGACGGCACCGCCCAGGGCGAGCGCGAAGCGCACCATGGCGAGGTTGTCCAGCTCGGCCTTGAGCGGGATCACGCTGACGATGAGCAGCCCGATCGCGATGAGCGACAGATCGCGCACGAGACTCGGGGGGCGAGCGGATGCCGCACCCTCGCCCGGCACGACGGCGTGGGTCCGAGACGCGACAGCGGCGGCGGCGAGACCGGCGGCGAGCAGCACCCAGCCCAGCCACGCGATCTGCACGACGAAGAAGGCCGGCGCGGCGAGACAGACCAGCAGCGCCGGCAGCAGGTTCCAGGACCAGGCGGGGTGGGCGACGTCGGGCGCGGCGGAATGGGCGCGCCCTCGACGGTCGGCGCGGATCACGGGGTGTCCCGGCGCACGTAGGCGAGATCGCGGATGTCGCGCCCCACCCGGATGCCCTTGCGCTCGAACGCCGTCAGCATGCGCCCGTCGAACCTCGGCGCCCAGTCCCCGTCGAAGGAGCGCTCGAACGCCGGCGCGGCATCCATCACGACGCGCATCTGCACGGCGTAGTCCTCCCAGTCGGTCGCGAGGCGCAGCGTCCCTCCGACCCGCAGGGCGCCGGCGGCGAGCGCGGCGAACTCGTCGGTCACCAGGCGGCGCTTGGTGTGCTTGTTCTTGTGCCACGGGTCGGGGAAGAACACCCACAGCTCATCGACGGATGCCGGTGGCAGCAGGTGCTGCAGCACTTCGGGTGCGTTCGCCTCGACGAGGCGCAGATTGTCCACGCCGGCACGCTCGGCATCGAGCATCGTCCGGGCGAGGCCCGCGCGGAAGACCTCGATCGCGAGGAAGTCGTCCTCCGGGCGGGACGACGCGGCGTGCACGATCGCGTGCCCCTGGCCCGAGCCGATCTCGGCCATGAGCCGTGCGCGGCGCCCCCACACCGCCTCGGGGTCGATGGCCGTGCCGGGACGGATGCTCGTGACGGCGGCATCCCGTTCCACGTCGAGGACCATGCGGGGTGCGAGCTCGGCCCACGCGCGGTCCTGCCCGTCGGTCATGCGTCCGCTGCGTCGCACGAACGAGACGGGGCGATCGCGGAAGCGGGGGCGGGGGGCGGCGGGGTCGGACACCTCCCCAGGCTACCGAGCGACTCGTGCGGGTCAGGGCACCGTCACGAAGTCGATGAGCTCCTCGACCCTGCCGAGAAGGGCCGGATCCAGATCGCGGAAGGTCGTCACCGACGCCAGGATGCGCTGCCAGGCACGGGCGAGATCGGTCTGATCCTCCGCGGGCCACCCGAGAGCGCGGCAGACGCCGACCTTGTAGTCGATGCCGCGCGGCACGTCGGGCCAGCGCGGGATGCCGACCGAGGCCGGGAGCACGCACTGCCACACATCGACGTAGGGGTGCCCGACGATCCGCACGTGCGCTCCGTGCGGTCCGCGCTCAACGGCCTGAGCGATGCGCGTCTCCTTCGACCCGGGCACGAGGTGGTCCACGAGCACGCCGTAGCGGCGGTCGGGTGACGGCGGGTCCGACTCGAGCACCTCGGCGAGCAGGTCGACGCCCTGCAGGTACTCCACGACGACGCCTTCGACACGCAGGTCGTGGCCCCACACCTTTTCGACGAGCTCGGCGTCGTGGCGTCCTTCGACGAGGATGCGACTGGCCCGTGCGACGCGGGCCCGGCCGTCCGGCGCCGCGAACGAGCCCGAAGCGGTCCGTGTGCGCGGCGCGGGGCCTTTCCGCGTCGGCGCGACGAGCACGACATCGGCGCCGTCGATCAGGAAGCCCGCGCCGAGCGGGAACAGACGGCGGCGACCGCCGCGGTCCTCGAGTTCGACCACGCCCGAGGACAGGCCGACGATCGCGCCGCAGTATCCGTCGGCGGCGACCTCGACGACGAGGTCCCGCTCCGCCTCGACCCGTGGGACCGGCTTCGCGGCGCGCTCCCGCCATCCGGCTGCGAGCACGTCCGTGCCATAGCGATCGTCCATCGTGCGCCCTCCGAATGCGCAAGGCTACGCGAACGGCCCGGTCCCCTGTCCCCGACCCGCCGCCCTCGAGACGGATGCCGCCCGTTCGCTGTGCGCGTCCGGTGGAGGCCGCCCTGACCTACCGGGTCGCGCGCGGGGCTGAATAGACTCGTGAGGGGCGTTGTCTCATCGCCCGAGAAGGGGGACTCGATGCGTTCGCGATGGACCGCAGCCCTCGCGACGGCGTTCGCCCTGGCCCTCACGGGCACCGCGACCGCCGCGTGGGCGACCGACCCGGTGCCGCTGGGCGAGGGCTTCGTGTACGACGATCCGGGCGTGCTGTCGTCGTCCGAGACCGCGACCGTCGAAGAGCGTCTCGAGCAGCTCGCCGCCGACTCGCCCGTGAGCTTGTGGGTCGTCTACGTCGATCGCTTCACGAGCCCGAGCGATGCCCAGGAATGGGCGAACGCCACCGCGACCTCCAACGGGCTCGGCCCGAACCAGTACCTGCTCGCGATCGCCGTCGAGCAGCGCAACTACTATCTCTCCGGCGACTCCCAGGGCCCGGTCGGCTTCGACACGCTCGGCACGATCGAGCAGGAGCGGATCTACCCGGAGCTCGTCGACGAGGACTGGGCCGGCGCCGCCATCGCGGCTGCCGACGGACTGCAGGATGCCGCGACCGGCGGCAGCGGCGGCGCAGCATCCGCCGACAACTCGACAGGCGTGAGCATCGTCATCGGCGTCATCGTCGTCGGCGCGATCGGAGTCATCGTCTGGCTCGTCATCCGCTCCCGCCGCAAGAAGGGCTCGGCGAGCCGTCCCGTCGAACAGGTCAGCACCGAAGAGCTCGAACGGCGCGCGGCATCGGCCCTCGTGCAGACCGACGACGCGATCCGCACGAGCGAGCAGGAGCTCGGCTTCGCGAAGGCGCAGTTCGGCGACGCGGCGGCGGCCGAGTTCGAGAGCACCCTCGCGGCGGCGAAGGAAGGCCTCAATCGCGCCTTCACCTTCAAGCAGCAGCTCGACGACGAGATCCCGGACACCCCCGAGCAGACGCGCGAGTGGAACATCGAGATCATCCGGCTGTGCGATGAGGCGAACACGAGCCTCGATGCCAAGGCCGCCGCGTTCGACGAGCTGCGAAAGCTCGAGCAGAACGCGCCCGAAGCCCTCGCGCGCGTGCAGGGCGAGCGCGCCCAGGTCGCCGCGGCGCTCGACGAGGCGACGGCGCACCTGCACTCCCTGTCGGATTCGTACGCGCGCGAAGCCCTCGTGACCGTCGCCGACAACCCGCAGCAGGCCCGGCAGCGCATCGCGTTCGCCGACGAGCAGCTGTTGGCGGCGGCTGCGGCGATCGCCGCCGGCAGCGGCGGCGAAGCGGCCGTCGGCATCCGCGCGGCCGAAGAAGCCGTCGGGCAGGCGGCCCTGCTCGAGCAGGCCATCGACAAGCTGGGCGCCGACCTCGCCGAGGGCGAGAAGAGCGCCGCACGACTGGTCGCCGAGCTCGAGCGCGACGTCGCTGCCGCCTCTGCCCTCCCCGACGATGACGGGCGGCTCGCCCCCGTGATCGCTGCAACCCGGCAGCAGATCGAGAGCGCGCGAACGCACCTCTCGGGCACCGACAGGCGACCGCTGTTCGCCCTCGAGGGTCTCGAATCCGCCAATCAGCAGATCGACGCGATCGTGCAGGGTGTGCGGGATGCCGCGGCGCAAGCCGAACGCGCCCGCCAGATGGTGGGTCAGGTCATCCTGCAGGCGCAGGCGCAGGTCTCCACCGCCGAGGACTACATCACGGCCCGCCGCGGTGCGATCGGCGCTCAGGCCCGTACGCGCCTGGCCGAAGCGGGCGCATCCCTCGTGCAGGCGCAGCAGCTGCAGCAGGTGGACCCCGATCGGGCGATGCAGTCCGCACAGCGCGCCCAGCAGCTCGCCGCGCAGGCGATCCAGCACGCCCAGAACGATGTCGGCGGCTTCCAGGGCGGCGGCATGTACGGCGGCGGATCAGGGGGCGGCGACAACCTGCTCGGCGCCATGCTCGGCGGCATCGTCATCAACTCGCTCCTCGGCGGCGGCTCCTCCGGGCGCTCCCGCCGTTCGTCGGGCGGTTTCGGCGGCGGCTTCAGCGGCGGAAGCCGCAGTCGCGCAGGCGGCGGCGGGTTCCGCACCGGCAGCTTCGGCGGGGGCGGTACCCGCTCACGCCGGGGAGGAGGACGCTTCTGACCGCCGCACGCCCGACACCCGGCATCCGATCTCTCTCGACCTCGAAACCAACCCTCGATAGGAAGGACACCTGATGGCAAAGCAGTCCATCTTCGGTCGCATCTCGACGCTCGTACGCGCCAACATCAACGCAATCCTCGACCAGGCCGAGGACCCGCAGAAGATGCTCGACCAGCTCGTCCGCGATTACACCAACTCGATCGCCGACGCCGAGTCGGCCATCGCCGAGACCATCGGCAACCTGCGTCTGCTCGAGCGCGACCACCAGGAAGACGTGCAGGCGGCGCAGGAATGGGGCAACAAGGCCCTCGCCGCGAGCCGAAAGGCCGACGAGCTGCGCGGATCGGGCAACACGTCCGACGCCGACAAGTTCGACAACCTCGCCAAGATCGCGCTGCAGCGCCAGATCAGCGAAGAGAACGAAGCCCGCGCCATCGCTCCGGCGATCGCGTCGCAGAACGAGGTCGTCGACAAGCTCAAGGACGGCCTCAACGGCATGAAGCACAAGCTCGAGCAGCTTCGGTCGAAGCGCTCCGAGCTGCTCGCCCGCTCGAAGACCGCCGAGGCCCAGAACAAGGTGCACGACGCCGTCAAGTCGATCGACGTCATGGACCCGACGAGCGAGCTCGGTCGTTTCGAGGACAAGGTGCGCCGTCAGGAGGCTCTCGCCGCCGGCAAGCAGGAGCTCGCCGCGTCGACCCTCGACGCGCAGTTCAACCAGCTCGACGACATCGGCGAGCTCACCGAGGTCGAAGCGCGCCTGGCCGCGCTCAAGGTGGGCGGCTCGCCGCAGGCGGCGATCGAGGACTGAGCAGCGCTCACGCACGTCGCTTCCCGCGCACGGAACCCGCACTCGCGCACGCACTTCGCGTGCGCGGGTGCGGGTTTTCTGCGCGCGGCCGGCCGCCGCTGCGCGACGACCATCCGGATGTGCCGCCGGGGTGGAGGATGATGGACGGATGACCCGTTACATCGTGGTTCCGCAATGGCAGGGGAGCCCGTCCTCACGCGCGATGCAGCTGATCGACGGTGCGCAGGCGATCGCCGGTGACCTGCCGCGATCGGCGACGACCGTCGTCGAGGTGCCCGCCGAGGCGGGAGAGTCGCTCGACACGGGCGTGCGACGCCTGAGCTCGCTGCGCCGCGTGCGCGAGCAGGTCGCCGCCGCTCTCGAACCGCACACCGAGCCCGTGCTGCTCGTGGGCGGCGATTGCGGTGTCGCGGCCGCCGCGATCGCCCATGCCGCCACGCGCACGGCGAAGCTCGCTGTCGTCTGGTTCGACGCGCACGCCGATTTCAACACGCCCGACTCGTCGCCTTCGGGCGCCTACTCGGGCATGGTGCTGCGCTCCATCGCGGGCGACGGCGAGCAGAGCCTGGGCCTGACGCCGGGCATCGTCCCGCCCGAGCGCATCGTGCTCGCCGGCGCGCGTTCGTTCGACGAGGCCGAGGTGCGGGCGATCGACGACCTCGACGTGCGGATGCTGCCGGTCGATGCCCTGCGCGACCCCGAGGCTCTCGCCGATGCGGTGCGCGCCACCGGCGCCGATGCCGTGTTCGTGCACGTCGATGTCGACGTGCTCGACCCCGCGGAGCTGACCGGCAACGCGCATCCCGAGCCCTTCGGAGTCACCGTCGCCGAACTCACGGCCGCGATCGGCGCCGTGCGCGCCGTGCTGCCCCTCGCGGGGTCCTCGCTCGCGGGTTACTCGCCCGCGTCGGCGGCGACCGCCGACGACGACCTCGGCGCGCTGCTGCGCGTCATCGGTGCGCTCGCGTGACGCCGATCGCGACGCCGCCCGCGGGCTGGGAGCGCGCCGCCGAGCGCGCGGTCGCACGCGGGCGCACGATCGACCGGCTGATCCCCCGCATCCTGCTCGACTCCCCCATCAGCCGCCTCGGCTATCTGTACGGCACGACCGTCGGCTGGATCTGGGGCACGCTGTGGAGCACGGGGCGCATCGAGAGGCGCGCCGGTCTGTGGGTGTTCCGCGGCCTGCCGGCCTGGGCCTTCCCGCGCGGCGGCGTGTGCGTCGGCGGCTGCTTCCTGACCGGCGACGGGCGGATCAGCGAGCACGTGCTGCGGCACGAGACCGTGCACAAGCGGCAGTGGCAGCGGTACGGCTTCCTGATGCCGGTGCTCTATGCGCTGGCCGGGCGCGATCCGCTGCGCAACCGGTTCGAGATCGAGGCCGGGCTCGAAGACGGCAACTACGTCGCGCGCAGCGTCGCAGGCGCGCATCGAGACGTGCGCACGACGCGATGAGGCGTGCGCTACCGCGAGCCGCCCGCGGGGGCCAGCCCGTACTTCGCGGGCGTGTGGATGGCCGCCGCAGCGATGCCGTTGCGCGTCGTGAGGTGGTCGACGATGTCGGCCGTGCCGAGATAGCCGCCGAGCAGGTGGATGCGGGTCTCATCGTCGGCGCCGCAGAGCATCTCGTCGGCCCACGCCGTGACGGCACGCGCGAGGGCCTGGCCTGCCGCGCACCCGCGCCCCGTGCCCGGATCCCCCGAACGGCGGGCGCGGTCGAGCCAGGTCAGCGTCATGCGCGCGGGGACGACGATGTCGGCCTGCCACGTGGCATCCGGAATCTCGATGAAGACGCGACCCGTCGAACACAGCGGGAGCGTCGCGAGCAGAGTCTCGAGCTCGGTGAGCGAGGTCTCGTCGGCCGTGATGAGGTGCTGCACACGCGTATGCCGCGATGCACGGCATGCCGACGCGCTGTGCGCAGTCTCGTTCCCCGGGGTGCTCATGATGCTTCGACTATACCCGAATGTAGGCATGCCTAACCTGACATGGGGAAGATTCTCACCCGACGAGGATGCGACGCAGTTCGACGATCTCGTCATCGCCCAGGCCGTGCGCGCGCAGGTATTCGCCGGGTGATCCGTAGACCTCGTCGACGCGCGCGAGAGCATCGTGCATGACGTGCGCGGGCGAACGGGTCGCGAGCTCTTCGAGGTGCACCGCTTCGGGATGCTGCGCACGCAGCCAGGCGAGCACCTGTCGGTTGCGCCGCTCGGGCAGGAGCGTCTCGGAGCGTGCGTAGTCCGCCACGACGGCGTCGGCGTCGACGCCTGCGGCGGCGAGCGTGAGGGCGACTGTGACTCCCGTGCGATCCTTGCCGACCGTGCAGTGCACGAGCACGGGCTGGTCGGTGACGATGCCGCGGACGACATCGACGACACCCTCCGACGAGTCCTCGAGCAGCAGGCGGTACATGTCGGCGAGGCTCAGGTCCTGCTCGAAGAACGACGCGACCGAGCCGAGGAACAGCGGCACGCGCTGCACTTCGATCCCGAGCCCGTCGATGAGGCTCGGCGCCGAGGACACCTCGTCCTCGTCGCGCAGGTCGATGACGCGGCGGATGCCGAGGGTCCCCAGCGAGGCCCGTCCGGAATCGTCGACGCGCGCGAGATTGCCCGAGCGGAAGAGCACGCCCGATCGCGTCTGTGCGCCGCCGGCGGGCAGACCGCCGACGTCGCGGAAGTTCGTCGCCCCCGAGACCAGGACGGCGTCCTCGTCGGCCCGACGGTCCATGCCCGTCACGTCTGTTCGGCGCCGCGCGGCGGCACGGGATACCGGCCGGCGATCGTGATGCGATTGAACGCGTTGATCGTCACGAGCAGCCAGCTCAGGGCGACGTACTCCTTCTCGCTGAGGATGCTCCCCACCCGGTCGTAGACGTCGTCGGGGATGCCGTCCTCGTGGATGAAGGTGAAGGCCTCGGCCAGTTCGAGGCCGGCGCGCTCGCGCTCGCTGAAGACACCTGAGTCGCGCCATGCCGCGATCTGGGCGATGACGTCGGCGTCGACGCCCGCCGCGACGGCGCGGTCCACGTGCACGCGCACGCAGTAGGCGCAGCCGTTCAGCTGCGACGCGTGGATCTGCACGATCTCTTTGATGCGGGCGTCCAGACCCGCTTCGGCGGCGATCCCGCCGACGGTCTTGGCCAGCCCGTCGAGCGCGGCGTAGGCCTCACGGGCGGATCGGGACAGGTGCACCCGCGGCTCAGGAGTCATGCTGCCAGCGTACTCACGGCCCGCCGCAGACGGCTCCCCTCCCGCGCCCGGATCAGCCCGCCCCGCGCGTCACGGATTGTTCTGGCGGGCCCGGGGAACTCTAGGCTTGTCTCCGCACTGGTCGAACCTGCCGATCACCCACCTCGAGGCCGGCATCCGAACAGCATCGGATGCCCCTCCGAAAGGACTCGCATGCACCGCCGCACAGCCTTCGCCGCCGGCCTCGTCGTCACGGGAGCGCTGCTCCTCAGCTCGTGCGCGAGCCCAGACCCGGCGCCGACGTCGACGGGCTCCCCCGACGCCGACGCATCGGTCGCGATCCGGCTCGTGCTCGAACCGGGCAACCTCGACATCCGCGAGACCGCGGGAGCGGCGCTGGACCAGATCCTGATGGACAACATCTACCAGGGGCTCGTCGCGCGCACACCCGAGCAGGACATCGTGCCCGCCCTCGCCGAGGACTGGGCCGTCTCGCCCGACGGGCTCGAGTACACCTTCACGGTGCGCGAGGGGGTCCTCTTCCACGACGGTCAGGAACTCACGGCGCAAGATGTCGTGTGGTCGCTGGAGACCCGCAAGGCCACCCCCGCATGGCGGGACTCCGGGCGCCTCGCCAACGTGACCTCGATCACGGCCGACGGCCAAGAGGTCACGCTCAGCCTCGAGGAGCCCGACTCCAGCCTGCTGTGGAACCTCACGGGCCGTGCGGGCGTCATCCTCAAGCAGGACGACACCGTCGACTACAAGACGTCGGCCAACGGCACGGGACCGTTCACCTTCGGCACGTGGCGCCAGGGCGACAGCATCACGTTCGACCGCAACCCCGAGTACTGGGGCGATGCCGCGGGCGTCGCGGAGGTCGTCTTCGACTACATCCCCGACAACCAGGCGGCCCTCAACGCCGCCCTCGCGAACGAGATCGACGTCGTGACGGGCTTCGACGCCAACCTGGCCGAGCAGATCGAGGCCGGCGGCGACTTCACCGTCGTGCTCGGGCAGTCCACCGACAAGGGCACGCTCGCGATGAACCAGACGTCCGGCCCGCTCGCCGACGAGCGCGTGCGCCAGGCGATCCGACAGGCGATCGACCACGACGCCTTCGTCGAAGCCCTCGCGTCGGGCTCGACGCTCTACGGCCCGATCCCCGAGCTCGACCCCGGCTGGGAGGACCTCGCCGACGTCGCCCCCCACGACCCCGCTGCCGCGCGCGAGCTGCTCGCCGAGGCCGGAGCCGAGGACATCGACCTCACCCTGACGATCCCGAACTTCTACGCCACGACGATCCCGCAGATCCTCGTGTCGAACCTGCACGAAGTGGGCATCACGCTCGAAGTCGAGTCGGTGGACTTCCCGACGTGGCTGACCGATGTGTACACGAACAAGGATTACGAGCTCAGCTTCGTGCTGCACACCGAAGCACGCGACTTCGAGAACTGGGCCGATCCCGACTACTACTTCACCTACGACAACCCCGAGGTGCAGGAGCTGTTCGCCCAGTCCCTCGCGGCGGTCGACGAAGCCGAGGCCTCACGACTGCTGGCCGAGGCCGGTCGCCTCGTGTCGGAAGACGCGGCCGCCGATTGGCTGTTCAGCGGCGCCTCCGTCGTCGCCGTGGGCACTAACATCGCGAGTATGCCCTCGATCAACGTGAACGAGCGCCTCAACCTGGCAGAGCTGACCAAGAGCGACGGGTGATCCGGTACGCGCTGACGCGGTCGGCCCTGCTCATCGTCGGGCTGTTCGTCGCCAGCGTCCTGATCTTCCTGACGCTGCGCGTGCTTCCGGGTGACGTCGCGCAGCTCATCGCCGGGGTGGGCAGCTCCCCCGCGCAGGTCGACGCGATCCGCGCGCAGCTGGGCCTGGATCGGCCCCTCACGGCGCAGTACGCAGACTGGATCGGCGGCATCTTCCGCGGTGACCTCGGCACGTCGCTGCTGACGGGGTCGGGCGTCGTCGACGAACTCGTCGAGAAGTCCCAGGTGACGGTGCCCCTGGGCATCATGTCGATGGTCATCGCGCTGCTCATCAGCGTGCCGTTCGGTGTGCTGTCGGCGATGCGCCGTGGCCGCGCCGACGGCACGGCACTGAACGTCGGCGCACAGCTGCTCGCCGCCGTGCCCGTCGTGTGGGCCGGCATGATGCTCGTCGTCGTCTTCGCCGTCTGGCTCGGGTGGCTTCCCGCGCAGGGGTTCCCCCGGGCGGGGTGGAACGAGCCGGGGGCGGCGTTGCGGTCGCTCCTGCTGCCCGCGCTCACGATCGGCATCGTCGAGGGAGCCATGCTGCTGCGGTTCGTGCGCAGCGCGACGCTGCAGGCCGTCGGGCAGGACTTCGTGCGCACCGCCGCCGCGAAAGGGCTCACCCGCAACGCCGCGCTCATCCGGCACGGGCTTCCGGTCGTCGGCCTGTCGGTCATCACGGTGCTCGGTCTGCAGGTCGCGGGCATCATCGTCGGCGCCGTCGTGATCGAGCAGCTGTTCACCCTGCCCGGAGTCGGTCGCATGCTCGTGGCCGACGTCGGCGCGCGTGATCTGCCCAAGGTGCAGGGCGAGCTGCTCGTGCTCACCGGCTTCGTGCTCATCGTCGGATTCCTCGTCGACCTCGCGCACCGCGCGATCGACCCCCGCCAGCGGGAGGCATCGTGACACGAACGGATGCCGCACCGGGCCGCTGGGCATGGCTCGGCCGGCTGTGGCGCCTGACGACGGGGCGGTTCGGCCTCATCGTCGTGGCCGCGATCGCCCTCACGGCCCTCGTCGCGGGAGTGTGGACGCCGTTCGATCCGCAGCAGGTCGCCATCTCGAACCGCTGGGCGGGGCCGGGCTGGCCGCACCTGCTCGGCACCGACGGATCGGGGCGCGACATCCTGAGCCTCATCATGGCGGGCTCGCGCACGGCGATCTTCGTCGCCGTCGGGGCGGGCATCATCGCGACCGTCATCGGCGTCTCGCTCGCTGCGCTCGGCGCGCTCACGGCACGGTGGGTGCGCGAATCGGTCGCCGTCTTCGTCGACATCCTGATCGCCTTCCCCGTGCTCATCATCGCCATGATGATCTCGGCCGTGTGGGGCGGAGGCCTGTGGGTCGTCATCTGGGCGGTCGGGATCGGATTCGGGGTCAACATCGCGCGGGTGACCCGGCCCGAGCTCCGTCGCGTCCTGCACAGCGACTTCGTGCTCGCGGGGCGTGCGTCGGGCCTGAACCCCGCCCAGAACCTGTTCCGGCACCTGCTCCCCAACGTCGCACCCGTCTTCATCGTGCAGCTGTCGTGGGGCATGGCCGTCGCGATCCTCGCCGAGGCGGGGCTGTCGTACCTCGGCTTCGGCGCGCCCGTCACCGAGCCGTCGTGGGGTGTCCTGCTGCGCGATCTGCAGGCCTACATCACGGTGCATCCGCTCTCGGTGGTCTGGCCGGGACTCGCGATCACCCTGACCGTCCTCGGGCTCAATCTGCTCGGCGACGGCCTGCGCGAGGCGACCGACCCGACCCTCAGCCGCGGCGCCGCGCGACGCGCCGCCCGCATCCCCGTGCCGGAGGTGGTCGCGTGAGCCTCGAAGTGACCGATCTCGTGATCGAGATCGCCGGGCGACGCGTCGTCGACGGCGCATCGTTCGCGGTGCCCGACGGAGCCCGCCTCGGCCTCATCGGCGAGTCCGGGTCGGGCAAGTCGCTCACGGCACTGGCGATCCTGGGCCTCCTCCCCGACGAGGCGAGTGCGACCGGGTCGATCCGCTGGAACGGGCGCGAGCTGCTCGGCCTGAGCGACCGTGAGCTCGCCGAGATCCGCGGCGATGAGATCGGGATCGTCTTCCAAGAGCCGCGCACGGCGCTCAATCCGATCCGCACGGTCGGCAGGCAGATCGCCGAGTCCGTGCGGATCCACGAGCGCGCATCGAAGAAGGATGCCGCCGCTCGCGCGGTCGTCGAGGCGGCGCGCGTCGCGCTGCCCGATCCCGCCCGCATCGTCTCGCGCTACCCGCACCAGCTCTCGGGCGGGCAGCGTCAGCGGGTCGCCATCGCGATGGCGCTCGCATGCCGCCCGCGCCTGCTCATCGCCGATGAGCCGACGACGGCCCTCGACGTGACGATCCAGTCCGAGATCCTCGAGCTGCTGCACTCCCTCGTGAAGGACGACGGCATGTCGCTCGTCTTCATCACGCACGACCTCGCGGTGCTGTCGCGGATCGCGACGCACGGCATCGTCCTCGAGCACGGCCGCGTCGTCGAGGACGCCCCCGTGGCGCAGCTGCTCACGGCGCCGGCATCCGTCGTGACGGAGGGGCTCCTGCGCGATGCGACGGCGACGCTGTGGCGACCCGGGGTCGACCGATGAGCGCCGGATCCGACGTGCTGCTGCGCGGGCGCGGGCTCACGCGCCGACACGCGGTGCCGAAGCGGACCCTGTTCGAGAAGCGCACCTTCACGACGGCTCTCGACGACGCCGACGTCGATGTGCGCGAAGGCTCCGCGCTGGGGATCATCGGCGAATCGGGATCGGGCAAGTCGACGCTCGTGCGGCTGCTGCTCGCTCTCGACACCCCCACGGCGGGGACGGTCGAGTTCGACGGCCGCCGCGTCGATGCGAGGGCGCCGGCTCGTGCGCTGCACTGGCTGCGCCGCGAGACGGGGATCGTCTTCCAGGATCCGTACGCGTCGCTGGATCCGCGCATGAGCATCGGCCGGATCATCGGCGAGCCGCTGTGGGCGCTGGGCATCGACGGCGATCGCCGCTCCCGCGTGCGGGAGGTGCTCTCGCAGGTCGGCCTCGAGGCCGACATGGCCGCGCGGTTCCCGCACGAGTTCTCCGGCGGTCAACGCCAGCGCATCGCCCTGGCGCGCGCCATCGTGCATCGGCCGCGGCTGCTGATCGGCGACGAGCCGCTGTCGGCGCTCGATGTCACGGTGCGCGCGCAGATCCTCGCCCTCATCGCCGAGATGCGCGAGCGCGACGGCCTCACCCTCGTGCTCGTCTCGCACGATATCGGCGTCGTGCAGAACCTCTGCGACGAGGTCATCGTCATGAAGGACGGCAGCATCGTCGAAGAGGGCCCCACCGAGAAGGTGCTGCTGCAGCCGCAGGTGTCGTACACGCGGCGACTCCTCGCCTCGATCCCCGTCATCGACCCCGACACCTGACCTGCCGCGATGTCCGGCGCCGGGGCTACTCTCGCAGCATGACAGCGATCGTCCCTCCGTACCTGCTCGCCCGCATCGCCGCGGTGCAGGAGCCGCAGTGGGCCCGGGCGGCCGCGGCCGCCCGGGCGACGCTCCTCGCGTCGCGCGACTACCGCCCGCAGCGCACTCGGCTTCAGCTCTCGATCGACGAAGACGGCTCGCTCGTGGTCGAGACGGCGCCCGGTCCCGACCGCACGATCTCAGACGCGCAGAACCGCGAGACGCTGCCGGGGGTGCACGTGCGCGGCGAAGACGACCCCGCGTCGGGCGACGCCGCCGTCGACGAGGCGTTCGACGGCCTCGGCATCACGTTCGACTTCTTGTGGGATGCCTTCGCCCGCAACGGTCTCGACGGGCTCGGGGGTGAGCTGCTGGCGACGGTGCACTACGGCAGCGATTACGACAACGCGTTCTGGAACGGCGAACGCATGGTGTTCGGCGACGGCGACGGCGAGGTGTTCACGGGATTCACCCGGTCGCTGACGGTCATCGCGCACGAGCTCGCGCACGGCATCGTCGAGTCCTCGGGCGGACTCGAGTACCGCGACCAGTCCGGCGCGCTGAACGAGTCGGTCGCCGACGTGCTGGGTGTCCTCGCCGAGCAGCACCATCTGGGCCAGACCGCCGACGACGCGACATGGCTGGTCGGCGAGGGTATCTTCACCGATGCCGTCGAAGGCCACGCGCTGCGCTCGCTCGCGGCACCGGGAACCGCCTATGACGACGACGTCCTCGGCCGTGACCCGCAGCCGGCGCACATGCGCGACTTCATCGTGACGCCCGACGACAACGGCGGGGTGCACATCAACTCCGGCATCCCCAACCACGCGTTCTATCTCGTCGCGACGGCGCTCGGCGGGCGGGCGTGGGAGCGCGCCGGCCGCATCTGGTACCGCGCGCTGACGTCGGGCACGCTCGCCCCCGATGCCGACTTCGTCGCGTTCGCCGACGCGACGGTGCGGGCCTCGGCGGCGGAGTACGGTGAGGAGTCAGAGGAGGTCGCCGCCGTCCGTGCCGGCTGGGCGGGCGTCGGCGTCGATGTGGATGCAACGCACGCAGCCTGACCCGGTGCCCGTCGTCGTGGTCACCCGCACGGGCGGGGTCGCGGGTATGCGCCGCGCGTGGCGCGCCGAGCCCGGCCCCGACGAGGCGCCCGTGCTCATCGAGCTCATCGAGCAGTGCCCGTGGGACGCCGTGGCCGACCCGTGCGATCCGCCGCGCGGGGCGGATCGCTTCGTCTGGCGCATCCACGCCCGCTGCGACGACGACCGCGAGCATGACGCCGAGCTCGCCGACGCCGAGCTCACGGGCGCGTGGCGCGCGCTCGTCGACGCCGTCCGGGCCTGGGGGTCGTGAGCCGCCGGCCGGTCCGCGCACCGGAGAGAACGAGCGTGTCGCGGACGACAGCGCGCCGGGAGAGAACGAGCGCGTCAGCCGGCCGTGCCGGGCGGAGCGGACACGCGCCAGTCGACGGGCTCGGCACCCCGCTCCGCGAGGAGTGCGTTGGCCCGCGAGAAGGGGCGCGACCCGAAGAAGCCGCGGCTCGCCGAAAGGGGTGACGGGTGCGGCGATTCGACGACGGGCGTCGCACCGAGGAGCGGGCGCAGGCCCGCGGCATCCCTCCCCCAGAGGATCGCCACGAGCGGCGTGTCGCGGGCGACGAGCGTGCGGATCGCGTGCTCGGTGACACGCTCCCAGCCCCAGCCGCGGTGCGACGCGGGTTGTCCGGGCGCGACGGTGAGCACGCGGTTGAGCAGCATGACCCCCTGATCGCTCCACGCGGACAGATCGCCGTGCGGCGCGGGCGGCAGGCCCAAGTCGGTCTCGAGCTCGCGGTAGATGTTGGTCAGGCTGCGCGGCAGCGGACGCACGCCGCTCTCGACGGCGAAAGAGAGCCCGATGGGGTGGCCGGGCGTCGGATAGGGGTCCTGCCCGACGATGAGCACGCGCACATCGGCGAGGGGACGCTGGAACGCCCGCAGCACGCGCTCCCCCGCCGGCAGGTAGCCGCGCCCCGCCGCGACCTCGCCCCGCAGCCGCTCACCGAGCGCCGCGATGTCGTCGGCGACCGGCGCGAGCGCGTCGGCCCACCCGGGATCCATCAGACCGGCGCCCGCGAGCTCGGGCAGGGTCGTCGCCACCGCGGTGCTCAGTCCTCGCGGCCGCCGCGCACCGTGAGGGTGCCGCGCGCGAGCAGGTGCTGCGCCGACTGGGCGACGGGGCGCATCGTGACGAGGTCGAGATTGACGTGACCGGGTGCATCGAGCGCGTACGCGATCACATCGGCGACGTCGTCGGCCGTGAGCGGATCCGCCACGCCCTCGTACACGCGTTCGGCCGCGGCCCGATTGCCGCCGAGCCGGTTGACCGTGAACTCGGGCGTGTAGACCATGCCGGGCGCGATCTCGATGACGCGGATGGGCTCGCCGTTGAGTTCGAGGCGCAGGGCATGCGCGAGCATCGCCTCGCCGGCCTTCGCTGCGTTGTATCCGGCGCCGCCGGCGTAGGCGTTGTGGGCCGCGGTGGAGGTGACGAACAGCGTGTCGGCGTGACCGTCGGATGCCGCGGCGTCACGCAGCAGCGGAAGGATCGCGGCGACGACGCGCTGCGCCGACAGCACGTTGACATCGAACATCCACTGCCAGTCCTCGACGCGTCCGTCCTCGACGCGGTCCGTGCCGCGTGCACCGCCGGCGACGTGCACCAGCGCGTGCACGGGGCCCGTGTCGGCGAGCCAGTCCGCGAGCGCCGCGACGTCGGCGTCGCGGGTCAGATCCGCGGCGAACGCGGCGATGCCGATCTCGGCCTCGAGCTTCGCGAGCCGTTCGGCGCGTCGTGCGACGCCCACGACATCCCATCCGCGCGCGCGCAGCGCACGCGCCGCCGCTTCGCCGATCCCCGAACTCGCACCCGTCACGACTGCACGCCTGGTAACCATGCCTCCACGCTACCCGCCGACGTTACGTAACATTTCCCCCGCGTTGTCCGTCGCCCGCCGCCGCCCTACGCTCGGATGAGGTCGCGGCCCGTGCCGCGCCTCCACCAGCCACCACCCGAACCTTCAGGAGCACTCATGTCCGCACCCGAGAACTGGCGCTTCGAAACCAAGCAGATCCACTCGGGCGCCGCGCCCGACCCGACGACCAAGTCGCGGGCGACGCCGATCTATCAGACCACCGCCTACGTCTTCGACAACACCGAGCACGCCGCGAACCTGTTCGCCCTCGCCGAGTTCGGCAACATCTACACGCGCATCCAGAACCCGACGCAGGACGTCGTCGAGCAGCGACTCGCGGCGCTCGAGGGCGGCACGGGAGCACTCCTGCTCGCCAGCGGGCAGTCGGCGACGACCTTCGCGATCCTCAACATCGCACAGGCCGGCGACCACTTCGTCTCGTCGAGCTCGATCTACGGCGGCACCTACAACCTGTTCAAGTTCACCCTGGCCAAGCTCGGCGTCGACGTGACGTTCGTCGACGATCAGGACGACCCCGAGGAGTGGCGCCGCGCGATCCGGCCGAACACGAAGCTGCTGTTCGCCGAGACGATCGGCAACCCGAAGATCAACGTGCTCGACATCCGCACGGTCGCCGACATCGCCCACGAGAACGGCCTGCCGCTCATCGTCGACAACACGATCGCGACGCCGTACCTCATCAAGCCGTTCGAGCACGGCGCCGACATCGTCGTGCACTCGGCGACGAAGTTCCTCGGCGGACACGGCACCACGATGGCCGGTGTCATCGTCGACGGCGGCACGTTCGAGTGGTCCAAGAACGTCGAGAAGTTCCCCGGTCTCACCGAGCCCGATGAGAGCTACCACGGCGCGAGCTACACGGCGGCCGTGGGCGACGGCCTCGCCTACATCATCAAGGCACGCGTGCAGCTGCTGCGCGACCTGGGGCCCGCCATCGCGCCGCAGAGCGCCTGGAACCTCATCCAGGGCATCGAGACGCTGTCGCTGCGCATCGAGCGCCACGTGCAGAACGCGCAGGAGATCGCCGAGTGGCTCGAGAGCCTCGACGACATCGCGTCGGTGAACTACTCCGGGCTGCCGACCTCGCCCTGGTACGACGTGGCGAACACCTACGCGCCGAAGGGCGTGGGCGCCGTGCTCTCGTTCGAGCTCAAGGGCGGCGTCGACGCGGGGCGCGAGTTCGTCAACTCGCTCACGCTGTTCAGCCACGTCGCCAACATCGGCGACGTGCGCTCGCTCGTCATCCACCCCGCGTCGACGACCCACTCGCAGCTCACGCCCGAGGAGCAGCTCGCCGGCGGAGTGACGCCGGGCCTCGTGCGCCTTTCGGTCGGGCTCGAGAACATCGACGACATCAAGGCCGACCTCGAGCAGGCGCTCGCCGCCGCGCGCCGCCTCTCGGAGGCCGCCCGCGCCTGACCCCTTCCCGCGAGGAGAAGCCGGGGCGGGGGCGACGTAACACGGGGCGGCGGTCGGCCGGGGCGGGAGAGAATGGCACCCATGGACTGGCAGACCTCGGAGGACACCGTTCCCTCCGCTCCCGTCACCGAGGCGGACGCTCGGATGCTGCTGGGGCGGCCTCCCGCGACGGGGGCCTGGCGTGACGGTGATCCGGTCGGCGACCGGCACTTCGCGTCGTTCGGTCCGTTCCGCACCGAGGGCGGCGCGGAGCTGCCGGGCTACCGCCTGGCGTACGAGACGTGGGGCGAGCTGTCACCGCAGCGCGACAACGCGGTCCTCATCCTGCACGCCCTCACCGGCGACAGCCACGTGCGCGGCGCCGCCGCCCCCGGCCACCCCACGTCGGGCTGGTGGGAGTCGATCGTCGGACCCGGCGCGCCCATCGACACCGACCGCTGGTTCGTCGTGGCCCCCAACATGCTGGGCGGATGCCAGGGCTCGACCGGCCCCTCGAGCATCGCGCCCGACGGCTACGAATGGGCGGGGCGATTCCCGTACCTGACGATCCGCGACCAGGTCGCCGCGCAGCTTCCGCTGACGGACGCGCTCGGCATCGACGCGTGGGCGGGCGTCATCGGCGGATCGATGGGCGGGATGCACGCTCTCGAGTGGGCGATCGGTCATCCGGAGCGCGTCGAGCGACTGGCCGTCCTGTCGGCGCCGCCCATCAACACCGCCGACCAGATCGCCCTCAACTCGGTGCAGCTCGAGGCGATCCGCATCGACCCGCGCTTCCAGAACGGCGAATACTACGACTCGGGCGACGGCGACGGGCCGCACCGCGGGCTCGCGCTCGCGCGGCGCATGGCACTGCTGAACTACCGCTCCCCCACCGAGCTCAATCAGCGCTTCCAGCGCTCGTGGCAGTCGGTCGTCAGTCCCCTCGGGCACGGGGGCCGGTTCGCCGTGGAGTCCTACCTCGACTTCCACGGCAACAAGTTCACGCGCCGCTTCGACGCCAACAGCTACCTGACGCTCGTCGAGGCGATGAACTCGCACGACATCGGACGCGACCGCGGCGGCGTCGAGGACGCCCTGGCACGTGTCACGGCGACCACGCTCGTGCTCGGCATCGACAGTGACCGCCTCTTCCCGATCGACGGTCAGCAGCGCATCGGGCGCGGCATCCGCACGCTCGTCGACGACGGCGTCGTGGTGCTGGCGAGCGACTTCGGCCACGACGGGTTCCTCATCGAGACCGCCGCCGTCGGCGCGCATCTGCGACGCCTGCTGGCCGCCTGATCAGTCGGTGCGGATGTAGGTCCACGGCAGCGCGCCGACTTCGAGGCGGTGCCGGGCCGTGCCCGCCCGCGGGGCGTCGGGATCGAACTCGGCGTCTTCGGGCCACAGCATGAACGGCCCGTTCGGCCCCGTACGCGCGACGGAGTCGAAGCGGCGCAGCCCACCGAGTCGTGCGGCGCCGAGCGCGCCCTCGGCCGAGACCTCGTGCTCGAAGCCGTGCAGGGTGACCCAGGTCGGCGGATACAGCGTCGCCTCGCCGCGCGCGTGTCGCTCCAGCAGCCTGCCGGGACGCACCCACTCCGCGGCGACGGCCTCGTGTTCGGAGAGCACGAGGTCGACACCGGATGCCGCCGCGACGAAGAACCACGTGCGGATGCGCAGCGGGATCCCGGGCGGGGGATCCCAGATCGACAGCGGCACGAGGGAGTCGGGGGCGAGCGTGAGCCCCGTCTCCTCCCACGTCTCGCGCACGGCGGCGCGACGCACGACGGCTTCTTCCGGTTCGTCGGCGCTCTCGCGGTCGGCATCGTCCAGCTTGCCCCCGGGAAAGACCCACGCCCCCGCGAACGAGCCCCGATCGGGACGCTGGATGACGAGCACTTCGGCGCCGTCCGTGCCGTCGCGCACGACCACGACCGTCGCAGCGACGGGGATGTCGGGGTCGTCGGCGTCGGCGGGGCGGCGCGGCCGCGCTCCGTCGACCGCGTCGGAGATCACGCGCGCGGCTTCGTCATGGCGGGTCACCCGCCCAGCCTATGCGGCAGTCGCGCCGCACCTCGCCCGGCCGCGACGCGGCGGCGCTCGAGCGACAGGCTCACGGCGGCGAGCAGGACACCGCCGACGGCGAGCAGGACTCCGGCCCACGCGGGGGCGGTGAAGCCCCATCCCGCCGCGATCACGGTGCCGCCGACGAAAGCCCCGATGCTGTTGCCGAGATTGAGCGACGAGTGGTTGACGGCGGCGGCGATCGACTGGTTGTCTTCGGCGACATCCATGAGCCGCGTCTGGATCGTGGGCACGAGCACCGACGAGACCAGTCCCGTCAAGAAGACGAAGAGCCCGAGCGTCCAGATCCACTGCGCCGTGAGCGCGACGAGGATCAGCACGACCGCGAGCGCGATGAGCCCGCCGAGCAGGGAGCGTTTGAGGTCGACGTCGGCGAGATGTCCGCCGATGATGTTGCCGATCATCATGCCCACGCCCATCAGCATGAGCACGATGGGCACGACCCACGCCGGCGACCCCGTGAGCTCGGTCACCATCGGCGCGACGTAGCTGTACACGGCGAAGAATCCGCCGAACCCGACCGACCCGATCGCGAGCGCGAACCACACCTGGCCGATCCGGAACACCTTGAGCTCCGCACGGAACGTGCGTCCGGGGTCTCCCGCGTGCCGCGGCACCGAGAAGGCGATGGCGATCGTGGCGACGGCGAAGATCGCCGCGACGACGAGGAAGGCCGCACGCCATCCCGCTTGCTGCCCCAGGAATGTGCCCAGCGGCACGCCCGCGACGTTCGCGACGGTCAGGCCCGTGAGCACGAACGCGACGCCCTTGGCGCGTTTGCCGGGACCGAGGACGTCGGCGGCGACGAGGGCGCCGATGCCGAAGTATGCGCCGTGCGGCAGGCCCGCGACGAAGCGCGACGCGGCGACGAGCTCGAACGTCGGCATGACGAGCGTCAGGGCGTTGCCCACCGTCAAGGCGAGAGCCAGCCCGATCATGACGCGGTGGCGCGGATGCCTGGCGACCAGGCCCGCGATCGTGGGGGCGCCGACGACGACGCCGAGCGCGTAGAGCGTGATGAGCCAGCCGGCCTGCGCGATCGCGTCGTCCTGGCTCGCCGACCACGTCGCCGGCAGCAGGTCCTGCGCGATGTCGGGCAGCAGGCCCATGACGACGAACTCGGTCATGCCGATGCCGAAGCTGCCGATGGCGAGGGAAAGGAGCGCCCACCTCGCCGCACCCCTCCTCGGCGGAGAGGAGATCACCGGGTCATGCTAGCCGCGTCGCGGCACCCGCGGCGAATCGATTCGACTCAGTCGGTCTCGTCGGCGTCGATCGCGGCTTCGAGGCGCTCCACCTTGGCGTCGAGCTCGCCCGTCCACCCCGGCCGGATGTCGGCTTTCAGCACGAGCGAGACGCGCGATCCGAACGGCATGACGGCCTCGGTCGCGCGGCGCACGACGTCGAACACGTCGTCCCACTCCCCCTCGATCTCGGTGAACATCGAGGTCGTGCGGTGCGGCAGGCCGCTCGCGCGCACGACGCGCACGGCGGCGGCGACGGCGTCGTGCACCGAGCCGTCGGTCGAGCCGGTGCCGCTGGGGGCGACCGAGAAGGCGATGATCATGGTGTTACCTCCGGTTTTCGTGGGGTCCCGACGAGAGCGGATGCCGCGCGGCGGCCCCGAACGAGACGGATCAGCCGCACGACGGTCCAGACGAAGAGCACGATCAGAAGCGCGTTGCGGACGGTCAGGATGCCGACCGCGACGGGGTCGGCCGAGAGCACTTCGCCGTACGTGAGCGGGTAGACCACCTGCGTCAGCGCCGCGAGCAGGAGCCCGAGCGCCGCGGGTCGGCGCCAGCGATCCCGCGCGATCACCAGGCCGACGACGAGCGGCGCGATGAGCCACGTGAGGTACTGCGGTGAGCCGACCTTGTTGAAGACGATGAAGGCGAGCACGAGGGCCAGCGCGAGCGGCGGGAAGAGCGCGACGAAAGGCGCCCCTCGCCGGGCGGCGATCGCCCCGAGCACCGCCACGGCGACGAGCACGGCGATCAGAAGCGGCGTCATGACGGCGATGACGGTGTCGACCTGCGGGCCGGTGACCTGGAAGGTGAGGATGACGGGGTCGTAATAGACGGATGCACCGGGCGCGCGCGCGGCCGCGAGCCACAGGTAGAGCATGCTGACGGGCGCTTCGACCTGCAGGCCCCGTCCCGTCTGCGCCGTCACGAAGCCGAGGGCGTGCGGGGCTCCGCCGAGCAGGGCGACCGTCACGAGCGCGAGGGCGCTCACGATGAGGGCCCCGCAGACGACCGCCACGCGGCGCCGCACCGCGAGGAAGGCCGCGGCGAGCAGCGCTGCGGGCCACACCTTGATCCAGGTCGCGACGGCGAGCAGCACCGAGGCGAGCCAGGGCCGGCCGACGAGCCACAGGCAGCCCGCCACGGCGAGCGGCACCGTGACGGCGTCGAGCCGGTACATCCCGACGGGACCGAGCAGCAGGGCGAACGCGAGCCAGAACCACGCGGCGTGCCGGCGTCCGCGCGATCGCGCATCCCCGACGAGCATCCTGAAGGCGAGCGCATCGCACGCCGTCACGAGTAGGGCCCACGCGATCTCGTATCCCGCGATCCACTCGAGGGCCTGCGCGGCCAGCAGCGGCAGGAGGGCGACCGGCGGATAGATCCAGTCCTCGGCGATTCCCGGGATGCCGCGCCCGTCGAGCGCTTGCAGCGCCCACGGTTCGTAGACGAGATAGACGTCGCCCATGGGCTGATGGGGCAGGGCGAAGCCGAGGCCGGCGACGACGATGTGCACGAGCGCGAACGCGACCCACAGCACTGCCCGCCTCGACACGCTCCCATCGTAGGGGGTGGCCGCCGAGGCGCTCAGGAGTGCGCGAGCACGCCGCCGATCGCGCGCGGAAGCGCCTCGGCGACATCCAGCGCCGTGAGCGGACCGCCGCGCGGACCGAGAGCGGATGCCGCGACCCGAGCGGCGCGAGCGTGCAGCCACGCGGCCGAGGCCGCGAGGTGCGGCAGCGGCGGAGCGGCATCCGGAACCGCGTGAGCAGCAGCGACGAGCGCGCCGAGGACGCCGCCGAGCACATCGCCCGTCCCGGCCGTCGCGAGCCACGGCACGTCGACGTCGACGTCGATGACCTCGGACCCGTCGGCGATGAGCGTCATCGCCCCCTTGAGCAGCACGACCCCGCCCAATTTGCGCGCCGTCTCGGCGACGTCGGTGCGTCGATCGCCCGTGCCGTCGCCGAGCCCGAGCGCCGCTCGCAGCACGGCGTGTTCCCGCGCGTGCGGTGTCACGATGAGCGGCGCGGATGCCCCGGGAGCGAGGTCGAGGGCACCGGCGTCGAGTACGACGGGCTCGTTCTGTGCCAGGATTCCGCGGATCGCCGCCGTCTCGTCGGCGTCGCGGGTCGCGGAATCCGTGCCCGAGCCGATGAGCCAGGCCTGCACCCGCCCCGGTGCCGTGACCGTCTCGGGGCGCCGTGCCAGCACGGGATCCGCGGCCGCGCCGAGGTAGCGCACCATGCCCAGACCCGTGCGCCACGCCGCCTCCACACCGAGCACGGCGGCGCCGGGATAGACGCGCGAGCCGGTGCGCACACCCAGCACGCCCCGGGAATACTTGTCATCGGAGTGCGTCGGCAGACGCACGACGCCGGCGACATCCCGCTCGGTCCACTCGCGAGTCATGCCGACACCCTACCCGCGGAGCTTTCCATGACCCTGTTGTTCTCTTCCCTCACGATCGGCCGGCACACGGCGCGAAACCGGCTGTGGGTCGCGCCGATGTGCCAGTACAGCGCCGTCGACGGTCTGCCGCAGGAGTGGCACCACGTGCACCTCGCGCAGTTCGCGTCGGGTGGCGCGGGCATCGTCATCGCCGAAGCCACGGCCGTGTCGCCCGAGGGACGCATCTCGCCCGACGACACGGGCCTGTGGAACGACGAGCAGAGGGATGCGTGGGCGCCGATCGCCGCCGCCATCCGCTCGCGCGGCGCTCTCGCGGGCATTCAGCTCGCGCACGCGGGGCGCAAAGCCTCGACGTGGTCTCCGCTCATCGCGGGCACGTACGGCAGCGTCGGCCTGCGTGACGGCGGATGGCGGACGGTCGCTCCGTCGGCGATAACGTTCGAGGGATACGCCGTACCCGAGGCGCTCGATCTCGCGGGCATCGACACCGTCGTCGCCGATTTCGCCGCCGCGGCACGACGGGCCGCCGACGCGGGATTCGAGGTGATCGAGATCCACGGGGGTCACGGCTACCTGCTGCACCAGTTCCTCTCGACGCTGGCCAACCGCCGCGACGACGACTACGGCGGCCCCCTCGAGAACCGTGCTCGTCTGCTGTTGCGCGTCGTCGAGGCCGTACGCGCCGAGACGCCCGAGGTCGCCCTGGTCGTGCGCATGTCCGCGACCGACTGGACGGCGGGCGGGTGGAGCGTGGAAGAGACCGCGACCGTCGCGCGCTGGTGCGCCGACCGTGGCGCCGACTTCTTCGACATCTCCAGCGGCGGCACCGTGCCCGGCGAGCGCATCCCCGTCAGCCGCGGCTACCAGGTGCCGCTCGCGGCGCGCGTGCGGCGCGACGCCGACGTGCCCGTGAGCGCGGTCGGCCTGATCGCCGACGGCGCTCACGCCGAGGCGATCCTGCAGGCCGGCGACGCGGATGCCGTCATGGCCGCGCGCGAGTGGATGCGCGACCCGCACTTCGCGCTGCGCGCGTCGCTCGAGCTGGGCGTCGACCTGCGGTACTGGCCCGTGCAGTACGTGCGGGCCCGCCGCTCCCTCTGACGGGCGGCGGGCCGGCAGCATCCGCTGTCAGTAGCTGCGGCGACGCGTCGCGTCCTGCACTTCGCCGATGAGCTCCTCGATGATGTCCTCGAGGAACAGCACCGCCGTCGTCGTGCCCTCGGCGTCGCGCACGCGGGCGAGGTGGCGCCCGGCGCGCCGCATGACGGCGAGCGCGTCTTCGAGGTCGGTCGTCTCGAGCACGGGCACCATGTGATGGATGCGCTTGGCCGGAAGCGGCCGCGCGACCTCGGTTGCGGCATCCGGTCCTTCGGCGGCACGCAGGATGTCCTTGAGGTGCACGTAGCCGACCGGATCGCCGGAGTCATCGACGATGACGTAGCGCGAGAAGCCGTGCTTGGCGACGGCGCGCTCGATCTCGGCCGCCGTCGTGCGCTCGGGCAGCGTGACGAGCTTGTCGAGCGGCAGGGCGATGTCCTTGGCCTTCTTGTCGGTGAACTCCAGCGCCGCCGAGACGGCGCCCGACGTGTCGTCGAGCATGCCCTCGATGCGCGACTGGTTCACGATCGTCGCGACCTCGTCGAGCGTGAAGGTCGAGGCGGCCTCGTCCTTCGGCTCGACGCGGAACAGGCGCAGCACGTGGTTCGCGACCCAGTTGAGCGACACGATGATCGGATAGAAGAGCTTCGAGACCCAGACGAGCGGGGTCGCGAGCATGAGCACGGCGCGATCGGGCACCGAGAACGCGAGGTTCTTCGGCACCATCTCGCCGAACACGACGTGCAGGTACGACACGATGAGCAGCGCGATCACGAACGCGATGACGTCGACCGTTCCCTCCGCGAGTCCGGTGAGACCCAGCGGTCCTGCGAGCAGGTGGTGGATCGCCGGCTCGGAGACGTTCAGGATGAGCAGCGAGCAGATCGTGATGCCGAGCTGGCTCGTCGCGAGCATGAGGGTCGCATGCTCCATGGCGTACAGCGCGGTCTTGGCCGAGCGCGAGCCCTTCTCGGCGCGCGGCTCGATCTGCGAGCGCTTGGCGGAGATGACGGCGAATTCGGCGCCGACGAAGAAGGCGTTGGCGATGAGCAGCACCACCAGCCAGGCGATTCCGGCCCAGTCGTTCATCGACGATCACCCCCTTCCTCCGTCGCGTGGGCGTGCGGCATCGGCTCCGGCGTGAAGCGGATGCGGTCGACCCGGCGCCCGTCCATCCGCTGCACCTCGATCGTCCCGTCGTCGATGCGCAGCGAGTCCCCCGCGGCGGGCACGCGCTCGAGCACGCTCATGACGTAGCCGCCCACGGTGTCGTACACGTCTCCTTCGGGAATGCGGATGCCGGTGCGATCGAGCAGTTCGTCGGGTCGCAGTTCGCCGGGGAAGATGATCGAGTCCTGCGAGCGGACGATGCCGGCCCGGCGACGGTCGTGTTCGTCGAGGACTTCACCGACGATCTCTTCGACGAGGTCTTCCAGCGTCACGACTCCGGCCGTGCCGCCGTACTCGTCGACGACGATCGCCATCTGGTAGCCGCGGGCACGCAGCTCGGACATGAGCACGTCGAGGTGCACGGCTTCGGGCACGCGCAGCGGCTCGGTCGCGAGCGCCGCGGCGGGCACGTCGTTGCGACGTTCGCGCGGCACGCCGACCGCGGCCTTGAGGTGCACGATGCCCGTGATGTCGTCCATTGACTCGTCGTAGACCGGAAAGCGGCTGTTGCCCGTGCGGCGTGCGAGCTGGATGACGTCCTCGGCCGAGTCGTCGGCGGCGAGCGCGTGCACGCTGGGGCGCGGGGTCATGACGTCGGAGGCCGACAGGCGCGCGAAGGTCAGCGTGCGATCGAGCAGCGACGCGGTGTCCTCCTCGAGCACGCCGGCGCTCGCCGAGCGGCGCACGAGGCTCGACAGCTCTTCGGCCGTGCGCGCGCCGGACAGCTCTTCCTTGGGCTCGATGCCCATGGACCGCAGCACGCCGTTGGCGCTGCCGTTGAGCACGACGATCGCGGGGCGGAAGACCGTCGTGAACGCCGTCTGGAACGGGATCACGAGCTTGGCGGTCTGCCGCGGCACGGCGAGGGCGAAGTTCTTCGGCACGAGTTCGCCGACGATCATCGACAGGATGGTCGCGAACGTCACCGCGATGACGACGGCGAAGGGGCTCGCGAAGCCCTCGGGCCACCCCCATGCCGCGAAGACGGGACGCAGCAGGTTCGAGATCGCCGGCTCCATCGTGTAGCCGGTGAGCAGCGTCGTGAGCGTGATGCCCAACTGGGCACTGGACAGGTGCGTCGAGGTGATCTTGAGCGCGCTGATCGTCAGAGACAGACGCGTCTCACCCGCCGCGCGGCGCTTCTCGAGCTCGGCGCGATCGAGGTTCACGAGCGCGAACTCGCTCGCGACGAACAAGCCTGTTCCGATCGTGAGGAGGAGCCCCACGCCCAAGAGGACATAGTCCATCACGCGTCACCCCTCTGCGAGCGGTGTACGGGAGCGCGGGGCGTACATCTACTGGGGGGGTCGTCCATCGTGCGCGCAAGTCTACGGGACCGCGCGCGGTCGCTGCGCCGTCGCGCGCTGCGCCGTCGCGCGCTCCCGCCGTCGCGCTTCCGGGTTCGAGCATCCGGGTCCGCACGTCCGGGGTCGGGCGTCCGGGGTCGGGCGTCCGGCGTCGTCGCGCGCCGCGCCGTCGCGCGTCCGGGTCCGGGTCTTCCGCCCGGCGCTACCGAAACCTGCCCACGCCACCGTATGTTCGGGCGCGCCTGCAGGTTTCGGTAGCGCGGCCCCTCAGCGCGAGCGGTTCCTCCCCCGGCCGCCCGGCGAGCGCTCTATCCCCGGGTGCGCGCAGAGTGCGCGCGGTACCGCTCGATGGCGGCGAGGGTGGGGTCGTGACCCTACAACCCACGATCCAGGTGCACCGCCGTCGCGACCAGCTCGACCGCGTCGATGACCGGCGCCTGCTCATCGCGACGACGTCAGGTCGATGGCACCGCGTCACGGCCGGTGCATACGTCTCCACGTCCGAGTGGCTCGCGCTCAAACCTCATCAGCAGCACCTGGTTCGCGTGCGCGAGGTTTCTCGACGGATGCGCAAACCCGCGGTCCTGTCCCACGCTGCGGCCGCGGCGATCCTGGGCATCGATCTGCTCGGGGACTGGCCCACCCTGGTCGACGTCCGCACGGACCGGACGAGCGGGGGCCGGACGCACGGCGCGATCCGTCGACACGGGCTCGGACTCGCGGACGTCGAGATCGAGCAGTGGGAGGGCGGACACTGGATCACGACGGCGACGCAGACAGCGCTCGATCTCGCGCGCTCGCTGACGTTCACGAAGGCCGTCGCCGCCGTCGACCAGGCTCTGTGGGCGCGCCGCGAAGGAGGGCCGCTGACCACGAAGGAGGAGTTGCTCGCGCAGTTCGAGAAGGCGACGCCGACGCGCGGAGACCACAAAGTGCGCCGCGTGCTCGAGGCCGCTACAGACCTCGCCGACAACGTGCGAGAGACCGAGAGCCGCGTGATCATCGCTCAGCTGGGCTTTCCCACCCCGCGCCTGCAGGAGCGACGAGAGCTCGCAAGCGGTCGGATCGTGTTCGGCGACTTCTACTTTCCCGAGCACGATCACTGGGGTGAGCTCGACGGGCGAGGCAAGTACATGAGCCCAGAATTCTCCGGCGACCGCGACGCATCGGAGATCGTGATCGACGAGAAGGATCGAGAGAACGAGATCCGCCGCGAAGTGCGCGGCTTCTCGCGCTGGCAGCCATCCGATATCACGCCCCGGCGCCTCTACGACATCCTCACCGGCGACGGGCTCCCCAGCCGCCTCCCGCGCCCCTGATCTGTGCCGCGGATCGGTCGCCCTCCCGTCGCGCTACCGCAACCTGCACCCGCGGGTGAAGTTACGGGCGCGCGCGCAGGTTTCGGTAGCGCGACCCAGCGGACGACCGCGAACCACCCGACGACCCCGAACCGCGAACCGCGTCACCAGCTGACGGGGAGCGCCTTGCCCTCGTCATAGCCGGCGGCAGACTGCAGGCCGACCCGGGCGCGGTCGTGGAACTCGGCGAGCGTCGTCGCGCCGGCGTACGTGAGCGAGGAGCGCACGCCCGACGTGATCATGTCGACGAGGTCCTCGATGCCGGGGCGAAGCGGGTCGAGGTAGATCTTCGACGACGAGATCCCCTCGGCGAACAGCTCCCTGCGCGCGAGGTCGTACGGGTCGAGCCGTGCGAACCGCGAGTGCACGGCTTTCGTCGAGGCCATGCCCCACGATTCCTTGTAGGTGCGCCCCGCCGCATCGACGAGCAGCTCGCCGGGAGCTTCGATCGTTCCGGCGAACCACGACCCGATCATGACGGATGCCGCTCCCGCGGCCAGCGCGAGCGCGACATCGCGCGGATACCGCACGCCGCCGTCGGCCCACACGTGCGCCCCCATGACGCGGGCCGCCTCCGCCGTTTCGAGCACGGCCGAGAACTGCGGCCGCCCGACGGCGGTCATCATCCGCGTCGTGCACATCGCACCGGGACCGACGCCGACCTTGAGGATGTCGGCGCCGGCGGCGACGAGGTCGTACACGCCCTCGGGGGTCACGACGTTGCCCGCCACGAGCGGGATGCCCAGGTCGAGCTGAGCGACGGTGTGCAGGGCGCGCAGCATGGCGTCCTGGTGTCCGTGGGCGGTGTCGACGACGAGCACGTCGACGCCGGCCGCGGCGAGCGCCTTCGCCTTGGCGGCGACGTCGCCGTTGATGCCGACGGCCGCGGCGACGATGAGCCGGCCGTCGCGGTCGACCGCGGGCCGGTAGATCGTGGAGCGCAGCGCGCTGCGGCGCGAGAGCGTCCCCACGAGGTGCCCGTGGTCGAGGACGCACACCGTCTCGGCCCCGGCGGCGACGATGAGGTCGAAGGCATGGCGGGCGTCCTGCACCGACTCCGCGTCGATGGATGCCGCGCGGTCGCGGGCGAGATCGCCCAGCCGCGCGTCGGCGAGAGCCGTGGCCAGTCGTGTCGCGGGAACGACGCCGACGATGTCGTCGTCGTCGACCGCGGTCGACGTTCGGGCGACGACGATGCCGTGGCCCTCGGTCGCCGGCAGCAGGCGCGACGCGTCGGCGACCGTCGCCTCGGGGGGGCAGGACGAGGGGCGTGTCCCAGATGACCGGCTGCGCCTTGACCCATCGGATGGCGGCGTCGAGCTCCTGCAGGGGCATGTCCTGCGGCAGCACGCCGAGGCCGCCGCGCCGGGCGAGGGTGGCCGCGAGTCTGGCGCCCGTGACCGAGTTCATGTTCGCCGACACGAGCGGGATGGTCGCGCTCGTGCCGTCGCCGGGCGAGAGATCGACGTCGAGCCTGCTCGTGACGGCCGACCGGCGCGGCACGAGGAAGACGTCCGAGTACGTCAGGTCGACCGCCGGCTGCTCACCGTAGAACTCCATGTCCACCGAGGGTAGTCAGTCTTCCTGAGCGGAAAAGAGGCGAGTTCTTACTCCGAGGTCGCGCCGGGACACCGAGTCCGACCGCCCAGACTGGGTTAGGCTTGACTGTCGTGCGCGCGGGTGGATTTCGGCGCCGCCTCACGACCACTTCACCACCACTTCACCGACGAAAGCAGGCGATCGAGAGTGTCGACTCAGGCGACAGGCCCCGGGGTTTCGAACGAAGGAGAGTTCGGAGCGAACGAGTGGCTCGTCGAGGAGCTGTACGAGCAGTTCACCATCGATCCCAACTCCGTCGACAAGGCGTGGTGGCCCATTCTCCAGGACTACCGACCCGCCGGTCAGGACGCCTCCGCGGCGGCATCGGCGCCGGCGGCATCGCGCCCCGCCGGGGCGGAACCTGCCCCGGTGACGGCACCCCTTCCCGTCATCGGAACGCAGCCGGTGGCCAAGACCACGGCGCGGCCGGCAGCGGCTCAGCCGATCCCCGCGCAGGCTCCCAAGGTCGTGCCGTCGACGGCAGAGGCGCCCGAGGACGACTCGGACGACCAGGACAAGGTGACGCCGCTGCGCGGCCTGCCCAAGACCCTCGCGGCCAACATGGACGAGTCGCTCACGGTCCCGACCGCGACGAGCGTGCGCACCGTGCCGGCCAAGCTCATGATCGACAACCGCATCGTGATCAACAACCACATGTCGCGCACCCGCGGCGGCAAGGTGAGCTTCACGCACCTGATCGGGTGGGCGATGATCCGGGCTCTGAAGCAGTTCCCGAGCCAGAACGTGTTCTACGCCGAAGTCGACGGCAAGCCCTCCGTCGTCGCGCCGACCCACATCAACCTGGGCATCGCGATCGACCTGCCCAAGCCCGACGGCTCGCGAGCTCTGCTCGTTCCGAGCATCAAGCGTGCCGAGTCGCTGACGTTCAACGAGTTCCTCGCCTCGTACGAAGACCTCGTCAAGCGCGCTCGCGCCAACAAGCTGACGGCATCCGATTTCCAGAACACGACGATCTCGCTCACGAACCCGGGTGGCATCGGCACCGTCCACTCCGTCCCCCGTCTGATGAAGGGGCAGGGATGCATCGTGGGCGCCGGCGCCCTGGAGTACCCCGCCGAGTTCCAGGGGTCGAGCGAGAAGACGCTCGTGAACCTCGGCATCGGCAAGACGATCACGCTGACGAGCACGTACGACCACCGCGTCATCCAGGGTGCCGGTTCGGGCGAGTTCCTCAAGATCGTCCATGAGCTGCTCACGGGCCAGCGCGACTTCTACCAGGAGATCTTCGCGGCCCTGCGCATCCCGTACGACCCGATCCACTGGGCCAGCGACATCAACGTCGACCTCGCCGAGCGCGTCGACAAGACGGCGCGCGTGCAGGAGCTCATCAACTCCTTCCGCGTGCGCGGTCACCTCATGGCCGACACCGATCCGCTCGAGTACGTGCAGCGCACGCACCCCGACCTCGAGATCGAGAGCCACGGCCTGACGTTCTGGGACCTCGACCGCGAGTTCGTCACGAACGGCTTCGGCGGCAAGCGCCAGATGAAGCTGCGCGACGTGCTCGGCGTGCTGCGCGACTCGTACTGCCGCACGATCGGCATCGAGTACATGCACATCCAGGATCCGACGCAGCGCGCGTGGTTCCAGGAGAACCTCGAGGTCAAGTACCAGAAGCCCGGCCACGACGAGCAGATGCGGATCCTCGACAAGCTCAACCAGGCCGAGGCGTTCGAGACGTTCCTGCAGACGAAATACGTCGGCCAGAAGCGCTTCAGTCTCGAAGGCGGCGAATCGCTCATCCCGCTCCTCGACGAGATCCTGCAGGGCGCCGCCGCGGCGGGCCTCGACGGTGCCGCGATCGGCATGGCTCACCGCGGTCGTCTCAACGTGCTGACGAACATCGCCGGCAAGACCTACGGCCAGGTGTTCCGCGAGTTCGAGGGCTCGGTCGCGATCGGGTCGAAGAGCGGCTCGGGCGATGTCAAGTACCACCTCGGCACCGAGGGCACCTTCGTCGCCGACGGCAAGCAGGAGCTGCCGGTCTACCTCGCCGCCAACCCGTCGCACCTCGAGACCGTCGACGGCGTGCTCGAGGGCATCGTCCGCGCGAAGCAGGATCGCAAGCCCATCGGCACGTTCGCCTGGCTGCCGATCCTCGTGCACGGCGACGCGGCCTTCGCCGGCCAGGGCGTCGTCGTCGAGACGCTGCAGATGTCGCAGCTGCGCGGCTACCGCACGGGCGGCACGGTCCACGTCGTGGTGAACAACCAGGTGGGCTTCACGACGACGCCGCAGGATGCCCGCACCTCGGTCTACGCGACGGATGTCGCCAAGACCATCCAGGCTCCCGTCTTCCACGTGAACGGCGACGACCCCGAAGCCGTGACGCGCGTCGCGCAGCTCGCCTTCGCCTACCGCGAGCGGTTCCACCGCGACGTCGTCGTCGACCTCGTCTGCTACCGCCGCCGCGGTCACAACGAGGGCGACGACCCGTCGATGACGCAGCCCCTCATGACGAACCTCATCGAGGCGAAGCGGTCGGTACGACGCCTTTACACCGAGGCCCTCGTCGGTCGCGGCGACATCACCGAAGAGGAGTACGAGAAGTCGAAGAAGGACTTCCAGCACCGCCTCGAGATCGCCTTCACCGAGACGCACGAGGCCGAGACGGGTTCGAACACGATCGTGTTGGATGCCGAGGCTCCGGTCCCCGTCGGCGAGCCCGAGACGACCGCGGTCTCGCGGGATGTGGTCAGCCTCATCGGTGACACCTTCGTCAACAAGCCCGAGGGCTTCACGGTGCACACCAAGCTCCAGCAGCTTCTCGACAAGCGCCTCGACATGAGCCGGAACGGCTCGATCGACTGGGGTTTCGGCGAGCTGCTGGCGTTCGGTTCGCTGCTGCTCGAGAAGACCAACGTCCGTCTCGTCGGTCAGGACGCGCGCCGCGGCACCTTCGTGCAGCGCCACGCCGTGCTGCACGACCGCGCCAACGGGCAGGAATGGATCCCGCTGTCGAACCTGAGCGAGGATCAGGGCCGCTTCTGGGTGTACGACTCGCTGCTCAGCGAGTACGCCGCGATGGCGTTCGAGTACGGCTACTCGGTCGAGTGCGCTGACGCGCTCGTGTTGTGGGAGGCGCAGTTCGGCGACTTCGCGAACGGCGCCCAGTCGGTCATCGACGAGTACCTCTCGTCGGCCGACCAGAAGTGGGGCCAGCAGTCGAGCGTCGTGCTGCTGCTCCCCCACGGCTACGAGGGCCAGGGGCCGGACCACTCTTCGGCGCGCATCGAGCGCTACCTGCAGATGTGCGCGCAGGAGAACATGACGGTGGCTCGTCCCTCGACGCCCGCGTCGTACTTCCACCTCCTGCGTCGTCAGGCCTACGCTCGCCCGCGTCGCCCGCTCGTCGTCTTCACGCCGAAGGCGATGCTGCGTCTGCGCGGTGCGACGAGCCCCGTCGAGGACTTCCTGACGGGTCGCTTCGAGCCGGTCCTGGACGATGAGCGCGGCATCGACAAGAGCGGTGTGACGCGCGTTCTGCTGCACTCGGGAAAGATCCACTGGGATCTGAAGGCCGAGCTCGACAAGAACCCGAACCCCGCGATCGCCCTCGTGCGCCTCGAGCAGTTCTACCCGGCGCCGATCGACGACCTCAGGGCCGTCATCGCCGCCTATCCCGACGCCGAGCTCGTGTGGGTGCAGGACGAGCCCGAGAACCAGGGCGCGTGGCCGTTCATCGCACTCGATGTCGTGCCGCAGCTGAACGGGCGCACGATCCGTCTCGTGTCGCGTCCCGCTGCCGCCTCGACGGCGACCGGGTCGCCCAAGGTGCACGCGACCGAGCAGGCCGCGCTCATCCAGGACGCACTCTCGAAGGACTGATCCGCAGAGATCGGGAAGGGCCGCCCTCCGGGGCGGCCCTTCGCCGTGCGGTAGCCGTCAGTCCAACCGGACCACGCCGGCGCGCACGGCGCGGATGAGGACTTGCACGCGGTCGCGCGCGTTCCACTTGGCCATGACGTTGCTGAGGTGGGACTTCACCGTCGCTTCGGACACACTCTCGCGCCGGGCGATCTCGCCGTTGGACAAACCCTGTGCGAGCAGTTCGACCATCTGAGACTCGCGAGGAGTGAGACGCTCCTCGGGGGTGAGGGCGTCGGCGGGGGCAGAAGTGGAGGCCTCGACGATCGTCGACACCAGGAGCGAGCTCACCGCCGGCGACAGCACGCGCAGCCCTCGGTGAACCTCGCGCACCGCCGCGACGATGTCCTGCGGGTCCGAGTCCTTGAGGAGGTAGCCCGTCGCGCCGGCGACGAGCATCGGCAGCACGGTCTGCATCGTGCCGAAGGTCGTGACGGCGAGCACCTTGGTCTCGGGCATTTCGCGGGTCAGCTGCGTCGTCGCCGCGACACCGTCGAGGTTCGGCATGTGGATGTCCATGAGCACGACATCGGGCTTCAGCATCCGGGTCTGCTCGATCGCATCGGCGCCGTCGACGGCTGTTCCGACCACCTCGATGTCCTCGGCTTCTTCGAGGAACATCGTCAGCGCGCGGCGGAGAAGGAACTCATCATCGGCGACGAGGACGCTGATCGAGGCCACCCGTCCATCCTAGAGGCGGGCGAAACCCCGCCCCCGGACCCCCTACGAAAGTCGTAGACGCCCTCGGCGTGCGACGGATGCGCCGCATCGGTCCGCCCGACAGAATCACCATAAGCCTCAAGCACACCCGAGCCGAGAGGAGGAGACCCATGTTCACGACGTCCATCTGGAGCGCGATCTGCCGTCTCATCGGCGCTTGCAGCTGACGGCTGCACCGCGACGGGGCGCGGTCGCTTTCAGGATAATGAAGCGGTGACCCGCCCCCAGATATCGCGTGCGCGCCGGCTGTTCCGCACGGCGGGCTCGCAGCGCCCCACGCGCGTCGAGCGCGTGGCGATCATCGGCGTCGTGACGGCGGCCGCCCTCGCCTCCGTGCTGCTGTGGGCGTTCGACGGGTTCGTCGAACCCGCGTCGTTCTTCTTCGACGTTCTTCTCACGCTCGCCTTTCTTCCCCTGCTGTGGAACGCGACGCTGACCGCGCTCGCCCTGTTCGCACTGATGGCGGTCTCGCCGTTCGCCGACGAGCAGCAGGTTGCGCTCTTGGGGCTCGCCATCGGCTGCCTCGTGGTCGTGCGGTACTGCCCCGCGCGCATACAGGCGGTCTACCTCGTGCTCTTCCTCGCGGCAGCCGGCGGCGTGCACCGCTTCGACCAGCGCCCGGACTCCGTCGCGATGTTCAGCGCCGTGCTCATCGTCGCCGCCGGGGCGAGCGCCGTCGGAGTCGTGCTGCGCGCCCTCGTGGCGCGCGCGGGCAGCATCGGCGAGGAGCTCGTCGATGCTCGGCGGATGAACGTCGAGCTCGTCCGCGAGGAGCGGCAGCGCATCGCCGATGACCTGCACGACGTCGTCGCGCACGACCTCACGGTGATCGCGATGCACGCACGGCTGCTGGATCGCACCGATGACCCCGACGAGCGATCACAGTCGCAAGAGGCGATCCTCGCCTCGGCGAAGCAAGCGCTGGTCGATCTGCGACGCGTCGTCGATATCGCAGCGGACAGCCGCGAAGACGCGGCGCGCTCGACGGACCACAGTCTCGCGGCCGCGGTCGAGAGCTTCCGCACCGCGCTCGAACACGCGGGTTACGACGTCGCGGTCCGCGTGGACGCGGCCGCCGACGAGCTGGACCTCTTGACGGTGAGCACCCTTGAGCGCATCATCCGCGAAGCCGCGACCAACATCATGAAGCACGCGCCGGCCCCGCAGCACGTGGAGCTGAGCGTCGCCCGGGGCGGGGAGGGCGTCGTGCTGCGCATCAGGAACACTCTCGCGGCGACCGTCGGCGCCCCGAAGCTGCCCGGCAGCGGATATGGCACCGCACGCATGCGTGAGCGAACGGCACTGCGCGGGGGCACGTTCTCCTCGGGCGCGCACGAGGACGACTGGCTGCTCGAGGCCCGGTTCCCCCCGCACTGACCCCCTACTTTCGTCGCATTGTCCGCACGATGACGGCTTCGTACGCTCGAAGGCATGGACCGTACGATCACGGAGCAGATCCTCCTGCTCACGGCCGACCGACGCGGATGGCTCCACCGCAGCGACGCCACCGAGGCCCTCGTGGGCGGCGCGGTCCTCGCAGATCTCGTGCTCGACAGCGTCATCGACCTCGCCGCGACCGACGCGGACCGCACCGACGTGCGCATCGTACGCATCGTACGCATCGCGGATGCTGCTGCCCTCGGCGCCGCCGCGGAGTGTCTGCCGCGGGACGCGCCCCTCACGCCCGGCCTCGTCTCGCGGGTGGGAAGTCGCTCGTACGACGACGCGGTCACCCGTCTTGTCCGGCGAGGCCTGGTCGTGCGCGAGGAGGGCCGCGTGCTCGGGCTCGTGCCCCGCACACGGGTGCGCCTGGCCGATGACCGCGTCGCCGAAGATGCCCGCGACGAACTGCGCCACGCGGCATCCGGACGCATCGAGATGGACCAGCGCGTCGCGACCGTCGTCACGCTGCTCGACGGCGCGGGAGTGCTCGATCGCATCGTGGGCGGATATGAAGCCCACGCTGCCCGCGACCGGATCGCGCAGGATACGACCGCCGCTGAGCAGGTCGCTCAGGTGCTCCACGGCATCTCGATCGTCGCGGGAGCTGCGAGCGCTGCCGCGACGGCGGCGGCGGCAGCCACCAAGGCACCCGCTATCGCGGGGTGGCGCATCTAGGCGGAGCAGACCGCCGTCAGTGGGCCGCTTGCCGCTCGCGCAGGCGGGCGAGCACCTGGTCGCGCAGTTCTTCGGGCGCGGTCTCCTTGCACGCGCGCGCGACGACCTCGGTCAGAGTCCGGGCGACGAGCGCTTCGCTCTGGCATTCGGAGCAGTTCTCGAGGTGCTCCTTGATCTCGGAATGCTGGGTCTTGCAGACCTCGTTGCGCAGGTACTCCTCGAGATCCTTGCGCGCCTTCTCACACCCGCAGTCGGTCATTTCTTTCTCCTAGCCGCGGCCTCGGTGTCGATGCCGCGTTCCTTCGCGTAGTCGGCGAGCAGGTCACGCAGCTGCCGCCTGCCACGATGCAGGCGGCTCATGACCGTGCCGATGGGGGTCTTCATGATGTCGGCGATCTCCTGGTACGCGAATCCCTCGACATCGGCGAGATAGACCGCGAGCCGGAAGTCCTCGGGGATCGACTGCAGCGCATCCTTCACGACGGATGCCGGCATGTGATCGATCGCCTCGGCTTCGGCCGAGCGCGCGCTCGTCGCGGTCGTCGACTCGGCGCCGCCGAGCTGCCAGTCCTCGAGCTCGTCGATCGCGCTCTGATACGGCTCGCGCTGCTTCTTGCGGTACGTGTTGATGTAGGTGTTCGTCAGGATCCGATAGAGCCAGGCCTTGAGGTTGGTCCCCTGCGTGAAGGTGTGCCACGAGGCGAACGCCTTCACGAACGTCTCCTGCACGAGGTCGGCCGCATCCGCGGGATTGCGCGTCATGCGCATTCCCGCCGCATACAGCTGATCCATGAAGGGCAGTGCCTGCTCTTCGAACTGGGTGCGCGGATCCTGCGTGTCCTGCGCCTGTTCTGCCTGCTCGGTCATCAGGCGCCAGTCTACGGGGGTCGCGTTCCACGACCGCTCGAGATCGTCGACGGAATCCGCCGTGAGGCGGTCAAGCGTTGCGTTCACTCGAGCTCCGTTCCGATCTGTGGGCTCCTCGCGGCGCGAGCAGCGGGGTTCAGTAGGGTAGAACCCGATGACTGCCGACGGGTATTCCCCTTCTTCTGTGACCTCTTCGCGCGGCCGGTGGCACGCCCCCCTGGCCGGCGGACCGCTGCGCGCGACCGTGACCGTCCCGGGCTCGAAGTCGCTCACCAACCGAGAGCTGATCCTCGCCGCGATCGCCGACTCCCCCAGTCGCCTGACCGCGCCGCTGCACTCCGAGGATTCGGCGCACATGATCGAGGCGCTGCGCGTCCTCGGCGTGCACATCGAGCACGTGCCCGGCGAGGGCCGCTACGGCGACGACCTCATCGTGACGCCGACGTGGCCGCTGCGCGGCGACACGACGATCGACTGCGGCCAGGCCGGCACCGTCATGCGTTTCGTCTCGCCGCTGGCCGGGTTCGCTGCGGGAGAGATCACCCTCACCGCCGACGAGAACGCGCTGCATCGCCCCATGGGCGCCATGATCAAGGCGCTGCGCGACGTGGGCGTGGACATCGACGACGGCGGCACGTGGTCGCTGCCGTTCTCGGTGCGCGGGCACGGCCGCGTGCGCGGCGGCGAGATCACGATCGACGCGAGCGGCTCGAGCCAGTTCGTCTCCGGCCTGCTGCTGGCCGCGGCGCGCTTCGATGTCGGCCTGCACCTCGTGCACGCCGGCGACCGCCTGCCGAGCATGCCGCACATCGACATGACGATCGAGGCCCTCGCGCACCGCGGCGTGCACGTCGAGCGCCCCGCTCCCGGCGAATGGGTCGTCCCGGCGGGACCGGTCCGCGGCAAAGAGGTCGCGATCGAGCCCGACCTGTCCAACGCGGCGCCGTTCCTGGCGGCGGCGATGATCGCCGGTGGTTCGGTGTCGGTCACGGGATGGCCCGCTCACTCGACGCAGCCGGGCCACATGCTCACCGACATCCTCACCGTCATGGGCGCGCGCACCTCGCGTCGCGCGGGCACGCTCACCGTCTCGGCGGGAGCCTCGATCCAGGGCGTCGACCTCGATCTGTCCGCCGCGGGCGAGCTCGCCCCGACGATCTTCGCGCTCGCCGCGTTCGCCGAGTCGCCGACCACGCTGTACGGCATCGGGCACATCCGCGGACACGAGACCGACCGCATCGCGGCGCTGATCGGCAACCTGCGTGCCATCGGCGGCGAAGCGCACGAGATGGAGGACGGCATCCGCATCGTGCCGCGCGACCTCCACGGCGGTCTGTGGCCGGCCCATCACGACCACCGCCTCGCCACGACGGGAGCCCTCATCGGTCTGGCCGTGCCCGACATCGAGGTCGACGACATCGGCACGACGGCCAAGACGATGCCGGCGTTCCCCGCCATGTGGCGGGGCATGCTCGACGGCGACGACACGACCGACGACCCCGAGGCGCAGCGCGCATCGTGAGCTGGCTCGCGGAGGACGACGAAGACGACGAACCGCAGTTCGACGAGCAGAGCGTGCGCGTCCGCCCCAATCCGAAGGCGAATCGGCCGCGCACGAAGCGACGCCCCGCGCACGACGACGCGCGGATCGCACGCGTGCTCGGGGTGGACCGCGGGCGGTACACGGTGCTCGTGGACGAAGACGAGCCCGATGAGCACACGGTGCTCGCGGTGCGGGCGCGCGAGCTGCGCAAGACCCCCATCGTGACGGGCGATCTCGCCCGTGTCGTGGGGGACGCGTCGGGCGACCAGGGGACACTCGCCCGCATCATCGGGATACAGGAGCGCACGTCGCTGCTGCGCCGCAGCGCCGATGACACCGACCAGGTCGAACGCGTCGTCGTCGCCAACGCCGACCAGATGCTCGTCGTCGTGGCGGCGGCCGATCCCGAACCGCGCGCGAGGCTCGTCGACCGTTATCTCGTCGCGGCGCTGGATGCCGGCATCCGCCCCCTGCTCGTCGTGACGAAGACCGACCTCGCCGACCCGAGCGAGTTCCTCGAGCACTTCGAGGGCCTCGATCTCGAGGTCTTCACGAGCGCGCGCGACGAAATGCCCGTCGAGCGGGTCGGCGCGGCGATCGCCGGGCATTCGACCGTCTTCGTGGGGCACTCCGGCGTCGGCAAGTCCACCCTCGTCAATGCCCTCGTGCCCGATGCGAAGCGTGCGACGGGGCACGTCAACGTCGTCACGGGACGCGGACGCCACACGTCGAGCTCGACCGTCTCGCTGCGCTATCGGGGACCCACCGGCGCGGGGTGGGTCATCGACACTCCGGGTGTGCGCTCGTTCGGGCTCGGGCACGTCGACACCGCCAACATCCTGAAGGCCTTCACCGACCTCGCCGTCGTCGCCGAGGAGTGCCCGCGAGGCTGCACGCACCTTCCGGATGCACCGGACTGCGCGATCGTCGAAGCCGTGGACGAGGGCCGTCTCGGGCCGACGGGTGCCGCGCGGCTGGATTCGCTGCAGCGCCTGCTCGAGACATTCGCCAAGTCCTGACGCGAGTGGTTGACTGGTCGTGTGACCCGTCTCGAGCCCGGCCAGCCCGCCCCCGACTTCTCCCTCGTCGACCAGGACGACACGACCGTGTCCTTGCGCGATCTGCGCGGCGGCAAGGTCATCGTCTTCTTCTACCCCAAGGCCATGACGCCCGGGTGCACGACCGAGGCGTGCGACTTCCGCGACAGCCTCGTCCCGCTGCAGCAGGCCGGTTACACCGTCCTCGGCATCTCGCGTGACGAGCCCGCCGTGCTGCGGCGCTTCCGCGAACGCGACGCGCTGACCTACGACCTGCTGAGCGATCCCGATCACGCCGTGCACGCCGTCTACGGCGCGTGGGGCGAGAAGATGAACTACGGCAAGGTCGTCGAGGGGGTCATCCGCTCGACGTTCGTCATCGACGCCGAGGGCCTCATCGAGCACGCGCTCTACAACGTCAAGGCGACGGGACACGTCGCGCGCGTGCGCGCGCTCGTCGGCGTCTGAGCTCTCACTCCGCGGCGTCTGCCGCCGGCTCCTCGTCGGATGCCACGCGTCCGGCGGCGCGTGCCGCGAAAACCAGCAGCACGAACACGACGACGGCGGGCACCGCGATCGCCAGTGCCACCGTCGGGCTTGCCCACGCCCCCGTCGCCGCGCCGAGCGCGACGGCGAGGATGAGCAGCTGCGTCACGATCCCGCCCGAGCGCCCCCACGAGCGCCCGCGGTAGATCGCGACCGCGAAAGCGAGGAGCGCCGCGGCCCCGATGACGGTCAGGACGAGCAGCGCGATCGCGCTGCTGACGGCTTTGGTGTCGCCGGCGACGAGCGCGCCGGTCTCGAGCACGGCGAGTACGAGCACCCCCGCACCCTCGAGACCTACGAGCACGGCCGCGATCCGGCTGACGAGGTGTCGGCGCATCGTTCAGGGTTCTTTCGGTCGAAACGGACTCACGGCGAAAATTAGCAGGAAACTCGACGGAAATCTCTTGATCATACCGATGTGCTATGGGACGATTGGTAAAGCCGTGTGCTCCCACAGCGACGTGGGGCGAGTTCAATCTCGCACTCCCACAGGGTACCCGACCCGAACGAGTACCTCGCTAAAAAACACCATCCCTAACAAGGAGCACAACCATGGATTGGCGCGACAAAGCCGCCTGCCTGACCGTCGACCCCGAACTGTTCTTCCCCGTCGGGAACACCGGTCCGGCCGTCGACCAGATCGAGAAGGCTAAGGCGGTCTGCGCTCGCTGCACCGTCACCGAGGTCTGTCTGCAGTACGCCCTCGAAAGCGGTCAAGACTCCGGCGTCTGGGGTGGGCTCTCCGAAGACGAGCGTCGCGCACTCAAGCGCCGCGCTGCACGCGCTCGCCGCGCGTCCTGACTCGCACCCGCGCGGGCGGACTCTCACCCGCGCGGGCTTATTCTCACCCGCGCGGGCTTATTCTCACCCGCGCGGGCTTATTCTCACCCGCGCGGGCGGTCGATGTAACGCAGCGGGATGTCGATCGTGACCTCGGTGCCGGCTCCGACCGCCGTGTGCCAGTCGATCGTTCCGCTGAGCTCGCCCTGGATCAGGGTGCGCACGATCTGCGTGCCGAGCCCGCGCCCGACCTGACCCTCGGGCAGGCCCACGCCGTCATCGCGCACCGTGACGGCCAGGTGCTCGTCGGAACGTTCGGCGACGATCTCGACCTCACCCTCCTGGCCTGCCAGACCGTGCTCGACGGCGTTGGTGACGAGTTCGGTGAGGGCGAGCGCGAGCGGCGTCGCGTATTCGCTCGGCAGCGTGCCGAAGCGCCCCGTCGTGCGGGTCCGCGCACGCGTGCTCGGGGCGGCGGCGACTTCGGCGATCAGTTTGAGGGCGCGTTCGAAGACGTCGTCGAAATCGACGTTCTGGGCGAGCCCCTCCGACAGGGTGTCGTGCACGACGGCGATCGCCGTCACGCGGCGCATGGCCTGCGTGAGCGCCTCGCGCGCCTCTTCCGAGTGCGAGCGGCGCGCCTGGATCCGCAGCAGCGATGCGACGGTCTGCAGATTGTTCTTGACGCGATGGTGGATCTCGCGGATCGTCGCGTCTTTCGTGATGAGCTCCTGCTCCTGGTGCCGGATCTCGGTGACGTCGCGGCACAGCACGATCGCGCCGATCCGTGCGCCGTGGTCCCAGAGCGGGATCGTGCGCAGCGACACGGTGACCCCGCGCGCCTCGAGGTCGGTGCGCCACGGGGCGCGGCCGGTCACGACGACGGGAAGGGTCTCGTCGAACTGGCGCTTGGCCGGGAGGATCTGCGTCACGACCTCGATGAGGGATTCGCCTTCGAGCTCGTCGTCGAAGCCGAGGCGGATGAAGGCCGACAGCGCGTTCGGGCTCGCGAACGTCGTGATCCCGTCGACGTCGAGGCGGATGAGCCCGTCCGAGGCGCGCGGCGCACCGCGGCGCGGCGCGGCGGGAGCTTCGAGGTCGGGGAACTCCCCCGACGCGATCATGCCGAACACGTCGTCGGCGCAATCGTTGAACGTGATCTGCTGGCGGCTGGGGGTGCGCGCCTCGCCGAGGTTGGTGTGCCGCGTCAGCACGCCGATCGTCTGCGGTTCCTCGCCGTTGGCCCGTCGCACGATCGGCACGGCACGCACCCGTGTGGGTGTCTCTTCGAACCAGTCGGGCGATGCGGAGTCGACGATGCGCGCGGTCTGGAAGGCCTCGCGAACCTGCGTCCGCCACTGCGGACGGACGTGATCCCCGACGATGTCGCGGTAGAACAGGGTCGCCGCACCGCCGGGCCGGGTGTGCCCGATCGCGACGAAGGAGTCGTCGCGGGTCGGCACCCAGATGACGATGTCGGCGAAGGCGAGATCGGCGAGCAGCTGCCCGTCGCCCGCGAGGCGGTGAAGCCATTCGACGTCTGCCGCGCTGGAGCGGCCCTGGGCATACACGAGATCGCTGAGGGTCGACACGCCTCCAGCGTAGGGCGTGCAGGCGTTCAGGCCGCGCGGCGACGCGACGTCGGGCGAGCCGCGCGTGCCGCGGGCACGAGCGCGTCGCCGACGAACCGCCGCAGCGCCAGCGTCAGGGGCGACTTCGGAGCGACCTCGGCGATGGGACGCGAGGCCAGCAGCGCAGCATCCGCCGAACGCGGGTCCTGGGGCACGAACCACACGTCGCGGATGCCGCCGAAGCGCTCGAGCGTGCGTCGCACCTGTCCGCGCGCGTCGATGCCGAGGGCACCGGGTCGCAGCCCGTTCGCGATCACCGCGACGGGGGTCGGTCCGACGGCTGCCCGCAGCTCGTCGTGCGCGCGCAGGAACCGCGCGACACCGACCGGGTCCGCCTTCGCGACCGCGACCACCGCGTCGGCCCGCTCGAGCGCTGCGAGGGTCGCGGCGTTGCGCCGTGGACCGTCGAGGTCGCTCACGATCTCCTCGTCGCGCTCGAGCGAGGAAGCGACGTCGACGACGGTGTAGTCGGCCCACTCGCGGCACACCGTCAGTGCGGCGGCGACCCGTGAGGCGGTCAGCTCGGGCCACCGCGACGGCCGGTTGATGCCCGTGAGCACGTCGACGCCGCTGCGGCCCAGCGGCAGGCTGATCCGCATGAGCTCGCGCGGATCGAGGCCGCCGAGCTCGGACTGCCGGCACGCCGCCGCGAACCCGGGCCCTTCGTCGGCCAGGCCGAGGGCGATCGCGATCGACGGGGCGTGGGTGTCGGCATCGACGAGCGCGACACGGCGGCCGCCGCGGGCGAGCTCGACGGCGAGCTCGATCGACAGGGTCGTCCGGCCCGGGGCACCGGCAGGACCCCACACGACGATCGTGCGCGGCCCCGGCACCGGCTCCGCCGCCTCGGCGGCTCGAACCGGCGGCGCCGCGAGCGCCGCCGCGAGCCGCCACGGTTCGATGTCGAGGGGACGGACGTCGTCGAAGCCGAACAGGGCCGCCGTGCGCGCGGCATCCGTCGTCGACCCGATCGGCACGATCCGCACCCCGGCACGGTCGCATGCCGCCACGAGCGCCGCCGTGGCCGATGCGCGGTGCGTCTCGAGCACGAGGATGTCCGCGTCGTCGATCGCGTTCGCGGCAGGCGCGGCATTCGGGTCGTGCGCGCCGCCGACGGCGCGGGCGGGGGCGGATGCCGCGACCACGTCGACGACGTCGACGTCCTCGCGCACGAGCCCGGCCGCGAGGCGCGAGCCGTGCGGCTCGTCGACGGCGACGATCACCCTCATCGGCTGCTCCCCGCCGACGGCACGACCGAAACCGCGGACTGGTCGGCGATCGCGGCGAGCACCGTCGCGACGTCGGCGCGCGGAATCGAGAGCTCGACCGACGCCGCACCGCCGCCCATCATCGACTCGTCGCGCTCGACCCGTGCGACGGTCGCATCGGCGACGAGGATGCGCGGCGGGTCGTAGAGTCCCCGCTCGACGAGCGGTGCGGCCCACACCTCGACCACCGAGCCGGGCCCGACGACGGCAGGCACGTCGGCTGCGCTGCGCACGACGACGCTCGTCGTGCGCGACGCCGACGCATCGCCGACGGCCGAGCGCGGGATGAGCTCGCCCCGCGCCACCGTGCGCGTCGCGACGACGCCGGGCTCGAGGGCGCCGTCGGCGAGATACGTCGTGCCGGCCTGCCCGAGGGCGACCTCGACGACGCGGACGTCGTCGGCCGAGACGATCTGCCCCGCGACGATCGTGCGGGAGGCCGCGAGCATCGCGTCGGTCTGACGCGCCGCGCTCACGACGAACCAGACGCCGAGGACGGAGGCGACGATGAGCAGGATGCCGAGGAGGAAGCGGGCATCCGCCCACGGGGCGCGACGCGGCGCGCGGGTGTGTTCGACAGCGGTCATGCCTCCATCGTGAGACAGCGCGCGGGTGGGCTCCCGCGGTTATCCACAGGCCGAGCCCGTGCCCCGGCGCCCTCGCGCGAGGCCGCGATAATGGGACCATGCCCCGCACCCCGACGCCCGAGACGCGCCTGCTCGCGCTCGCGCAGGCGGCCGAGATCCTCGCCGTGTCGGTCGATGAGGTGCTCGATCTCGTGCAGCGCGCCGAACTGCGCGGCGTGCGGGTCGGCGCGTCGGCGCAGTGGCGGATCGACCAGGCGAGCATCTCCGACTACCTCGACGCGCAAGCCGAGATCGCACGCCGGGCCGCGCTGTGGAACCAGTCGCAAGAGGCCAGCTTCCCCGAGCTGTGGGGCACCGGGCCGGTCCGCCACACCGACTGAGGGGGCTCAGTACTCGAGCCGGGCTTCGAGCCGCACCCACACGATCGCCCACGACGGCACGACGCGATGCGCCGTCACGGCATCGGCGCGCCGGGCTTCGCCCGGCTCGTGCACCGCGAGATCGAGGTGGTCGGCGCCGGCACGGTCGATCGTCCCGGTGAGCAGCCGCTCGCCCGTGAGGCGGATCGTGACGCCGATCCGCCGGCGCGCGACGTCACGCAGCACGTATCCGAACGTCTGTCGCTCCGCGAGCCGGTCGGGAGCGGTACCGGCGGGCCGGGCGCTGCGCAGCAGGTCGGCGTGCGGCATCCCGATGCTGCGGATCGAGGCGAACGGCACGACGAGCGCTCGTCTCGGGGTGTCGTCGAGGTCGAGCCCGACCCAGTCCGCACCGACGGCTCGCACGCGGGCGGCGACGGCGGTGCCGTCGGCGAGGTCGACCGCGGCAGAGACGCCCTGGACGGCCGTGAGGCGCTCGCGCAGCGAGAGGCCCGAGCGCTGCAGACGCTCGGCCTCGGTGGCCAGCGCGGCGCGTTCGGCCTCCCATTCCGAGGCGATCTGGTCTTCGAGGTCGTCGAAGAATCGGTCCCAGCGCACCCGGGCAGAGTACGGCACCGGTCACGAGTGCGTCACGAGTTGTCCACAGATCGCCGCTCGGTTCGTCGGGGCGCTCGGGGATGTGCTGTACTTCTGCGTGGCATCCCCCCTGGCCAAGTAAGGCACCGCATGGCAACGTCGCCCGCGGGCAGCGCCCGCGCCTTCGTCCCGCCCGCCGACGCATGGGAGCTGTCGAAGTTCTTCGCGCCGCAGCGCACCTCGTCCACCGTCCTCCCCGACCCGGAGCCCCTCCTGCGCAACCTGACGCGGGGTGTGCTCGAGGTGTTCGCGGGGGTGCGCGACGTCGACCAGCTCGCGCGCTGGCTCACCGAGGACCCCTACCGCCGGCTCGTCGCCCGGGCGAACCTCGCCGCCCGGGCGCGCTCGGCCCGCGGCATCCCAGCGCGTCGTCCCGTGCACGCGCTGACCTCGGTGCGGCACCAGTCCCCCGCCAACGGCGTCGTGGAATCGGTCGTCATCGTGCAGGGTCCCGCCCGTACGCGCGCCGTCGCTCTGCGCCTGGAGGGCATGGACGGCCGGTGGCGCGCGACGTCTCTCGCCCTTCTCTAGCCCGGCGCCCCGTCTCGGCCGCCACCCGGTCGCGCCGCCCTGATCAGCGACTCAAGACGGCGAGACTGCAACGGGGCGCCGAGACTGCGGGTAAAGCCCACGGTCTCGGCGCGCCGTTGCAGTCTCGTGGTCACGGGCTACGGCGGGGGCGGCGGCTACTGGCGGTACGACGAGAGGAAGTTGCCGAGGCGCTCGACGGCCTCGGCGAGCACACGTGCTTCGGGCAGCGTGACGATCCGCAAGTGGTCGGGCGAAGCCCAGTTGAAGCCCGTGCCCTGCACGAGCAGCACGTGCTCGGCGACCAGGAAGTCGTAGACGAGCTTGCCGTCGTCGTGGATCTCGTGCACCTCGGGATCGAGCCGCGGGAACGCGTACAGCGCCCCCCGGGGCTTGACGCACGAGACGCCGGGAATCGCCTCGAGGCCCTGCCACGCGGCATCCCTCTGCTCGTGCAGGCGCCCCGATGGCGCGAGCATCGCATCGATGGACTGCACTCCCGAGAGGGCCGCCTGCACGGCATGCTGTGCGGGAACGTTGGGGCACAGCCGAGTCGACGCGAGCAGCGTGATGCCTTCGATGAACCCGCGGGCATGCCCCTTCGGCCCGGTGAGCACGAGCCAGCCCGAGCGGTATCCGGCGACGCGATACGTCTTGGACAGGCCGTTGAAGGTGAGCACGAGCAGATCCGGCGCGACGGATGCCATCGGGATGTGCACGGCATCGTCGAACAGGATCCGGTCGTAGATCTCATCCGAGAGCACCAGCAGCGAGTGCTCCCGCGCGATCTGCGCGATCCCCTCGAGGACGTCGCGCGAGTACACCGCTCCCGTGGGGTTGTTCGGGTTGATGACGACGATCGCCTTCGTGCGCGGTGTCACCTTGGCCCGGATGTCGTCGAGATCGGGTTGCCAGCCGTTCTGCTCGTCGGCGAGGTAGTGCACGGGCGTGCCGCCGCCGAGGCTGGTCATCGCCGTCCACAGCGGGTAGTCCGGCGCGGGGATGAGCACCTCGTCGCCCTCGTCGAGCAGCGCCTGCATCACCATCGTGATGAGCTCGGACACCCCGTTGCCGAGGTACACGTCCTCGGGGCCGAACGCGGGAAAGGTCGGGTCCTGCTCGTAGCGGTACACGACCGCCCGCCGCGCCGACATGATGCCCTTGCTGTCGCTGTAGCCGTGCGCGTGCGGTATCGAATCGATCATGTCGCGCACGATCTGGAACGGCGCCTCGAACCCGAACACGGCGGGGTTGCCCGTGTTGAGCTTGAGGATCGTGTGGCCCTCGGCCTCGAGCCGATCGGCCTCGACGAGCGCCTGCCCGCGGATCTCGTACAGGACGTCTTTCAGCTTTCCGGACTGGTCGAGGGGGCGCAGACTCATCGATTCAGACTAGCGCCGGATGCTGCACCCTCAGCGCCGGATGCTGCACCTCAGCGCCGCGGCCTCACCCACGCGGCATCCCCCATGACCGCGAAACCGCATCGGGGCGCCGAGACTGCGGGGAATACCCACTGTCTCGGCGCCCCGATGCAGTCTCACGGAAAAGAGGGCGGGCTACTTCTTCTTGCTCGCGCGGCGGTCGGCGCGGTTCTGCGGAGCGGGTGCGGGGGCGGCTGCGGCATCCGTGCGCTGGCCGAAGGCACCGCGAGGGCCCTGGGGCTGGGTGGGTGCGGGCTGCGCGGGCCCGGCCGCGGCTGCCGCCTGGCGCAGCTTGTCGGTCGCCGCGCGCTGCACCTGTCCGCGCTCGTTGCGCACCTCGACCTCGCCGGCGTCATTGGCCGCCGAGTACTGCAGGCGCTGCGCGTCGACGGATGCTGCACCCAGGCCCTTCGCCTCGACCTGCGTGACCTCCGCGCCCTCTCCGTCGCCCTGGGAGCGCACCTCGACCTCGAGGTTGTAGAGGTAGCCGACCGACTCCTCCTTGATCTGTCCCATCATCGACTGGAACATCTCGAAGCCCTCGCGCTGGTACTCGATGAGCGGGTCGCGCTGGGCCATGGCGCGCAGGCCGATGCCGTCCTTGAGATAGTCCATCTCGTAGAGGTGGTCGCGCCAGCGGCGGTCGAGCACCTGCAGCACGACGCGCCGCTCGAGCTCGCGCATCGCCGGTGCGCCGAGGGACTCCTCGCGCTTCTGGTAGGCGATCGTCGCGTCCGAGAGGATCTCCCGCTTGAGGCCCTCTGCCGTGATACCGCCCTTGCGGCCGGCGCCCTCGGCGACGACCTCGTCGATCGTGACGCTGACGGGGTACAGCGTCTTGAGCTCGGTCCACAGCGAGTCGAAGTCCCAGCTCTCGTTGTGTCCCGAGCCGGTGTGCTCCTTGATGACCTCGTCGATCGCGTCCTCGATGAAGTGCGTGATGCGGTCGGCGATGTCGTCGCCGTGCAGCATGTGACGGCGGTCGGTGTAGATCGCCTCGCGCTGACGGTTCAGCACGTCGTCGTACTTGAGGACGTTCTTGCGGATCTCGGCGTTGCGCGATTCGACCTGGCTCTGCGCGCTCTTGATCGCGCGGCTGACCATGCTGGATTCGATCGCGACGTCGTCGGGGAAGTTCGTGCGCGAGAGGATCGCTTCGGCCGCCCCCGACTGGAACAGCCGCATCAGGTCGTCGGTGAGCGAGAGGTAGAAGCGGCTCTCGCCGGGGTCGCCCTGACGGCCTGAGCGACCGCGCAGCTGGTTGTCGATACGGCGCGACTCGTGCCGCTCCGTGCCCAGGACGTAGAGCCCGCCCGCCTCGGCGACCTTCGCCGCCTCGACGGCGACGACGTCGCGGGTCGCCTCGTAGACGGCGTCCCACTCGGCTTCGTACTCTTCGGGCGTCTCGACGGGGTCGAGGCCCTTCGCCTTCATCTCCTGCACGGCGAGGAACTCCGCGTTGCCGCCGAGCATGATGTCCGTTCCACGACCGGCCATGTTCGTCGCGACCGTCACGGCGCCCAGGCGCCCCGCGCGCGCGACGATCTCGGCCTCGCGCGCGTGGTTCTTGGCGTTGAGCACTTCGTGCTTGACGCCCTTCTTCGCCAGCAGCCGCGAGAGGTATTCGCTCTTCTCGACGCTGACCGTGCCGACCAGCACCGGCTGGCCCTTCGCGTGCCGTTCGGCGATGTCGTCGACGACCTGGGCGAACTTGGCCTGCTCGTTCTTGTAGACGAGGTCGGGCTGGTCCTTGCGGATCATGGGCTTGTTCGTCGGGATGGGCACGACGCCGAGCTTGTAGGTCGACATGAACTCGGCCGCCTCGGTCTCGGCGGTACCGGTCATGCCGGCGAGCTTGTCGTACAGGCGGAAGTAGTTCTGCAGCGTGACGGTCGCGAGGGTCTGGTTCTCGGCCTTGACCGGCACGTTCTCCTTCGCCTCGATCGCCTGATGGATGCCCTCGTTGTAGCGTCGTCCGGCGAGGATGCGGCCCGTGTGCTCGTCGACGATCATGACCTCGTCGTTGATGACGACGTAGTCGCTGTCGCGCTTGAACAGGGCCAGCGCCTTGATCGAGTTGTTCAGGAACGAGATGAGCGGGGTGTTCGCCGACTCGTAGAGGTTGTCGATGCCGAGGTAGTCCTCGACCTTCTCGATGCCGGGCTCGAGCACGCCGATCGTGCGCTTCTTCTCGTCGACCTCGTAGTCGACGCCGGCCTCGAGGGTCTTGGCGATCTTCGCGAACTCGAGGAACCAGCGGTTGGCCTCGCCCGAGGACGGGCCCGAGATGATGAGCGGCGTGCGGGCCTCGTCGATGAGGATCGAGTCGACCTCATCGACGATCGCGAAGAAGTGACCGCGCTGCACGAGGTCTTCTTTGCGCCAGGCCATGTTGTCGCGCAGGTAGTCGAAGCCGAATTCGTTGTTGGTGCCGTAGGTGATGTCGGCGTTGTACTGCTCACGGCGCACTTCAGGCGTCTGGCCGGCGACGATCGTGCCCGTCGTCATGCCGAGGGCGCGGTAGATGCGACCCATGAGCTCGGCCTGATACGACGCGAGGTAGTCGTTGACCGTGATGACGTGCACGCCCTTGCCGGCGATCGCGTTCAGGTAGACGGGGAAGGCACCGGTGAGCGTCTTGCCCTCACCGGTCTTCATCTCGGCGATGTTGCCCAGGTGCAGGCCCGCGCCACCCATGATCTGCACGTCGTACGCGCGCTGACCGAGCGTGCGCTTGGCCGCCTCACGGACGGCGGCGAACGCTTCGGGCATGAGCTGGTCGAGGGTCTCGCCCGCTTCGTGCCGCGCGCGCAGCTCGGCGGTCTCGCTGCGCAGCTCCTCGTCGGTGAGGTGCTCGTAGTCCTCTTCGAGGGCGTTGACGGCCTTCACGACCTGCTGAAGTCGGCGAAGGATGCGTCCCTCGCCGGCGCGGAGCAGTTTCTCGAGAGGGTTGGCCACGGGGCATCTCCATCTGTCGGGTCGGGCACCGGTCGGCGCCAGTGCCGGGCGGGCGCGCAGTGCGCCCGGGCATACCTCCCCATGTTACTGGGCTGTGATCTTTGCGTGCGCTGTGTGCGGGTCATCGCCGCGCGGCATCCCGGATATGTATTCTCAGAAACTAGATACAGGGTATGCATCGCACCCCGGGCGTCCGCGCCGGAAAGGTTCTCATGATCGTCTGGCGCCGCTGGGTCTTCCCGATCCTCATGGTTATCGTGTTCTCGGCGATCGCCGCCGCCCTCGTCAAGCTCGCGTTCTTCCCTGACCGCACCGAAGCGGCCGTCGAGCCGACGGCGCAGATCGCCGACTCGATCGTCGTGGCCGAACGCGGTTCCGTCGTCAACGAGCTGAGCCTGTCGGGCACGGTGGCACGGGATGCCGCGTTCCCGATCCGCTCCGAGATCGACGGCACCGTGGTCACGGTCCATGTCGCGGCGGGCCAGGCGGTCACGGCGGGGCAGGTGCTCTTCACCATCAAGCAGGCCTCCCCCGAGCGGCTCATCGACGTCGTCGCCCCCGAATCCGGCGACCTCACGGTGGTCGACATCGTGAAGGGCCAAGCGGCCTCGGTCGGCGGCGAGCTCGCGCAGCTCACACCGGCGCGTTACCACGTGCTCAGCACGGTGCAGCCCGTGCAGCTGTACCGGCTGATCGACGCTCCCCGCGAGGCATCCGTCACGATCCAGGGCGGCCCCGAGCCGTTCACGTGCACGGGCTTGACGGTGCAGGTCGCCGAGGACGGCGCGACGAGCGTGCGGTGCGCCATCCCGGCCGACCAGGTCGTGTTCGCGGGGCTGCAGGCGACGCTCGACATCACCGTCGGCACAGTCGAAGACGCCCTGCTCGTGCCGACGACGGCCGTCAAGGGCGGATCGGGAACGGGTGTCGTGTGGGTGGATGCCGGCGACGGCGGCACACCCGAAGAACGGTCCGTGACGCTCGGCGTGAGTGACGGCACGGTCGTCGAGGTCACGGAAGGGCTCGAGGCGGGCGAGCAGATCCGCCAGTTCGTGCCCGGTCTGACCGCTGACGACGAGCCCGTCTGCTACGACGACGGCATGGGCGGCCAGTACTGCGAAGAGCAGGGGTGGAGTTGGTGACGCTCGTCCGTCTGGAGGGCGTCACCAGGAGCGTCCTGCTGCCCGACGACTCGCGCCTCGAGATCCTGCGCGGCATCGACCTCGATGTCTCCGCGGGCGACCACGTGTCGATCGTGGGACGCAGCGGCTCGGGCAAGTCGACGCTGCTGAACATCCTCGGGATGCTGGACAGCCCGACCGACGGCATGGTGTCCTTCCGCGAGCGGCCGGTCGGCCGGATGCGCAAGGGCGCCCTCGATCGTCTGCGCGGGCGCAACGTCGGCTTCGTCTTCCAGCAGTTCAACCTGCTCGCAGGGCGCTCGGCGCTCGAGAACGTCGAGATGCCGCTCAGCTACGCCTCCGGCCGTGCGTTCTGGACGCGCCGGCGCGTTGCGACCGACATGCTCGAACGCGTCGGATTGGGCCACCGCATCGACTCGACCCCCGAGCAGCTGTCCGGCGGCGAGCAGCAGCGCGTCGCGATCGCGCGGGCGCTCGTGCGGCGCCCCTCGCTCATCCTCGCCGACGAGCCCACGGGTGCGCTCGACGTCGAGACCGGCGGCGCCGTCATGACGCTGCTCGACCAGATCGCCTCCGAAGCGGATGCCGCGCTCGTGACGATCACGCACGACGTGCACGTCGCGGCGCGGGCGCGACGGCATTACCGGCTCGAAGAGGGCGTGCTCACGCCCGTGCGTCTCGATCGCGCCTTCCGCGAGACGGCGCTGGGGGCGGTCACGACGGCCGAAGCGGTCGGCGACGCCGGAGTCCGCTCGTGAGCGGCGTCATCGGCGCGCTCGCGGACGCCTGGTCCGAGCTGCGGCACCACAAGCTGCGGGTGCTGCTGAGCCTCATCGGGATCGCCGTGTCGGTCGGTGCGATCACCGCCGTCGTCGCGTTCGGCGAGTACCAGCGGCAGTTCGCCGCCGAGCAGTCCGACCGCTCGGGCGGCCGCGTCGCGACGATCAACGTCTCGGCGAACACCTCGGACGGCTCGCCCATGGACTGGGCGGCGTTCGGCGACCGCGTCGAGCGCGTCTCGGAGCGCTTCGACTTCTCGCACGCGTCCCGCATCGTCGACGGGCTCATGCTCGACGTGCAGACCCCCGACCAGGTGCGCGCCGTCATGGCGCGCCTGGTCGATCCGGCCCATCCCGTCATCCACCGCACTCCCCTCCTCGAGGGACGGTGGTTCCGCGACGCCGACGCCGAACTGCTGGCGCCGCCGGTCGTCATGACCGAGGCCCTGTGGGAGAGCTTCGGCCGCCCCGACCTCGGCAGCGGATTCACGCTCGACGTGCAGGGCGAGGCGGGTGGCAGCTACGCTGTGATCGGTGTGACGCCGCGCCAGTACGCCGGCGACGAAGAGAAGTCGGTCACGCTCCTCTACGACGCGTACGCCGCGCGCGTCGACGCGCTGCCGCCCGACGTCTACGCGCAGTGGGAGTTCTGGGTCGGCGAGGACATCGTCGCCGATCTCGGCCCCGTGCTCGCGATGGATCTTCGCGCGGGGCTCGAGAACACCGACGTGTCGGTGTCGCGCAGCGACTGGGGGTCGCGCCCCGACATGGCCGCATCCACCGTCGTGTTCGAGCTCGTGACGGGATCGATCGCGGCGCTCGTGCTGCTGCTGGGAGGACTCGGCCTGGTCAACATCCAGCTCGTCGCGATGCGGCAGCGGATCCGCGAGATCGGCGTGCGGCGCAGCTTCGGCGCGACGGCGGGGCGCATCTTCACGTCGGTCATGCTCGAGAGCGTCGTCGCGACCGCCGTCGCAGGCGTCGTCGGGATCGCGATCGCGATCGTGGTTCTGCGGGCCCCGTTCGTGCTCGACATGTTCCCCGGCATGCAGGACATCCCGCCCTTCCCGCTGCGCGCCGCGCTCACGGGTCTCATCGCCGCCGTCGCGATCGGTGCGCTGGCCGGCTTCATCCCCGCTCTGGTCGCCGTGCGCGCGAAGGTCATCGACGCGCTGCGGTTCTGACGCAAGGAGTCATCATGTCCGTCCGGCAGAGTCTGCTCGCGATCCTCGATCAGGGGCCGTGCTACGGCTACCAGCTGCGCGCCGAGTTCGACCGGCGCACGGGGTCGACCTGGCCGCTCAACGTCGGTCAGATCTACAACACGCTCGACCGACTCGAGCGCGACGGCCTCGTCGTGAAGGACGACGTCGACGAACACGGGCACGTCTACTGGCAGATCACGGATGCCGGCACGGCGGCCGTGCGCGATTGGCTCGACTCGCCCGTGGAGCGCGGTCAGGGCACGCGCGACGAGCTCGCGATCAAGCTGGCGGTCGCCGCGACCCTGCCGGGCGTCGATGTCGCCGGGATCATCCAGGCGCAGCGGCGCTCATCCCTCGCGCGGCTGCAGTCGCTCAACCGCGCGAGGTACGCCGGCGCGAATCCCGAGGGGCCCGAAGAGCTCGCCTGGGCGCTCGTCGTGGACTCGATGATCTTCGCGGCCGAGGCCGAGGTGCGCTGGCTCGATCACGTCGAGCAGCGACTGGCGCAGCATCCGGAACACGCCCTCGAGCTGTCGCTGTCCACCGAGCGCCCCAAGCGCGGGCGACCGGCGGCGGAGTGAGCACGTCGGAGTCGGGCAGACGGCGCACCGCGATCACGTGAGCCGCGTCAGCCCTTCCACGGATCGAGCACCCGCACACCGAGCGGCGCGAAGTCTTTGGTGTTGCGCGTGACGACCGTGAGATTGTGATGCAGCGCCGTCGCGGCGATGAAGGAATCGGCGAGCGGCCTGGGATCGGGAACGTGCAGCGACGCCGCGATGATGGCCACGTCGGCGTCGACCGGGAGCACGCGCGCGACGTATTCGACCGTCCATCCGGAACTGACGCGTCGCGCAGAGTGCCCGGGTACCCTGAACTGTGTCCACAGATCAAGACCCGATCGATGTCGAGGCTCCTGCCGAGCCCGCGCCGATGACGTTCGCCGACCTCGGGCTCGGTGACGCGGCGCTGAAGGCCCTGCGCGACGTCGGATACGAGACACCGTCGGCGATTCAGGCGGCCACGATCCCGACGCTGCTCGACGGGCGTGACGTCGTCGGACTCGCGCAGACCGGCACGGGCAAGACGGCCGCCTTCGCGCTGCCGATCATCGACCGGCTCGACATCGAGCAGAAGACTCCGCAGGCGCTCGTGCTCGCTCCGACGCGCGAACTGGCACTGCAGGTGTGCGAGGCGTTCGAGAAGTACGCGTCGCACCTGAAGGGCGTGCATGTCCTGCCGGTGTACGGCGGGCAGGGGTACGGCGTGCAGCTGTCGGCCCTGCGCCGCGGCGTGCACATCGTCGTGGGCACCCCCGGTCGCATCATGGATCACCTCGACAAGGGCACGCTCGACCTGTCGGAGCTGCGCTTCCTCGTGCTCGACGAAGCCGACGAGATGCTCAAGATGGGCTTCGCCGAAGACGTCGAGACGATCCTCGCCGAGACCCCCGACACGAAGCAGGTCGCCCTGTTCTCGGCGACGATGCCCGCCGCGATCCGCCGCATCTCGAAGCAGTACCTGAACGATCCCGAAGAGATCACGGTCAAGTCCAAGACGACCACCTCGTCCAAGACGACGCAGCGCTATCTGATCGTCTCGTTCGCGCAGAAGATGGACGCCCTCACGCGCATCCTCGAGGTCGAGAACTTCGACGGCATGATCGTGTTCGGCCGCACCAAGAGCGTCACCGAGGAGATCGCCGAGAAGCTGCGCGCGCGCGGATACTCCGCCGCCGCGATCAACGGCGACGTCGCGCAGGTGCAGCGCGAGCGCACGGTCAACCAGTTGAAGTCGGGCAAGCTCGACATCCTCGTCGCGACCGACGTCGCCGCCCGCGGCCTCGACGTCGAGCGGATCTCGCACGTCGTGAACTTCGACATCCCCACCGACACCGAGTCCTACGTGCACCGCATCGGCCGCACGGGGCGGGCCGGACGCTCCGGCGACGCGATCAGCTTCGTCACGCCGCGCGAGCGCGGGCTGGTCCGGGCGATCGAGCGCGCAACCCGCCAGGAGCTCACCGAGATGCAGCTGCCGAGCGTCGACGAGGTCAACGTCACGCGGCTCTCGCGGTTCGACGACCGGATCACCGCCGCCCTCGGCGAGACCGCCCGCGTCGAGCGGTTCCGCGACATCGTCGCCCACTACGTGCGCCACCACGACGTGCCCGAGGTCGATGTGGCCGCAGCCCTCGCCGTCGTCGCGCAGGGCGAGGTTCCGCTGCTGCTCGAGGCCGAGCCCGAACGTCCCGCCCGCAGCAGGGACGACCGCGAACGCGGCGACCGGCCCGAGCGCGGTGACCGCGGCCCACGCCGGTCGCGCGAGGGCATGGCGACGTACCGCATCGCCGTCGGCAAGCGCCACCGCGTCGAGCCGCGGCAGATCGTCGGTGCACTCGCCAACGAGGGCGGCCTGCGCCGCGACGACTTCGGCGCGATCCAGATCCGACCGGACTTCTCGCTCGTCGAGCTGCCGGCCGACCTGCCGCGCGACACGCTCTCGCGCCTGGCCGACACCCGCATCTCGGGCAAGCTGATCGAGCTGCGCCCCGACACCGGCGGCCCCTCGCGGCGCCGGGACGACCGCGACGACCGCGCGCGTCGGGACGACCGTCGGGGCTCGTACCGCGACGACCGCGACGCCGCGCCCGACGACCGTCCCGCCCGCAAGCCCCGCCACAAGGCCGCCGACGACGCCTGACCCGCACCCCGGCGCCCCTCGACCCGACCGGATGCCGCGACCCCGCGGCATCCCTCACCGCGAGACTGCAACGGCGCGCCGAGACCGTGGGGTTCACCCGCTGTCTC
>NZ_JBSHLZ010000001.1:423058-511488 GCF_053644835.1 Microbacterium sp. NPDC055357 | reverse complement strand
CTCGCGCCCTTCCGACCCCCACGACGTGGGATCTCAGCCGTTCCCTGAGCGTTTGGGTTCCCCCCTTCTGTCTCGGCGCGCCGTTGCAGTCTCGCGGTCTTCGGGGCTCGCGGTCGGGGGTTCGCGGTGGGCGGACGCACCGGGCCGCCCCCCGCGCAGCCGACGTTCGGCCACCGCCCGTAGGATCGGAGGCATGGCTGGATTCTGGGGCAAACGCAAGCGCGAGCAGGAAGAACTGCAGACCCACGACGCAGATCTCGCCCGTAAGGCGCGCACCGCCCTCGTCGCCGCCGACGAGCGGATCCGCGTCACGAGCGACGAGCTCGCGTTCGCCGAAGCCGAGCTCGGACCCGACTCGACGAAGGAGCTGCGCGAGGCGCTCACCGCCGTGAAAGAGCACCTCGGCGAGGCCTTCCACCTGCACCAGCTCAATCACGACGAGATCCCGGACACCCCCGAAGAGCTGCGCACGCGCAACGCGCGCATCGTCCAGCTGTGCGGGTGGGCCGAAGACCTGCTCGATGACCGCACCGAATCCCTCGCCGAGCGCATCGCCCGCGCACGTCGCGCTCCCGAGATCATCGCGAAGGTGCGATCGGATGCCGCACACCTGCGCGCGCGCATCCCCGCAGCCCGCGACACGGTCTCCCGCCTTGCCGCGCGCTACGCTCCCGAGGCGCTCGCCCAGGTCGAGTCCAACCCCGCCGAAGCCGACCAGCTGCTCGGATTCGCCGAGCACAGCGCCGGCGTCGCGGAGCGTCGACGCGAAGCGGGACAGCGTGAGCAGGCGAACCTCGCCCTCGAGGCCTCGACCGAGTCGGTGCGCCGCGCGGCGACGCTGCTCGATGCCGTCGAGACGTTCGAGGTCGAGGCACTGCGCGCCGAGTCGACGCTCGCCGCGATCGTCGAGGACTCCCGCGAAGACATAGTCGTCGCGCTCAAGGAGCCCCGCTCCCCCGGCGTCTCCGCCGCGATCAACGACCTGCAGGCCGCGCTCGCGGCGCTCCCCGCCGCGGGGGTCAACACCGACCCGTTCACGCAGCTCACGCGCCTGCGCACCGCGAACGAGGGGCTGGATGCCGCCATCGCGACGGCGCGCGAGCGCGCTGCCCGCCCCATCCCACCGCTCGAGCACGTGCGGCACAGCATCGACGACTCCGACCGACAGCTCGCCGTCGCCCGCGACGTCATCGCCGGTCACCGCGGCTGGATCGGCGCGGACGCGCGCACGCGCCTCGCCGAGGCCGAGCGCGTGCGGGTCGATCTCGACCGCTACCTGGGCACCTCGGCATCCGTCGTCACGCAGATCGACGAAGACGACCGCGAGCAGGCGATGGCGATGGCGCGCCGGGTGGCGTTCCTCGCCGGCGAAGCCCTGCAGCTCGCCCAGCGCGACATCGACGCGGCCCGCCCGCAGCAGGACCAGTGGGGCGGGAACTGGGGCGGTGGTCGCCGCGGCGGCGACGGTGGGAACGGCGTCATGGGCGGCATCCTCGGCGGCCTCGTGATCGGCAGCCTGCTCGACGGCATGTTCGACTGACCATCCCAGGCGCTTCGGGGCGCGTTCCTGGCGCGACACCCCGAGCACGACGGCGCGTCGCGATCGAAATCCGCCCCGAACCCGCCGGGCAGCGACCCGCGACACAGCGGATGCCGCGAGCCTGAGCCCGCGGCATCCGTGCGATCAGGTCGGTGCTACGACGCGACGGCCTCGGGCGAGGCCTGCGTCGCAAGCGAGATGACGCCGTAGTCCCAGCCCTTGCGGCGGTAGACGACGCTCGGGTGGTCGGTGCGCACGTCGATGAACAGGAAGAAGTCGTGCCCGACGAGCTCCATGCGGTCGACGGCGTCTTCGACGGTCATCCACTCGGGGGCGAACTCCTTCGTGCGGATGACGACGGGCGTGTAGTCCTCGTCGTCCTCCGCCCCCGCGAGGACCGGCACTTCGCCGGTCGCGACCGCGCGCAGCGCTTCGACCGACGCCGGCTGGATGTCCACGCCCTGCAGCGATCCGCTCTCTTTGTCGAGCTTCGCACCGCGGGGGTGCTTGCGCGCGTCGATGCGCTTGTCCTTCGCGCGCCGCAGCTGCTCGGTGAGCTTGTCGACCGCCATGTCCAGCGCCGCGAACTTGTCGCCGTCGACGGCCTCGGCGCGGACGATGGGTCCTTTGCCGGTCACCGTGAGCTCGACCGTCTCGTCTTCGACACGGCCGTTGTGATAAGCGCGGTGCGTGACCTTGACGTCGAGTCGCTGCGCTTTCGGAGCGAGGTTCTCGATGCGGACGGCCTTCTCGTCGACCACGCCGCGGAAGCGATCCGAAATGCTCACTCCCACGCCGGCGATGTTGGTTTCCATCCTTGACCTCCTTGTTCCGGTCCGCCCGGTCAAGGGCGGACCATCAGTCGCCTTGTCCTCCCCACGCTATCGGCGCGGACCATGCCGTGTCACGCACGGCTTTCCCCTGTCAGCGAACGCCGCGGCGTGGCGGCGATCGTGACGGCCCCGAGAACGTCGGCCCCGGCCTCGCGCAGCGCCCGCGCAGCCTCGGCGAGCGTCGCACCGGTCGTCACGACATCGTCGAGCACGACGACGCGACGGGATGCCGCACCCCGCGCGATCACACTCCCCGCGACGTTGCGACGCCGCTCGACCTCGTCGAGACCACGCTGGTCCGCCGGCTGCCGCACGAGCCGCAGGCGCCGCTCGACGCGCAGCCCCGCGCGCCGGGCGACGAGCTCGGCGACGTGATAGCCGCGGCGGCGGAACGACGCCCGCGAGGTCGGCACCGGCACGACGACGGCGGCCGCTCCGAAACCCCCGTCGATCGCCGCCCGCAGTGCGGGCGCCAGGGGCCGGGCGAGACCCGTGCGCCCCTCCTCCTTGAGCGCGCGCAGCACGCGCGCCGCGACACCGTCGAACGGCAGGCCGCTGCAGACATCGAGACCGGCGACGGTCCGGTGCTCGACGGCGGGCGCCAGCAGCCCGACGCACTGCTCGCACAGCGCGACATCGGGCACGCCGCATCCCGCGCAGTCGACGGGCAGCACGAAGGTGAGGGCATCGGCGAGCGCGCGCCGGACGGGCGATGACGGGTCCACGGCGCCGAGCATCGCAGCATCCGTTCGCACCGTCTGCCGAGCGGCGGAGCCCGGTGCACAGTCCGGCCCCGCCCGCGACTGGGGAGGGACCGTCTATTCGGGCGTGCCCTGCTGTGTCGCGAGCACGAGCACGCCCGCGCCGCTCTCCTGCCAGTTCGGACCCCGTCGCGTATAGAGGAAGCCGTCGGCTCCGCGCAGTCGCGTCGAGGCGAGCGTGCTGCCGGTCGCGATCGAGACGGCTTCGGAGGGAGCCGTGACCGATGTGCCGGGCCCGCCGACGGGCTGTGTGAGCACGCTCGCCGTCTCACCGCCACCCGCGAGCGCTCCGAGTGTCGTCTCGTCGAGCCACGCCAGCGCGCGCCCGTCGTCGGCGGCGATTCCGAGCACGATGGGCGCGCCGAGACCCGTCGGCACGCCGGCGTCGCCGCGCAGCACGCCCGAGACCCACACGGCGGTGCGTCCGCCGGCGGTCACGAGCCCCGCGATGCGTGCGCCGTCGCGCGACATCGCCATCGCCGAGATCTCGGTCGTCTCGGGCCAGGCTTCGGTCACGTCGACGACGGTGCCGTCGGGCAGCTGGGCGCGCACGGCGTGCGGGGTGTCGCGCGGGACGCTCCAGATGATCCCGAACGGGTCGACCGACGGCTCGACGAGCCGGGGCCGGTCGTCGACGAGACTCGCCTCGCCCCCCGCGGGGACGCGCCAGACCGAGCCGTCGGTGCGCTGCACGGCGGCGAGGTCGCGGTCGCCGGTGACCTGCACGGCGGTCGCGTCGACGTCGGCGATGGTGCCGGACAGGCCTGGGATCGGCAGCAACTCGTCGCCCGACAGGAATCCGAAACCCGCCTCGGTCTTGACCAGGGCGGGCCCCGACACCGCCGTACGGCGCACCGGCACCGGCTCGGCGCTGAGCACCGTCGTGCCGACGACCATCTCGACCTGCGTGATGTTGGCTGTTCGGAGGCTCTCCTTGAGCTGCGTCTGCATGCGGTCGCGCGTCTCCTGATCGAGCGCGAGCGCGTCTTCGGTGAGGCCGACCGTCGCCACACCGCCGGCCGCGACCGTGACCGACGGCACGGCCGACACCCCCTCGGGGAAGGCTGATCTGACGGATGCCGCGAGCCACTCGCTCTTCGGACGGTTCACCAGCGCCGCCACGATCCTCGAGGCGACGCGCGAGCGGGGGAACCAGCGCACGTCGGGCACGAGGTAGTTCCACGTCGTGTCGAAGTAGGCGAGCGAGTAGTCGTTGAAGATCGAGGTGAACAGCGATCGGTCGAGCACGATGCCGTCGGGCGCTTCGGCGATGCGCCACTCGCCGTCGTCCTGCTGTGCGAGTTCGAACGTCAGTGTCGTCGGGCCCTCTTCGACGCGCTCGTACGATCCCTTCTCGTCGACGCGCGCGACCTGCGACACGAGCACCGAGACGGTGTCGTCGTCGAGCAGGCGCGTCTCGCGTGAGCCGAGCACGTCGATCGTGACGCCGGCGTTCGGATCCCACTCGCCGCGGAACTGCGGCGCGAGGAACTCCTGCGCGCGCGCCCAGTCGTCGGCGACCCCTGAGCCGGCGCGCAGGAAGCCGTCGACGATCTGCTCGGGCGTCGCCCCGGCCTGCGGCCGATCGGGGATGAGCGAGATGTCGGGCGGATCCACATCGCCTCCGCCCGCGAGACCCTCGTTGACGCCGCCGCCCGTGGGCAGACCGGTGCACGCCGACAGCGCGAGGGCGAGCACGGCCACCATCGCGACTGCCCACCGCCGGCGCGTCATCGTCTGCCCCCTGCCCCGGCGGCATCCGTTCCCGTCGTGTCGCGCAGCACCTCGATCGGCTGCGTGAGACCGAGGTCTTCCAGCGCCGCACCGACATCGTCGACGGGCTCGACGGGAAGGGGCGACGGTGCGGTGAGGCGTCCCTTGCGCCGGGGCAGCGTGAGCACGAAGTTCGTGCCGTTGCCGAGCTCCGACCAGACGGCGAGCTCTCCGCCGTGCAGTCGCGCGTCGCCGAGGGCGATCGACAGCCCGAGCCCCGTGCCGCCGATCGTGCGCTTTCGCGACGGGTCGGCGCGCCAGAATCGGTCGAACACGTGCTCGACCGATTCGGGGCTCATCCCCAGGCCGTAGTCGCGCACGCCGAGAGCGACCGCGCCCCCGTCGCTGTCGACCGTGATGACGATGGGCCGCCCCTCGCCGTGCTCGATCGCGTTGCCCAGCAGGTTCCGCACGATACGGCGGATGCGGCGCGGATCCATGTCGACGAGCGTGTAGCCGCCGGGTGCCACGAGGCGCACATCGCTGCCGTGCTGCTCGGCCAGCTGCTCCATCGAGCCGATGACATCCTCGGCCAAGTGCGCGAGGCTCGTCGGCTCGAGCTCGAGCTGCACCGACCCGGCGTCGTAGCGGCTGATCTCGAGCAGGTCGGTCAGCAGCAGCTCGAAGCGCTGCACCTGCGCGTTGAGCAGCTCCGCCGCACGCGCCGTGGCGGGATCGAACTCGTCACGATGGTCGTTGATCATGTCGGCGGCCAGCCGGATCGTCGTGAGCGGCGTGCGCAGCTCGTGCGACACATCCGAGACGAACCGCTGCTGCACCAACGACAGGTCGGCGAGCTCCTTGATCTGCGACTCGATGCTGTCGGCCATCGCGTTGAACGAACGCCCGAGCGTCGCGAGCTCGTCTTCTCCGCGCACGGGCAGGCGCACATCGAGGCGTCCGGCGGCGAGCTTGGCGCTCGTCTCGGCCGCCTCGCCGATGGGTGTCGTGACCGAGCGCAGCACGAACCACGCGATGCCGCTGATGAGCAGCACGAGGGCGATGCCGACGCCCCACAGCGTGGCCTGCACGAAACCGAGCGTCTGCGCCGAGGCGCCGAGATCGTAGGCGAGATAGACGGCGTAGGGTCCGATGTCGGCGACGGGGATCGAGACCTGCTGCGCGACGACGATGCCGGGAACGACGGATCCGCCGCTCTGCGGCAGCGCGACCGACTGCCACCACTGCTGGCCGGAGTCCGCCTCGACGCGCTGGGCGAGCTCGGGAGTGATCGCCTGCTCGAACGAGGTTCCGACGGCGAGGTCCTGGGGCGCGATCTGCGAGGGCGCCGTGTCGATGCGGACGATGCGGATGCCGTCGCTCGCGGCCTGCGCCATGAGGTCCGTGCCGGTCGTGGAGAGCAGGTTCTGCAGCTGCGCCGCATCGCCGAGCACGGCGGAGTCGAGCGTCTCCTGTGCGGCCGTCGTCGCCCGGAGCGCGTCGGTGAGGATCTGATCCCGGCGCGAGTCGAACAGGTCGCGCTGAACCGAGATCGCCATCCACACGCAGGCCACGATGACGGCCAGCGCCGTCAGGGCGAGCGTCACGAGCACCGTCCGGAAGCGCAGCGACCGCCGCCACAGGCGCGCCACGTTGTCGGGCCACGCCCGCCAGTTGCGCCAATCCAGCACGGGGACGCGGACGATCCCGCCCGTGTCCACCGAGCTCATGTCCGCCTCAGGCGAGCGCGCCGGCGCGGTAGCCGACGCCGCGCACGGTCGTCACGATCTTCGGGTTGTCGGGATCCTTCTCGACCTTGGCGCGCAGACGCTGCACGTGCACGTTCACGAGGCGCGTGTCGGCCTTGTAGTGGTAACCCCAGACCTGCTCGAGCAGCATCTCGCGCGAGAACACCTGCTGCGGCTTCGCGGCGAGCGCGACGAGCAGCTCGAACTCGAGGGGCGTGAGGGCGATGAGGTCGTCGCCGCGCCGCACTTCGTGGGCCGCGACGTCGACCGTGAGATCGCCGATGCGCAGCACCTCGCTCTCGGTCTGGGCGACGGGGCGCAGACGCGTGCGGATGCGCGCGACCAGCTCCTTCGGGTTGAACGGCTTGACGATGTAGTCGTCGGCGCCGGACTCGAGCCCCTTGACGACGTCAGCGGTATCGGTGCGGGCCGTGAGCATGATGATCGGGATGCCGGACTCGGCCCGCACACGCGTGCAGATCTCGATCCCGTCCATCCCGGGAAGCATGAGGTCGAGCAGGATGAGGTCGGGACGCTCGTCGCGCCACGTGTCGACGGCCTTCGCGCCGTCCGCGCAGAAGACGGTCTCGAAGCCCTCCGTGCGCAGCACGATCCCGATCATCTCGGCCAAGGCGGTGTCGTCGTCGACCACCAGGATGCGTGAAGTCATGACCCACTCGTCCTTTGCGTCCGCGGGGCGCCGATCCGGGAGCACCCATGCATTCCCACAGAGTAGTCGACACCGGCCGTACAGACGCCGAGCGCGTCGGCGGGGTGTGACACGATGGATCGACCCCGGCCCGCCGAGCCCTCAGGAGGATCAGCCGTGACCGCCTATCCGGCTTGGACGCCCGCATCCCGCCCGGGCATCGTGCCGCTGCATCCGCTCGGCTTCGGCACCATCCTGGGGCGATCCTTCGTCGCCCTGCGCCAGAACCCGCGCGTGCTGCTGGGCTTCGCGCTCGTCGTGCAGACCGTCGCCTTCATCGTGATCCTCGTCGCGATCGGGCTCATCTCGTTCGCGTCCTTCTCGCGCCTGGACACGGTGCGACCCGGCAGCGAGGAGTTCGAGGCGATCCTCGCCGGCTCGATCGCCCTGACCGTCGTCGCGAGCTTCGTGCTCGGACTCGCCGCGACCGCCCTGACCGTCATCGTGCAGGCGGTCGTCGTCGTCGAGGTCAGTCACGCCGTCGTCGCCGAGAAGCGCACGCTCGGTGCGCTCTGGCGTCAGGTGAAGCCCGTCGTGTGGCGCGTCATCGGGTGGTCGCTCATCATCGGAACCGCCGCGCTGCTCGCCATCACCGTCCTCGCCGGTGTCGTCATCGCGGTCGGGTTCGTCGCGTGGCCCGTCGCGATCGTGCTGGGCATCCTCCTCGTCCTGGGTGCGATCCCGCTGTACTGGTGGCTCATGATCAAGCTGCTGCTCGTGCCGGCGGTCATCCTGATGGAGCGCGCCACGATCCGCAGTGCCGTGCGCCGCTCGTGGTCTCTCACGCGCGGGCGTTTCTGGCCCGCGCTGGGCGTCATCGTGCTCATCAGCGCCATCTTCGGTGTCGTCGGCCAGGTCGTGAGCCTGCCCTTCTCGTTCCTGTCGGCGGGGCTCGGCGTCATCATCTCTCCGACGGGTGAGAACGAGGCGACCTACGTCATCAGCATGATCGTCACGTTCCTGCTGACGTACGCCGTCGCGCTGCTCATCCAGTCGATCGCGCTCGTCGTGCAGTCCACGGCGACGGCCCTCATCTACGTCGACTGCCGCATGCGGCACGAGGGTCTCGACCTCGACCTGCTCGAATACGTCGAGAAGCGGGATGCCGGTGCCACCGGTCTTCCCGACCCCTACGCCGCCCACATCGGCCGCGACATGCCGTCGCCGTACCTCACTCCCACGTACCCGGCCTACGCCGGCCAGCCGGGGTACGCGCCGCAGCCGGGGTACGCGCCGCCGCCGGGGTACGCGCCGCCGCCGGGGTACGCACCGCCGCCGGGGTACGCGCCCCAGCAGGGCTCCGCTTCGCAGCAGGGGTACGCTCCGCAACAGGGCTACCCGGTGCCACAGGGCCAGTCCGGCCCGCAGGGATACCCGGCACCCCCGTATCCGGCCGCGAATCAGCCGCCCTACGCGGCGCCGATGCCGCCCGACGCGTCGCCCGCACAGCCCGCGCAGGCATCGCCCGCGCAGCCCTCGTCGCCCGCGCAGCCCGCGGATGCCGCGGACGCGTCCCCCGCAGGTCCGGCGGCCTCCGCCCGGCCCCCCGCTCCTCCCGCAGCGCCGACGCAGTGGACGGCCCCCGGCGCCGCTCCGCCCGAGGCGGGCCGAGAGGCCCCGTGACGGTCGCCGCCACGCTGACCCGACTCGCCGACCTGCCCCTCATTCCCGACGGGGACGAGGCCCGCGAGTGGGCCGAGCGCGAGCTGGCCGATCCCGCCTACCGTGAGGCGGAGCCGACCTTCTTCGACCGCGCCGCACGCGCCGTCGCGCAGTTCATCGAACGGCTCTTCTCGACGCAGGTGAGCGGCGAGTGGGGCCTCGTGCTCGCGCTCATCGTGACGGGGATCGTCGTCCTCCTCATCGTCGTCGCCTTCCTCGTGTGGGGCATGCCGCGCTCGACCCGTCGTCTGCCTGCCGCCCGCGGCGTGCTCTTCGGCGAGACCGACGATCGTTCGGCGGCCGAACTGCGTGCGGCCGCGGCATCCCACGCATCGAAACAGGAATGGGATGCCGCGATCGTGCTGCGCTTCCGCGCTCTCGCGCGCGGCCTGCACGAGCGCGGTGTCGTCGAGACGCCGCCCGGAACGACGGTGCACGGGTTCGCGCGCGCCGCGTCCGCGGTGTTCCCCGCCTCGGCTGCGCCCCTCGAGGCGGCAGCGACGGCGTTCGACGATGTGCGGTACCTCCGCCGTCCCGGCACGCGCGACCTGTATGCCCGCGTCGCCGACGTCGACGACGCGCTCCGCGCCGCCCGCCCCCCGATCCCCGAGACCGCGGCGGCGAACGCGTGACGGCGGTCGAGGTGCGCGAGGGGACGCGACGTCGCCGCGTGGGGGCATGGGTCGTCATCGCCCTGATCATCCTCGTCGTCGGCGGCATCGGCGGCGCCATCGTCCAGCTCGGCGAGTGGACGCAGCGCGACGCGCTGGACCCCGACTCCGCGGGCATCCTCGGCACGCGTGCCGTCACCCAGCTGCTGCGCGCGCAGGGCGTCGACGTGATCGTCGCGCGTGATCGCGCCGAGGCCGCGGCGGCCCTGTCCGCTGCTGAGGCGACCCTCGTGCTCCCCGCCGCCCCCGCCCTGTCCGACGACGCCGTCGAGGAGCTCGGCGACGCCGCCACCGACCTCGTGCTGATCGAGCCGCGCTCGCGCGAGCTGCGCCTCTTCCTCGCCGGCTCCGCGACGGCGGGCTTCGCGTCGGGCGACGCCGTGGCCCCCGCGTGCGACCTCGCCGACGCCGAACGCGCCGGGCCGGTCGCGCCCGGCCGCGTCTTCTCCCCCGGCTCCGGCACGACCGCCTGCTACCCGGCGGGCGAAGGCATGGGGCTGCTCGTCGGCACCGACGGCGATCGCCGCATCTCGGCCGTCGACGGCGAGACGCTGTTCACCAACGAGTACCTCGCCGACGCCGGCAACGCCGCGCTCGCTCTGAACCTCATGGGGCGGCATCCGCTCGTCGTCTGGTACGTGCCGAGCCTCGGCGACACGGATCTCGCCGCAACCGATCCGACGCTCGGCGAGCTCACTCCCCCGTGGGTCAGCCCCGCCATCGTCGTGCTCCTGGCCGCCGGGATCGCCGCCGCGATCTGGCGCGGACGCCGGTTCGGACCCCTCGTCGCGGAGCGGCTCCCGGTGACGGTGCGCGCGTCCGAGACGACCGAAGGACGCGGGCGGCTCTACGCCCGAGCCCGCGACGCCGGCCATGCGGCCGACCAGCTGCGCATCGGCGCGCTCGGACGGATCAGCCGGGCGCTCGCCCTCGGGCCCGCGGCATCCGCGCCCGAGATCGCCGACGCCGCCGCGTCCCGCACCGGCATGCCGCGCGGCGACGTGCGGGCGCTCCTCATCGACGACGTGCCCCGCACCGACGGCGACCTGCTGACGCTGCGCGGGCGCCTCCGCGACCTCGAAGACGCCGTGCACGCGGCCGTCCGCCCGGAAAGGAACCTGCCATGACCGATCTGAACCCCGAGCCCGCATCGCACGACGATGCGGCGCTGCGCGAGACGATGAACCGCGTGCGCCTCGAAGTCGGCAAGGCCGTCGTCGGGCAGGACGGCACCGTGACGGGCCTGCTGATCGCGCTGCTCGCGGGCGGCCATGTGCTGCTCGAGGGCGTGCCCGGCGTCGCGAAGACGCTGCTCGTGCGAGCCTTCTCGACGGCGCTCGGACTCGACACGAAGCGCATCCAGTTCACCCCCGACCTCATGCCCGGCGACGTGTCGGGCTCGCTCGTGTACGACGCGAAGGCGGGCGAGTTCGAGTTCCGCGAGGGGCCGGTCTTCACGAACGTGCTGCTCGCCGACGAGATCAACCGCACACCGCCCAAGACGCAGTCCGCTCTGCTCGAGGCGATGGAGGAGCGTCAGGTGTCGACCGACGGCGTGAGCCGGCGCCTGCCCGACCCGTTCCTCGTCGCCGCGACGCAGAACCCCGTCGAGCACGAGGGCACCTACACGCTGCCCGAGGCGCAGCTCGACCGGTTCCTGCTCAAGCTCCTGGTCGACGTGCCCGGACGCGACGCCGAACTCGACGTCCTGCGCCGCCACGCCGAAGGCTTCAATCCGCGCGACCTCGCGGCCGCGGGGGTTCGCCCTGCCGCGACGGCCGATCAGCTGCGGGCGGCGCGCGAGGCCGCGGCATCCGTCACCGTGTCCGACGACGTGCTCGGCTACGTCGTCGACCTGGCGCGGGCGACGCGCGAGAGTCCCTCCGTGCAGCTCGGGGTGAGCCCGCGCGCCTCGACGGCGCTGCTGGCCGCCGCGAAGGCGTGGGCGTGGCTCGGCGGCTATCCCGCCATCACGCCCGATCACGTGCAGACGATGCTCGTGCCGACGTGGCGTCACCGCATCCGCCTGCGCCCCGACGCCGAGCTCGAAGGCGTCTCGGTCGATGCCGTGCTCGGCTCGGTGCTGCAGCAGACGCGGGTGCCGATCTGACGCGGGTCGGATCGAGTAGCGCGCGAAGCGCGCGTATCGAGATCTTGTCAGCCTCAGGAGACCCCCACCCACACCATGTACCTCACCGGCCGCCTCCCCCTCCTCGTCGCCCTCGGCGTCGTGCCCGTCATGCTGCTCTCGCTCGGCGGCGTCGACGCGTGGGTCGCAGCCGCGGGATGGCTCGCCCTGTGCGTCGTGGCGGCGATCGCGGATGCCGCGGCGGCACCGGATCCGCGCGCCCTCGCCGTCGAGCGCCCCGCACCGGCACGCACGCTTCTGGGTGCGCGAGTGGACACGACGCTGCAGCTGCGCAATACCGGAAGGCGCGGCATCCGGGGTCGCGTGCGCGACGCGTGGCAGCCGACCGCCGGTGCCCCGCTGGAGCGCTCGACGATCTCGATCCCGCCCGGCGAGAGCCGCGCGCTGACGATCCCGCTGCTGCCGCGGCGTCGCGGTGAGCTGCGCTCGTCGTTCGTCGTCGTGCGCTCCGACGGTCCGCTCCGCCTCGCGGGCCGCCAGGTGCGTCTGGATGCGCCGGGCAGCGTGCGCGTGCTGCCGCCCTTCACCTCCCGGCGGCACCTGCCGTCGCGCCTCGCGCGGCTGCGCGAGCTGGACGGTTCCACGAGCGTGCAGGTGCGCGGCCAGGGCACCGAGTTCGACAGCCTGCGCGAGTACGTGCGCGGTGATGACGTGCGATCGATCGACTGGCGGGCGACCGCGCGCTCGGCGACGACGATGATCCGCACGTGGCGCCCCGAGCGGGATCGGCACGTCGTCATCGTCATCGACACGGGGCGCACGGCGGCCGCGCGCGTCGGCGACGGCGTGCGGCTGGATGCCGCGATGGAGGCGGCGCTGCTGCTCGCGGCGCTCGCGAACCGTGCGGGCGACCACGTGCACCTGGTCATGTTCGACCGCACGATCCGGGCGCGCGTGACGCGGGTCGACGGGCCGGGGCTGCTTCCCGCGCTCGTCGAGGCGATGGCTCCCGTCGAGCCGCAGCTGATCGACACCGATTGGGATGCCGCCTTCGCCCAGGTGCGCGCCCTCACTTCGCGCCCCTCGCTCGTGGTCGTGCTGACGGCGCAGGACGCCGTCGACGCGTCGCGCGGGTTCCTCGGATCGCTGCCCGCGCTCGCGCAGCGCGCGCACGTGCTGGTCGGCACGGTCGCCGATGAGCGCCCCGGGCCCGTCGCACGTCCGGACGCGGCCGACGTCTACCGCGAAGCCGCCGCCGAGCGCACGGCGCGTGAGGCCGAGCGCGTCGCGAGCGCGATGGCCCGCGCCGGCGCGGAGGCCATCACCGACACCCCCGACGCCCTCCCACCCCGCATCGCCGATCGCTACCTCGCCCTCAAGGCCGCCGGCCGCCTCTGACGGCTCCCCTCGAGGGCTCCCGGGGTTCAGTTGCCTCACTCTGCTGCCCGGGCCCGGGTTCGAGCACAATGTGAGGCGAACGAACCAAACGCCGACCGGGTTCAGTTGCCTCACTCTGCTGCCCGCGCCCAGGTTCGAGCACAATGTGAGGCAAACGAACCAAACACCGACAGGGTTCAGTTGCCTCACTCTGCTGCCCGGCCCGGGGCCGAGAGCAATGTGAGGCAAACGAACCAAACACCGACAGGGTTCAGTTGCCTCACTCTGCTGTCCGTGCCCGGATTCGAGAGCAATGTGAGGCAAACGAACCAAACGCACCGAACGCACCGAACGCACCGGAGCCGGATGTGCCGCTTCGGACACGCGAGCGCGCCGAAACCTGGGAAACGGCTGTGCAGGGTCTACGCTCCGGATCGAGGAAAGGAGGCCGTCACATGTCGGACACCCTCGTCACCCCACCCACCACGGCCAACAAACTCGTCGCCGAGGCGCTCGGCACGTTCCTGCTCGTCTTCGGCTCGATCGGAACCGCCCTCTTCGCCGCCGACTTCGGCACCGGAGCCAACGGCACGTCCCTCGGCGTCGGCTTCGTCGGCGTCTCGTTCGCGTTCGGCCTGACCCTCATGGCGGGCATCTACGCGTGGGGCAACATCTCGGGCGGACACTTCAACCCCGCCGTGACCTTCGGCCTGGCCGCCGCGGGCCGCTTCGCGTGGAAGGATGCACCCGGCTACATCATCGCCCAGCTCGTCGGCGGAGCCGTGGGCACGACGCTCATCGTCCTGATCGGCCTGTTCGGGCCGGCGAACTGGCTCGCGAACGCGCAGGACGGCGGCTTCGCGAGCAACGGCTTCGACGCGCACTCTCCGGGCGGGTTCGGGCTGGGCGCGGCGATCGTCGCCGAGATCATCCTCACGGCGATCTTCGTCATGGTGATCCTCGGCGTCACGCACACCAAGCGCGGCAACGGCAACGTCGCGGGTCTCTCGATCGGTCTGACCCTCACGGTCATCCACCTCATCTCGATCCCGATCGACAACACGTCGGTGAACCCCGCGCGCTCGATCGCGACGGCCATCTACGGCGGCATCGACGCGCTCGCGCAGCTGTGGGTGTTCATCGTGTTCCCGCTCGTCGGCGCGGTCCTTGCGGGCTGGCTGCATCGCGCACTGTTCGAGCCGGTGCAGCTGCCGCCGCTGCAGTCCGAGGCGCGCGTGCCCGACGCCCGCGGCGCGAAGCGCCGGGGTCGCTGACACGAACGCGAAGCGGCCCGCCCCGAGGACATCGGGACGGGCCGCTTCTGCGTGTGTGCGTCAGCTCAGGTCGAACCGGTCGAGCTCGGTGACCTTGCCCCACGCCTCGACGAAGTCGCGCACGAACTTCTCCTGCGCGTCATCCGAGGCGTACACCTCGGCGACGGCGCGCAGTTCGGAGTTCGAGCCGAACAGCAGGTCGACGCGCGTGCCGCGGCCGAAGAACTCGTCCGAGCCGTCACGGCGTCCTTCGAACGCGTGCGAGCCCGGGTCGAGCGGCTTCCACGTCGTGCCGAGGTCGAGCAGGTTCACGAAGTAGTCGTTCGTGAGCACGCCGACGCGGTCGGTGAACACGCCGTACTCGGACTCGTCCCAGTTGGCGCCCAGCACCCGCAGGCCGCCGACGAGCACGGTCATCTCGGGCGCCGTGAGCGTGAGCAGGTTCGCCTTGTCGAGCAGCAGGTACTCGGCGGGCGTGGCCATCGCGGTCGTCGCCTGGTAGTTGCGGAAGCCATCGGCCGCCGGCTCGAGGAAGCGGAACGACTCGACGTCGGTCTGCTCCTGCGTCGCGTCGGTGCGTCCGGCGCGGAAGGGCACCGTGGCATCCACACCGGCATCCTTCGCGGCCTTCTCGACACCCGCGTTGCCCGCGAGCACGATCAGGTCGGCGAGGGAGACCTGCTTGCCGTCGGTGCGACCGTCGTTGAACGAGGAGTGGATGCCCTCGAGCACGCCCAGCACACGCTGCAGCTGCGACGGCTTGTTGACGACCCAGTCCTTCTGCGGGGCGAGGCGGATGCGGGCGCCGTTGACGCCGCCGCGCTTGTCGCTGCCACGGAAGGTGGATGCCGCAGCCCACGTCGTCGAGACGAGCTCGGTGACGGTGAGGCCCGACTCGAGGATCTGCGCCTTCAGCGCCGCCGCGTCGGCGTCGTCGATCAGCTCGTGATCGACCGCCGGCACGGGGTCCTGCCAGACGAGCTCCTCGGTGGGAACCTCGGAACCGAGATAGCGCGCGACCGGGCCCATGTCACGGTGCGTGAGCTTGAACCAGGCGCGGGCGAACGCGTCGCCGAATGCCACGGGGTCATCCTTGAACCGACGCGAGATCTTGTCGTACTCGGGGTCGGTCCGCAGGGCGATGTCGCTCGTGAGCATGCGGGGCTCGCGACGGGCCGACGAGTGCGCCATCGGAACCATGTCGGCGCCGCCGCCGTTGATGGGACGCCACTGGTGGCCGCCGCCGGGGCTGCGCATGAGCTCCCACTCGTACGCGTAGAGGATGTGGAAGAACTCGTTGTCCCAGCGGGTGGGGTGATAGGTCCACGTCACCTCGAGGCCCGACGTGATCGTGTCGTCGCCCTTGCCGGTGCCGTGGTTGTTCTTCCAGCCGAGGCCCTGGCGCTCCAGGCCCGCGGCCTCGGGGTTGTCCTCGAGGTTCGTGTCGGGCGCCGCGCCGTGGGTCTTTCCGAAGGTGTGGCCGCCCGCGATGAGCGCGACGGTCTCTTCGTCGTTCATGGCCATCCGGCCGAACGTCTCGCGGATGTCGCGCGCCGAGGCGAGCGGGTCGGGGTTGCCGTTGGGGCCCTCGGGGTTGACGTAGATGAGGCCCATCTGCACGGCGGCCAGCGGCTTGTCGAGGTCACGGTCGCCCGTGTAGCGCTCGTCGCCGAGCCACGTGGTCTCGGGGCCCCAGTACACGTCGTCGTCGGGCTCCCAGACGTCGGGACGACCGCCGGCGTAGCCGAAGGTGTTGAAGCCCATCGACTCGAGCGCGACGTTGCCCGAGAGGATCATCAGGTCGCCCCACGAGAGCTTCTGGCCGTACTTCTTCTTGACGGGCCACAGCAGACGGCGGGCCTTGTCGAGGCTGACGTTGTCGGGCCAGCTGTTCAGCGGCGCGAAGCGCTGCTGGCCGGTGCCGGCGCCGCCGCGACCGTCGGTGACACGGTAGGTTCCGGCGGCGTGCCACGCCATGCGGATGATGAGCGGGCCGTAGTGGCCGAAGTCGGCGGGCCACCAGTCCTGGCTCGTCGTGAGCGTCTTCTCGATCTCGGCCTTGACCTCGGCGAGGTCGAGGCTCTCGAACGCGGCCTTGTAGTCGAAGTCCTCGCCGAGCGGGTTACGCGCGGGCGGGTTCTTCGCGAGGATCTTGATGTTCAGCTGGTTGGGCCACCACACGCGGTTGGCCGATCCCGTCGCCGGGTGCGGCTGGCTGTCGCCGTGGATGACGGGGCAGCTGCCCTCGTCCTCGTTCGGGCGCGGGCGGGTCTCGCCGTCCTCGCGCTCGTCGACGGGCGTGTCGATGGGGGTGACGGCCTGATCGGTGTCGGTCGGGTTCTCGCCGATGCCGGTCTTCGTGTCGTCGATGTCGCTCATGGTTTCCTTCCTCGTGGATGTCGGTGGAGTCAAGCGGTGGGGGTGGATGCTGCGGCCGCGCAGTCGGGACACAGGCCCCAGTACGTCACCTCGGCCGTGTGCAACGTGAAGCCGTGCGGATTGGACGGCGTCAGGCACGGCGCTTCGCCGACGGCGCAGTCGACGTCTCGAACGTCGCCGCACGTCGTGCACACGAGGTGGTGGTGATTGTCGCCGACGCGCAGCTCGAACAGTCCGGGACGACCCGCGGGCTCGATGCGTCGCACGAGACCGGCTTCGGCGAAATCGCCGAGCGCGTTGTAGACGGACTGCAGGCTCGTCTGCGGAACCGTGCGCGCGACGACCTGGAAGATCGCGTCGGCGCTGGCGTGCGGGTGCGTGCGCAGGGCGTCGACCACGGCGCGGCGGGGCTCGGTGACGCGCAAGCCGACGGTGCGGATGAGCTCGGCGGCATCCGTCTCGTAGACGTCGACCGCGGGTGCACTCATGGCACCATCTTACCGCGTTATTTTGAAGAACTCAAAGTAACGATCACCCGGAAACGAGGGTCGGAGTTCCCGTCTCGTACTCGGTGAGGTCGCCCGACTCGCCCCGGCGTGCGGCGCGCCCGCCGACGACCACCATGTAGAACACGAACGCGCCGAGCGCGAGCGCGCCGATGCCGATCTTGACGGGCCACGGCCACGGCTGAGCCGTCACGAAGCCCTCGATGAGCCCGGCGACGGCGAGGGCGATGACGAGCCCGATCGCGATCGTCGCGAGCGAGCGTCCCGCTTCGGCGAGGGCGGCGCCCCGCGACCGGCGCCCGGGGGCGACCCAGGCCCAGAAGATGTGCAGACCCGCCGCTCCGGCGACGAAGATGCAGGTCAGTTCGAGCAGGCCGTGCGGAAGGATGAAGAGCACGAAGACGTCGCCGCGCTCGAACGCCAGCATGATCGCCGCCGCCGTGCCGACGCCGACGGCGTTCTGCACGAGCACCATGAGCGGCCAGAACCCGGTGATGCCGAACAGGACGCACTGCGCGGCGATCCAGGCGTTGTTGGTCCACACGGTGCCCGCGAACACGGCTGCCGGGTTCTCGCTGTAGTACTCGGTGAACTGGTTCTCGGCGTAGTCCTCGAGCTGCAGCTGCGTTCCGAGGGTGGCCACCAGCGCGGGATCCGACGAGACCCAGAACGCCACGAGGGCGCCGACCGCGACGAAGCCGAGCGCGATGACGAGGGTCGTCCATCGCACGCGGTACAGCGCCGCCGGCAGCTGCAGGGCGAAGAACCGCGGGATCTGCTTCAGCACGTTCTCGGGTGTGCCCGTCAGCGCGAGACGTGCCCGGGCGAGGATCGTCGAGACGAGGTCGCCCTGCGGCGTGCGGCCCGCCGAGGTCTTCAGATCGGCCAGATCGGCCGAGGCGGACTGGTAGCGCGCGACGAGTTCGTCGGCCTGCGCACCGCTCAGGCGACGGGCCCGGCTCAGCTCGTCGAGACGCTCCCATTCCTGCCGGCGGGCGGCGGTGAGCGCGTCGAGGTCCATTTGGTTAACTGTACGCATGCCTTCGACCGTCGTGCCCGACTCGCGGATGACGACGATCCATCAGGACGAAGTGCTCACGGGCGAGGCCGTCGCCCTCGATGTGCAGCCCGTCGGATTCTTCCTGCGCGCGCTCGGCGCCCTCATCGACATCGTCGTCGGGCTCGTACTGCTGATCGTGTTCGTCCTCGTCGCGACGTTCCTGTTCGGGCTCGACCTCTTCGCGGATTCGGCCGCGCAGATGGTGACGATCGCGATGGTGGTCCTCGTGCTGGTCGTGATCCCGACCGCCGTCGAGACGTTCACGCGCGGGCGCAGCCTCGGCAAGCTCGCCGTCGGCGGGCGCATCGTGCGCACCGACGGCGGGGCGACGGGGTTCCGTCAGGCGTTCATCCGCGCCCTCGTCGGAGTGCTCGAGCTGTGGTTCACCTTCGGCGGGCTCGCCGCCATCGTGGGTGCGTTCACGCCGCGGTCGCAGCGGCTGGGCGATCTGCTCGCCGGCACGTACTCCGAGCGCACCCGCACGCCGCCCCTTCCCGCTCCCGCGCCCGGTCTGCCGCCCGCCCTGGCCGAGTGGGGAGCCGTCGCCGACGTCGCCCGCCTGCCCGACCGCCTGGCGCGGCGCATCGCGCAGTTCGCGCGACAGGCTCCCGAGCTGGAGCCTGCGGCGCGGGCACGCCTGGCGGCATCCCTCGCCTCGGAAGCCGCGGCCCACGTCTCCCCCGTGCCGGCGGTCGACCCCGAGTCGTTCGTGTGCGGCGTCGCCGCGATCCGGCGCGACCGCGAGCTGAACGCCCTCGTGCTCGAGGATCAGCGGGTCAGCGCCCTCGCCGCCGGCGTCCCCGACGTGCCGCGCGGTTTCCCCGCCCGCTGACCCGCCCGTCTCCCGCGAGCCCTTGACCGCGAGCCCTTGACCGCGAGACTGCAACGGCAGGTCGAGACTGCGGGTACTACCCGCTGTCTCGGCGCTCCGTTGCAGTCTCGGCGTCATGGGATGCCGCGGAGCGGCGGGCGCGGATGCCGCGGCGCGGCGGCGGCGGAGGGCGGCAGCGTCCGCGGTCGGGAGTCAGGCGCGGAGCGTCTCGTGCCGCACGACGACCCAGCCCTTGGGGACCGACAGGCGATCGGTGTGGATCGCGCAGAGGTCGTGCGCGTGCGGATCGCCCGACGCCCCGAGCGGACCGAGGGCCGCCATCTGGTCGTTGTAGTCGTAGGTCAGGGTCGACACCGCCTCGCGGGCGCATCCCACCTTGGAGCAGAGTCTCTCGCGCATCGCTCCGACACTAGTCGCGCCCTGACTCCGATTCCGGATGCCGCGCCGCGCGGTCCGCCGCTCACCCCGACCACCGGGCGGGGGCACTCCCTGTTCACTTGTCACAGAACGTCGCCCGACCGGTGGGCAGGCAGCAGAGTGAGGCAAGTGAACCGAGGGCCCGCACCCCGGCCAGCTCACCACCCCAACGTCGTTCATTTGTCACAGAACGTCGCGCGACCGGTGGGCAGGCAGCAGAGTGAGTCAAGTGAACCGAGGGCCCGCACCCCACCCAGCCCACCACCCCCAGCGTCGTTCATTTGTCACAGAACGTCGCCCAGCCCGCACCCCGACAGCAGAGTGAGGCAAGTGAACCGAGGGACCCAGCCCTCGTGAGCCCGCTACGCACCACCGCCGTAGGATGGGGCGCATGCCATGGCGTCGTTCCTCGAGTGCGTCGAGGCCTGTCCGCCGCCCCGCGCGGCACGGCCGGCACGGGCGTCTCGGACGCAGCGCGGTCGTCCGCCCGCCACTGCCTCCGCTCGACACGCGCGTCGAGCGGTTCGACCTCGCCGTCGGCACGGCGGCGGAGTTCCTGCGGTCGGCGTGGCCCGAGCTGCGCGAGGTGAGCTTCGAGATCGCCGACATGCCCGCGGCATCCGATGCAGACGGCATCCCCCGCTGGCTCGTGCTCAGCGCGAAGAAGCGGATCATCGTGTTCCGGCTGCCGATCGAACGCCTCAGCCACCTGCACCGCGACGACGAGCTGCACCGCCGCATGATGATCGAGAGCGCCGTCTTCCGAGCAGCGGCCGAATACCTCGATCGCGACCCGTGGGACCTCGGCCCCGAACGGTTCCGCTACTTCTGACGACGAGGACGACGCACACGCACCCGAACCCGCACCCGAACCCGCGTCACGGATAGACGCGGATCGCCGGAGCGGCGGCATCCGCGGGCCAGATGGGGAACCCCGCGAGCGCGCCCGGCCCGCTCATCGTGACCGCCGCGAGCACGGGAGCCCCGCCGCTGTCGAGCGTGTAGATCGTGCGCGACTGCACGCCCAGCGTCGCACTCTCGCCCGGCTCGAGCATCAGCTCGCCCGCGAGTGAGCCCGTGCGATCGGTCACGGCGACGGTCACCGGCGCCTCACCGGGGTTGGCGACGGTGAGCGTGGCGTCCGGGCCCACGGGAACCGCGAACAGGCTCGGGACCGTGATCTCGGGCGAGGGCAGCAGCCAGGCGAAGTCGGCTCCTTCTTCGAAGCCCGAGGCCTGCCACAGTCCGGCCACGACCGGTGAGCCCGCGATCACCTCGACGTCGTACTCGCCCTCGGCGAGACCGCCGAGACCGACCTCGGTCGGCACCCCCGCCGCGAGCGGCACGCTCAGCGGCTCGAGCATCTGCTGGTCGCCGCCGACGGCGCGCACCATGACGGTCGCCTCGGTGTCGGCGCCGGGCGACAGCACGCGCAGCACGGTGCCCGCTCCCGTGGGACTCGCCACGTCGGACTCGGTCACGACGACGCCCAGGATCCGCTGCACGGGCGCGGTCGCCCCGACTCCGCCCGTCTGGTCGACGCCGAGCGGTTCGAGCACGCGCGTCAGGCTCGACTGCACCGATGCCTGCACGGGGGCTCCGACGGCGCTCACGCGCACGACGGGGCTGGTCTCGCCCCGCACGAGCCCGGCGAGGGGCACCACCCGCTGCGCACCGGCGGCGACGACGAGGTTCGAGCCGCCGGGAGGAGTCTCGGGCCCCGTCGCACCGTAGACGGTCAGCTGCACGGTCGCCCCTACGGTGCCGGGGTTGGACAGCAGCACGAAGTCCGCCGACCCGGTCGCCGCCGATCCGGCGACGATCCACGATTCCATGAGCGGCGGTCGACACGCGGATGCGGCGAACCCGGCCATATCGTCGGAATCGGCCGTCATCGAGCCTGACGCCGCGACGTCGGTGCGCTCGGCGCCCGACGGCGGTGCCGTGTAGGCCTGGGGGCTCGCCCCCGGCGCCGACCCGATCAGGCTCCGCCCTTCGGGCTGCGGAGCGTCGGGCAGCGCCCCGACCGTGACGGTCTGCGGCGCGACGAGGGCGAGGTCGCTCGGCGAGTCGAGGTCTCGTCCGAGCGCGAGCAGGCCGCCCGCGCACGCGATGACCGTGTCGGCGGGTGCGGGTTTGGCCGAGACGGCGACGGGTTCGCGCTCGAGCGTCGGCCAGGGCAGCGTCACGGCGGTCGCGACGGCGACGACGGCGCCCGCGGCGACGACGGTGCCCGCGAGCATCCGCGCACTCGTCGAGGCCCAGCGGAAGAAGCGGCGATCGCTCATCGTCCCTCCTCCCAGTGCGGTCCGACGATGCGCGGCATCCGCTTCGCTTCGCGTCGGGATGCGGCGGTGGGCGCGGCGAGCAGCACCGCGATCGCGACGACGGCGAGCTGCGCGGTGAAGATGATCCCCGATATCCGATCGACGGATGCCGCCGGCTGGGGCCGCGGCGGGATGTCGAGTTCGACGCGCCACAGCGAACCGCGCGCGGTCTCGCCGACGGCTTCGAGGTTGTCGCGCTGGTCGATGGCCGATTCGGCCGCGAGTCGGAACGCGCGGGCGGCGTCGGATTCGGGTGCGGCGCCGTGCGCGAGCAGCACGAAGCTCACCCCGTGAGCGGCGAGCTGGGTGACGGGGTCGTCGGCGGCACCCGTCGTGAGCCCTGCCGCGAGCTGGGCGATCTCGCGGTCCTGCGCCGACGGCACGGTGCGGGTCGCGAGCACGGTGCTCTGCGCGCCGAGGGTTTCGCTGCCGCCCCACACGACACGGGCCGAGAGGGCGCCCGAGTTCTGCGGTGTGAGCACGAACGTGCCGACGTCGGAGTCGTCCGCGCCGCGCGCCGCGACGTAGGCGGGCAGCGTGCTGGCGGGGCCGTTCGTGAGCAGCGTCGTGTCGCGGGCGGCCGAGGTGAGCGCGGGGACGGCCAGGGCGATGACGCCCGCCCCGACGAGCACGACGAGCCCGCCGCGCAGCAGCGCGACCTTGGGGGCGAGACCCGCGTCGAGGGTGACCAGCGCGCCGCCGACGACGCCGAGCCACGCGAGGCTGAGGCCCGTGCCCGGCCACAGCGGCACGGCCTCGGACTGGGCGAACGCGACCGAGATCCCGACGGCGGCGAACGCCGTGCCGATGCCGAGGGCCGCGATGCCGAGCAGGGTCATGCCGGCGGCCCACCGCTGCGTGAGCGGCGCGACGAGGGCGAGGATCGCCAACGGCGCCGCGAGCAGCGGCACCCACCACGTGGGGGCGTCGCCGAGCAGCGTCGCCCAGCCCGCGACATCGGCGGTGGGGATGCCCGCGGCGAGCAGGCTGCGACCCGCGGCATCCGGCCCCACCTGGGGCCCGGCCCACGGCACACCGGGATCGGCGAGCAGGCCCCACACGCCGTTCGCGGTCAGCGCGTGCCACACGAGCGGACCGGCCATCGCCAGGGTCGGGATGACGACCCAGATCAGCCGGGCGACGCCGCGGCCGGCGCGCAGCACGATCGACAGCACGATCGTGACGACCCACAGCACGATGAGCGCCGGGGCGAGCGACGGGGCGCACGCGATGACGCCGGCCAGAGCGAGGGATGCCACACCCGCTCCCGACCACGAGCGGTGGGCGACGGCACCGGCGCAGAACAGCCACGGCAGCAGCAGGTGGGCGATGACGGCGGCGGGGCGGCCCTGAGTGAGCGCCATGAGGAACGTCGGGGCGAGCGCCCACACGGCCCCGCCCAGCACGCGCAGCACGCCGCGATCGGTGACGCGCGTCGCGGCGAACCAGCCGCCCAGCGCTGCGAGCGGCAGGGCGAACAGCCACAGCAGCACGAGGCCGCGGGAGGGATCGCCCGGCCACAGGGTGCCGACGACGGCGACGACCGTCGCGAAGGGATCGGCGGGCGCGATCGTGTCGAGCCCGAGACCGCGCTGGCCGTACAGCGTGTCGGCCCACAGCTGCCCCACGGTCGTGCGCAGCGGCTGGACGCCGCCTCCGCCCAGCACGGGCCAGGCGAGCAGCATCGGCAACGCCGCGATCGAGGCGACGAGGGCACCGAGCACGAGCCATGCGCCGCCGCCCGAGAAGAACCGCAGCTCGCCGCGCAGGCGCGCGCCGGGTTCGACCGGGTCGTCGCCGAGACGCGCCCGCAGCTGCGCGTTCGTGACGCGCAGGGGGGCGATCTGGCTCCACGGCAGGCGGCGCGTGCGCCTCAGGTGCGCACGCGCTCTGACGACGGCGACGACCTGCACCATGGCCAGCGCCGAGGCGACCCATTCGGGGCCGATGCGTGCGGGCTGCTTGCGCACCAGGTGCACGATCGTGCGCAGCAGCGCGAGCGGAAGGAGCGAGAGCCAGAGCAGCGGAACCGCCCACAGCGCCGCGTAGACCAGGCGGCGGTGCAGCTGCGCGACCCGCTCGGCGAACGCGATCCGGCGGCGGTGCTGCCGCGTGACCGGTGCAGGAAGCCCCGCCACGCCGTCGTTCGAGACCGCCACGATCGCGGTCGGGGCGAGTGCGACGCGCGAGTCGGCGAGCCGGGCGCGCACGCCCAGGTCGAGGCCTTCGTCGGCGCCGTGCAGCGCGGGGTCGAGCCCGCCGAGCGCGGTCCACGCGTCGGTGCGCACGAGCACGCCGCGCACGTCGGCGCCGAGCACGTCGTCGGCGGCGTCGTGCTGGCCTTGATCGAGCTCGCCGTCGGTGAGGCCGACGGTGCGCCCGAAGCGGGTCATGCCGACCCCGAGCGACACGATCTCGCTGCGGTCGTCGGCGCGCACGAGCTTGGGTGCGGCGAACGCGACCGACGGAGACAGCTCGAGCACACCGGCGAGCCGGGCGAGGGCCTGCCGGTCGGGTGTCGTGTCCTGCGCGAGCAGCCAGACGGCGTCGGCGCCGCGCGCGGGGGTCGCGAGCGCGAGCGCTTCGGCGAAGCGGGTGGATGCCGGTGCTTCGACGACGGTTCCGGCCCGCGATTCGCGGGCCGCCTCGACCACGCCGGGCTCGGCACCGCACAGCACGATCGTCAGGCTGTCGACGGGGCGCGTCTGCGCTGCGAGGGCTCCGACGGTGCGCCGCAGGTGGTGCGCTGCGGGTGTTCGTCCGTCGGGGCGCACGACGAGAAGAGCGTGGACACGTGCGGGCATGGCCTGGTCAGCCTAGGCGCGCGTCGCGCGTGAGCCGTGTCGCACGCGCCGTTCGCCGCGATCCGGCCGCGGATTCGGACGACAGATCAGACCGCGCGGCGCTTGAGCTTGCGGCGCTCGCGCTCGCTGAGGCCGCCCCAGATGCCGAAGCGCTCGTCGTTCTGCAGCGCGTATTCGAGGCACTGGTCGCGCACGTCGCACGTCGTGCAGATGCGCTTGGCGTCGCGCGTCGAGCCGCCCTTCTCGGGAAAGAACGCCTCGGGGTCGGTCTGCGAGCACAGGGCGTCGGTCTGCCACGACAGCGGGTTGTCGTCGTCGCCGTCGACGGCACGGCGAACGCCGGGCACCCCGAGATTGACGGGGTCGACGAACCAGTTGTCGGGTACCGCAGAGCGATACTGGGAACCGGTCATGTCGTTCTCCCCCCGGAGGTCCTACCCGCGACATGGTTGCCGCGTTAGGGATAATTACACCCGTGTAGTTCGGCTCGGTCAAGTCGCAGATACTAAAGCCTCATGCAGGGGTTGAACCTTCACGACGCGCCGACGGCGTGTCGCCTTCGCATAACGACCGCGTGATCAGGATGCCGGTGTCGCGAGGAAGACCTCGCCCGAGCCCGCGACCCGCACGGTCCGCTCGTCGGCCGTCACGAGCACGGCCTCGCCCGGCGAGAGCGTGACCGACTCGCCGCTCGCGCTGCCCGCGACGGTCACCGAACCCGATGTCGCGAGGACGATCGCGACGCCGTCGATCCCGACCTCGAGTGGTGCGCCGTCGGGCCGCGCGACGCGCAGCGCGAAGTCGGGCACCGGCGCGGCGTAGCGCTCGACGCCCGGCGCCGCGGCGACCGGACGCACGACCGGCGGCGGGCCCGTGCGCGCGTCGAGCACGGCGACGAGCTCGGCGGCATCGATGTGCTTGGGCGTCAGGCCCCCGCGCAGCACGTTGTCGCTCGTCGCCATGATCTCGACGCCGAGGCCCTCGAGGTAGGCGTGCAGCACGCCGGCGGCGACGAACAGCCCTTCGCCCCGGCGCAGCGTCACGAGGTTCATCAGCAGCGCGACGACGATCCCCGGATCCCCCGGGTACCGGTCGTCCAGACGTGCGGCGAGCGCGAGCTCGGCGGTGAACTCCCCGTCGGCCCGTGCGGCCCCGGCCGCACGCGCGGCGCCGATGACGGCGCGCACGTCGCCGGTGGCGGCATCCGACAGCAGCCAGGCGATCGCGGCGCTCGTCGCCTCGGGCGACCCGTCGAGACGCGACGACAGTCCGGCGGTCGCGTCGCCGATCAGCGCCAGCAGACGACGCGTCTCGGGCAGCGGCCGCAGACCGGCGAGCGCGTGGAACTCCGCGCTCAGCGCGACGATCAGCTCGGGCTTGTGGTTCGCATCGCGATACGTGCGATGTGCGCCGTCACGCGGCATCCCGGCGTCCTCTTCGCGCGCGAAGCCCGCCTCGGCCTGCGCTTTCGAGGGGTGCGCCTGGATCGACAGGGGGGACCCCGCGGCGAGCAGCTTCAGCAGGTAGGGCAGCGGCTGCGCGCCCCGGGCGGCGAGCCACGCGCCGAGCGGTGAGCCGTCGGCGGCGAAGGCCGGTGCGCCGGGGTGGTCGCCGAACCACAGCTCGGCCTCGGGTGCGCCCGAAGGCGTGCGTCCCTGCAGCTCGGGCAGCAGCGTCGTGGAGCCCCACGCGTAGTCGCGGGCCGTGTTCGACAGGAGGGTGAGCATGCCCCCGAGCGTATCCGCGCGACCGAGTACCCTTGGGAGGCGATGGCCGTCTATTCGAAGCATCCGGCATCGGCACCGCCGACAGCCCCGGTCCGCGAGAAGACGGGGCAGCTCTTGCTGCGCGGCTGGTGCGTCTTCGTGCTCGTCACGGCGTTCGCCGGCACGGCGTGGGTGCACGCCTTCGGCGACCTCGTCGCGGCCGTCGTCGGCGTGGGCGGGATGCTCGTGTCGATCCTGCTGTGGTTCATCGTGCGTCCGCCCGTGCAGTGGCGGCGTCTGCCGTGGTTCGCCGTGGCGTACATCGTGTGGGCGACGCTGTCGATCCTCTGGTCGGCGTGGCCGGCGACGTCGGCACTGACGCTGCTGCTGCTGTACGTGACGACCGTGCAGGGGTTCTTCGTGGGGGCGGTGCTGACGTGGCGAGAACTGGTGCGCACCGTGGCATCCGCTCTCAAGTGGACGCTCGCCCTCTCGCTCATCTTCGAGCTGTGGGTGTCGATCTTCGTGCGCGTGCCGCTTCTGCCGGGCTTCGTGCCCCGTGATGAGCCGGTCGATCCGATCCTCTACTGGTCGCGCAACAACCTCTTCGACGGCGGCCGGATCCAGGGGATCATGGGCAACGCGAACCTGCTCGGGCCCATCGCGCTGCTCGCGTTCGTCGTGTTCGCGATCCGGTTCGCCGCGCGCGCTCCCCGCCGCGCTCTGCTGGTCGGCTGGATGCTGCTGTCGGCGTTCCTGTTCGTGCGGGCAGCGTCGGCCACCGCGTTCGTCGCGGCGGCGGCGGTCGTGCTCGTGCTGGCGACGGTGCTGCTCATGCGCACGACGAAGCGGCCGGGCGAGCGCACCCGCTACTACATCGGCTACGCCGTCGTCGGTCTCGGCGGGGGCCTCGGCCTGTGGCTGCTGCGCGACCGCCTGTTCGAGGCGATCGGGCGCGGCTCGGATCTGACGGGCCGCGAGGCCATCTGGCAGGCCGTCGCCGAGCGCGCCGGCGAGCGGCCGTTCGCCGGCTGGGGCTTCGCGACGCCCTGGATGCCGTGGGACCCCGCGTTCGACGGCTGGATCGTCGACCACGGCGAGACCGTCATGCAGGCCCACAACGTCTGGGTCGACGTCTACCTGCAGCTGGGCATCGTCGGGATCGTGCTGTTCGCGCTGCTCATGTTCGCCTACGTGTGGCGCACGTGGTTCTTCGCCGTCGACCGTCCGCGCTGGGATCTGCGCGCCGACCGGCCGTACTCGCCGCTCACGCTGCTGCCCACGCTCGTCGGCACGATCCTGCTCGTGCAGGGCATCGCCGAGTCCGCGCCCCTGTTGCTGTGGGGGTGGATGCTGCTGGTCATGCTCGGCTTCAAGATCAAGCAGTCGCCGCACATCGGCGTCGGACCGGCCGAGCAGAGCGCGGCGATCGAGCGGGGCGAGCCGACGAAGCAGGAGCCGTGACGGTGGGCCCGAGCGAGCAGCGGCGCTGGCTCGGCGCGCTGCTCAGTTCGGCCTCGTTCGCGCGGGCCTACACTCTCACGGCCCTCGCTGCGGTGTTCTCATCGTTCGCGATCGAGCGGCTCATGAGCCCCGTGACCTACGTCACGATCGTCGCGGGTCTGTGCGTCGTCGGCGCCGGCGTCCTCTTCGCCCGGCGCCGCGAGATCTCGTTCGTGCGGCTCGTGCCCACGACGCTCGTGGTGTTCCTCGGCTGGGCGCTCGCGAGCGTCTTCTGGTCGTTCGACCGGCCCGAGTCGTGGTGGGGCTGGGTCTCGCTCGCGGCGATCGCGTTCCTCGCCATCGTCGTGGGCCACATCCGCGACACGCTGCAGACGGCGCGAGCCGTCGGCGACGTGCTGCGGGTGCTGCTGTCGATCTCGCTCGGCGTCGAGATCCTCTCGGGCATCCTGCTCGACATCCCCTTCCGCTTCCTCGGGGTCGAGGGGCAGATCGCCGCGCTCGGCCCCGTGCAGGGCATCTTCGGCACGCGCAACATGCTGGGGTTCGTCGCCGTCGTCGCGCTCATCACGTTCCTCGTCGAGTACCGCACGCAGTCGGTGCGACCGGGGGTCTCGCTCTTCTCGGTCGTGCTGGCGGGCATGCTCGCGGCCTTCTCGGACTCCCCCACGGTGCTCGTGCTCGCCGTCGGCGTCGGACTCGCCGTCGGCGCGCTCGCGCTCGTGCGGCACGCGCGGCCGGCGCAGCGCAGCGCCCTGCAGTGGGTGCTGGGCGGCCTCGTCGTGGTCGGAGTGATCGTGGGCTATCTGGCGCGGCATCCGATCATCGCGTGGCTCGGCGCGGGCAGCGACTTCTCGACGCGCGTCGACCTGTGGAACGTCATGGTCGACTACCTGCGCACGCGGCCCGTGCAGGGCTGGGGCTGGTACGGGCTGTGGCCGCAGGACGGCGTGCCGTTCGGATCGATCAACTTCCTGCTCAACGACACGCACGCGACCGGCCTGAACGCCTACTTCGATGTGCTGCTGCAGCTGGGCTGGGTGGGTCTCGTGCTGTTCCTCGGGTTCGCCGGTGTCGCGCTCGTGCGCTCGTGGCTCGACGCGAGCGAGCGCCGCTCGATCATCTACGCCTGGACGCCGCTCATCCTCGTGGCGCTGTTCATCGATTCGTTCTTCGAGAGCTTCACCCTGATCGGGATCGGGTGGATGCTGCTGGTCCTGTGCGCCGTGCGTGCGGGGCAGTCCCGCTCGTGGCGGGAGCGGATGGGCTCGTCTGCGGCGCCGGGGCTTCCGCGCATCCAGGATCCCCCGAACGCGGCGGGGTAGGATCTGCTGTCGGCCCGCCGCCCCAAGCCTCGCCGGAGACTCTCACGTGACATACGTCCTGCAGAACGTCGTCTTCCCCACGGATCGCGACCCTGACCTCCTCCCCCTCTATGTCGACCCCGAGACGTGGTCCGTCATCGATGAGGAGCCCGTGCGCGTGTCGAGCCGCGCGCAGCTGGGGAACATCCTCGACCGCACGACGGCGCGCATCGTCGCCGGGCGCCGCGTGTCGTTCGGCACCTACTTCAACGCCTTCCCGGCGTCGTACTGGCAGCACTGGACCTCGGTGCGTCAGGTCGCCCTCACGGTGCGCACCGTCGGCGACGCGACGATCCTCGTCTACCGCTCGAACGGGTCGGGTGTGCGCCAGCGCATCGAGACGCGCGAGGTCGTGGGCACCGAGACGAGCCGCTTCGACCTCGTGCTCGATCAGTACAGCGACGGCGGCTTCATCTGGTTCGACATCGTCGCCGATCAGGAGACCGCCCGTTTCGAGGGCGCCCAGTGGACGACCGAGCAGGAACCGGCCCGCACGGGCAAGGCATCGCTCGGGATCACGACCTACAACAAGCCCGACTACTGCATCGAGACGCTGCAGCACCTCGCCGCGTCGCCCGATGTGCTCGACCTCGTCGACCGCGTCTTCCTCATCGACCAGGGCGACCGACGTGTCGACGCCGAACCCGAGTACGGCGACGTGTCGGCGGCGCTCGGCGAGACGCTGCAGGTCATCACGCAGCCGAACCTGGGCGGATCGGGCGGCTTCGCCCGCGCCATGCTCGAGAGCCTCGACCGGCCGGACAGCGATTTCATCCAGCTGCTCGATGACGACGTGCGGATCGAGCCCGAATCGCTGCGCCGCTCGATCGTGCTCGGACAGTTCGCGACCGTGCCGACGATCGTCGGGGCGCACATGTTCGACCTGCTCGACCGGCCGAAGCTGCACGCCTGGGCCGAAGTGGTCGATGAAGAGCCGTTCATGTGGCGGGCGCTCTATCAGGAGCGGCTTCCGCACGACTTCAGCGTCGCCAACCTGCGCCAGTCGCCCGTGCTGCACATGCGCCTGGACGCCGACTACAACGGCTGGTGGATGTGCCTCATCCCCCTCGATGTCATCCGCGAGATCGGCCTGTCCCTACCCGCCTTCATCAAGTGGGACGACGCGGAGTTCTGCCTGCGCGCCCGCGACGCGGGCTATCCCACCGTCTCGATGCCGGGCGTCGCGCTCTGGCACGTGTCGTGGGTGGGCAAGGACGATTCGATCGACTGGCAGGCGTACTTCCACGCGCGCAACCGCATCGCGGCGGGACTGCTGCACTCGAACGCGCCGAACGGCGGCACGCTGCTTCGCCACAGCCGCCGCGTCGACCTCAAGCACCTCATGATGATGCAGTACTACCCCGTCGCTCTGCGGCACCGGGCACTGCGGGACCTCCTGTCGGGCCCGTCGCACATGCGCGCCAACCTCGCGACGGCGATGCCCGCGGCCCGCAAGCTCGCGGCATCGTTCCCCGAGACGGTCGTGCACAAAGAAGCCGGCGTACCCCTGCGGGCGCGGCGAGGCCGGCTGGCCTTCAAGCGCACGGCGAAGAGCACGTTCGACAGCCCGACCGGTCTGCGCCTGCGCTGGTTCACCCTGTCGACGCTCGTCGCGCACTGGCTGCACGCCCCGAAGCCCGAGAACGTCGCACGGCCCGAGGTCGAGTTCGGCAAGCAGGACGCCCACTGGTGGCGCGTCCCGCTGTACGACAGCGCGCTCGTGAACTCCGCCGACGGCTCCGGCAAGAACATCTACACGCGCGATCGGGCCAAGTTCCGCCGGATGCTGCTGGACAGCATCCGTCTGCACCGCCGACTGCGTCGCGAATGGCCGCGGCTCGCGAAGCAGTACCGCGCCGCCGCACCGGAGCTCACCTCGCGCGACGCGTGGGCCCGCACGTTCGGAGTCGACTCATGACGACTCCCCTCCCTGACAGCGCGCGCGCGGCCGCGACCTCGTTCGACCCCGCGTCGGCGACGATCGCCGTCGTCACCTTCAACCGCTCGGGACTGCTCACGCGACTGCTCGAGAGCATCGAGCGCATGGAGCCGAAGCCCGGTCACGTCGTGATCGTCGACAATGCGTCCTCCGATGACACGACCGAGGTCGTCGAGTCGTTCCGCGCGCGGATCGGCACCGACCTCGTCTACCGCAGGCTCGACACGAACACGGGCGGATCAGGCGGCTTCAGCGAGGGCATGCGCGTCGCGTTCGAGCTGGGGTCCGAGTGGATCTGGCTCATGGACGACGACGTCGAGGTCCTCCCCGACGGCCTCGCCAAGATGGGCAGGTGGGCGCCGCGGTTCAAGAGCATCCAGGGCCGCCGCTACGACTACGACGGCAGCGAGTTCTACTGGCAGTACCGCATCGCCGAGCGCTTGGGCATCCCGATCCCCTTCGCGCCGTCGAAGTTCGACGCCTCGGGGTTCAAAGAGATGAACTCCGGATGCTTCGAGGGCATGTTCATCCACCGCGACATCGTCGAGCAGATCGGTCTTCCCGACCCGCGCTTCTTCATCTACTGGGATGACCAGACCTACGGCTGGCTCGCATCGCGCAAGACGACGTCGGTCATCGTCGACGAGTTCGTGCTGCGCCGCACGCGCGAGATCAAGCAGTGGGACATGGGCATCCGCCACATGAACGCCTCGAGCGACAACTACCGCTACTACATCATGCGCAACCGCGCGATCATCAAGCAGTACTACCGGGCGCACGGCGTCTACAACCCCGTGCTGTTCGGATTGGGCACCGCACTGACGTTCGCGAAGGAGCTCATCCGCCTCATCGCCGTCGAGCGCAAGGTGCGCGGCACGTCGAACCTCTTCCGAGGGCTGAAGGACGGTCGCGCGATCGCACGCGACACGGCGTGGCGTCCGATGGAGCCGCTCACCGCAGCGAGCTGACGCCCGGCTCAGGCCGCGCGCTGCGTCTCCCAGGCCACGGCGTCGCGGATCGCATCTTCGACCGTGCGCTCGGCGCGCCACTGCAATGCGTCATGGGCGCGGTCGACAATCGCATAGCCTCCGGCGATGTCGCCCGGACGCCGTGCTCCTTCGCGTACGTCCAACCCGCCTCCGACGACGGATTCGAAGGCGCGTACGAGTTCGCGCACCGTCGTGCCGTCACCCGTACCGACGTTGAGGATCCTCGACGGAGTCTCGGCCGAGGTGACATCGTCGAACCGGCGCACGGCTTCGACATGTGCGCGGGCGAGGTCCCACACGTGCACGAAGTCACGCAGTCCGGACCCGTCGCGGGTAGGCCAATCGGTTCCGGTCACGGTGAAGGGCTCACCCGTGCGCCACGCGCCCAGCAGCAGCCCCAGCGCGTGCGTCGGCCGCTCGGCGGTGGGGCCGGTCCGCAATCGCGGGTCGCATCCGATCGGGTTGAAGTACCGCAGCGACAGCGCTCGGATCGCGCCCCCCGCGGCAGCGTCGGACAGCACCTGTTCGACCTGCAGCTTGGTTCTGGCGTACGGGCTGGCCGGTGCGACCGGTGCTGACTCATCGAGTCCGGTCCCGAACTCACCGGCGTACACCGAAGCTGATGAGCTGAACACGATCCGTCGGATCCCGTGCCGGTGCAGGTGCTGGAAGTGGCGGACGGACCGCGCGACGTTGACGTCGTAGTACCCCAGCGGGTCTGCGACCGAGTCGGGGACGACGGTGCGCGCGGCGCAGTGGATGACGGCGTGGATGTCCGGGTGCTCATCGACGATCTGCTCGATCAGCGCGGCATCGGCGATGTCACCCCGATAGAACGTGCGGCCCTCGACGTAGGCGGCCCGGCCCGTCGAGAGGTCGTCCAGGATCACCGGCACCATCGCGGCGTCCAGGCATGCCGAGGCGATGGTGCTGCCGATGTAGCCGGCACCTCCGGTGATGAGGATCTTCACGTCACGCTCCCGTTCTTGTTCGAAGGAAAATTGTCGGGGATCAGGATCTACGCCGGATGATCCGAGTTGTATCGGTCGAGCACTTCGGCGATGGGTGCATCCATCGCCAAGCCGTGCTTGTCGAGGTACAGGCCGCGGGTGCAGAACCGCCGCAGGTCGCGTTCGTTGTGCGACACGAAGAACAGCGTGCGGCCTTCGGCGAGCAGCTCGTCGATGCGCCGGTAGCACTTCTCGCGGAACGCCTTGTCCCCCACCGCCAGCACCTCGTCGACGAGGAGGATCGGCTCTTCCAACTGCGACACGACCGAGAAGGCGAGGCGCACCTTCATTCCGTTGCTGAGGTGCTTGTACGGAGTGTCGACGAAGTCGGCGAGCTCGGCGAAATCGATGATCCCGTCGAACCGGCGCGAGACTTCGGCTTTCGGCATCCCGTGCAGACCCGCCGTCAGGCGCACGTTCTCGCGCACCGTGAGGTCGCCGACGAATCCGCCCGTGATCTCGATGAGCGGCGCGACACCGCCGTGCACGGTCACACTGCCCTCATCGGGAAGCAGCACCCCCGCGACGAGCTTCAGCAGGGTGGATTTGCCCTGTCCGTTTCGTCCGACGACGCCGATCGATTCCCCCGGATGCACATCGAAGCTGACGTCGCGCAGCGCCCAGAACTCGCCCGGACGGCTACGGCGGGATGAATCGGCGAACAGGTCTTTGAAGCTTCGGCGCCCCCGACGGTTGCGTCGGAACCGCACACCGAGGTCGCGCACCTCGATCGCCAGACCGGAGGCAGCCATCACAGCTCCTTCAGCAGGGGACGCTCGAGCCGCCGAAAGACGAGCAGACCCACGACCAGGAGGATGACGCACACGGCGACGCTGAGAAGGACGCTCAGGGTGTCCCAGAGGTCGGGGAAGAACCCGACGCGGTAGAGCGTGAAAATCCCCGAGAGGGGGTTGAACGCCGCGAGTTGGGGAAAGATCCCGGGCAGGTCCGACACCGAGTAGATGATCGGCGACGCGTAGAAGAGCATCCGCAGGACCAGCTTCGTCGTGCGCTCCAAATCGGAGTACAGCACGCACAGCGGGGCGATGAGAAGACCGAGCCCGACCAGCAGCATCGTCTGCAGCAGGATGGCGACGGGAAAGAGCAGGAGTCCCCAATTGAGTTCGACGGGGTTCGCGCTCGTGAACGCCGCCACAACGACGAACGCGACGAGGACGGGGAGTGCGCAGAGGAACTCAACGCCCTTGCTGAGGACGATGCGGATGACCCAGATCGAACGGGGAATCGCCGTCGAGCGCACCAGCCGGGCGTCTTTGTTGAAGGCGCGTGTGAAGTCCGAGACCGACGCGTTGAACCACACCCACGGCAAGAGCGCGGTGATGAGGAACACGATGTACGGATCCTGGCCGACGGTGCGCTGGAAGACCTGCGTGAAGACGAACCAGTAGATGAGGCTCATCACGAGCGGGTCGAGCACGGACCACAGATAGCCCAGAGCGCTCGTCGCGTAGCGGACGCGCAGGTCTCGAGCAGACAACAGCCACAGCGAGTGCAGGTAGCGCCGCGGGGATCCCGGAGCGCCGACGGTGGCGGACGTCACGTGGTCGAGTCTAGGGGCGTGTGCTCAGGCGAGCTGGTTGTTCCACATCGACAGCGCCGAGCCGATGGCCATGTGCATGTCGAGGTACTGATACGTACCCAGCCTTCCGCCGAAGAGCACGTCCTTCTCGCCCTTCGCCAGCTCGCGGTAGGCGAGCAGGCCCTCACGGTCCTCCGAGGTGTTGACCGGGTAGTACGGCTCGTCATCGCGCGACGCGAAGCGTGAGAACTCCCGCACGATCACGGTCTTGTCGGTCGGGTATCGGTCGGCGCGCTCGGGGTGGAAGTGCTTGAACTCGTGGATGCGGGTGTACGGCACTTCGGCGTCGGCGTAGTTCATGACCGATGTGCCCTGGAAGTCACCGATCGAGAGCACTTCCTGCTCGAAGTCGAGCGTGCGCCACGACAGGGAGCCCTCGGCGTAGTCGAAGTAGCGGTCGACAGGCCCCGTGTAGACGACGGGCACCTGGCCGACGGTGTCGCGCTTGTTGAGCGGCTGGGTCTCGTCGAAGTAATCGGTCGAGAGCTTCACGTCGATGTTCGGGTGGTCGGCCATCCGCTCGAGCCAGGCGGTGTAGCCGTCGAGCGGCAGTCCCTCCCAGGTGTCGCTGAAATAGCGGTTGTCGTAGGTGTAGCGAACAGGGAGTCTGCTGATGACCTCGGCGGGCAGCTCCGTCGGATCGGTCTGCCACTGCTTCTTCGTGTAATCGCGGATGAACGCTTCGTAGAGGGGGCGGCCGATGAGGGCGATGCCCTTCTCTTCGAGGTTGGTCGCGCTCTTCACATCGAACTCGCCGGACTGCTCCTGAACGAGCGCGCGGGCTTCGTCGGGCGTGTAGGCGGCTTGGAAGAACTGGTTGATCGTGCCGAGGTTGATCGGCAGCGGAAAGACGATGTCCTTGTGGGTCGTGTAGACCCGGTGGACGTAGTTCGTGAATTGCGTGAAGCGATTGACGTACTCCCACACCGTCGGGTTCGACGTGTGGAAGAGGTGCGCTCCATAGCGGTGCACCTCGATGCCCGTCTCGGGCTCGTTTTCGCTGTATGCGTTGCCGCCGATGTGGTGACGGCGGTCGATGACGGTGACCTTGCGGCCGGCGGCCGCAGCTCGCTCGGCGATCGTGAGGCCGAAGAAGCCTGAGCCGACGATGAGGAGATCCATGCGGGGTGGCCTTTCGGCTGACAACGGAGGACACGGCCAGTGACAGCCGCACCGCACAAGTCTAGGTGAGTCATGGTGTGCGTCCGGGCCCGGCACAGGCTCGCTCTGGCAAGATTGGCGGGTGCCATCCACCAAGCCCGCGCGTTCGAACCTGCTCGTCCGTCTGTGGGCGAACAGCGCCGTGCGCTACCTGGTCGTCGGCGGGTTCTGCTTCCTCGTCGATATCGGTCTGCTGTGGTTGCTGCACGATGCGTTCCATGTGCCGCTCGCCATCGCCACGCCGATCGCCTTCCTTGCGAGCTTCATCGTCACCTATTCACTCCAGCGGATCGTCGCGTTCAGCTCTGACGCGAAGGTCGCGCCGAGCGTGGGTCGTTACACCCTGCTCGTCGTGTTCAATACGGTGGCGACCACCGGTATCGTTGCGGGGTTCGCCGCGCTGGGCGTTCCGTGGGTGATCGGCAAGGTCGTCGCGGTCGCGGCGACGACGGTGTGGAACTATTTCGCGTACCGTTTCTGGGTCTTCGCCCGGCCAAACACCACGAATCCGAAGGACGATCACGATGTATAAGGGCGCCACGATCGCGGCAGTCGTACCGGCCTACCGGGAAGAGAAGATGATCGCGCAGGTCATCGAGACGATGCCCGACTTCGTCGACCACATCGTCATCGTCGATGACTGCAGCCCCGATGACACTAGCGGCGCCGTCCGACGCGTCGGCGACCCGCGGGTCGCCCTGATCCGCCACGAAGTCAATCAGGGCGTGGGCGGTGCGATCATCACCGGCCACACCGAAGCGATGAGACTGGGCGCCGACATCGACGTCATCATGGCCGGCGACGCCCAGATGGATCCGAACCATCTCCCCTCACTCCTGGACAGGGTCACCGACGACGGCTACGGCTTCGCGAAAGCGAATCGCTTCTACGCGCCGGAGTCATTTGCCGGGATGCCGCGGCACCGTGTGCTCGGCAACATCATGTTGTCGTTCATGACCAAGTTCGCATCCGGCTACTGGAATCTCTTCGACCCCCAGAACGGCTACACGGCCGTACGCACCGAAGTGCTTCGCAGAGTGCCCCTGGAGCGCGTGGCGAAGCGCTACAGCTTCGAGAACGACCTTCTCATCCATCTCAACATCCTGCAGGTCTCCGCGACCGACGTTCCCATCCCCGCCGTCTACGGCGACGAGGTGTCGAGCATCCGGCTGAGCAAGGTCGTGCCAGAACTCATGCACCGACTGACCGTCGGCTTCTGGACCCGGATCTGGTATCGCTACGTGCTCTGGTCGTTCTCGCCGATCGCTCTCCTGCTCTTCGGCGGGCTCTTCCTGATGACGTTCGGCATCGGATTCAGCATCTGGGTCATGTTCCAGATCGCGGCGTCGGTCGTGGCGACGGCGGCAACGGTCATGTTGGCAGCGCTTCCGCTCGTGATCGGCACGCAGATGCTCTTGACAGCGCTGCAGCTGGATATCCAATCGACGCCGTCACGGCCCGATCTGCCGCCCTACCGCGATCTCAGCGTGGAGCCTGACAAGCGGTGATTCGATAGAGTCGCGCCGCGTCGCCTTCACCGTCGACGAGTTCGACCACCCCGGCTGACTCGAGGTCCTCCAGTCCCGGGAAGGGATGCTCGGCGTTGTGGATTTCTCGATCGCCGAAATCAAGCACCCAGCGCGTGTCCGTCCTCTCCAGAGCCGCGCACACCTCGGGATCGTCCTCCGCACGGTTGAGCCCGAGGACGATCGTCGTCATGTCGGCGTCGAGCTCTTGATAGATGTGCGGGATCAGCACGCGGCGATCAGAGATCGCGTACGCAAGCGATGTGCCGGTCCACGGGCTGCCGACGATCACTTCGTCCTCGGGAACGTGGTCGGCGACCCGTTCCAGCAAGGCGAGTTCGTCGAGTGTCAGCAACGGTGAGTCGTCCGAGATCGTGTGCATCCATCGGGCGGCCTCGGTCGAACGCGTCATCGGTGTGCTCAGTTGCGTGGCGACGATCACTCCCACGACGAGGATGCCGGTGACAGCGAGTTCGCTCCGGAGTCGTGCCCCCTCGGTGCGCGAACGCGTATAGCGGCTGATCACTGTGACCAATGCGCCGAAGCCCACCGCCGCGAGGGGGATCACAACGACGGGAAAGAGCGCCATGACGCGGTACATGTCGCTGTACCAGGTTCCGGTGAGTCCGTACCGCAGAAGACTGTCGGGAGCCGCGGCGCCGACGACGTAGATGACGCCGAGCGTCGCCCACCCCGTGACGAGCCACCATTTCGAGCGCATCGCGACGAGCACGACGATGATCCCCACGATCATCAGCAGGGTCGGCACCCACTCGACGGGCAACCCCTTGTGCGAATTCGTGAGCACCTCGACCACCGCGCCGCCGAAGGACGTGAAGGGTCCCCAGAACGCCTGCTCCGACGTGGGGCGAGCAACGATCAGGACCGCAGCGACGACGGCGAGCCCGGCCACCCACAGCAGCCCTGCGGCCCACACGCGAACGCGGGGACGATCGCGTGCACCACGGAAGTAGCGCAGACCGGCGGCAGCGGCCGGCCAGAATCCGATCGCGAAGAACGCCATGAGCGTGCTGGGGTGCGCAAGAGCGAGGGTGGGGATCCAGGCCAGCAGGAGCACCCATGCCACCACGCGACTGCCGCCCAAGTCAGCGCCGACCCGAGCCACGGCGATCAGCGCTGCGAGCACGGAAGGCAGGAGAGCGATCGACAGGACGTTCGGGTACAGCACGCCGAAGTCGAGCATGAGCAGAGGGAAACCGGCCATCCCCGCAGCGAGGACGCCGGCGACGAGCAGTGGCGCGGGCTGTCGTCCCGAGATCTGGCGCACGAGATAGACGCACCCGAGGGGCCACACCAGTCCGGCGACGAGCAGTGCCGTGAGGTTCGTGGCGGCCGCCACCGAGGTGCCCGCAAGCCCCGCGACGAGCGACGTCACCGCGTGCCAGAGGCTCGGGTAGAAGCCCGGAATCAGTTGCTCGGTCGGGGCCGCGGCACCCGTATCGAGCATGTGTCGCACGGCGTTCAGATGATAGATGTTGTCGAACGTCTGCGAGATCGACTCCGGGTCACCGAATACCGTGAGCAGCCGTGGGATCAGCAGTGCTGCACCGAGCGCGACGGCGATCCATGGCGCCCAACGCCGCGACCAGTGAACGGCGGGAGACGTTGCGGGCGACGGCACGAATCGACGCGCGATCGCCCAAGCCACAGCGGCGACGACGACGGTCGTCACCACGACCGGGAGGAGCGACCAGCGGAAGGGGACGACGACCGCCACCATCGTGGTCAGACCGACCACAGCGAGGCTGAGTGGGGGCGCTGCGGCGACGAGCGCGAAGCCGCGCAGTCGCAGGAGCGCTCCGATCAGGAGACCCGGCGCGAGCAGGACGCCGAGCACGACGAGCAGGGACCCCAACTGAGCTACCCACATGTCAGCAGTGAGCCCCTCGATCGACTGGGCAGGTCTCGATCATCTTCACGGGGACTCCTCGGGCCTCTCGGCTCGGCGGGCAAGGCGACGGGCAAGTCTACCGCTGTGTCACGATGGGCAGATGAAAGGCATCATCCTCGCTGGTGGCTCCGGTACTCGACTGCATCCGATCACGCTGGGCGTCTCGAAGCAGCTCGTGCCGGTGTACGACAAGCCGATGATCTACTACCCGTTGTCGACGCTCATGCTCGCCGGCATCCGCGACATCCTCGTCATCACGACGCCGCACGACGCGGCCCACTTCGAGCGGCTGCTCGGCGACGGATCCCAGTTCGGCATCTCGATCACTTTCGCGCAGCAAGCCTCACCTGACGGCCTCGCACAGGCGTTCACCATCGGGGCCGACTTCATCGGCGACGACACCGTCGCTCTCGTTCTCGGCGACAATCTGCTCTACGGTCCCGGACTGGGCACGAGACTGTCCCGGTTCGCCGACATCCAGGGTGGTGCGGTCTTCGCCTACTGGGTCTCGGACCCGCAGGCCTACGGCGTTGTCGAGTTCGACGACGCCGGCGCCGCGGTTTCGCTCGAGGAGAAGCCCGCGGACCCCAAGAGCAACTACGCCGTTCCCGGTCTGTACTTCTACGACAACGACGTCGTCGAGATCGCTCGCTCGTTGACCCCGAGCGCCCGCGGCGAGTATGAGATCACCGATGTCAACCGCGCATACCTCGAACGCGGCACTCTTTCGGTCGAGGTGCTCCCCCGCGGGACGGCGTGGCTGGACACCGGCACATTCGACCAGATGACGGATGCCGCAGACTACGTTCGCACCATGGAGCGGCGCACCGGCATGAAGATCGGAGCACCCGAAGAGGTCGCCTGGCGACAGGGATTCCTCTCGGACGACGAGCTCCGCGAGCGCGCACAGAAGCTCGTCAAGTCGGGGTACGGCAGCTATCTGCTCGAGACGCTGGAAAGAGGGCGCTGATGGCGAGATTGCTCGTGACCGGCGGAGCCGGGTTCATCGGTTCGAACTTCGTGCACCACGTCGTCGCGCACACCGATCACCACGTCACCGTTCTGGACAAGCTGACGTATGCCGGCAACCGCGCATCGCTTGCCGCTCTGCCCGAGGACCGAGTGCGGTTCGTGCTCGGCGACATCACGGACGCCCCCTTGGTGGACGAACTCTTCAGCGGGGTCGACGACGTCGTGCACTACGCCGCAGAGTCGCACAACGACAACTCCCTGCACGACCCTCGACCCTTTCTCGACACGAACATCGTCGGCACATACACACTGCTCGAAGCTGCACGCAAGCATGACCGTCGGCTGCACCACATCTCGACTGACGAGGTCTACGGCGACCTCGAACTGGACGACCCGGAGCGCTTCACCGAGCAGACGCCGTACAACCCGTCGAGCCCGTACTCGTCGACCAAGGCGGGCAGCGACCTGCTCGTCCGCGCCTGGGTGCGCTCCTTCGGCGTGCGGGCGACGATCTCGAACTGCTCGAACAACTACGGGCCGTACCAGCACGTCGAGAAGTTCATCCCGCGCCAGATCACCAACGTCATCCGCGGAATCCGCCCCAAGCTGTACGGCGCGGGCGAGAACGTGCGTGACTGGATCCACGCCGACGACCACTCGTCTGCGGTGCTGACGATCCTCGACAAGGGAGTGATCGGCGAGACCTACCTGATCGGCGCAGACGGCGAGAAGAACAACAAGGACGTCGTCGAGCTCATCCTTCAGCTCATGGGGCAGCCGCAGGACGCATACGACCACGTCACGGACCGCGCCGGGCATGACCTGCGCTACGCGATCGACTACACCAAGCTGCGCACCGAACTCGGGTGGACGCCGGCGTACGGCGATTTCGAGGCGGGTCTCGCCGCGACGATCCAGTGGTACCGCGACAACGAATCGTGGTGGGCGCCGGCGAAGGACGGCGTCGAAGCCTTCTACGCCTCGAAGGGACAGTGATGACGTCGAACGACCTGGAGTTCGGGAAGACACTGCAGGTCACTCAGACCTCGATCCCCGGGCTTGTCGTCTTCGACCTGCCGGTCCACGGCGATGCGCGCGGTTGGTTCAAAGAGAACTGGCAGCGCGAGAAGATGACGGCGCTCGGCCTCGCCGACTTCGGCCCCGTGCAGAACAACATCTCGTTCAACGATGCGGTCGGCACGACGCGCGGAATCCACGCGGAGCCGTGGGACAAATGGGTGTCCGTCGCGACGGGGCGAATCTTCGGCGCCTGGGTCGATCTTCGTGAAGGACCGACGTTCGGCGCGGTCTTCACGACGGAGCTCGACCCTTCGCGCGCCATCTTCGTGCCGCGGGGCGTCGCCAACTCGTACCAGACGCTCGAGCCGGACACCGCGTACACATATCTCGTGAACGACCACTGGTCGCCCGCTGCCGCGTACTCGTTCCTCAATCTCGCGGACGAGACCGCCGCCATCTCGTGGCCGATCCCGCTCGAGCACGCCCAGATCTCGGCGAAGGATGCCGCGCACCCGCGTCTCGACGAGGTGACGCCGATCCCGCCGCGCAAGATCCTCGTGCTCGGCGCCGCGGGACAGCTGGGCCGTGCGCTGCGCGAAGAGTTGGGCGACAGCAGCAACGTCGAGTACGCGAACCGTGACGACCTGAACCTGGCCTCCCCCGGGCTCGACACCGCCCGTCACTGGCGCGAGTACGGCACGATCATCAATGCTGCTGCCTACACCGCCGTCGACCTCGCCGAGACCGCCGAGGGGCGTCGCGCAGCGTGGGCGGCGAACGTGGCCGGCATCGCGGAACTGGCGCGAGTGGCATCCACGCACGGGATCCTGCTCGTGCACATCTCCAGCGACTACGTCTTCGACGGAAGTTCGCCTCGCGCGTACGTCGAGACGGATGCCGTGTGCCCGCTCGGCGTCTACGGGCAGACCAAGGCCGCGGGAGACCTCGTCGTCGCGACGGTGCCGCGCCATTTCATCGTGCGCACATCGTGGGTCATCGGCAACGGCGGCAACTTCGTGCGCACGATGGCACGACTCGCCGCCGACGGTGTGGACCCCCGTGTCGTCGAGGACCAGATCGGGCGTCTTACCTTCACGTCCGATCTCGCTCGCGGCATCCATCACCTGATCGTGGCCGAGGCTCCCTTCGGGACCTACAACCTGACCGGTGGGGGCCCACCGATGTCGTGGGCCGACGTCGCCCGCCTGGTCTTCGAGTTGACGGGGCACGACAAGGCACGGGTGACGGGATGTTCGACCGACGAGTACTTCGCCGCGGCGACGACACCTGTCGCTCCCCGCCCGAAGAACAGCGTGCTCGACCTCGCGAAGATCGAGCAGACGGGTTTCACGCCTGCCGATGCACGGGAGACGCTCGTCGGCTATCTGCGGGGCTGATCTGCCTCAGGCAGCACCGACGACGATGCGCGGTGTACCGGCCCACAGCGCGGAGTCGGTCGCGTTTCGTCCGTCGACGATCAGACGGATGCCCGGAAGCTGCTGCGGCGCAAGCGTGCGGTAGTCGGAATGGTCGGTCTGCAGGACGGCGAGATCGACAGACTCGCCCAGCGTGTACGGCTCGAAGCCGAGCCCGCGCAGCTCATCATCGGAGTAGAGCGGGTCGTGCACCGTCACCGTGGCGCCGCGAGAGCGCAGCGCCTCGACGGTCGGAAAAACGCCCGAAAACGCCGTCTCCTTGACCCCGCCGCGATACGTCGCGCCGAGGACCACCGCTGTGAGCCCCTCCAGAGAACCGAGCACGCCTTCTGCCTGAGCGACGAGACGCTCGGGCATCGAGGCGTTCAGCAAGCGCGCAGTGCGGACGATGTCGGCATCCGGGTCGGTCGACAGGTACAGGCGCGGGTAGACGGGGATGCAGTGACCTCCGACGGCGATACCCGGACGGTGGATGTGGCTGTACGGCTGCGAATTGCAGGCTTCGATCACCTGGTAGACGTCGATGCCGTGAGCTGCGGCGAACAGTCCGAACTGGTTCGCCAGGCCGATGTTGACGTCACGGTATGTCGTCTCGGCGAGTTTGGCCATCTCGGATGCCTCGGCGCTGCCGAGATCCCACACGCCGTTCGGACGCGGAAGATCGTCGCGCTCGTCGAACTGCAGCACGGCGTCGTAGAACTCACGGGCGCGCTGCGCCCCCGCTTCCGAAAGCCCGCCGATGAGCTTCGGGTACTTGCGCAGGTCGGCGAACACGCGGCCGGTCAGCACCCGCTCGGGCGAGAAGACGACGTGGAAGTCCGTGCCCTCGACGAGGCCCGATCCCTCTTCGATCATGGGCTTCCAGCGGCCGCGCGTCGTTCCGACCGGAAGCGTGGTCTCGTACGACACGAGCGTGCCCGGGCTCAAGTGCTCCGCGAACGACCGGGTCGCGGCATCCATCCACGCGAAGTCCGGCTCCCACGTCGCGTCATCGACGAAGAGCGGCACCACGATCACGACAGCGTCGGCCTCGGGAATCGCCTCGGCGTAGTCCGTCGTCGCGCGAAGGCGCCCCGCGGGCACGAGCTCGCTCAGCTTCTCCTGCAGGTGGGCTTCACCGGGGAAGGGCTCGATGCCCGCGTTCACGCTCTCGACGGTCTTCGGATTGACGTCGACTCCGATGACCTCGTGGCCCGAGTCGGCGAACTGTACGGCGAGAGGAAGGCCGATCTTTCCGAGGGCCACGACGGCGATGCGCATGGGTTCCAGTCTATTGCGGCGCGGAATCCTCTCGGGCTGTCCGAATCTGGGCGAGATGTCCGCCGTCTCCAGGGGGTGACTTTCCCTGCTATAGGATTCGGCGATGCTCCTAACGATCGCGGTTCCGACATATAACCGCGCACAGAATGTTGCACGCCTGCTGCATCAGTTCCTGGCTGCACCCGCTTCTGAGCTCGTGGAAATCCTGGTCATAGACGACGGCGGCACCGACGGCACATACGCCGCGCTCTCGAAGGATCCCACCATCGCCGAGCGCGTTCGGGTCCTGAAGAACGATGTGAACCTCGGCTACCCCCGCACCTTCGCCCGGATCTTCGCGGAGTGCACGACTGAGTACGTGATGGTCATCGCCGACGATGACGAGGTCGTCGTCGAGAGCGTGGGGCCGCTGCTGGAGTACCTGGGTCGGGAGCGACCGGCGTTCGTGTCTTCTCAGTTCTTGAAGGGATCGACCGTGTACCGGGGAAGGGACGTCACGGGCCCGATCTCCCCGAAAGAGTTCCTGAGATCATCGGCCCACGCTCCGGGTCTGATCTATCGAGTCGAAGATTGCCATGCTGCTCTCGCTGAGCTCGCGGAGCGCACAGAATCCAAGCAACCCGATGCCCTTCTCTACCCGCAGGTCATCCTTGTGATGCGTCTGCTGGTGGCGGCCGCCAAATGTGAATGGCTGGCGTTGCCGACCGTCAGGGAGGGTTCGGCCGAACCCTCCGGGATTGTCGACGCGGGCGGACGCTCCTACTGGTCGGTGGAGTCGCGTTGGCAGCAGCTCAAGTCCTTCGACGAGCTGCTGACTCAGTACGTCGAGCAAGACACGACGGGAGTCGCGCAGGAGATGCGCGACACGCAACGTGCACGCGTGTTCCGCACGATGGAGCGCGCGATCAGAGAGGAAAGTCCTGCTCTGGGAGCTGCGTTCGACAGCGAGGCTCGAAGGAGCTACAGCACACCGACGATCCGATCCAGGATCATGAGCCTGACGATCGTCAGGTGGCTGGCGCGCGGCACGAGGTGGCTTCGAAAGCGCTGACTGCGAGGGCCGACTTCACTGCCCCCGAGCGTCGAGCCTGGTCTCATCAGGGCTGTTGAGGCTCACGATGGCTGAGTTCAGGTCGACGAGCCAGCAATTCATGGACATCCGCCGAGGTGAACTCCCCGCGGCGGGGACGCAACTGCTCGTACACCTCACGGACGAACGCGAGATCTGCGGGTGTGTCCACGGTCCACCGCAGGTCGGAGCGACTCTCAGGTTGAACGACGGAAGTCAACGTGAACAGCTCCGGGCGGCGGTAGATACCGAGCGTGACGTGCTCGCGCTCCTGATCCGTCGCAACCTCGGCGACACGGCGCAGCGCCGCTGTGGTCACCGACTCGACGTCGAGCCCGCGGGGGTAGGTGCGGACCAGGACATTCGATGCGTAGTCGGTGTCGCTCGCACCGTGAGCGCGTACAACCTCGTCGATGACGTCCGGATCCGTGAGCGGGCAGTCCGCCGTCAGCCGCAGGAGGTGTTCCGCACCGAGCGACTCGGCGGCGGCGAGGTAGCGTCCGAGAACATCGGCAAGCGCGCCCCGGAAGACCTCGACCCCGCGCGAGGAGAGCGCTTCGACGAGCACGTCATCGCTCGGGTCGACCGACGTGACGACGACGACGCGCTCCACGGTTTCGGCCTGATTGATCCGTTCAAGTTGGCGGATGATCATAGGCTCCCCGTCGAGATCCGCGAGAACCTTGCCGGGTAAACGCGACGAGCTCATGCGCGCTTGGACGAGTGCGAGAACCATCAGATTGCTGATCCTGTCACGTGCGCGCGGGGTATGAAATCCACGGACAAGGAGTCTACGCGTCCGCCCCGCGCCGTCCCTGGCGACGACGCTGCTCCAAAGCAGCGACGACGCGCTCTCCGCCGCGGCCGTCGAACAGGCGACGGCACGTCGACACAAGCTGACGACGTAGCACGTCATCGTCGATGAGCGCGGCAACCGCGACCCCGATCTCGTCGGCGCGCAACGCATCGCTCACCGCGTCGAACCCGAGCGCGATGCGCATGGATGCGGCTGCCGCGACAGAGGCCTGTTGATTCGGCACGACTGCGAGCAAGACACTCGGCGTGCCGATTGTCGCGACGTCCCACGCGCTCGTCCCACCCGCTGAGACGGTCACGTCGGCCTGCGCGAGCAGGGCCGGCAGCTCGTGCGTAGGCGGAAGGACCCGCCACTGTCGAGACTCGCCCCCGATCTTCGCGAGAGCTCGATGCTGACGAACGGGAGCGACGAACGTGAATGCGACGCGATCGGCAAGTGATCGACAACCACGTGCGACGTCGACCGTCCGATCGTCGGGGTCCGTCCCTCCGAGAACGACGACCACTTCGGGCGGGTCGTGCCTGACGATCGCAGATTCAGGAGCCGCCGCCTCACGGATGGAGCGTCGCACGAGTGCGTACTCCACACCGAGAAGCTGTGCGTCCCGTGTCACTCCGGGAAGCGGCTGCGCACTGAGGTTCTGGTCGAGATAGAGCGTCGCTCGAGCGCCGCGACTATCCCCGTCTGCCAGAAGGAGCACGGGGATCGCTTCACTCAACATCGTCACGGATTCCGCGGGCACGAGATAGCTGTCGATGACGACCCAATCTGGATCGATCGATTCGAGACCCGCGACGTCGATCGTGTCTCGTTGGTGGCTGACGACGTCGATACCCGACGCGGCGACGGCAGCGGCGAGCCACGGAATATCGATCTCTGCTGTCGCCAAAGTCACGCGGTGGCCTCTCGCCAGTAGCGCCTCCGCCAGTGTCAGAAGCCGCATGACGTGGCCGGTTCCCTGCGTGCGGCCCGCATCCGCGCGTAGCACGACGTGAAGAGGCGCACCGACGCCTTCGTTTCCTTCCTCGTGCGCCGGTGACCGCGGGTACTCTTGGTTAGTCGCGGCCGGAAGTGGTGTCGCGTCAGGAGCGAGAGGTTTCACGATGTCCATCCTCAATGGTTCGTCGATCCTGATCACAGGGGGGACCGGCTCGTTCGGAAAGGCGTTCGTCCGTCGCATCCTCGCAGACTTCGATCCGCGCCGAATCGTCATCTATTCGCGCGATGAACTCAAACAGTACGAGACACGTCTTCAGCTCGGAGACGACTCACGACTGCGGTGGTTCATCGGAGACATCCGCGATGAGCAGCGGCTGCGCCGGGCCATGCACGGTGTCGATCATGTCGTGCATGCGGCAGCGCTCAAGCAGGTCGACACCGCCGAGTACAACCCGTTCGAGTTCGTGCGCACGAACATCATCGGCTCGCAGAACGTCATCGAAGCCTCGATCGACGCGGGGGTCAAAAAGGTCGTCGCGCTCTCGACGGACAAGGCATCGAGCCCCCTGAATCTCTACGGCGCCACCAAGCTCGCCGCCGACAAGCTCTTCCAGTCCGGAAACCACTATGCGGCGGGATATGAGTCGCGCTTCTCCGTCGTCCGCTACGGGAACGTCATGGGTTCGCGGGGCTCAGTCGTTCCGTTCTTCCGCGGGCTCGCCGAACGCGGCGAATCTCTGCCCATCACGGACGAGCGCATGACCCGCTTCTGGATCACGCTTCCTCAAGCGGTGCAGTTCGTGATCGACTCCTTCGACCAGATGAACGGCGGTGAGCTCTACGTGCCGCGCATCCCCAGCACGCGGATCCTCGACATCGCCGAAGCCGTCGCACCGGGCGCACCGCGTCACGATGTCGGAATCCGTCCGGGAGAAAAGCTCCACGAGGAGATGATCTCGGGAGACGACAGCCGTCGCACGATCCTGGCGGGAGATCGTTACATCGTCCTCCCGACGATCGCCGACTGGGGTTTCGTACAGCCGGCCGGTGAGCCCGTGGCCGATGGTTTCGCCTATCGTTCGGACAGCAACGATCAGTGGCTGTCCGTGGAGGAGATCCGCGAACTCGTGGACGGGATGCGCTGAATGGCGGTTCCGTACGGGCGGCAGTGGATCGACGATTCCGACGTCGAAGCCGTCACTGCGGCACTGCGAAGCGACTGGCTCACGACCGGGCCTGCGGTGGCCAGGTTCGAGCAGAGCATTGCGCAGACCGCCGGCGCTCCGTATGCCGTCGCGGTGTCGTCGGGAACGGCCGCATTGCACGCCGCCTACGCGGCTGCCGGAGTGAAGCACGGCGACGTCGTCCTGACGACGCCGCTGACGTTCGTCGCGACGGCCGCTACCGCGGTGCAACGGGGTGCCCGGATCGAATTCGCCGACGTCGAACCGGATACAGGGAACATCGACCCCGCGGCCGTGTCTGCCGCGATCACCCCGGCGACCCGAGTCGTCGCGGGTGTCGACTACGCCGGCCATCCGATCGATGTCGACGCGCTCCGGCGCGTCACCCACGAGGCCGGCGCACTCCTCCTCGAGGACGCCGCGCATTCAATCGGGTCCACGTTCGACGGCCGGCCCGTCGGCTCGTTCGCCGACCTCACGACGTTCTCCTTCTTCCCCACCAAGAATCTGACCACAGCCGAAGGCGGTGCCGTCGTCACGGCCGATCCCGAACTCGCGGATCGTGCTCGACGGTTCCGTACGCACGGACTCGTCCGCGATCGCGAGGCGCAGCGCCACCCGGATGAAGGACCGTGGCATCAGGAGGTTCACGAGTTCGGCCTGAACTACCGGCTGCCCGACGTCCTCGCCGCGCTCGGCACGAGCCAGTTGACCCGCTTGGCCATGTTCAAGGCGCGCCGCTCCGCGATCTTCGACCGCTACTCGACCGAGCTCGCCGACCTCGGGCTGACGCTTCCGACACGACGGACGGGTGCCGATCCGATGTGGCACCTCTATCCGATACGGGTACCCGCCGCTGATCGTCGCCGCATCTTCGACGAGCTGCACGCCCGCGGGATCCTGGTGCAGGTGAACTACATTCCCGCCTATTGGCATCCCGTCTTCGAGGATCTCGGCTATCGACGCGGTCTGTGCCCAGTCGCCGAGCAGTACTACCGCGAGGAGATCTCGCTTCCCATGTACGCAGCGCTGTCGGACGACGATCAGAGCCGCGTGATCGACGCGGTTCGTGAGGTGCTCGCATGACCCCCCTCATCCCCGACAGCGGTGACACGCTTCCACTGATCGTCGCGGAGATCTCCGGGAACCACAACGGTTCCCTCGATCGGGCACTGGATATCGTCCGCGCCGTGGCGACAACAGGCGCGCAGGCCGTAAAGATCCAGACCTATACGGCGGACACGATCACCCTCAACGTCGATAGCCCTGCCTTCCGGGTGTCGGAGGATCACGCATTGTGGGGATCTCGGACGCTGTACGACCTCTACACCGAAGCGCACACGCCGTACGCGTGGCATGAACCGATCTTCACCCTTGCCCGCGAGCTGGGGCTCGTGCCGTTCAGCACGCCCTTCGACGAGTCTGCGGTCGACTTCCTCGAGGAGCTCGACGCGCCTCTCTACAAGGTCGCCTCGCTCGAAATCGTCGATCTACCGCTCATCGCGCGGATCGCGACGACGGGCAAACCCGTCATCATGTCGGTCGGCACGGCGACGATCGAAGAGGTAGCCGCTGCCGTGGATGCTGCGCGGTCCGCCGGTGGCGAAGACCTCACTCTCCTCGCGTGCACGAGTTCGTATCCCGCGCGCGCCGAGGATGCTCATCTGCGGCGCATGGCCGCCATGCGAGACATGTTCGGGGTGAAGGTCGGGCTCTCGGACCACACGCTCGGCATCGGCGTCTCCGTCGCCGCGGCGACCCTCGGCGCGGCTGTGATCGAGAAGCACGTGACGCTCTCACGCGCAGCGGGAGGCGTCGACAGCGCCTTCTCGCTCGAGCCGAGCGAACTCGGTCTCCTGGTAGCGGAGTCCCGGTCCGCCGTGGCCGCGCTCGGCTCGGCCAGCGCCTGGTCGACGGCGGCGGAGGGGGAGTCACTGCGTCTGCGACCCTCGCTCTGGGTGAGCGCCGCAGTGCGAGCGGGTGACATCGTGACGGAGGCCAACGTCCGTTCGGTGCGCCCCGCGGGCGGCCTCGCTCCTGTTCATCTGCCGGCGGTTCTCGGACGCCGATTCAGAGTGGATGCAGCACCCGGCACCCCGCTGTCATGGGATCTGCTCTCCGGCGCCTGACGACCGCGAATACGTAGCCGCCTCGATGCATTCACCTGCCCGAATGAATCCGGCCGCTTCGAAGAGCTGAATCGACGCGGTGTTCTCGGGGCGGATGACCGCCGTGAGGGTTTCGATGTCGGGATGAACGCCGGAAAACTCATCGATCGCGGCTCGCAGAAGCGCTCCCGCATATCCGCGGCCCCGCGCGTCCGGGGCCACCGTGATGCTGACCTCCGCGGTGCCGGGCGCGCTCGCGTCGATATCGAACCGACAGGTCCCGACCAGCTTCCCGGTCACGGCATCCTCGCCGAGGACGATCTCCCGCAGCGGTGACAGCAGACTCGCTTCGAGCCATGCGACGTGCTGGGCAGAGGACACCGACTCGGTCTGCAGCGACATTCGGCGTGTCAGTGGATCGTTGCGCCACTCGAGCAGGATCCCCGCATCGGCGAGCACGGCAGCACGAATGCGGACCCGGGGTGCGGATCGACTCATCAGGCAAGCGTAGCGAACCGATTCGAACGCCTGCACGGCTAGACTGGGCCGCTGTCCTCTCCCTTGCCTGAAGGAGTCCGTCGTGTCCGAGACCGCCGGGATGCGCGCGCTCCTGGACCTCGAGGATGCCGCCCCGGACGCGCTGTTCGAGCGGATCTCGGGCATCGATGTGCCTCTGTGGCCACTCGCGCGCTGGCCTGTCTCGCGTGCCCTCGCCGAGACCGACATCGGCACTCGACTGCCCCCTCCTCGACAGACATCGCTGCGCCAGCGACTCATGACAACAGCGCGGCGGACAGTCCCCAACCCCTCGTCCGCTCACCGAGCACCGCGCGCAGAGCACCTTTTCATCGTGTCAGGCTGGACAAGGAATCCGGGGCCGGGCGGGTTCTGCAACTGGCTCAGTGACGACTTCGCCGGCGCCCTCGGCGCGAACGCAATCGTCGTGCAGGACGCTTACGTCGACCGGCTCAGTCGGGAGGACGCCCGCCCGCGGAATCCTCGCACGTACACCTACGCGCGCGCCAGCGAACGCGCGACCCGTGCAACACACTCCCGGCCTCTGCCCGCGCAAGAGCGCAGACGGCTTGAGGCCGCCTTACGCGCGACCTTCGCAGTGCTCGATCACCCCGTGACCGACGCCGGGCGCGAGCGCGCCATCGCCGACGCGCTCGGCCGGGCGGACCGCGCCCCTCACGCGCAACGGGAGTTCGGCAGATTGCTCGACCGCGTCCAGCCGCGACGAATCTACATGCAGACTGCCGCGTATGGCACCCGCGCCAGCGAGATCATGCTCTCGCGTGAACGAGGCATCGAGGTCGCTGAACTGCAACACGGCTGGGTCGGCAGCAGTCATGCCGCCTACAACGTCGGTGCTGCGATGCGCACACCGGACCTCGAGAAATGCCTGCCTGACACGATCCTCGGCTACGGCGAGATCTGGGGACGCGAGCTCCGCTTCCCCGCGCGTTTCGTCCCCCTCGGCAAGCCCTCACTCGACCCCGCGACCCTCGCCTCAACACCGTGGAACGGGCGACCGAAGCGCGCCCTCTTCGTGTCGAGCAATTTCGAGCATGACCTCGTCGACCGCACCCTCATCGCACTCCACGAGTCGTTGCCTGACGATTGGACCGTGGCACTGCGGCCGCACCCTGTGGAACGTGCAACGGCCGCGCAACGACACGCCGCAGCGCTGCGACTCCCCCGAGTCGAGCTCGATGTGACCGCCGATGCGGGTGCAGCGCTCGCGTCCAGCCGCGCGATCGTCGGCTTCTCCAGCACAATGCTGTTCGAAGCTCTTGCCTACGGCTGTCACGTCGCGGTCGTAGATTCCGTATTGGCGGAGCACTACGCGAATGAAAGCGTGTTTCCGTTGCGCATCGCGTCCGACCTGTCGAACGTCGCGGATGCCGCGGTTCGAATCCAGACGGAGCCGGATGCAGTGGAGGCTGCGATCACGGAGTCCGTCTGGAAATCGGGCGCAGTCGAGTCCTTCCGCGAGTTCGCCGCGAGCTGAACGGCGTCAGGCCCCCCGAGCAAGCACTCGCGAAGCAACACCGAAGCGGGCCGGCGCTTCGCGCGCGAGGACGAACCGAAGATCACGCGTCGCGAGATTGCGTGGCCTGATCGCCGTGCGATGCGGCAGCAGCGAGAGCCCGTGCGCGAGACGGGGCGGCGCGCTCGTGAAGGCATCGAGGATCTCGCGATCCGTGCGAGACAGCGGGCGGAGTGCTCGCGGAGCGACCGCCGCGCAACGCTGCACGGTCTCGCCGATGACGCGTACATCGTCGTCGCTCCACAGATCTGGCTCGGGGCGAATCAGAATCCACTGGATCACGTTGTTGCGCAAGATCTTCGTCATCAGAGCGTCGCGCTGCGGAGCTGACAACGCCGCGAACGCGTCGCTCGAGAGCAGTCCCTCCAGAAACGACGCGTCGGCGGAGACGGGCTTGCTCACTGTCGTCACGCGTGTGGGCGCGTCTTCGTGGACCAGATAGGCGGGGCCTCGTCGGTCGAAGGAGATGCGCGCGCTCGAGAACCACAGGCGCGTGCTGTACTCGACGTCCTCGCCTGATGCGAGAGCGGGCGGAAAACGCAGATCGCCGAAACGTCGACGCGAGACCAGACCGAGCGGCGCCGACCGATACGCAAGCCGGTCTGCCACGCCTTGCAACGCACGTCGGCGACCGATTCGGACAGGTGGCGTCACTACCGGTCCGCGCCCCACGACCGACAGGCGAGGGATGACGACATCGGCCGATGTTCGATCGGCGCAGGCGAGCCAGGAGTCGATAGCGCCCGGTTCGAGCTCGTCGTCGGATCCCATGATCGACGTGTACCGCGCTGTCGACTGCTCAAGGCCCAGATTGAACGGACCGGACGGACTCGGGATGTCATCGGCGAGGGCGAGAAGTCGCAGCCGTTCGTCGTCGGCGTGCCGCCCGAGCGCGACCGAGACATCTTCTGCCGGCACATTGTGGCAGACGACGGTCACGCGCACGGCGCTGCGTGTTCCGCCGAGCACGGACGACACGGCTCGTGCGATGGGACGACGCAGATCGTGGACCGCAATGATGTGGTCGACATCCGGTTCCGGCACTCGATGAGCCTACCAATCGGCCTATCGCGGCGAGGTCGCCGAATCCGAGCCGAGGAACTCCGAGAGCACCTCCGCGGACATCCGGCCGTCGTGAACAGCCGAGACGAAGTCGACACCCGCGACCGCGGCCGCTCGAAACGGCTCGGGACTGGCGGCGATCGCACGCAAGACGTCCTCGAGGGTGTGCGGATCCGCCTGCACGACCGGCAGCTCGCGCCCCGTAGCCCCTCTGACGTGCGCGCGCACTTGGTCATCGATGTTTCCCAAGACGATGCGACCCGCGGCCATCGCTTCGCATGCCGCAACACCGTAGTCCCCGATCCGCACCTGATCGAGGACGATGTCGGCGCGATGGATGCGCGCAGGCATCTCAGCGCTGGGAATTCCTTCGATGCGCTCGTAGCGGATGACGCCCTCGGCTGCGAGCATGCGCAGGACCGGTTCCACCATCGCCGTGCCCTTGATCCACGGGTTGCTCGGAGCATGGACCACCAGGGGCACCTCCGAATGCGACACCCGCCCGGAGTTCCAGCGCGACGGTTCGATGACGACGGGTAGCCAGCGGCCCTCCGGGACATCGATGAGCATTCCCGGGGTCGATGCGAACGCCGGGATCTTCACATCGTTCAGGAGTGCGCGGTTGCGAGCGGTCTCTTCGATCAGGCGCGGGGTCATCGCCCACTCCCCCGTCACGAACGGTGAGAACTCATGCGTCCGCGCGTGCACCTCAGGCGCGCGCATGTCGCTGCCGTGCGTGAGCATCGCGACACGGACTCCGCGTGCCTGAAGCCAGCGAATTTCGGCGGCCACGGACTCGTGATAGACATCACCGAACAGATGACGCCCGGCTTCGACGATGACGTGGGTGAACCGCTCCGCGACGTCGGCACGCTGGCGTTCCTGCCAGCGGCGAGACATCAGATAGGTGGAGGCCGGCACCGTCTGATCCACCGGGAACCGGAACCCCGTGCCCGCTGCGTAGGCCATCGAGACCGCGGATACGTCGTTCAGGTGCCGTTCCGCCGCGCGTGCCCACTGCCAACCTTGTCCGGCGAAATTGACCGGCGCGATGTACAGCCTTCGCGCCGCGGAATCGGGTATCGGCCGCGGCAGAGCGGAAGCGGGTTGGAACGCGAGACGCCGGGGAAGAGCGCGTTGCAGCACCGACTCCGGCAGACGACGAGCAGTCCGCACCGCCAAGCCGCTGAGGCCCGCCGGGAGTGCCATTGTTCATCGCCTCCCGTCGACGAGGTCCGAGACTGCGCGCGCCCAACCGGTGACCTGCTGCTCGGCGGACAACTCTCCCGCCAGTCCATGCGCCGTGCGCTTCCATGTCGTCACTTCGTCGACGCTCAGCGACTCGATCGCCTCGGTGAGCGCGGCACTGGAGAAATCCGGCGTCACGACGCCGACGTGGTGGGTGGTGACGAAGCCCGCCATCTCGGGCGACGGGCCGACGATCATCCCGAGACGTGCCTGAACGTAGTCGAAGAGCTTGTTCGGCAGCGCCCAACGATAGTTGAACGTTGAAGGCGGCAGCAGGAACACACCGACGTCATACGCGTTGAGCGTCGAGACGAGATCACGGTACGGCACCGGGTCGGACACACGCGTACGCGGGGATCTTGACGCGAGTGCACGCAGCTCCTCCAGATACGACGGATCGTTCGGTGTCAGGTACAAATCCAGTGTGGGCGCCGTCCGGGCCGCTTGCACTGCCTGGATCATCAGGTGAAGGCTTCGCCCTCGCATACATGCCCCCGAATGGACCAGACGGAGAGGCTCCGCCACCGGACCGGGCGTGAGATCGGCAGCGGGGGCGGCGTTGACGACGATCTCCGGAGTGAAGCCGAATCGACGGCCGTACTCGCGCGCGACACCGCCGCTCACCGTCGTCCACGAGTCCGCCCGTGCAACGAAATGGCGGCACATCCACTCGATGAACGGACGCACGAACAAACGGATGCGCAGCAGGTCTTCCCGCTGACGCGGCGAGTACTCGTGCAGATCCGCGTGCACACCGTAGCGCGGGGCGAGTTCGAGTGCGATCCCGACGGGATCGACATCGTTGGCGAGGACGACATCGAACGACCGCCCGACCAGCGCCTCACGCACGTAGGTGATCACCGGATTTCGCGCGTAAGCTCTCCTGAACTGGCGGAGCATGACCGACAGTCGAGGATAGCGCCAGACAGCGAGATCGTCCGGGATCGTGATGTGCTCGACGACACCGTCGGGTGCCGGGCCGTACCCGACAGTGACGACCTCCCATTCCTCCGAGAACAGGGCGACCTGCTTCAGTACGCGCGCGTCCGCGGCGATCGGAGAGAACGACAGAATCAGCATCGTCGGCTTCATACGTGGTCCTCTTCGTGGATAAGACCGGCGACGAGCTGAGCCCAGATCTGCACTTGCACCTCTGCGCCGAGATTTTCTGCAGAGTCGTTCGCCGCCTGTTTGAAGTCCGCGACCGCCGCCGCAGTCAACCCGTCGAGCGTACGGCTGATATCGGCGACTTCGAACCCATCCGTGACGAGCCCCAGCCTGTACCGCCGCACATAGTCCGCCATCTCAGGGGAGGGGCCGACGACCACGCCGAGCCGCGCCTGAACGAAGTCGAACAACTTGTTCGGTAGCGCCCATTCATGGCTGAAGGAGTTCGGAGGCAGGACGAAGATGCCCACATCGTAGTCCTGCAGCACGGTGACGAGTTCGTTGTACGGAACGGGCTCCATGATGCGGACACGGCCGGGAACCTCTTCCGCCGCCGCTCGCAGTTCTTCCAGGTGGACCGGGTCATTCGGCATCAGATAGAGATCGAGTGTGCAGTTCGCAGCGGACCCCTGAACACCTCGGATCGTCTCCAGCAGATCCCGGTTGCGCAGGCAGACACCCGAGTGCACGAGGCGAATCGGCGAATGGACAGGGCTCGGGGCAACATCGCGATACGGTGTGGCGTTGGTCACGACTTCGGGAGCGAAGCCGAAATCGATCTCGTACTGGCGAGCGAGGCCGCCGCTGACGGTGCTCCATGATGAAGCCCGGCTGACGTAACGGCGACACACCCAATCCCAAAACGGCTTGATCAGCCGCATCCACGCTTCGTTCTGTTCGTGCAGACGAGGAGTGTACTCGTGCAGGTCTGCGTGGACGCCGAACGTCGGACGGAGCCGGACCGCCACCGGAACGGCTTCGACGTCGTTGGCGAGGATGATGTCGAAGCGTCGGCCGCGCAGCGCTTTCGCTGCCCAGCGCACGGCCGGTATGCGCCAGTACGCGGCGCGGTATTGACGAAGGGTGATCAGTTTCCCTTCCAACTCACGCGCGGCCAGGCCGTCAGGAATGCGAATGTGGTCGACGCCTTCACGATCGAATTCGCCGATGCCGCAGGTTGTGACGGCGTATCGATCACGGAAGAGCTCGATCTGCTTCAATACCCGTGCGTCCGACGCCAGCGGCGAGAACGAGAGGATCAACAGCGTCGGCTTTGCGGATTCCGTGGTCACCGTGAGCTCCTAGCGATCGCGTAGCGTGCGTACCTGCGCAACACGCTCTCCCTCCCGAACACCCGCGTGATCTTTCGGGGCACCAGCCGCTCGACGCGTCCCGCGGCGCGGTGGCGCGCGATCGCCTCCTCCAGATCCATCGCCGTCGACGAGGACGCAGCTGCGAAATCCAACAGTGCTCGATCGCCTCGCGGAAGATCCTCGAATCCTCGCGTGGAGTATGCCTCGAGCGATCCGATCGTGGCCGCCAGTGACGCGCGTGCATCCGTCGGCCAAGAATCCGCGGCGGGCCGCGCGTGCAGAGCACCGAGGATGTTGACTCGCAAGAGCTTCGCCACGAGCGACGCTCTCACGCGCGCGGGTTGCTGCACAGCCCACGGGCTCTGCAGCAGACGGTCGACGGGGGCGAGAACCGTTCGCATATCGCGCGGGCTCGTCGTCACGCGTTCGTCGGCATCCGCCCCGATGATGTACGCGGGGTGCGTACGGTCGAACGAGATGATCCGGCCCGAGGTCCACAGGGCGCTGCTCCACGCGAGGTCTCCCCCGACGGGCATGCCCTCCGAGAGCGGTCCGTCAGCGGTCACGAGGTCGCGGCGGATGAGCCCGAGTGGTGCCGTGCGGTGGAAGAGTCGATCCCGCACCGCGTCGAGTCCGAACCGCCGCCAGGGACGTGAGAGCGGGTTGGCGAGAAGCGCGCCGTTCTGGAAGCGCAAAGGAGCGAGAAGGATGTCAGCGCCTGTCGCCTGTACTGCGTCGATCCACGCGTCGAGAGCACCGGGTTCGGTGAAGTCGTCCGACCCCATGATCATGACGTACGGTGCCGTCGCCAGACGGAGCCCGTGGTTGAAGGGCCCGGACGGCGAGGGGATCCCGTCAGCGAACTCGACCAGTCGAACGTTGTCAGCGGCGGGCAGACTCGGTGCCACGGAATCTGCGGGGATGCCGTGACACACCACCGTCACTCGCACACGCCGACCTGCGTCGATGAGGGACTCGACAGCGCGATCAACGCGCCGACGCGGGTCGTGCACCGCGATGACGACATCGACGACGAGCGCTGTGTTCACTCGGTGACCCCGAGCCCGGCGAGCATCGCCTGCTCGGCGAAGTCCGGGTCCGCACGAACCACATCGTCGAATTTCCCGTGGGCCACGACCGTGCCGTCCCGCATGAAGCAGACCTGATCGCTGTCCCGGATCGTGGAGAGTCTGTGGGCGATCGCGATCACCGTCACTTCACCGTGCAGCTGCCGTATCGCGTGCGCCACTGCGGACTCGGTCTTGGTATCGAGCGCACTCGTCGCTTCGTCCATGACCAGCACGAGAGGCTCGCCGTACAGCGCACGCGCAATGCCCAGCCGTTGTCGCTGACCGCCCGACAGCGACATTCCCCGATCACCGATCTGTGCATGGATGCCACCCTTGCGGGCTTCGATTACGTCAAGCAGCTGAGCTCGCTCGAGCGCCCGACGCACTTTGGCCTCGTCGTAGTCTTCTCCCCATGTCAGAGCGACGTTCTGCGCGACGGTACCGGTGAAGAGCGAGACCTCTTGAGGCACGTATCCGACTCTCGACCGCCAAGCGGCCAGCACGTCGGGCAGCGGCTGACCATCGATGGTCACCGTGCCCTCCGTCGGCACGAGCAGACCCAGGATGACATCGACGAGTGTCGACTTTCCGGCGCCCGATGAGCCGACCAGGCCGACGCTCGAGCCCATGGGAATCGTCATGTCGACATCCCGGACGGCAGGAGCACTACCCGACGGGTAGGTGAACCCGACTCCCTGCAGCTGGAGCGTGACGGGCTCCGCGACGAGTGGGCGGGTTCCCGCAGTGTCATCTCTCGTCGCCTCAGCGGCCACGATGTCCTTCAGTACTGCGCTGACCACCGGAATGCTCGACTGAGACTGAGTCAGGATCGCTTGGAAGCCGGTCAACGACGGCACGATGCGGAACCCTGCAACGCCGAAGAGCGCCACCGATGAGAATGCCTGGCCCGGGCCGCCGATAGCCCACGCGACCGCCCCGATGAGCAGGAATCCGCCCACCAAGGCTGCGTCGTAGACGTAGCGCGGAACGGCCCCCAGGAAGCTGAGATTCGCGCGCGCACGTACGGCACGGGCTCGGTTCTCATGGACGACAGAGGCGACGGATGCCGCAGAACCGCGAAGAGTGATCTCCTTCAAGGCCCCGACCATGTCGGACATCAGGCCTGCGACGCGGAATGAGAAGTCGCGGTTGACCCGCCCAGCGATCGTCGCGCGCCTGGTCACCAGGAAGAACAGCACCACCGCGATGATTCCGAGATACGCAAGAGTCACGAGAGCGATGAACGGTTGGCTGATGAGCAGGGCCACGAGCACGGCGACGAAGGTCGTTACCAACGCGGGGATCATGCTGAGCGGTACCAAGAATCCGCCGACCACCGACGCGATGCCGACATCCGCCATGCGCACGAGCTGCGCCGTGTTGCGACGGAGTCGCTCCGTCCACGGTGCGCGAATGTAGACGTTGAACAGCGTCGCGCCGATCTCCAGTTCGTACTTGGCGAAGCGGCGAGTGGCCACCCACTGCAACCACGTCGCGAGGGCGGATTTCAAGACGATCAGCACGCACACGATGACGAGCAGCCAGATGGCGCCGTCCTGCTCGATCCTGCCGATGACCGGGAGGGTGATTGCGCCGCCCTGCACCATCGAGCTGAACGCGATCGCCAACAGCATGAGTGCAGCGATATCGAGCACAGCGAGAGCGGAGGTCGCGATGATGTACACGACCATGAACCGCCGCGCGCCCGCTGGAAGGTGCGGTAGCAGCGCGCGGAGGGTTTCGACGACGCGTCTCACGACGGATTCCGCCCGAACCACGACAGAGGAACAGGTGAGACGAGCATCAGAGCACCGCCGCGGTGTTCATCCTCGCTGATTCCAGAGCGGCCTCCACGACGACAAGAGTCCGTTGACCCTGAGCCATCGTGACGACGTCGCTCGGCTTGCCCAGCACAGCGTCGCGGAAAGCTTCGTGCTCCACCCGGAGCGGCTCACGCTTGGCGAATGCGAAGCGCGTGACGTCCCCTTCGGACACACCACGGAAGGCGGCCATCGACTCCCATTCCAACGGGACCGTGCCGTTGGCGAAGAAGGTGAGGTCCCCCGTCGACGTGTCTGCGGCGAACGCGCCCTTCTCCCCTGTCACGACCGTGAGCCGCTCCTTCATGGGGCTCAGCCAGTTCACGAGGTGGTTGACGATGACGCCGGACTCGAGACGCCCCGTGATCGCGATCATGTCTTCGTACTCGCGGCCGCTCTTGAACGTCGTCTGCGCGAAGACTGTCGCGTAGTCGCTCTGGGCGACCCACGCTGTGAGGTCCACGTCGTGCGAGGCGAGATCCTTTGCGACTCCGACATCGGCGATGCGTGCGGGGAATGGTCCTTGGCGACGAGTCTGGATCTGGTAGACCGCGCCCAGGTCACCCGCTTCTATCCGCCGACGCATCTCCTGCAATGCGGGGTTGAAGCGCTCGATGTGGCCGACGGCACCGACCAGGCCCGCGTCCGCGAACGCGTCGACCATGCGCTGCCCTGCATCGATGGAATCCGCTATCGGCTTCTCGACGAGGGTGTGCACGCCGGCTGCGGCCAGCTTGAGCGCCGCATCTTCATGGAACCGCGTCGGTACCGCGACGACGGCGATGTCGATCCCCGCCGCGATCAACGACTCGATATCGGGCAGCACTTCGAGCGCGCCCGCCACGCCGTGGGGATCACCGCCGGGGTCGGCGATCGCAGCGAGTTCGACACCGTCGAGCTCGCGCAGTACCCGCGCGTGATGGCGTCCCATCATCCCGACGCCGAGGAGACCTGCCCGCAGTACGGCCATCAGGCGCCCGCTCCTGCGACGGCGTTGACCGCCGCGACGATGCGGTCGAGGTCGTCCCGCGAAAGCGAAGGGTGCACGGGCAGCGACACGACTTCGCGTGCAGCTCGCTCGGTCTCGGGGAGGTCGAGACCCGGCGCATAGGGCGCGAGCGAAGGAAGCCGGTGGTTCGGGATGGGGTAGTACACACCGCTGCCGACGTTGTGCTCCTCGCGCAGCGCGCGCACGAAGCCATCGCGGTCCTCGGGAACACGAACCGTGTACTGGTGATAGACGTGCACGGCGCCAGCGGCGACGGGTGGAATGACCACGCCGTGCAGGTTGGCATCGAGGAACGCCGCATTGCTGCGGCGCGTAGCCGTCCAGCCGTCGACCTTGGTGAGTTGCACACGACCGATCGCAGCGTGGATATCGGTCATCCGCGCGTTGAAGCCGACGACCTCGTTCTCATACTGCTTCTCCATGCCCTGGTTGCGCAGGAGTTTGAGCATCCGAGCGATTTCAGGTGTCGCGGCGGAAACCATTCCGCCCTCGCCACTCGTCATGTTCTTGGTCGGATAGAGCGAGAACATCCCGAACTCACCGAACGTCCCTACCTGACGGCCATCGAGCGATGCGCCGTGAGCCTGCGCTGCGTCTTCGTACAGCGCGATACCGCGGCGCGCCGTGAGCTCCTCGAGCTCACGCATCCGAGCCGGGTGACCGTACAGGTGCACCGGCAGCACCCCACGGGTCTTGTCCGTGATGGCAGCTTCAACGGCAGCGGGGTCGAGCGAGAAGGTGTCCGGTTCGATGTCGACGAAGACCGGGGTCGCCCCAGTCAAAGCGACGGAGTTGCCGGTCGCCGCGAAGGTGAACGACGGCACGATGACCTCGTCACCCGCTCCGACCCCGGCGGCGAGCAGACCCAGGTGGAGGCCAGACGTTCCGGAGTTCACCGCGACGGCGGGGCGGCCCGCAACGAAGTGCTGCGAGAACTCCTCTTCGAACGCCGCGACTTCGGGCCCCTGCGCGACCATCCCCGAGCGAAGGACACGGTCGACAGCCTCTCGTTCGTCGTCTCCGATGATGGGTTTGGCGGGCGGGATGAACTCGCTCATACGACCTCCTCGTGAAGTGTTCCGTCAGTCTCTTGGTATCGATCACCCGATGACGGGCAGACCCAGGTGCCCTCGCCGCTCTCGACGAGAGGCATTCCGGACCGGCCGACCCAGCCGATCCGGCGGGCGGGAACACCCGCCACGAGAGCGAAGGCGGGGACGTCTTTCACCACCACGGCGCCGGCGGCGATCGTCGACCACGCACCGATCGTGACCGGAGCAACGCAGGTCGCGCGTGCACCGATCGACGCGCCGCGCTCGATCGTGACACCGACCGGCTCCCAGTCATTCGCGCTCTTGAGTGCCCCGTCCGGGGTGATCGCCCGGGGGTACGTGTCGTTGGTCAGCACGACGGCAGGTCCGATGAAGACGCCGTCCGCCAGCCGCGCGGGCTCATAGACGAGCGCGTAGTTCTGCACCTTGCAGTTGTCGCCCATCGTCACACCCGCACCGATGTATGCGCCGCGACCGATGACGCAGTTGCGACCGAGCTGCGCCTGCTCACGCACCTGCGCGAGGTGCCAGATCGACGTTCCCGCACCGATCCGCGCATCAGTCGAGACATCGGCCGAATCGACGATACGCACGGCGTCTTGTTCGGTCACAGTCAAAGCTCCTACCCGCGGCGAACTCGGGGCCGCCGGTACTCGATGAAGTCTACTCGCCGAGCCGGTTCTCCCCTGTGCGTCGACGCCCACCTGCCGCAGCCTCGTCGATCGCATCGATCACGCGGCCGGCGACGGCCGTCGCAGAGACGTTCGCGACCGCCCACTCGGCGATGGCAGCCCGCCGGTCCGGCGACGGCTCGGATGCCACGGCATCTTCGATGGCATCCGCGACAGCCGTCGGTGACTCATCGCACGCCCACCCGAGGTCGGCGTTCTCGACGACCGCTCCCAGGCTCGCTGGCGCGGACAGGACGACAGGCGTTCCCACAGCAAGGGCGGAGTACATCTTGGTGGGCACGGCGAAGTCATAGCCGATGTGGGGCCGAAGTGAAGCGAGCGCGACGCGCGCCCCCCTCAGTCGACGGGCAGCCGACTCCGCATCGACGGGAGGGCCGAAAGTGACGTGCGGAAGATCCGCGAGCTCTGCGGCGAGCTCTTCCCAGTCGCTCCCCTGGCCGACGAATGCCACCCGCGGACGCACACCACGCGCGTCGAGCGTCTTCAGCGCCGCCGCGAACACCCCCGCCCCGTGCCATTCGCTCGCGGTACCGACATACGCGGCGTCGACCTCCGGCACCTGTGGGGCGACGTCCCCCCGGAACGACTGCGGGTCCACCCCGTGACCGACGACCGATACTCGCGCGGTCGGCGCGAGCTCGCGCACTGCGTGCGCCACACCGTCGGACACCGCGACCACGTGCGCCGCTCCGCGCAGCGCACGTGTCTCGAGCCAGCGCACGACTCGGAGGACGAACGTGGGCGCGCCCGTCGAGGCCGCCGCGAGCGAGAGGACGTCAGCGGCGTAGTAGACGTACGGCGTCCGGCGCAGCGCACACGCGATCCGCACAGCCATGCCCGTGGTGGGCGGAGGTTCGACGACGACGACGTCTGTTCGTTGCGAGAAGAGGACGCGAAACAGCGCGGGGATATCGAAGCTGAGATACGGGATGTATCCGCGGACGTACCCGGAGCGGTCGCGCAACACGGGCCAGCGCCGGATGCGGTAGCCGCCGGGCACCGATTCACGCTTTCGAGAGCGTGGCGGCCTGCTTGTGAGCACGGTGACGGTGTCTCCGCGGTCGGCGAGCGAACCGGCGAGGGCGGCGAGGCGCTGACTGGCCGCGGACGGCTCCGGCAGGAAGATCCGGGTGACGAGGGTGATCCGCATGACGTGACGATCCTAGGCGAGGGCGGCGGATCGACAGGGTCGCGGCAACCGGCTCTGACAGAATGGAGGCCATGACTTCCTCCGCCGAGCCGGGCGCTCCCGTGTCGCCCGACCCGCATACGTGGGTCGTCATCCCGCTCTACAACGAGGCATCCGTCATCGCGGACGTCATCGCGGGACTGCGTCCTCACTTCGCCAACATCGTGTGCGTCGACGACGGCTCCACGGACGATTCGGCGCGCAACGCCGAGCGAGCGGGTGCAGCCGTCGTGCGGCATCCGATCAATCTCGGTCAGGGCGCGGCGCTGCAGACGGGTATCGAGTACGCACTGTCGCACGCGTCGTGCGAGTACATCGTGACGTTCGACGCCGACGGACAGCATCGAGTCGCGGATGCCCTCGACATGGTCGCCGATGCACGAGCCCACGGTGCGGCGATCATCTTCGGATCCCGTTTCCTGGACGATCGCACCAACCCCGGCTGGATCAAGAAGGTGATCCTGAAGACCGCCGTGTGGGTGACGAACATGTCGACCGGCCTGCGCCTCTCGGATGCACACAACGGCCTGCGAGTGCTGCGCAGCGACGCCGCCGCACAGATCCACCTGCAGCAGGATCGTATGGCGCACGCGACCGAGATCGTGCTTCAGATCGGCCGGACGGGGCTTCCCTGGCGTGAGCACCCGGTGGAGCTGCTCTACACCGACTACTCGAAGGCCAAGGGGCAGAGTGTTCTCAACTCCGTCAACATCCTGGTCGACCTGATCATCAAGTAGGTCTCGCATGTGGATTCAACTGCTGCTCATCGCGGGCGTCATCGTGCTCGGCGGACTGCTGATGCGCCGCACGGGTGCCGACAGTCATCTGGCCATCCGACGGATGCTCATGGGTCTGTTCGTCGTCGCGGCGATCCTGTCGATCCTGTTCCCGCAGTGGCTCTCGTGGGTCGCCAACCTCGTCGGCGTCGGTCGTGGCACTGACCTGCTGCTCTACGCCCTCGTGATCGCATTCTTCGCTCTCGTATACACGCAGCACCGCCGCAATCTCGCGTCTCAGCGTCAGGTGACGCTCCTTGCGCGTCGGCTCGCCCTGCTCGAAGCCGAGCGGAGCGAACGCGATTCCGAGTCGTCGGACTCGCGTTAGTCGCAGGCCGTGAGGCGCCACAGCGACGCATCACCCTGCTGATCGACGAGCTCGAACCCGGGCTGGCCTGCGAAGTCGGTCATGCCCGGCAGGATGAATCTGCCCGGCGTGGCCTCACCGACGCCGAAGTCGAGAACGAACTCGGGGTCACCGAGCACCTCGAGAGCGTCGCAGACGGCGGGGTCGGTGCCGGCGTCTCGCAGTTCGTTCTGGATCGTGGTCCACGTTGTGTTGCGCGGGTGCGACCAGGTGCGCGGATAGACGTCGACGCCACTCATGACGTAACCGAATCCGGTGCCGGTCGAAGGGTTTCCGATGACCCGGGACCCTGCCGGCACGTGCTCGGGCAGGCGTTCCAGCAGCGCCCGCTCATCGCTGGACAGCCACGTATCACTGCCGATCTCGTACCTGGACTCGTCGTCCCATTCGTTCTCGATGACCTTCGGCATGAGCACGACGGGTGCCGTCACGAGTCCGACGAGAACGATCACGGCGGCGATGCCGGCCGAGACCCCGCCGGCGATCTGCGGACGCCGCAGGCGGTCGAGGATCCACGTGACGACGCTCACGATCCCGATAGCTGCGAGCGGGATGACGACGACGGGCGCGAGAGATGCGATCCGGTATGGATCCGCATACCAAGCACCCAAGAGCCATTGACGCAGCCACGGCTGCCCGATCGAGGCCACGACGATGTACAGCCCGGCGAAGACGAGCCAGGATGCCGCGAGCCACCGCAGGCGCGGGCGACGCACCGCGACGACCAGGCCCGCGATCGCGAACAGGCTCACGGCGAACGCGAATGGCAGCATCACTTGACCGTTGAACACGACGTCGACGACGGCGGCCAGCTTGCCGCGGAACGGCGGCCAATGCGAGCCCGTCGTCGATCGCGTCAGCATGAACCACACGAAGGCGGCGAGAACCCAGATCCCCGCGAGTGCTGTCCAGAACAGCACTCGCTGACGACCGCGTGCGCGAAGGGCGTGGGCCATCCCCCACGCGGTGGCGAACGCAAGCGCGAGGATGATCCACGCGAGCAACGTCGCCGGCTGTGAGATGGCGACGGCCCCCAGGGTCCCGAGCAGGGCGGCGATGGTCAACGCGGCGCCACGTCCCCCCGCCGCAACAGGACCCCGCCCCGCGATCCAGCCGGGCGCGGCGACGACGACGGCCACGGCCGCGGGGAGCAGCGCGACGCTGAGCAGGTTCGGGTAGAGGACCCCCCACTGCGTCATGAGCATCGGGAAGGTGAGCAGCGCGGGCGACAATACGGCCGCGACGGCGGCCGTGGACTGAGACCCCGTGGCCTGACGCACGAGCCAGGTGATGCCGAGCGGCCAAACGAGCGTCGCGGTGATGAGCGTGACGACGTTCACCGCGATCGGGATGGTCGCCCCAGACAGCAGCGCGACGGTCGAGGTGACGGCGTGCCACGCGCCCGGGTAGAACCCACGCGCCCCCACGACGCCGGTGAGGTCGAACGAAGACGCGGTGCCCGTCTCGAGGATCCAGCGGATCGCGCTCAGATGGAACACGGCGTCATTGGACTGCGAGATCGCCACCGGGTCCTGGATATACAGCCCTATCCGCACGGCACCGAACACGATGCCCGCAGCGAGTCCTGCCCAGAGAAGCGTGCGCGAACCGGATCGAGCAACGCGCCGGCGGGGACCGAGCAGGATCGCGGCGGCCCACACCACGACGAGGGTCACCAGGACGCCGAGAGCGATGGTCGCGGGAGTCCAGGCGATCCCGGCGAAGCCGAACAGGATGGCCAGGACGCTCAGCAGAACGGTGCTCGCCGCCGGGGCGAGCGCGAAGAGAGCGAGTCCCCGCAGCCGCAGCGCCGCGACGAGCGCAAGACCTGGGACGAACAGGACGGCGATCGCCAGGAGGACGGCTGGCGTCTGGACGGCCCAGTCCGCGATCATGAGTCGACGAGAGCGATCGCACCCTCGACGGGGCCGTCATAGAGGACGGTGCCCTTGTTGATCACGACGCCGCGTGTGCAGAGTTCGCGGACCATTTCCATGTCGTGGCTGACCACGACGAGGGTCTTTCGTGCCTCGATCAGCTCCTGGAAGCGCAGGCGGCACTTCTCACGGAACGGCGCATCGCCGACCGAGAGGATCTCATCCACCAGCAGAACGTCGAGTTCGACGTGGATGGCGACCGAGAACGCGAGTCGCATGAACATGCCCGACGAATAGTGCTTCACCTCTTGATCGATGAACTCCTCGATCTCGCTGAACGCGACGATGTCGTCGTAGCGCGCCTCGATCTCCTTGCGACTCATGCCGAGGATCGCTGCGTTGAGGAAGACATTCTCGCGTCCGGACAGTTCCGGATGGAATCCGGCGCCTACTTCGATCAGACCGGCCACGCGTCCGCGCGTGAGCAGTTCACCGCCGTCGGGCTGCATGACTCCGGAGATGAGCTTCAGCAGCGTGGACTTCCCTGAGCCGTTCAACCCCAGGATCGCGACGGACTCCCCCTCATCGATCACGAGGTCGACGCCCTTGAGCGCTTCGAAGACGCTCGTCGTCTTGCGACGGCGTATCCACGCGACGACGGTGTCCTTGAGCGAGAACGCATGGTTGAGGAGGAATGTCTTGCGGACGCCGCGGGCGATGATGCTCGGCCGGCGTGCGGGTGCAGCTGCCGTGCTCATAGGTCTTGTGCGAACCTTCCCTCGAGACGGCGGAAGACCGCTTGCCCGATCCACAGTGTGACGATCGCGATGAGGAACGTCCAGAGAGTATCCAACGCGAGATCCGGCGGGATGGGGAGCGCCGACATCGCGTCGGGGTGAGTGTTCTCGGTGATCGGACGCCAGAACGCGAAGTGATAGAGCTCGACCGACTGCGTGATGGGGTTCAACAGATACACCCGCAAGAGCCAGTCAGGGAGCACATCGCGCACCATCGTCCAGAAGTACAGCACCGGCGATGCCCACGTCGCGAGCAGCAACATGAGTTCGACGATGTTCTCGGCATCGCGGAAGCGCACGTTGACCGCACCGAAGAAGAGACCGAGCCCGAGCGCGAACAGCATGATGAGCAGCGTCCCGGCGATGATCGCGAGAATGCTCAGGATCGAGATGTGCGTGATCCAGCCGAAGAGCAGGCACACGATGAGCAGGAGTGCGACCTGGGGGAGAAAATGCACGAACGCCACGAAGATCGATGACACGGCGAACAGCTGCCGTGGGAGGAAGACCTTCCGCACGAGGGGCGCGTTGTTCACAATCGAGGTCGTCGCATTCTTGAACCCCTCGCTGAAGAGGTTGATGACGACGATGCCGCTGAAGAGGTAGATCGCGTAGTTCGGGATGCCCTTGTCGAGGTTGAGGAAGATCCCGAGCACGACGAAGAAGATGAGGAACTGCGCGGCCGGCCTCACATACGACCAGGTCCACCCGAGCACGCTGTTGCGATACCGAGTGGTCACACCGGTGCGCACCAGGAGCCGCAGCAGATAATGCCACCGGAAGATGTCCGTCAGACCACGGCTGCGTCCGGGGACAGCGAATTCGGACCGCGGCACGGCGGAGAACAAATCGGGACTATCACTCACAGGTCGGACCTTCAGCCGGAGAGAGGCGGGTCCCCACTCCAAACCTGTTCAGTGTACGTGTTCTCGTCGATGATCCCCTGATCGCACGCGACCGTCGATCATCCGATGCCCGCCATCCCCTGCCAGCGCGCGCCGAGCTGCGTCCGCGACCCGAGCCAGCCGCCCTTGCCGTCGCCACCGTAGAGATACAGCTTTCCGTCCGAGCCGTACGCGATGATGTCCGGGCCTCCGCGACCGTCGAACTGCCCGGGGCTGGTCACGCCCTGCATGACCGACCATCCATTGCCGATGCTTCGCGGCTCGAGGAATGTCGAGCGGCCACTCAGTGGGTAGTGCCACAGTGCTCCCCCAGCCGCACGCCGAGCGAGAAGATCCGGTGCACCGTCTCCGTCCCAGTCACCAGGGGTGATCACCAGGTCGTTGATCTGCCAGCCGTTGCCGACGACCGGCCTGCTTTCGTCCTTCCACCCGCCACGGCCGTCACCGCGATAGAGACTCATCCGCCCGGAAGCGTCCACGGCGAGCACGTCCACCGCGCCGTCCCCGTCGAAGTCGAGGCCGCCGACGACGTGCATCATCGTCGCCCACCCGTTCCCGATCAGGACCGGCTCTCCCCTCTTTCCAGAACCCGTGCTCGGGAGCAACGTGAAGGCACCTCGTGAATCGATCCGTCCGATATCGGGTTCGCCGTCGCCGGTGAAATCACCCAGGGTCACGAGACGGTCCGAGGCGGACCACCCGGTGGCAACCGTGGAGGTGCCTGCCCAACCCCCCGCGCCGTTGCCCTGGTACGACCGCAGATCGCCCGTCGAAGTCAGCGCGAGCACATCACGGGCGCCGTCACCGTTCAGGTCGCCCGCCCCGCCCTGGTGGGTACGCAGGATGCTCGACGCCGCTGCGTTCCCCAGCACGGCGCCCATCCCGCCCCAGCCGTTTCCGACAGTTCCGGCCGCACGGATCGTCCCGTTGCCGGCGCCCGTGTAGGCGAGCAGGGCGCCCGTGGCACTCACCGCGAGGATGTCCGGGTGGGACGTGCCGGCGAAGTTGCCTGGAACGAAGATCGACTTCATCGACGACCAGCCGCTGCCGATCTGCGACTTGGTCGAGAAAGCGCCGGCTCCGTTTCCGCGGTACAGCCACAGCTTTCCGGCGGTGTCCCGCGCGATGAGGTCCGGCTTCCCGTCGCCGGACAAGTCAGCTCCGCCGGAAAGCAGGTTCATCCCGCTCCACCCGTTGCCGACCTGGATCGGCTGCCTGAATGTGCCGGTGCCCGTTCCTCGCCACAGCATGAGCTCGCCCCTCGGCGTCGTCGTGAAGACATCCGGGATCCCGTCACCGTCGAAGTCCCCTGCGTCGGTGATGTGGACGGCGTCCTTCCAGTCCACGAGCATCGAGCCCGGCGGCCGGTAGGCCGATCCCCCGTCGCCCCGCCACAGGTACGCCTTGCCTGCGTCGTCCACACCGATCAGATCGCGTCGTCCATCGCCGTCGAAATCGCCCGGCGAAAGCAGAGTCGCGATGCCGTTGGCGTTCTGCGCAACGGCCTTCCGCGGTCCCCACTTTCCCGCACCCGTGAACGGGTACGCCCAGATGGTGCCGTCAGAGGCGAGAGCCGTCACGTGGGCGGAGCTCTCCAAAGACACGAAGGCGGCACCGGGCACGCCGTGCGTCGACCCGAACCAGTCGGTGAAGTAGTTGTAGAAGTTGCGGTTGCCGTATGACGAGCACGGATCGTTCGCTGCCGCATAGCCGGCGCGGATCGCCGCGGCGTTCGGCTGGTAGGGCGTGTAGTAGTAGAGGTTCGCCGTGGCCTGGTTCTGGATGTAGACCGGCGTCGAGCCGCACGACGCGTTGGGGTGGAAGCGAACGTTCCACGTTTTGCCCGGGGCATACCAGTTGAAGTAGTTGCTGGTGCCGGGAGGGTTGCCGTAACGCTTGAGCTGCCACGCGGCACCGTAGACCTGGTTGAAGAACCCGTAGTAGCGAGTGTCACAGGCTGCGGTGTCGGGGCAGCCCTGACCCATAGCGATCGTGTAGCGCCAATCGCTGGGATCGCGGTGCGTGACGAGCCCCTGTTCCTTCTGCAGCGTGACGAGGATCACCTGCGGGTTGATCCCACACGCCTGCGCGACCTTGTAGATGATGCGCGAAGCCCGCTCACGCACGCCCCCCGAGTAGGCGCCGCACATGGCGTCCGCCGTCGTCGTGCGAGACGTGTCGTACTTGTCCTTGAGGCAGGTGTAGCCGGCCACGCACGAGGACACCTTCGACTGGAGGAACGACTGGATCTGCGCCTCGGTCATCGTGTTCTTGTTGAAGAAGACGGCGTCGCTGATGATGTTGCCCGGCTGGAACTTGGACAGATCAGCTGCCGGACGAATGGCGGCGGGCACGCTCTGCGACACCGCACTGGCGGACACATCGGCTTTGCTCATCTGGGCTGCTGCCGGAGTCACCGCCAGCAGGCTCACGACGAGTGCGAAGGCTGCGGACAGCGCGACTGCGATGGTTCTCCGGGACGTTGGCGCGCCCGCTCCCCGCTCAAAACTCATGGGGACAGTGTGACGGATGTGGCGGATGACTACAACATGACGCTCATTTGGCTGCGCGACACGCCGGTAATCGGTGCGTTTCCCGGGTCGGGCAGCCTCAGAGGTCGGCGTGCAACGCCCATACCTTGTCGGCCGCCTCACTCCACGAGAAGACCTTCCCCCGGTCCCCCGCGAGCACGGCGAGCCGGTCGGCCGCGGCGGTCGAGGCGAGACCGTCGGTGAGGGCCGCGCCGAGGGCGTCGCCGAGCTCGCCGGCATCCGCCCCTGCGACAAGCACGCCGCCGTCGACGATGACTTCGCGGTGCACGGCCGAGTTCGCCCCGATGACGGGCACGCCGAGCGTGAGCGCGTCGACGACCCGCCACGGGAACGCCGCGCGACGCGATGGGGCGACGAAGGCGACGGATGCGCCGTAGACCGCGGCACGATCGCCCGGATCGAGCGTGCCGCGCACGTGCAGCCGTCGCTCGGGCAGACCCGCGGCGGACGCGAGTTCGGCGACGGCGGGCTCGTGCCCCTCGTCGACGTCGATCACGACGACCGGCAGGTCGACGCCCGATGCGGCGACGGCCGCGAAACCGGCGGAGAGAGCATCGGAGGGCAGGGGGCCACCCGCGAGCAGCACGAACCCTTCGGGCAGGTCGAGCGCGCGACGGCGGCCCACTTCGTCGGTCGGCACCGCGAACCCGCGCGGCGACGCGCCCGCGATCACCCGGATCCGGTCACCGAGCTTGGGCGCGATCTGCCGGATGCCGTCGGCGAGCGAATGCGTGGGCACGACGACGGCATCGGCGTGCTTGACGGCACGCTTGAGCATCGCCTTCTGCCATCCCGCAGACCCGCGGCCCACCTCGTCGGGCGTCTCCCACGCGGCGAGGCTCCACACCGTCACGACGGTCTGGTCGCTGTCGTGCATCCGGTCGTGCCGCACGAGCGGAGCCAGCAGCGTCGGGGAATGGATCATGCCCCCGCCGATCCCGAAACCGATCCCCCGCTGCAGCGCCGTCGCGAGCTCACGGCGCGCGAGGGCGAGTCGGCGCACGTCGGCGAGGCCGGGCACAGCGTCGAACTCCGGCCCTGCCGGCACGATCGCCGCCACCTCGCATCGGTCGGGCGCCCCGGCGATGAGGGCCCGCGTCAGTTCGCGCGATGCTTCGGCGAGATCGCGGTCGGTGGGCGCGACCAACTGGTCGAGCATCACCCGCAGCGTCGCCACCATGCGATGAGCCTACTGGCGGGCGTGGCCGTTGCCGGGGAGCGGCGCGGGTGGTCTCGTGACGCCTATTCGGTCGGCGTCGGAGTCGGAGGATGCAACGCGGTGCGCACGAGTTGCTGGATGTGCGGATAGTCCGGGTTGTACTCGTCGATGCCGTGATCGGGGGTCAGCTCGATCGTCGTCACGGGGTGCTCCCTGGCCTTGATCGCGAGCTCGACGAGGAACGGGATGAGCGACTGCGGCAGATCCGTCTCGACGATGTCGGCGCCCGCGTTCGCGACGTCTTGGAATCGGGTGAGCACGGTCTGCGGAGTGAACTGCGCGAGCATCGCCTGCTGCAGGATGCGCTGACGCTCCATGCGGTCGAAGTCGCTCGTCGTGTAGCGCGATCGGGCGTACCACTGGGCGGTGTCGCCGTCCATGTGCTGCGTTCCCGCCTCGATCCAGCCGATCGCCCATTCCGCGGCGGGCTGTCCCGGATACGCCGGTCCGCCGCCCTTGGGCAGGCGTTCGGCGACCGTGATCTCGACACCGCCGAGCGCATCGATGAGCGACGCGAAACCGTGCATGTCGATGAAGACGTAGTACGGGATCGTGATGCCGAGGATTCCCTCTGCGGCATCCTTCGTCGCCTCGATCCCCGGCGCCGAGCCTTGGGCGGCAGCATCCGGATACAGGGCATTGCCGTCCTGACACACCTCGACCTCGGTGCGCAGCTGGTTGATTCCGCTCCCCCACCCGCAGTTCGGGTCGGTGTGACTGGCATGCCCGTTCGGGTATTTGTCCTGCATCGGGCCGGTCGCGAAGGGGAAGTTCGGCATGTCACGAGGGATGCCGGTGATCGTCGTCGCCCCCGTGTCGGCGTTGACCGACACGACCGAGATGCTGTCGAAGCGCATCGAATCGCGGCCCTCGCCGCTGTCGGCGCCGAGCAGGAGGATGTTGTAGTAGCCGTCATCGGGCGGAACCGACGGTCCGCTCTCGCCGAAGATGATGCCGATCGTGTCGCGCGTGACGCCCGCGATGTTGGCGGCATAGGCCGCCGATCCGCCCGAGACGACGAGCAGCACGACGGCGAGCAGCGCGATCCCGAAGCGGGCGAGACCGCCGGTCTTGACCAGGCGCACGAGCCGCAGCGTGTCGATCGTCAGAACGACCCAGAGCACGGCATAGCCGATCAGCACGACCTGCACGGCGAGCAACGCGAACCAGTTCGTCGCGACCGTGAGGAAGACGCTCTGCCACAGCAGGGCGCACAGGGCCGTGAGCACGACGGCCACCCACAGCACGATCGTCGCGGCGAGGCCGAACCGGCCGAGCCGGCGGTTGCCCGCGAGCACCTGCGCCGACCCCGGGATGACGAAGTTGCACAGCACGAGCCACCAGCCGCGCCGCGACATGAACGCCGGCGAGCGGGTGTCGGGGTTGCGCAGCGGGCGGTCCTCGACGAGCCTCGCGGTGCTGTAGGGCGCAGCGGCGCCGGGTCGCGGCGGGCTCGCCACGCTCACAGGGAGTCCTTCAGCCGCCGGTTCTTGTCTTCGACCTGCCCCTCGAGGTCGCGCGCATACGCTTCGACGGCGTCTGCGAGCGCAGCATCCGACCCTCCGAGCATGCGCACGGCGAGCAGTCCCGCGTTCTTCGCGCCGTTGATCGACACGGTCGCGACCGGGATGCCGGCGGGCATCTGCACGATGCTGAGGAGCGAGTCGAGGCCGTCGAGCGTCGCGAGCTGCACGGGAACGCCGATGACGGGCAGAGCGGTGACCGAGGCGAGCATGCCCGGCAGGTGTGCGGCGCCGCCCGCTCCGGCGATGATGACCCGGATGCCGCGGGCCCGAGCCTCGCGCCCGTAGCGGATGAGCTTGTCGGGGGTGCGGTGGGCCGAGACGACTTCGACCTCGTGCGCGACGCCGAAGTCGGTGAGCAGCTGGGACGCGTCGCTCATGACGCGCCAATCGGAGTCGGAGCCCATGACGACGCCGACCAGGGGCGCGTCGGAGGAATGCAGCGGCCGGGTCACTCGACCAGGCTAGGGCGCGTCGCTGGAAACTCCCCGCAACGGCACGCCTCCCGCTGCGCCTCGCGTGGCCTCATTTGACCGCGAGACTGCAACGGCGCGCCGAGACCGTGGGGTCTACCCGCTCTCTCGGCGCGCGGTTGCAGTCTCGCGGGTGTGGTCGGGCGTGGGGGGCGTGGGGTCGTCGGGCGGAGTCAGTCGAGGAAGTGGGCGGCGGCGGCGCGAGCCTGGTAGGCGACGTCATCGAGGTCGGCCCCGGCGACATTGACGTGGCCGACCTTGCGGCCGGGGCGCGGGGCCTTGCCGTAGGTGTGGATCTTGGCCTCAGGGTGCTCGGACATCGCCACGGCGAACCGCTCGTGGAGCCCGCCCTCGGCGGGGCCGCCGAGGATGTTGACCATGACAGTCCACGGCACGCGCGGCGACGGGTCGCCCAGCGGCAGGTCGGCGACGGCACGCAGGTGCTGCTCGAACTGACTCGTGACGGCGCCGTCCTGGCTCCAGTGGCCGCTGTTGTGCGGACGCATCGCCAGCTCGTTCACGAGCAGCCGCTCGTCGGTCGTCTCGAAGAGCTCGACCGCCAGCATCCCGGTCACGCCCAGTCCTTCGGCGATCGCGACGCCGATGTCGCGGGCGACGTCGCGCAGACGGGTTCCCGCCCCGGGAGCGGGCGCGAGCACCTCGGCGCAGACGCCGTCGCGCTGCACGGTCTCGACGACCGGGTACGCGCGCACTTCGCCCGACGGGCGCCGTGCGACCTGCTGTGCCAGCTCGCGTGAGAAGTCGACGAGCTCCTCGACCAGCAGCGCTCCCCCGCGCGCGTCCTCGGCGAGCGCGGCGAACCAGTCCTCGGCCTCGGTCGCCGCCCGCACGACACGCACTCCCTTGCCGTCGTAGCCGCCGCGCGGTGTCTTGACGACGGCGTGACCGCCGTGCGCGTCGATGAAGGCCTGCAGCTCGACGGCATCGGTCACACCGGCCCAGTCAGGCTGCGGCATCCCGAGCTCTTCGAGCTTCGCGCGCATGACGAGCTTGTCCTGCGCGACACCGAGCGGCGACGGGCCGGGATGCACCTGGACCCCCGCCTCGACGAGTTGCGCGAGCACGTCCTGAGGCACGTGCTCGTGGTCGAACGTCACGACGTCGACCTCGCGCGCGAACGCCAGCACCGTCTCGGCGTCGCGATAGTCACCGACGGCGGTCGCGGCGAGCGACGCCGACATCCCTTCGTCTTCGGCCAGCACGCGCAGCTCGATACCGAGCTCGACGGCGGGCGCGATCATCATTCGGGCGAGCTGTCCGCCACCGACGACTCCGACGCGCAATGTCATGGGACCCATCATCCCAGCCCGGGCCGGGGAGCGTGTCGCGGCATCCGTTGCTCTCCTCGGGTTTGGGGCGCGTTGTGTCGGCGACACGCCGTGGCGGGCGGCGTGTCGATGTGGAGATGCGCCCCAAACGCGGTGGGCGTTCCGGTTCGCGAGCCTCACCCGCAGTTCAGGGCGAAGGCGGTGGGCCTCCCCGGCTCGCGAGCCTCACCCGCAGTTCGGGGCGCGTTGTGTCGGCGACACGCCGTGGCCGGCGGGGTGTCGGTGTCGAGATGCGCCCCAAACCCCGCGCGGGCGTCCCCGGCTCGCGAGGCTCACCCGCAGCGCGGGGCGAACACGGTGGGCATCCCCGGTTCACGAGCCTCACCCGCAGTTCGGGGCGCGTTCTGTCGACGACACGCCGTGGCCGGCGGCGTGTCGCTGCCGAAATGCGCCCCAAACGCCGCGGCGCGCGGCGCGCCGGGGTCAGGGCAGCGGCGGCATGGGAGGCGTGCCGGGAGGAAGCGGCGGCTGCGCATCGCGATGCGCGAGGATCTGGTTCACCTCGACTTGATCCACGAGCGCCTCGTGCACGAGCGCCATACTCGGCACATTCACGAGCCGCAGCGGCTCGTCGACGCCGTTCGACAGCACGAGCGTGCCCGTGCCCCACATGCGCTGCAGGATGCCGCGCCTCGCCCGGATCGTGTAGCCGCGGACGTGCGCGAGTTCACGCCGGTGCGTCACGAGCACGCCGCGCCGCTCGATGACGCGACGCGTCGTGATCGTGTAGACGTGCGTCCACCAGACGAGGAACGGCAGCAGCACGAGCAGGAAGACGACGGCGGCGGCCGCGGTCAGCAGCATCCAGTTCTCGTATCCCGCCGGGAGGTTGTTGTAGAGGTAGCCGGTGGCACCGGCCACCGCGATCAGCACGAGCGCCGACCACGTCAGCCGCCGCGCGTGCGGGCGGAACCGCGCAACACGCAGCTCGGGCGTCGGTGCGCCCGGCGCCGGCGTCAGGGGGCGCCCGCCGTAGATCGGCTGCGTCATGTTTCTTATTGTGGGGGCGCGATCGCGCGGTGCCGCGACGCCACGACGGATGAGGGCACGAATTCGGTGCGGGCGGGCGACCCTTCGGCGGGCTCAGAGACCGCCGAGCTCAGGGCCCAGGGGTCGGAGACCGGGGCGAGGGCGGATGCCGCGGCTCAGCGCACGTGCAGCACGTCGCCGGCGGACACGGCGGTCTCGACGGCGAGGCCGCCCACGACGACGAGGCGTCCCTCGGCGTCCAGACGCGCGGCGCGACCGATGAGACGCGAGCTGTCCGGAAGCAGCACGACGACCTCGCGCCCGATCGTCGAGCACAGCACCTCGATCTCGGCCGCGAGCCCCGCCGTGACGGCGTTGCCCAGCGCGTCGGCGAGAGCCGTGAGCTGCTCATCGAGCGCCTTCAGGTAGTCGGCGATCAGCTGGTCGTCGTCGCATTCGAGCCCGAGCGCAGCGAACGAGGTCGCGGTGTCGACGGGAAGGTCGACGCGGGGCATACGCGTGTTCACGCCCGTGCCGATCACGATCGCGTCGGGGTGATCGGGCACGACCTCCGCGAGGATGCCGCAGATCTTGCCGCCGTCGACGAGCACGTCGTTGGGCCATTTCAGCGACGCGGAGTGCGGACTCCCTGCCAGCTGCGCCGCGATCGCCCGGGTCATCGCGGCGCCGGCGATGAGCGGGACCCACCCGCGCGCGGCCATCGGCACCCTCGTCGCGTCGATCAGCGTCGACACCGCCAGCGCCGTGTCGGGTGGTGTCGTCCACGTGCGGTCGAGGCGGCCCCGTCCCGCGCGCTGGTCGGTCGTGAGCAGCACCGACAGGTGCGGCCACTCGCCCGGCGCCTCGGTCACGTGCGTGACGACGTCGGCGTTGGTGGAGTCGGTCGCCTCGACGACCTGCACGCGGGGACTGATCGCGGCGGTGAGGGGATAGCCCTCGTCAGGGATAGGCATGAACGCCACGCTACTCGGGGGTCGGCCTCGCCACCCCGGGTTGACACGCGGCGGCACCGGACCGCGAGACCCGACGTCAGGCGCTGCGGATGAAGGTGGCCAGCGGAGAGAAGCGGTGCGCGTCGAGGTCGCTGCGGCGGATCCAGATCTCGAGATGCCCGCTGTCGCCGAAGACGCCGCCGAACGAGGGGTCTCCGGGGATGTCGAACAGCAGCACGTGCTCGTCAGACGGATGCTGGAGCGGTAGCTGCACGCTCAGCACGTGCACGTCGTCGAGCGACATGCCGAAGTCCGGCGCCGCGAGACCGCCCAGATGCACGACCGCACCCGCCCGCGCCTCGAAGGGGCTGCGCTCGGCCGCGGCCTCGAAACCGTCCGGGTAGGAGCCGTTGCGGGCGACCTGATCCGCTTCGAGCTGAAGCCAGCCGGCGCGCTCGACCGCATCGGCCGACGCGTCCGGCGACGGCTGGAACGTCGGCAGTGCGATGATCTCGACGGCGTGTGCCGGCGTCTGGCCCGGCTCGATGAGGCCGCGGGCGCGAACATCGTCCTCCGCGATATGGCGCACGACCGCGCCGCCGTTCGGCACGTCGGGTGCGGTGCGCGAGTCACCGAGGGTCGTGTGGAAGACCTGCACGAGCCCATCGGCCGGCCACGCGTGAGCCCGCAGCACCGCCGCGATCGTCTCGTCGTCTTCGGCGAGCCGCGTGAGCGCCGCACCGTCGAGCTGCAGGAGGAACACGGTCCCGTCCGGCATCGACGATCCGGGAGTCGCCGTCGGCACCCCGCCGATACGCGAAAGGTCGCGCCAGTCGTCGTCGAGCTCTTCCGCCGCATACGGGTCGTCTTCGGAACCGACCTCCGCCACATACAGCGCGGGGCGGATATCGAGATCGCCGGACACATCCGCGACGCGCGCGTCGGCCCGCAGCGCGCCGAGGTCGGCACGGTGCTCCCACACGGCCCCGGCTAAGACCTCGTGGAGCACCGCCGCCTCGTCGGGCGCGCTGGTGGTCACGAGCCCCCGCAGCTCTCGCATCAGGTTGCCGTCGGACCGCACATCGCGCGCGGCGGCGACCTGCTCGTCGGCGAGCGCGTTCCACCTCTGTGCCGGAATCTCGTGGATACGCGGTGTCAGCTCGGCGATCTGCGCGTGGAGCTCGACAAGCCTGCGCCAGGCCGGGTGGTCGATGTGAGGCACGTCGTGATTCTTTCGGTCGAGCCCGCAGCGAGTGCGACATCGGCGAGTAGAGACTCGGCGATATGTCTACTGCATCCGAAGATCGCGGCGCCACAGGAATTTCCGGTCGCGCCGCCGGACGGGCCTCGTGCCGCGGCATCCGACGATCACGACAGCGGATGCCGCGGGCACTTGTGCGAACCCTCCAACGGTCTGCGAACACCCGCCACTAGGGTGGAATCCGTGACCGAGCAGCCCGACCTCTCGACGACCGCCGGCAAGATCGCCGACCTCCGCGCCCGCTATCAGGAGGCCGTCCTCGATGCCGAGGCGGTCGCGAAGCAGAAGCAGCACGCGAAGGGCAAGGGCACGGCGCGTGAGCGCATCGAGATGCTCGTCGACCCGGGCAGCTTCGTCGAGCTCGACGAATACGTGCGGCACCGCACGTCGGCGTTCGGCATGGACCGTTCACGCCCGTACGGCGACTCGGTCGTCACCGGCACCGGCACGATCCACGGGCGCACGGTCGCCGTCTACGCGCAGGACTTCTCGACCTTCGGCGGCTCGCTCGGCGAGGTCGCCGGCGACAAGATCATCAAGGTCATGGAATTCGCGCTGCGCAGCGGCATCCCCGTCGTCGGGATCCTCGACTCGGGCGGAGCGCGCATCCAGGAAGGCGTCGTCGCCCTCGGCAAGTACGGCGAGATCTTCCGCCTGAACACGCAGGCCTCCGGTGTCATCCCGCAGATCTCGATCATCATGGGCCCCGCCGCCGGCGGTGCGGTGTACTCCCCCGCGCTGACCGACTTCGTCGTCATGGTCGACAAGACGAGCCAGATGTTCGTCACCGGCCCGGACGTCATCAAGACGGTCACGGGGGAAGACGTCGGCATGGAAGAGCTCGGCGGCGCCTACACGCACAACACCCGTTCCGGGGTCGCGCACTACCTGGCCGAAGACGAAGACGACGCGATCGACTACGTGCGGACCATGCTCGGGTTCCTCCCCGACAACAACCTCGCCGAGCTGCCCGACTACGAGTCCGGGTTCGACTTCGAGACGACGGATTCCGACCTCAAGCTGAACACCGTCATCCCGGACTCCCCCAACCAGCCGTACGACATCCACGAGGTCATCCGCCGGATCGTCGACCCCGCCGCGGGCTCGGAGACCGGCGAGTTCCTCGAGGTGCAGCCGCTGTTCGCGCCGAACATCGTGATCGGCTTCGGTCGCATCGAGGGGCGCAGCGTCGGCATCATCGCCAACCAGCCGTCGCAGATGGCCGGCACGCTCAACATCGAGGCCGGCGAGAAGGCGAGCCGCTTCGTGCGGTTCTGCGACGCGTTCTCGATCCCGATCGTCACGCTCGTCGACGTGCCCGGCTACCTGCCCGGCACCGACCAGGAGTGGACGGGCGTCATCCGCCGCGGCGCGAAGCTGCTCTACGCGTACGCCGAGGCGACCGTGCCGCTGGTCACCGTGATCCTGCGCAAGGCCTACGGCGGCGCGTACATCGTCATGGGGTCCAAGCAGCTCGGCGCCGACATCAACCTCGCCTGGCCCACGGCCGAGATCGCCGTCATGGGCGGTCAAGGTGCGGTCAACATCCTGTATCGGGGCGAGATCAAGAAGGCCGAGGAGGCCGGCGAAGACGTCGCCGCCGTGCGCACGCGGCTCGCGAACGAGTACACCTACAACGTCGCCTCGCCGTTCCTCGCCGCCGAGCGTGGCGAGCTGGACGGCATCATCGAGCCCGCGCAGACCCGCGTATCGATCGCGAAGGCGCTGCGTGCCCTGCGCGGCAAGCGCGCGTCGCTTCCGCCCAAGAAGCACGGGAACATCCCGCTGTGACGAACGACGAGCAGGCTCCGCCGGTCACGATCGACGTGCGCCGCGGCAACCCCACCCCCGAAGAGCTCGCGGCGCTCATCGCCGTCGTCACCGAGGCGTACGCGCAAGAGAGCGCGGGCGCCGTCGCCGACGACGCCCCGCGCCGTTCGGCGTGGTCGGTCACGCAGCGGGGACTGCGCCGGCCGCTCGTGCGAGAGCTCGGCTGGCGCGCGACGTTCTGAGTCGTTGTCCCCCGAAATACCTACAGACAGCCGCATCCCCGCCCTCAGATACTTGAGGTGCTGGAACGCATTACGCGTTCGGTCGGCCTGCACCCTCATGGGTCGCCCAGGTTCGGCCTTGCGGGCGGTTTTCGGGTAACTGCTCGCACTTGGCGAGGGGCGGGCGGCTTCGCCGCCCCTCGCCTTCTCCGCTTCGTCGCTCCTCGTCTCGGTTCGCCCTCCCCCACCGAGGCGAGGAGCGAGACTCTGTCCGGCCTGGCTGGGTTCACGTGCCCCACTCTGCTCGGGCCCCGGTTCTTCGCGCGCGTTTCGAGGCAAACGAACGGATGCCGCGGAGAGGAGCGAGACTCTGTCCGGCCGGGGCTGGGTTAACTTGCCCCACTCTGCTCGGGCCCCGGTTCTTCGCGCGCGTTCCGAGGCAAACGAACGGATGCCGAGGCGAGGAGCGAGACTCTGTCCGGCCGCGGCTGGGTTCACGTGCCCCACTCTGCTCGGGCCCCGGTTCTTCGCGGGCGTTTCGAGGCAAACGAACGGATGCCGCGGAGACGGCGACGCACGCGAGTCGGTCAGGAGTGCGGGATCTCACTCCACAGGTCGACGCCGTCTTCGTCGCTGAGGCCGTGCTCCGAGGTCGAGCGTCCCACGACCGTCACGGCGATGCTCTCGTGCGGCGACGTGCGGATATAGAGGCGATCGGATGCCGCGCTGCGCAATGTCTCGGCGAGCTGAGCGCGGATGACCCCCAGCGCCTCTTCGTCGAGCCCGTCGAGGCCTCCCTCGTCGAGCACCGTGACGACGGCGCCCCGGCGACGGGCGCGCTCGAGCTCGGCGCGCACGTCGTCGTCGAGCAGGCGAGGTCCGCGAAGTTCGTCCCGCAGACGCCCCTCGGCCAGCCGGGCCTCGAGCCGATCGTCTTCGTCGAGCCGGCCGCGCGTCGAGACGACGCGGGTCAGCACGGGACCGGCGACGGCGAGCGCCCGCTGCACCTGCACGCGTCGTTCACGCTGACGCACGACCTGCGATGCCTGCCACGCCGAGGCGGCACGCTGCAACTGGGCGAGCTGCGTCGTGTCATGGGCGGCGCGGTCGAGCGAGAACCGGACGAGGTGGGCCACGATGACCCACACGACCGAGCCGACCAGGCCGAGCGCGAGGGCAGGGCCCGCGCCCATCCAAGCGACCGACCCGATCCCGAGGATCGCGATGCCCGACCAGGCCACCCAGGGTCGGCGGCGCACCATCACGATGACCATGAGCGCGCCGAGACCGCCGAGATACCACGTCGCGAACGTCGCGGTGCGATTGCCGTCGCCGACGCCGATCGCGATCGCCGTCGGCACGATCGCCGTCGTCGCCAGGGCCAGGACAGCGGCCCAGACGGGCAGGCGCGCCGTGCCGCCGCGACCCGCGGCATCCGTCGTCGCGGTGCGCGATCGGACGGGGTACCAGTAGATGCACAGCCAGGTCGTGACCAGATAGAGCGCGACGACCGTGACGAGCACGAGCGGAAAGGGCACGGGTTCGGTGAGGGCCAGCGCTCGCGCCGCGATGTAGGCCGTGAACGCCACCGCGAGCGCGGACAGGATGTTGCGGACTCTCATCCGTCGACCTCCCCCGCGGCGAGGTCCGCCTCGGTCACGCCCTGCGGCAGAGGTGCGGGCCAATCGAGCACGACCACCGTGCCGGCCCGACTGGATTCCAGCTGCGCCGTACCGCCCACCGCGGCCACGCGCGCGATGATCGACCCGCGGATGCCGAGCCGGTCGTCGGGGACGCCGGCCATGTCGAAGCCCTCGCCCGCATCGCGCACGACGATGCGGATCCGCTCGGGCGTGCCGTCGACCGTCACGGTCAGGCCCACGCCGCCGGCGTGCTGCACGGCGTTGGCGATCGCCTGCGTCGTGGCGAGCACGAGCGCGCGCGCGACGCGTCCCGGCACGGAGGGCGCGTCGGCGACGACGCTGCGCTGGACCGCGAACTGCACACCGACCTCGCGCGCGGCGACCTCGATGTCGTCGGCCAGCGACGCCGAGTCCTGCGGTGCGTCGCTGCCCTCACGGGCGTCCTGCTCGGCGTTGGCGAGCCGGGTCAGCGCTTCGCGCGCCATCGCCGCGGCGAGCGTGCGCGCGCGGGGACCGTCAGCGCGCTCGGCCGCGATCAGGGCGGCCAGCACGCTGTCGTGCATGAGGGCGGCGACGGCGACGCGCTCCTGCTCCGCGGCATTGGCCGCCGCCGCGCGCGCGTACGACTCGACCGCCTTGCCGCGCGCGTCGTCGACTCCGACGGCGATCGAGCGCAGCACCCACCCGAGGCTCAGCAGCACTCCCCCGAGGATGAGGGCGAACGACACGTCGATCGCGACGGCGGCCCACACGTCGGGACGGAACTCCCCCTGCACGAGGCGCACGAATCCGAACAGCAGCGGCGCGAGAGCCGTCCACACCAGCTGCAGCGGAAGCGAGAACGCCAGGACGGCGGCGAGCGTCGCGATGTTGACGAGGTACCAGATCCACGGCGCTTCGGTGGGGGCGAGGGTCGAGTCCGTCGTTGCGAGCGGCCACATCGCCAGCATGGCGACGTACACGATCGCGAAGACGCCGGCCGAGACGCGCACGCCGCGACCGACGAGGCACGCGACGATCATGAACAGCAGCGGAGCGAACACGACGACCAGCAGCGGCACCTGCCAGCTGCCGAGCTCGGTGCGCTGGCCGAGCGCCGTCACCGCCGCCTGAGCTCCGAGGATGAGCGAGCCGACACCCGACGACACCGAGATGATGCGCTCGACGCGCTGGCGCGTGAAAGCGCCGATCCCCGCCGTCGCCTCACGCGAACGCGGGATGTGGCCCCAGGCGTCATCGAGCGACGAGGGGCCCTCTTGAGTCACCGTGCGCGCCCCGGTGGAGCGGCGGGCGGCGCCGCGCCCGCGGAGTCGGCCAGGATGCCGTCTTCCATCGCGCGACGCAGCAGGTCGACCTTCGTGGGAGCCGGACGCCCCACCTCGACGTACTTGACGCGCACGCGCGTGATGTTCTCTTTCGCGGTCGAGTACGCCACGCCCAGCCGGTCGGCGACGACCTTGAGCGGCAGCCCCGCCGCATACAACCGCAGCACGTCGCGTTCGCGGGCCGACAGCTGCGCGTCGGCGAACTCACGATCGCCCTCGACGGCGCTGGCCCACTCGACGTTGTTGAGGGGTTCTCCGCGGGCGACGGTGTGGATCGCGGCGAGCACGTCGTCGATGCGCGACGACTTGCTGATGACGCCCGCGGCCCCCGCGGCGAGCGCTTCGCGCACGGCCGCCGGACGGTCGGCGACGGAGTGGATGATGACGCTCGAACCGTCGCGGATCAGCGTCGTGACGTTCTCGGTCACGGTCGTGCCGTCGCCGAGCGTGAGGTCGAGCACGACGACATCGGCCGGGGCGGACTGGCTGAACGTTCGCCAGTTGATGTACTCGGTGACCGTCGACCCCGAGAAGACGACGTCCTTCGTCTGAGCGCGCACGCAAGCCGCCTCGAGTCCCAGGCGGACGGACTCGTGGTCGTCGATAAGGGCGACGCGCGTCATTCCCCTTACTTTAGGGCAGACCCGCGACCACCAGGCGGCCTTGCGCTTTACGGCTCGAGGGCTCTAAGGGCTTTCGACGCGAGTGAGCGTGGCGACCGCTTCGACGTGGTGCGAGTTCGGGAACAGGTCGAGCGCCTCGACGCTGCGCGTCTCGTACCCCACCGCCCGGAACGTGCCGAGATCCCGCGCGAGAGCGACGGGGTCGCACGCGACGTAGACGACGGTCGCGGGCGCCAGAGCGGCGATCCCCTCCACGACGGCGCGTCCGGCTCCCGCGCGGGGCGGATCGAGCAGCACGACGCCCCGCGCGAGCCGCTCGCGCTCGACGGCGGATGCTGCGCCCCCGAGCTGCGTGATCCAGCGGTCGACCCGGGCGGTCTCGGCCCGGGCGCCGATCCACTCCGCGAGGTTCTCGCCCGCGTGGTCGGTCGCGCGCGTGTCGGACTCGACCGAGGTGACGCGGGTCGACGGGCCGCCCAGGCTCGCGAGGGTCGCCGCGAACAGGCCGACCCCGCCGTACAGGTCGAGGTGCCACGCGTCAGGGTCGACGGCGTCCTCGAGAGTGCGCGCGACGATGTCCGTGAGCGACGCGGCGGCGAGCCGGTGCACCTGCCAGAACCCACCCGCATCCACGTGGAAATCGCGACCCGCGACGGTCTCGACGACGACTTCGCGCGCAGGATCGTTGCGGACCGGGGCGCCCGGTGCCGGTGTGCGGCCCCGCCGGCGGGATCCGGCGCGCACCGTCTCGGGACGCGGGATGACCCGCACGCGACCGTCGGCGGGCTGCACGAGGTCAATGCGTCCGGCCGTGCCCTGCGCGAGCTGCCGTGCCGCCTGCGCGACGGCGGCGGTCGCGAGCGGCAACTCGTCGACGGGGATGACGCGGTGGCTGCGGGCGGCGTACGGGCCGACCCTGCCGTCGTCGTCGACGTGCAGGCTGACCCGGGTGCGCCAGCCCGTGCCGTCGTCGGTCTCGGGGTCGGCGCCGTCGGCCCCGGCCGCGCGGATCGCCACCGGCAGCTCGAGGTCGGCGAACCGGCGCAGGGCGTCGGAGAGCACGTCGAGCTTGAGCTCGCGCTGGTGGGCGAGGTCGATGTGGCCGAAGTCGGCGCCGCCGGGACGCAGCTCGGGTGGAGTGTCCACGTCGGCCTGAGGCCACACGTGCGCACGACGGTGCGGTGAGGCATCCCGCACCTCGATCGTCTCGGCGCGCCAGAACGAGCTCTTCGACGTGTCCGTCAGCCGGGCGCGCACGCGTTCGCCGGGGATGGCGTCGGGCACGAAGACGACGCGGCCCTCGTGTCGGGCGACGAAGACGCCGCCGTGGGCGACGCCCGTGATGTCGAGGTCGAGCAGATCACCGGAGTCCATCCCCCGATTCTCCCCCACGCGCGGTTCGGGTCGCGGCGCGGGGGACCGCGCGCTGACGGCCCCTACCCTGGGGGAATGCGCGTATGCCTCGCCTCGACGTCGCCGGCCCGTCTCATGCTGCTGCGGCAAGCCGGCATCACCCCCCACACGCTCCCGCCCGACGTCGACGAGGAAGCCGTCGTCGCCGCCGTCGAGACGGCCGAGGAGCGCACGCTCGATCCCGACGAGCACGTGCTGCTGCTCGCACGACGCAAAGCCGCCGACGTCGCGGCCCGGCTGGTCGACGACATCCCCGACTTCGACGGCATCGTCATCGGCGGCGATTCGATGTTCGAACTCGACGGCGACGTGCTCGGAAAACCGCACACGCCCGAGAACGCCGTCGCGCGGTGGCGTGCGATGCGCGGCCGCACGGGCGTGCTGCACTCGGGCCACGCCGTCGTGCGCGTCGAACCCGGACGCTCGCCGCGCGAGGTGCACGCTGTGGCCGCGGCATCCGTCACGTTCGCCGAAGACGTCACGGATGCCGAGATCGCGGCCTACGTCGCGACGGGAGAGCCGCTGCACGTCGCCGGCGCCTTCACGGTCGACTCGCTGGGGGGCGCCTTCATCGAGCGCGTCGAGGGCGACCCGTCGACCGTCGTGGGCATGTCGCTCTCGACGATCCGCCGCCTCGTGCGCGAGCTCGGAGTCGAGTGGACCTCGCTGTGGAATACGGTCGCCGACGGTCCGACGTTGTCGTAGGACTCCCACGTTTTTCGTCGGTTCTTGTAGGGAGTGCTCAAAAGGGCGCGCACAACCCTCGCTAGGCTGGCATCCATGCCTCAGACCGCCCCGGCGAAGATCAGCAAGGTCCTCATTGCCAATCGCGGCGAGATCGCCGTCCGCATCATTCGTGCCGCACGTGACGCCGGTATCTCGTCGGTCGCGGTGTACGCCGATCAGGATCGCGATGCCCTGCACGTGCGACTCGCCGACGAGGCGTACGCGCTCGACGGGTCCACGAGCGCCGAGACCTACCTCTCGATCGACAAGATCCTCTCCGTCGCGCGCCGCTCCGGCGCCGACGCCGTGCACCCCGGCTACGGCTTCCTCGCCGAGAACGCCGACTTCGCGCGCGCCGTCGCCGGCGCGGGGCTCATCTGGATCGGCCCCTCGCCCGAGGCGATCGAAGCCCTCGGCGACAAGGTCACCGCGCGTCACGTCGCCGAGAAGGTGGGCGCACCGCTCGCACCCGGCACTCCCGGCCCCGTCGCGGGCGCCGACGAGGTCATCGCCTTCGCCGACGAGTTCGGTCTGCCCATCGCCATCAAGGCCGCGTACGGCGGCGGCGGACGCGGCCTGAAGGTCGCCCGCACGACCGACGAGATCGCCGAGCAGTTCGAATCGGCCACCCGCGAGGCCGTCACCGCGTTCGGTCGCGGCGAGTGCTTCGTCGAGAAGTACCTCGACAAGCCCCGGCACGTCGAGACGCAGTGCCTCGCGGATGCCGCCGGCAACGTCGTCGTCATCTCGACGCGGGACTGCTCGCTGCAGCGCCGCCACCAGAAGCTCGTCGAAGAGGCACCGGCACCGTTCCTGACCGACGAGCAGAACCGGATCCTCTACGAATCGTCGAAGGCGATCCTGCGCGAGGTCGGCTACGTCGGCGCGGGCACGTGCGAGTTCCTCATCGGCGCCGACGGCACGATCTCGTTCCTCGAGGTCAACACGCGCCTGCAGGTCGAGCACCCGGTGTCCGAAGAAGTCACCGGCATCGACCTCGTGCGCGAGCAGTTCCGCCTCGCCGAGGGCCAGGAGATCGGCTACGACGACCCCGTCGCCGAGGGCCACTCGATCGAGTTCCGCATCAACGGCGAAGACCCCGGGCGCGGTTTTCTGCCCCAGCCCGGACCCATTCACGTCTTCAAGACGTTCGGGGGCCCCGGCATCCGTCTCGATTCGGGTGTGACGGCGGGCGACAGCGTCTCGGGCGCGTTCGACTCGCTGCTGGCGAAGATCATCGTGACCGGGCGCGACCGCGCCGAGGCGTTGCAGCGCGCACGCCGCGCGCTCGACGAGTTCGAGATCACCGGGCTGCCGACCGTGCTGCCGTTCCACCGCGAGGTCGTGCGCGATCCGGCCTTCACCGCCGAGGACGGCCGCTTCGGCGTCTTCACGCGCTGGATCGAGACCGAGTTCGCGGGCGAGATCGCCCCGTGGGACGGCGAGCTCGAGGCCCCCGCCGCCCCCGAGCCGCGGCATACCGTCGTCGTCGAGGTGAGCGGCAAGCGCCTCGAGGTGCGCCTGCCCGACCGCATCACCGCGACGCCCGGCACCGGACGCCCCGCCGCCGCTCCCCCGTCGCGCCGTTCGCACGCGACGACCGTCACGGCCGGCGCGTCCGGCGACGCCGTCAAGGCTCCGATGCAGGCCACGATCGTCAAGGTCGCAGTCGAAGACGGGCAGCACGTCGTCAAGGGCGACCTCGTCATCGTGCTCGAGGCGATGAAGATGGAGCAGCCGATCCAGGCGCACAAGGACGGCGTCATCGGCTCGATCAGCGCCGCCGCCGGCACGACCGTCTCCGCCGGCCACCAGCTCCTGACGATCAGCTGACGGCCCGGCCGTCGCCCGGCGTGGTGCCGGGCGTGCCGCCGCGCGCTGCGCGTCGCGCGCGGCGCGGCGTGCCCGTGCGTTGCGCCGTTCCTTTCGTTGACTTGCGCCCAATGCCGGCGACACGCCGCGCGCGAGCGACAAAGGCCGCAAGTCAACGAACAGGGTCGACCCCCGGCATCCGCCTCGCGCGTGACCGCCACCCCGCGTGCTGCGCGTCCATCGGC
>NZ_JBSHLZ010000001.1:232768-422959 GCF_053644835.1 Microbacterium sp. NPDC055357 | reverse complement strand
CGAGCCGCACACCTGTGGAGCCGTTCCTTCGTCGACTTGCGCCCAATGCCGGCGACACGCCGCGCGCGAGCGACAAAGGCCGCAAGTCAACGAACAGGGTCGACCCCCGGCATCCGCCTCGCGCGTGACCGCCACCCCGCGCGCTGCGCGCCCATCGGCCTTCCCCCGCTCCACGAGCCGCACACCTGTGGAGCCGTTCCTTCGTCGACTTGCGCCCAATGCCGGCGACACGCCGAGCGCGAGCGACAAAGGCCGCAAGTCAACGAACGGGGTCGGGCCCCGACGAAACCCGGGCCCGACGAAACCACGGCCCGACGAAACCACGGCCCGGCGAAGCCCCAGAGCGGCGAAGAGCGGATGCCGGGAGGTCAGACCCCGTACACGGTGTGGTCGACGACGTGCATCGCGCGCGCGGCATCCGTGATGCTGCCCGACAGCGACGGGTACACCGTGAACACGCGCGAGACCTGGTCGATCGTCAGGCGGCGCTCGACGGCGATCGCGATCGGGTAGATGAGCTCGGATGCCCGGGGTCCGACGATCACGCCGCCCACCACGCTGCCCGACCCCTGGCGTGCGATGAGCTTGACGAAGCCGTCCTTGATGCCCATCATCTTCGCCCGCGGGTTCGCGGCGAGCGGCAGCTTGTGCACGACGGCGGCGATGCGTCCGTCGATGATGTCCTTCTCCTGCCACCCGACCGTCGCGATCTCGGGCGCGGTGAAGATGTTCGAGGCGATCCGGCGACGCTCCAACGGGATCACGACGTCGCCGAGGGCGTGGAAGACCGCCGTCCGGCCCTGCATCGAGGCGACCGAGGCGAGCGGCACGAACGTCGTGCAGTCCCCCGCGGCGTAGATGTTCGGCACCGAGGTGCGCGCGACGCGGTTGACCTGGATGTGCCCCGAATCGGTCATCTGCACGCCGGCCTGCTCGAGTCCGATGCCCGCGGTGTTGGGCACCGACCCGACCGCCATGAGGCAGTGGCTGCCCTCGACGGTGCGTCCGTCGCTGAGGGTCACGACGACGCGGTCGCCGAGGTTCTCGACCCGGTCGGCGCGGGACTTCGACAGCAGCGTCATTCCGCCCCGCTTGAACACGCGCTCGAGCACCGCCGCGGCATCCGTGTCCTCACCGGGAAGAACCTGGTCGCGACTCGAGACGAGCGTGACCTCGGCCCCGAGGTTCATGTACGCACCGGCGAACTCGGCGCCGGTGACCCCCGAGCCCACGACGATGAGGTGCTCGGGGAGCGCCTTCATGTCGTACAGCTGCGTCCACGTCAGGATGCGCTCGCCATCGGGCTTGGCGTTCGGCAGCTCGCGCGGCGATGCTCCCACCGAGACGACGAGCGTGTCGGCCTCGATGCGGTCGAAGTCGGTGCCGTCGCGATCGGTCGACACGATCACGGCGTTCTCGCCCTCGAGGCGGCCGTGCCCCGAGATGAGGCGCACGCCCGCTTCGACGAGCGCGGCGCGCATGTCGTCGGACTGTTGCCGTGCGAGTGACAGCAGCCGCTTGTTGACGGCGCGCATGTTGATCGCGATCTCGGGCTTGAGCGGTCTGCCGTCGCCGCCTTTGGCGAACAGCTGCACGCCGAGGTCGCTCGCTCCGGCGATCGCGACGGCGGCGTCGGCGGTCGCGATGAGCGACTTCGACGGCACGACGTCGGTGATGACGGCCGACCCGCCGATGCCCGCGCGTTCGACGAGGGTCACCTGGGCGCCGAGCTGCGCCGCGGCGAGCGCCGCCTCATATCCCCCGGGGCCGCCGCCGATGATCGCGACGGACTGGGTGCGCTCGAAGCTCAAGGACATGGCATCCATTCTTCCCGACGGATGCCGCCCCCACGACCGGGGCGACACTCCGGCCGCATTCGTGTATGGCGACCACGCGCTCGCGTTCCTAGAGTGGGGGCATGTCAGAGACCACCGCCAATCCCCTCGACGACCCGACGGCCGACCCGTTCGCCGTCGCCGCCGAGGCAGCCGCAGACATCGCCCGGATCACCGGCGTCGAGCGGCACGACATCGCCCTGACGCTCGGAAGCGGCTGGGGCAAGGCCGCCGAACTCATCGGCGAGACGACGGCCACCTTCCCCGCGACCGAGGTGACGGGCTTCAGCAGGCCGGCACTCGAAGGGCACGTGGGCACCCTCCGCAGCGTCCGCACCGCGAAGGGCCGCAACGTGCTCGTGATCGGCGCGCGCACCCATTTCTACGAGGGACACGGCGTGCGCCGCGTCGTGCACAGCGTGCGCACGGCGGCGGCGACGGGCGCGCACACGATGGTGCTCACCAACGGCGCGGGCGGCATCCGCCACACGTGGACCCCGGGCCAGCCCGTGCTCATCAGCGACCACATCAACCTCACGGGCGCCTCGCCGCTCGAGGGGGCGACCTTCATCGACCTGACCGACCTGTATTCGATGCGCCTGCGCGACCTCGCGCTCTCGGTCGACCCGACGCTCGACGAGGGCGTGTACTGCCAGTTCCGCGGGCCGCAGTACGAGACACCCGCCGAAGTGCGCATGGCCAAGACGATCGGCGGACACATCGTCGGCATGTCGACGGCGCTCGAGGCGATCGCGGCGCGGCAGGCGGGCATGGAGATCCTCGGCCTCTCGCTCATCACGAACATGGCGGCCGGCATCCAGACCACCCCGCTCAGCCATCAGGAGGTCATCGAGGCCGGCCGTGCGGCCGAACCCGTCATCTCGTCGCTGCTGGCCCGTATCGTCGGGGCGCTGTGAGCGGCGCGGAACCCGACCTGGTCGCCTCACAGGCGGCGGGGACGGATGCCGCACCCGGCCTCGACGACGCGCTGCGCGCGCGTGCCGCCTCCTGGCTCGCGCAGGATCCCGACGGCGAGACCCGCGGCGAGCTGCGGGCGCTCCTGGCCGCCGCGGACGAGGGTGACCCGGCCGCCGCGGCGTCGCTCACCGACCGGTTCTCGACGCGCCTGGCCTTCGGCACGGCGGGTCTGCGCGGCCGACTGGGCGCGGGCAGCAACCGCATGAACCGCGTGCTCGTGGGGCAGGCGGCCGCCGGGTTCGCGGCGTACCTGCGCGAGAAGGCCGGCGCCGACGACACGCCCACGGTCGTCATCGGCTACGACGGGCGGCGCAATTCCGATGTGTTCGCGCGCGATTCCGCCGAGATCTTCGCCGGCGCCGGTCTGCGGGTCATCCTGCTGCCCCGGCTGCTGCCGACCCCCGTGCTGGCCTTCGCCGTGCGGTACTTCGACGCGGCGGCGGGCGTCATGGTGACGGCATCCCACAACCCGCCCGATGACAACGGCTACAAGGTGTACCTCGGCGGTGCTGACGGCGGCTCGCAGATCGTCGCGCCCGCCGACGCCGAGATCGCGGCGCACATCCAGCGCGTCGCCGACGAGGGCGACCTCGCCGCGATCCCCCGCTCGCTCGCCTACGCGACGGCGCCCGAGGCGGTCATCGACGAGTACGTCGCCGCGACGGCGGCGGTCGCCCCCGCGGGGCCGGGCGCCGACGGGTTCTCGTGGGTGTACACCGCGATGCACGGCGTCGGATGGCAGACCTTCGCGCGCGTCCTCGGCGATGCCGGATACCCCCTGCCGACGCTCGTCGAGGCCCAGACCGAGCCCGACGGCGCGTTCCCGACCGTGTCGTTCCCCAACCCCGAAGAGCCCGGCGCGATGGACCTCGCGTTCGAGAGCGCCCGCGCTGCGGGTGCCGAGCTCGTGGTCGCGAACGACCCCGACGCCGACCGACTCGCGGTCGCGATCCCGGATGCTGCGGCCGAAGGCGGCTGGCGGCGCTTGAGCGGGAACCAGGTCGGACTGCTGCTGGGGTGGCGCGCCGCGCGGCTCGCGGCGGGCACCGACGGTGCATCCCTCGCCTGCTCGCTCGTGTCCTCGCCCGGGCTCGCGGCGGTCGCCGAGCATTACGGGCTCGACTTTCACGCGACCCTGACGGGGTTCAAGTGGATCTCGCGCGCGCCGGGCATGGTCTTCGGGTTCGAGGAGGCGCTCGGGTACCTCGTCAACCCCGAGACGGTGCGCGACAAGGACGGCATCTCGGCCGCCGTCGCGATCCTGGGGCTCGCGACCGACGCGCGCGAGGAGGGTCGCTCGCTCGTCGACCTGCTCGACGAGTTCGACGCGACCTTCGGGTCGTTCGCGAGCGACCAGATCGCGGTGCGCGTCGACGACGTGTCCACGATCGCGCGCATCATGGGGGCGCTGCGGACGGAGCATCCGGCCGCGATCGGCGACGTCGCCGTGGAGCGCATCGACGACCTGCTCGCGGGCGTGGACGGACTGCCCCCGGGCGACGTGCTGCGCCTGTGGCTGACCGACGGCTCGCGCGTGCTCGTGCGCCCGAGCGGCACCGAGCCCAAGCTCAAGCTCTACCTCGACGTGCGCGGCGATTCGCCCGACGACGCGCGGGCCCGCATCGCGGCCCTCGCCGCGGGCGCGCGCGCCCTGCTCGACGCCCTCGACTGATCGCGCGGGCGCTGCGCGCTGCGCGCTGCGCGCCCGTCGGCGTCAGCGCGGGCTCCGGCGCGCCCCTCGGCGTCAGCGCGGGCTCCGGCGCGCCCGTCGGCGTTCGCGCGGGCTCCGGCGCGCCCGTCGGCACACTCCCCTTCGTCGACTTGCGCCCAATGCCGACGACACGCCGGGCGCGAGCGACAAACGCCGCAAGTCAACGGAGGGGGTCGGGCCGCGACGACCTTGGATCGGCGAAGAGCGGATGCCGGCACGGCCCGCCCCGGCACGGCCCACTTTGACCGCGAGACCGCAACGGCGCGCCGAGACTGCGGGGTTCAACCGCAGTCTCGGCGGTCGGGTGCAGTCTCGCGGCCAAAAGCGGATGCTGCGTGTCCGGAGTGCGTGTTATCGTGCCACCCGGTCTGCACGCGAGGCTGCGACGAGGAGGCACCGGATGAGCGACGACATGACGACGTCGGACGCGCCCGCGGCATCCGATCATCCACGCTGGCTGCGCAACGTCATCCTGTTCCTCGGCGGGCAGACCTTCAGCCTGTTCGGCTCGATGCTCGTGCAGTACACCGTCTTCTGGTACCTGACGATCACATACCAGTCCGGGCTCATCATGACCCTCGCGGCGGTGTTCGGCTTTCTGCCGCAGGCGGTCGTGTCGATCTTCGGCGGCGTCTGGGCCGACCGTCACAACCGCAAGTTCCTCATCATGGGCGCCGACGGCGCCATCGCCCTGTCGACGCTCGCGCTCGCCCTCATCATGTTGAGCGGCTACGACGCGGTGTGGCTGATCTTCCTCACGATGGCGATCCGTTCGGCGGGCGCCGGCATCCAGACGCCGGCCGTGTCGGCGCTGATCCCCCAGATCGTGCCGATGCGCAACCTGATGCGGGTGAACGGCATCAACGGGTCGATCCAGTCGGCGATGGCGCTGCTCGCCCCGGCGGTCGGCGGCGCGCTGTACGCGTGGGCGTCGGTCGTCTACGGAGGCACGGCGGCATCGCTCATCCCGATCTTCTTCATCGACGTCGTGACGGCCGCCCTCGGCATCGGGCTGCTCGCGTTCATCCCGGTGAAGGCCGTGCGCCGCGCCGCCGACGCGAACACCGGATACTTCGCCGATCTCGCAGACGGCGTGCGCTACATCGCCCATCACGCCTTCGTGCGCTGGCTGCTCATCGTCTTCGCGATCATCTTCCTGCTCACCGTCGCTCCCTCCAACCTCACGCCGCTCATGCTCGTGCGCTCGTTCCCCGCGGGCGAAGCGCAGGACGTCGTCAACCTCGCGATCCTCGAAGTGTCGTTCAGCGTGGGGATGGTGCTGGGCGGCATCGTCGTCGCCTCGTTCTTCGCCCACCGCAGTCGGATCGGGATGATCGTCGTCTCGTCGCTCGTCTTCGGGGCGCTGTCGATCGGACTCGGCCTGTCGTTCAACATCTGGCTGTTCTTCGGCTTCATGTTCCTCGTCGGACTCGCCGTGCCGTTCTTCTCGACCCCGTCCATGACGCTGCTGCAAGAGACCGTCGAGCCGGAGCGTCAAGGCCGCGTGTTCGGGTTCGTCGGCATCGTCATGGCCGTGGCGATGCCGCTCGGCATGGTCGTGTTCGGTCCGCTCGCCGACATCATGCCGATCGAGACGCTGCTCGTCGTCGCGGGCGTACTGACCTTCATCGTGATCGGGCTCGCGATCGGCCTGCCGGCGGGGCAGCGGGCCATCCAGGCCGCACGCCAAGCGGCCGGCGCCGGCTCTCCCGCCGCGGGGGCCGCTGCCGTCGACGCCGCCATGCACGACGACGAGGGCTGAGCTCGTCCCGTTCCACCCCGGGGTTCGGGGCGGATTCTCTCCGCGACATGCCGACGACGGCGGCGCGTCACGACCGGGATGCGCCCCACACCGGGGAGCGCCGCCGCGGTGCGGCATCCGGTTATCCACAGGGGATCAGAGACGGACGCGAGTTCGCGCATGCTGATGCGGTGGACGAAGACATCGCACTGATGCGATCCGACGAACTCGCCGCCCAAGGATTCGGGCCCGCGCGGCGCCGAGACCTGCTGCAGGACGACATCATCATGCGCGTGCGCAGCGGCGTCTTCACTTTTACTGAGCAATGGGATGCCGCGTGGCCCGAGCAACGGATCCTGATGCGAGCCCGTGCTCTCGCGCTGACCTCGAAGCGTCCGCCCGTCTTTTCGCATGAGACGGCTGCGGCGATGCACGGTCTTCCGCTGTACTCACCGGATGCAACGCGCGTGCACGTGATCGCGCCGTCCGAGCGACCGGGTGCGGCCCGCGATGTCGTGCGCCATCGCGGTGATCTGCGCGACGACGAGATCGTCGAGGTCGGAGAGTTGCGATGTACTTCGCTGGTGCGGACCGTGGCGGACGTGGCACGCACCGCATCGTTCGAAGCCGCGGTGACCGTCACGGACGCCGCGCTGCGACTGGCGGTCGCCGAGGACCCACTCGCTGAAGCCGAGGCCCGCACGCTCATCCGCGAAACGTTCCGCCGCAGCGCGCACGGGCAATCGCGCGCCGAACGCGTTCTGCGCTTCGCTGATCCGCGCGCTCAGCGCCCCGGCGAGAGCGTCAGCCGCATTCGACTCGTCGAACTCGGATTCGCCGTTCCCGATCTGCAGGTGGCGATACCTGGACCGCACAGCGACAGCACCTACTACGTCGACTTCGGTCTCGATGATGTGAATGCCCTCGGAGAGTTCGACGGGCGGATCAAGTATGTCGATGGGCGTTTCACTCTCGGCCGGAACCCCGCCGAGGTCCTCGAAGAGGAGAAGCAACGCGAGGACTGGATCCGCGGCATCCGGCAGTGTCCCTTCGTGCGCTGGGGCTGGCCACACATCGGCTCGGCCCCGAAGCTCGGGTCGCGGCTCGCTTCGTTCGGCGTTCATCCTCCGCGCTGAGCTCGAGTCGCGGCATCCGTCGGCGCGCTGTCGGGGACAGTGCGGCGGACGCGAGCAGGCGAGGCCTCCGCTGCCCGGCGATCGCCCGCGCCGCCGGGCGCGGGTTTGGGGCGCATTCCCACCGCGACACGCCGGACACCCCGGCGTGTCGACACCACAACCCGCCCCAAACCCGACCGACAACGCCGCTGCCGACCGCCCCCGCACCCGGCCCCACCCCGCACCACCACCGGGCACGGGTTTGGGGCGCATTCCCACCGCGACACGCCGGACGCCCCGGCGTGTCGACACCACAACCCGCCCCAAACCCGACCGACAACGCCGCTGCCGGCCGCCCCCAGTCCCACCCCGCACCACCACCGGGCACGGGTTTGGGGCGCATTCCCACCGCGACACGCCGGACGCCCCGGCGTGTCGTCACCACAACCCGCCCCAAACCCGAAGTGGCCACGCAAAGGAGCGGGCGCGGGCCCTCACAGCCCGAAGCACGCGCGGGTCACCCGCACACGACGGCGACCAGCTCGTCGAAGAAGGGCCACCCACCCACGACGGCGACCGGCTCGTCGAGGAAGGGTCACCCACCCACGACCGCGAGCAACCCGACGAACCCACCCTCACCCGTCGACGACGGCGACCAGCTCGTCGAGGAACGCGGCGAAGTCGGTGCTGCGGCGCACGATGCGCTGCACCGACTCGCGCTCGCTGAACACCTCGACGAACTGCTCGAACACCGTCTGGAACGCCTCGCGGTCGGTCTCGGAGAACGCCACGAGGGCGACGACCTGCACGCGGCCTTCGCCCCACGGGATCGACGGGTCGGCGATGCCGATCGCGATCGCCGTGCGCGTCGCGGTCATCCCCAGCGCGTGGGGTACCGCGAGTGCGTCGGTGAACGCCGTCGACGAGAGCTCCTCGCGCTGGATCGCCCGCTCGACGTAGTCGTCGTCGATGACGCCCTGGTGCACGAGCAGTGACCCCAGCCGCCGGATCACCGAGTCCGAGGACCCGCCCTCGAGCCCGTGCACGAACGCCTCGGGCGAGAAGTACCGCGACAGCTCCTCCCGCAGCCGGGCGAGCCGGCGCCCCCGCCGGATCCGCCCCGCGGCCGCCTGCACGCGCTCGACGTCGGCGCCCGTGAGGAAGGGCTGGATCCGTACGACGCGGTCCCCCAGGGCCGGCGAGTCGATCGTCGTGAGCACGAGGTCGGTGTCGATCGAGGCCCAATCCGGGTCGACGCGCGTCTCGACGCCGACGACCTCGATCGCCTGCCCCAGGGAGCGGTCCACCGACGAGCGCAGCAGTTCGTGCAGCTCGTAATAGCCGGGGCACACGATCGTCGCCGTCAGCAGCTGATCGGCACGGCGGCTGCGCTCGAGGCGCCCGCCGACGTGCATCGCGATGTAGGCGATCTCGTCGTCGAGCAGCGGGATGTCCAGGCGCTCGTGCAGCCCCGACGCGATGTAGACGGCGACCTCGAAGATCATCGGATACGTCGACTTCAGCGACCGCGTGAGCGGATTGCGCGACCACGCCTGCTCGCGCGCGCGGTGTCGCAGGTTCTGCACGTGCAGCGCGAGCCGCAGGATGAAGTCCTCGTGCGCGATGTCGACGAGGAATTCGGATGCCGCGGCCTCGACCACCGCCCGCACGGCTTCCTCGACCTCGGGCTCGAGGCGCGAGCGCGCCTCCGCACCCGGCTCACCCGCACCGGGCGCGACGACGCGCGTGAGCACGAGGGTCGCGAGGTGCTGCACGTCGCCCGCGCCGAGCGTCACGCCGAGGTGCTGTTCGGACAGCGCCGCCAGGATGTCCGCGACCTCCTGCTGCGCGGGGCGCTCCCCCACCCCGCCCTCGAGTCCGCGGTCGCGCGAGACGCGGTCGGCGGCGATCGCGATGTGCATGACGACGTCGGCGATGCCGAACTCGTTGACGAAGTAGCCCAGCGCGCCGAGCCGCGTGACGAGCTCGGTCTTGAACGGGCCGAACGCGCGCGCGCCGACGGAGCCCTCGCCGAGGGTGCGCCGCAGGGCTTCGAGGTCGAACGACCCCGCCTCCATCTCATCGTGCGCGAGCCGCGACAGCAGGCGCCGCTGCGCCATCTCGGTGCCCCGCAGTCGCGCCTGCGACGCCGAGCGCTCGAGCGTCAGCTCGGTGCCGCCGAGCAGTCCGCGCACGCGCGCGAGGTCGGCATCGAGGGTCGCGGGGCTCACGTGCAGCGCGTCGGCGGTCGCGAAGACCTCGATCCCGTCCGATGAATCCAGCAGCGCCCGCACGAGCGTGTGCAGCCGGTCGCGGGGCGCGTCGACGCCACCCGTCGCGCGCAGTGCGGTTGCGGCATCCGGTCCCGCGCGATACCCGTGCGGCCCCGATTCGACGGCGGCGCCCACGGGCACGCGCGCGTTGAGCGCCGTGACGTACGAACGGATGCTGCGCGGGGTGACCCCGAGCGCATCGGCGAGGCTCGCGGCGGTCGCCCACTCGCCGTCGCGCGCGAGCAGACCGAGCAGGCGATCCTGTCGCGCTCTGGTCACGGTGCTCCTTCGATGGGCGGTCCGCGCCCAGTCAACCACGCGCCCCGTGGCTCGTTTCCGCCCCCGCGGAAGAACGAGTGGTTGTCGCTTCCCAGCGTTTTCACAAGAATGGCGTCAGGGAGGGCGGGTCGATGAGGATCCTCGTGGTCTGCGGTGCGGGTGCGTCGAGCACCTTCGTCGCGCAACGGCTGAGGCACGCCGCACACGACCGCGGCTTCGATTTCACCGCCTTCGCGGGCACCGAGCAATCGCTGCCGATCGATCTCGACGCCGCCGACGTCGTGCTCGTGGGCCCGCACCTCGAGCACGACCTCGATCGCATCGAGATGGATGCCGCCTACCGCGGAACCACCGTCGTGCTGCTGCCGTCGGACATCTTCACCGATCTCGACGGCACACGCACGCTGCAGATCGTCCGTGCCGCGGTCGGAGACTCCGGGGGGAACGTCTCCGACCGCGGGCAGCTGCCCGCACCCATCGCACCGCACGAGAGAGAAGAGAGACAGACCATGCCATCCATCACCAGGACGGTCCGAATCGGGTCGTCGCACGGACTTCACGCTCGTCCGGCGAAGATGTTCGCGCAAGCGGCGAAGGACGCGGGGATCCCCATCACGATCGCGAAGGATGCCGGGGGCCCGGTCAACGCCGCGAGCATCCTCGGCGTCATCGCCCTGGGCATCGAACAGGGCGACTACATCACCCTCACCGCCGACGGCGACAACGCCGAATCCACCCTCGATCGGCTCGCCGAGCTGCTCGCGACCGACCACGACGCGGAGTAGGACCATGGCAGAACTTCGCGGAGTGGGAATCGGGCTGGGCGTCGCCCAGGGGATCGTCGCGCGCATGGCGGAGCCGTCACCCGCGCCGAGCGACGCCCCCAGCGAGCGCAGCACCGAAGAAGAGACGACACGCGTACGAGAAGCCGTCGCGGCCGTCGCGCGCGAGCTCGAGGCACGCGGCGCGCAGGCGGGCGGCGCGGCGCAGGACGTGCTCGAGGCGCAGGCGATGATGGCGGAGGACCCGACGCTCGAGTCCGAGATCGACGCGCGGATCGCCGACGGCAAGACGAGCGAATTCGCCGTGCACGACGCGTTCGCGTCGTTCCGCGACCAGCTCGTCGCGATGGGCGGCTACCTCGGCGAGCGTGCCGCCGACCTCGACGACGTCGCGCAGCGCGTCATCGCGCGGCTGCGCGGCGTGCCCGCGCCGGGTGTGCCCGACCCGGGGCATCCGTTCGTGCTCGTGGCGAAAGACCTCGCGCCGGCCGACACGGCCCTGCTCGACCTCGACAAGGTGCTCGCCCTCATCACGACCGAGGGCGGACCGACCTCGCACACCGCGATCCTCGCCCGCGAGAAGTCGATCGTCGCGATCGTCGGCGCCGTGGGCGCGAAGGACCTCGCCGACGGCGAGACGGTGATCGTGGATGCCGCCGCCGGCGTCGTCACGACGGATCCGACCGGCGACGAGCTCGTGCGGGCGCAGCATCGAGCTGACGCGCGTGCCGCGGCGGCATCCGCCCCCATCACCGACGGAGCCCTCGCCGACGGCACCGCGATCCCACTCCTCGCGAACCTCGGCAACCCCGAGGGCGCGGCCGAGGCCGTCGCGCTCGGCGCCGAGGGCGTGGGACTCTTCCGCACCGAGTTCCTGTTCCTGAGCTCGAACCAGGCGCCGACGGTCGGGCAGCAGCGCGAGGCGTACACGAAGCTCCTGGCGGGCTTCCCGGGCAAGAAGGTCGTCGTCCGCGTGCTCGACGCGGGCGCCGACAAGCCGCTCGCGTTCCTCAACGACGCGCACGAAGACAACCCCGCCCTCGGCCTGCGCGGCATCCGCGCGCTCCGCGCGAGCGAGGACATCCTGCGCGAGCAGCTGACCGCCCTGGCCGAAGCGGATGCCGCCACCGACGCCGACCTGTGGGTCATGGCGCCCATGATCGCGACCGTCGAGGAGACGCGGTACTTCGTCGACGTCGCCCGCGACTACGGCATCAAGACGGCGGGCGTCATGGTCGAGGTGCCGTCGTCGGCGCTGCTGGCCGACCGGGTGCTCGCCCACGCCGACTTCGCCTCGATCGGCACGAACGACCTGACGCAGTACACCCTGGCGGCCGACCGCCTGCTCGGCTCGGTCGCGGCGTTCCAGGACCCGTGGCATCCGGCTGTGCTGCGGCTCATCCGCGAGGTCGGCGACGCCGGCCGGATGACCGGCAAGCCCGTCGGGATCTGCGGCGAGGCCGCCGCCGACCCGCTGCTGGCCGTCGTGCTCGTCGGTCTCGGCGCGACATCGCTGTCGATGGCTCCGACCGCGCTCGCGGATGTGCGCGCGGCGCTGCTGCAGTACACGTCGGACGATGCCCGCGACATCGCCGAATCCGCCCTCGCCGCAAGCGACGCGGCATCCGCACGAACCGCGGCCCAGACGGCCGCGACCCGGAAGAAGGAGACACAGTCATGACAACGGCGTCGACGCCTGCAAAGGCTGCCGGGGGCGCACGCGTAGGCGTGCAGCGCTTCGGCACGTTCCTGTCCGGCATGATCATGCCGAACATCCCGGCCCTGATCGCGTGGGGCATCTTCACGATGTTCTTCATCGAGAAGGGATTCACCCCCAATGCCGACCTGGCGACGATCGTCGGGCCGTTCATCCACTACCTGCTGCCGCTGGTCATCGGCTACACGGGCGGCTACATCGTCTACAAGCAGCGCGGCGGCGTCGTCGGCATCATTGCGACGATGGGTGCGATCGCCGGCTCCGACCTGCTGATCGCCCAGATCAACGCCGACCTTCCCGCCGACAACCAGCTCGGCCAGGTGCACATGTTCATCGGCGCGATGATCATGGGGCCGCTCGCCGCCTTCACGATGCGCTGGCTGGACAGCCTGTGGGACGGCAAGATCCGCTCGGGCTTCGAGATGCTCGTCAACATGTTCTCCGCGGGCATCTGGGGCTTCGTCATGGCCATCGTCGGGTTCTACCCGATCGCGTGGATGGTCAACGGCCTCATGACGGTGCTGAGCAATGCGGTCAACTGGCTCGTCGAACTGAACCTGCTGCCGCTCACGAGCATCCTGATCGAACCGGCGAAGGTGCTGTTCCTCAACAACGCCATCAACCACGGCGTGCTCACCCCGCTCGGCATCACCGAGTCCGAAGCCGACGGCAAGTCGATCCTGTTCCTGCTCGAGGCCAATCCCGGTCCGGGACTCGGACTGCTGCTGGCCTTCGCGTTCTTCGGCCTGGGCGCGGCTCGTGCCTCGGCGCCCGGTGCGGCGATCATCCAGTTCGCCGGTGGCATCCACGAGGTGTACTTCCCGTACGCCCTGATGAAGCCGACCCTCATCCTGGCGCTCATCGCCGGCGGTGCCACGGGTGTCACGACGAACATGCTCCTCGGCGGCGGGTTGGTCTTCCCAGCCGCACCGGGCAGCATCTTCGCCGTCAGCGCGGCCGCCGTCGGTGCGGGCGTGCCGAACCTGCTCGTCGTGCTGCTGTCCGTGCTGCTGGCAGCGACGGTCACCTTCCTCGTGGCATCCGTCATCCTGCGGGCGTCGCGCAAGCGGGACCTGCTCGCCGAGGCGGACCAGTTCTCGACGGCGGTGTCCAAGACGGCGGCGAACAAGGGCAAGTCCTCCGCCGCACTCGATGCCCTGCGCGCATCGGACGGCAAGGACCCCGAGACGATCCGCGACGCGCAGGAAGCCGTGGACAAGCTCGAGACCGAGGCCGAGACGGGCGGACAGCTCGATGGCGGCGTCGTCGCGACGAAGCCGGTCACGAGCATCGTCTTCGCATGCGACGCGGGCATGGGCTCGTCGGCGATGGGCGCGAGCGTACTGCGCAACAAGATGAAGAAGGCCGGGGTCGAGGGCATCACCGTCGTCAACAAGGCGATCGCGAACCTCGACGACAGCGCCGACCTCGTCATCACGCAGAACCAGCTGACCGAGCGTGCGCGCAAGCAGGTGCCGGACGCGATGCACGTGTCGGTCGACAACTTCATGAACTCCCCCAAGTACGACGAAGTCGTGGACCTGGTGCGCGACCAGCATCAGGATGGGGAGTAACCGCTGAGACCGCTGCAGGATCGGGCCGGCGCGATGCCCCCGGTCCTGCAGCCTCGGCGCGCGGCATCCGTCAATCGAAGAAGGGCAAGCGAAATGGCACGTGACGTACTGAGCCTCGGCCAGGTCAGGATCCACACCGGCAGCGCGACGCGCGAAGAGGCGATGAAGGAAGCCGCCGACATCCTCGAGTCGGCGGGTGCCGTCACCGGCGCCTACTTCGACGCGATGCAGCAGCGCGAGCAGACGGTGTCGACCTACATGGGCAACGAGCTCGCGATCCCGCACGGCACGAACGAGACGAAGGACGAGATCCTCGATTCGGCCCTGTCGGTCGTGCGCTACGACGGTGGCGTCGACTGGGGCGGCGAGCCCGTGACGTTCGTCGTGGGCATCGCCGGCAAGGGCGACGAGCACCTCGAGATCCTGTCGCAGATCGCGATCCTGTTCTCCGAAGAGGACGACGTCGCCAAGCTCCGGGCCGCGCAGACACCCGAGGAGCTCTACGCCCTCGTGTCGGCGGCGGGCGTGTGATGAAGGCCGTCCACTTCGGAGCGGGCAACATCGGGCGCGGCTTCATCGGCCTGCTGATGCACGAGGCGGGGTACGAGCTGGTGTTCTCCGACGTCGCCGCGCCGCTCGTCGACGCGATCAACGCCGTCTCGGAGTACACCGTGCACGAGGCCGGCGACGGCGGGCGGGACACCGTCGTGACGGGGTTCCGTGCGGTCAACAGCGCGGAGCACGCCGACGAGGTCATCGAGGAGATCGCCGGTGCGAACATCGTCACGACGGCCGTCGGGCCGAACGTGCTGAAATTCGTCGCGCCGCTCGTGCTGTCCGGACTCGCGCTGCGCGATCCGTCGTCGCCGCCGCTGCAGATCATGGCGTGCGAGAACGCGATCAACGCGACCGACATCCTGCGCGACGAGATCCGCGAGCAGGCGGGCGACGCGTGGGATGCCATCTCCGGCCGCGCCGTGTTCGCCAACACGGCGGTCGACCGCATCGTCCCCGGACAGGCCGCGGGCACCGGCGTCAACGTGACGGTCGAGCCGTTCTTCGAGTGGGCGATCGAGCGTCCGCCGTTCGGTGACGCCGTGCCGGACATCCCGGGGGCGCATTTCGTCGACGACCTCACGCCGTACATCGAGCGCAAGCTGTTCACGGTCAACACCGGGCACGCCACGACGGCGTACTTCGGCGCGCAGGCCGGGGTCGAGAAGATCTCGGACGCCCTGGCCGACCCCGGGATCGCCGCGAAGGTCGAAGCGGCGCTCGAAGAGACGTCGGCGCTCCTGGTCGACAAGCACGGCCTCGATCCGGCGGTGCAGGCCCAGTACCGTGCGACGATCCTCGGGCGGTTCCGCAACCCCGCCCTGCCCGACACCGTGTGGCGCGTCGGCCGCCAGCCGCTGCGCAAGCTGTCCCGGCACGAGCGGTTCGTGGGACCGGCGGCCGAGGCCGCCGAGCGCGGTCTCGCCGTCGACGCGCTGGTCGCCGCGATGGGGGCGGCGCTCGAGTTCGACGATGCCGAAGACGCGCAGTCGGTCGATCTGCAGCGCCGGCTGCGCGAGCAGGATGCCGCGACCGTCACCGCGTCGGTCACGGGCCTCGAGCCGCAGCATCCGCTCTTCGCGCGCGTGCAGGAGGTCGTCGCGGCGCGCCAGGCCGACCTCACCTGACCCGCTCTCTCCTCGCGCGGGCCCGCACGGTCCCCCCGCGCGCGCTGTCGCGCGCCCTCCCCCGCTTCCGTTTCCCGTTTCCGTTTCCCGTTGACGTTTCCCGTTGACTTTTCCCGTTGACTTTTCCCGTTGACGTTTCCCGTTGACTTGCGCCCTCTGCGCGCGGCACGCCGCGCGCTTCGCGCACAAGGCGCAAGTCGGCGGGAAGACGCACGCCACCACCGCGCACGCCACAAGGCGCTAGCGACAACGGCGGACGCCACAGGGCGCTACCACCTCGGCGCACCCCACAGGGCGCCACTTGCGGCCTGTGCACGCGACACGCCGGGCGTTTCGCGCACAAGGCGCAAGTCGGCGAGAGGAGGGCCGAGGCACCGGCGGGAGGAGGGCCGAGGTACCGGCGGGACGACGGCCGAGGGACGGGCGCGGAGCGGCGCGAAGCGGTCACCCGCGGAACGTAGACTTCTCCGCCGTGACCTTCGTCCTCGCGTGCGCCGCGGCATTCGTCGCCGCCGTCATCCAACGCATCACGGGGCTGGGGTTCGTCCTCGTGCTCATCGGTCCCATCGTGCTCGTCTACGGCCCGGTCGAAGGCGTCACGATCGGCGTGCTGCTCGCGCTCGTGGCATCCCTCAGCGCCGTGCCGATCGTGTGGCGGCAGGTGCAGTGGCGACGCACGTGGTGGCTCATCTGGCCGGGCCTTCTCATGGCCCCGCTCGGGGCCTTCCTCGTCCTGGCGCTCCCTGAGCCGGCTCTGCTCCTGCTCATCGCGGCGATGGCGTACTTCGCCCTCATCGCGGGATGGATCCCCGCGCTGTCGGCATCGCTGCGCGGCCGCAGCGGCGCCGCCGTCGCAGGAGCCGCGGGCGGTTTCATGCACGTCGCGAGCGGGCTGTCCGGTCCCGCCCTGGCCGCCTACGCCGTCGGCGACAAATGGCCCCAGCGCAGCTTCTCGGCGAGCGTGCAGGTCGTCTTCGTCGCGTTCAGCGCTGTTTCCGTCATGCTCCGCGGCATCCCGGTCTCTCCTCTTTCCGAGGTCGGGCTGCTCGTCGTGGCGACGGTCGCCGGCATCCTGGCGGGCACCGTGCTCACGCGCTTCGTGCCGCCGCGCCCCGCGCGGATCGCGATGCTCGCGATCGCCTGGGCGGGCGCGACGGTCGTACTGGTTCGCGGGGTGCTGTCGCTCATGAGCGGGATGCCCGGCTGACAGCACCCACCCTTCCTCGCGCGACTTGCGCCCAATGCGCGACGCGCCAGGCGTGTCGCGCGCACAGGGCGCAAGTCAACAGGAGGACGGACGAGCGCGGCGAGAGCGGCGAGAGCGAGAGCGGCGAGAGCGAGAGCGGCGAGAGCGAGAGCGGCGAGAGCGAGAGCGGCGAGCGCGGCGAGCGCGGCGAGCGCGGCGAGCGCGGCGAGAGCGCGGCCTCCTCGCGCGACTTGCGCCCAATGCGCGACGCGCCAGGCGTGTCCCGCGCACAGGGCGCAAGTCAACGGGCGGACGGCGAGCGCGGCGAGAGCACGGGCGGACGGCAAGCGCGGCGAGAGCACGGGCGGACGGATAAGCGCGGGCGGACGGACGAGCCCGACGAGCCCGACGCGACGACCGAGCCCCGTCAGAGGCCCTGCCAGGCGGGCTTGTTCGCCCACGCGGAGCGGTAGTACTCGGCGAAGCGCAACCCGGCCGCGGCGGCCTCGTCGACGATGATCGTCGTGTGACCGTGCACCTGCACGGCAGAGGCGGGGTTGCTCGCCGACACGGGGCCCTCGACGGCACCGGCGACCGCCTCGGCCTTCGCCTCGCCGAACGCGAGCAGGAACAGGTGCCGCGCATCGAGGATCGTGCCGATGCCCTGCGTGATGCAATGAAGGGGCACGTCGTCGGGCGAGTCGAAGAAGCGCGCATTGTCGGCGCGCGTCGCCGCTGTCAGCGTCTTGATGCGGGTGCGGGATGCCAGCGAGCTGCCCGGCTCGTTGAAGCCGATGTGCCCCGTGCGCCCGATGCCGAGGATCTGCACGTCGACGCCCCCGGCCGCCGCGATCGCGGCGTCGTACTCGTGCCCCGCCGCCTGGATGCTGGACGCACCGTCCCCCGGCACGACGACGAGCTCGGGAGTCAGGCCGAGCGGCCCGACGACCTCGCGCGTGATGACGGCGCGGTAGCTCTCGGGATGCCCTGGCGGCAATCCGACGTACTCGTCCAGCGCGAAACCGCGCACCCGGGTGACGTCGATGCCCTCCTCGGCGATGATCCGTGCCAGCGCCCCGTAGACGGCCAGCGGCGTGGAGCCCGTCGCGAGCCCCAGCACGGCGTCGGGCTTCGACGCGATCAGGTCCGCGATCGCGCGCGCGACGATCTCGCCCGCGTGCTGCTGCGACGGGACGATGAGTACCTCAGCCATGTCAAATCTCCATGTGAGGGCGCGCCACACGCCCGGTCGTCCTCTCGGGCCGAAGCCCGCACCATCCGCGACAGACCGCCTCGAAACCCGAAGAGCGGATGCCGCGGGCCGGTCAGCGGCTGAAGCCCTCGCCGATGATCTCGATGAGCTCCTCGCGCTCTTCGACGGCGAGGAAGGCCGCCGCGGCGGCGTTCAGCTGGAAAGCCTCGACGTCTTCGAGGGAGTACTCGAAGGTCTCTACGAGGTGCGCGAGCTCGCGCGTGAGCGACGTGCCGCTCATCGTGCGGTTGTCGACGTTGACCGTCACGGCGAAGCCGAGCTGGTAGAGCAGATCGAACGGGTGGTCCTCGAGGCTGCGGCCCCACGCCGCGCTCGCCCCCGTCTGCAGGTTCGACGACGGGGACAGTTCGAGCGGGATCTCGCGATCGCGCACCCAGCGCGCGAGGTCGCCGAAGCGCACGAACACCTCGTCGCCCTCGCTCGAGACGAGCTCGAGGTCTTCGGCGATCCGCACGCCGTGACCGAGCCGCAGCGCCCGTCCGTCGAGCAGCGCACCGCGGATCGAGTCGAGACCTGCCGCTTCGCCCGCGTGCACCGTGACAGGGAAGAACTCCCCCGCGAGATAGTCGAACGCGGCGCGGTGGCCCGATGCCGGGTAGCCGTCTTCGGGGCCGGCCATGTCGAAACCGACGACTCCGCGCTCGCGCCAGCGCACCGCGAGTTCGGCGGTCTCGAGCGAACGGTCGTTCTGGCGCATCGCGCTGAGCAGCTGGCCGACGCGGATGTCGTGACCGCGGCCCTCGGCGGCATCCTCACCCTCTTCGATGCCCTCCTGCACGGCAGACACGGCCTCGTCGGGCGTGAGCCCACGGGCGAGGTGCTGCTCGGGCGCCCAGCGCATCTCGCCGTACACGACGCCGTCCGAGGCGAGGTCCTCGACGAACTCCCGCGCGACGCGGGTCAGCCCTTCGCGCGTCTGCATGACCGCGGTCGTCACCTCGAACATCTTGAGGTACTCCACGAGCGAACCGGCCTCACTGCGCGCGGCGAACCACTCCGCGAGATCGCCGGCGTCGGTCTCGGGCACGTCGATCCCGTGCTCATCGGCGAGGTCGACGATCGTCGCGGCCCGGACGCCCCCGTCGAGGTGGTCGTGCAGCGACACCTTCGGCAGGCGGCGGATCGAGACGCCCTGGACGACGGCGTCGCCGTTCTGGTCGATGGGCATGGCGTGGACTCCTCGGGTCGTGCGGCGGGTTCGGTTCGGATCGGGATGCCGGTGGCTCACGCCGTGATGCGCTCGAAGACGAGCGGCGTGCGCGCGGGGGGTTCGAGCGCGATCTGCCAGGCTCCGTCGACGGCTTCGAGCGCGCGGTCGAAGCGCGACGCGTCGTGGCCCAGCAGCGTGAAGAGGGGCTGGCCGGCGGCGACCTCATCGCCGGGCTTGACGTGCAGGTCGATGCCCGCCGCGTGCAGCACGGGGTCCTCGGCGCGCGCGCGACCGGCGCCGAGCCGCCACGCGGCGATCCCGAACGGCAGCGCCTCGATGCGCGCGACGAAGCCGGCCTCGGGAGCGGTGACGGTGTGCGTCTCGTTCGGCTGCGGCAGCGCGGCATCCGGATCGCCGTCCTGTGCGCGGATCATGGCGCGCCACGTGTCCATCGCACGGCCGTCCTGCAGCGCCCGCTCGACGTCGGCGTCGGGCTGTCCGGCGAGGGCGAGCATCTCGCGCGCGAGCGCCACCGTGAGCTCGACGACATCGGCGGGACCGCCGCCGGCGAGCACCTCGACCGATTCGCGCACTTCGTTGGCGTTGCCGATCGCGAGGCCGAGGGGCGTGTTCATGTCGGTCAGCAGCGCCGTCGTCGCAACGCCCGAGTCGGTGCCGAGCGCGACCATCGTGCGGGCGAGTTCGCGCGCCCGATCGACGTCGCGCATGAACGCGCCCGAGCCGAACTTGACGTCGAGCACGAGCGAATCGGTGCCCTCGGCGATCTTCTTCGACATGATGCTCGACGCGATGAGCGGGATCGCCTCGACCGTGCCGGTGACATCGCGGAGCGCGTAGAGCTTCTTGTCGGCGGGGGCGAGACCCGACCCGGCGGCGCAGATGACGGCGCCGACGTCGGCGAGCTGCGCGAGCATCTCTTCGTTCGAGAGCGCCGCACGCCATCCCGGAATGGACTCGAGCTTGTCGAGCGTGCCGCCCGTGTGGCCGAGGCCGCGGCCGGACAGCTGCGGGACGGCGACGCCGAACGACGCCACGAGCGGAGCGAGCGGCAGCGTGATCTTGTCGCCGACACCGCCCGTCGAGTGCTTGTCGACCGTGGGCTTTCCGAGGCCCGCGAAGCTCATGCGCTCACCGGAGTCGATCATGGCGTCGGTGAGCACGCGGATCTCGTCGCGCGTCATGCCGTTGAGCAGGATCGCCATCGCGAACGACGCCATCTGCGCATCGGCGACGTAGCCGCGCGTGTACGCGTCGACCATCCAGCGCAGCGCGTCTTCGGGCACAGCGCCGCCGTCGCGCTTGGCCCGGATGACGTCGACCGCGTCGTGCGCCTCGACTGCGGGGCGCGACCCTTCGACAGGCTCAGGGACCGAGGCGGCAGGCTCAGGGACCGAGGCGACAGCCTCAGGGACCGCGGGGGTGGGGGTCATCGGGCCACCGCCTCGAGGTCGCGGGGGCCGAACGCGTCGGGCAGCACTTCGTCGATCGTGCGGATGCCGGACACCGTCTCCAGCAGCATCCCGGGAAGGGCGAATTCGTACAGCAGCTGCCGGCAGCGTCCGCACGGCATGATCGTCTCGCCCTCGCCGTTGACGCACACGAAGGCGACGAGCTGGCCGCCGCCGGACATCTGCAAGTCGCTCACGAGTCCGCACTCGGCGCACAGGCCCACGCCGTACGACGCGTTCTCGACGTTGCATCCCTGCACGATGCGGCCGTCCGACACGAGCGCCGCCGCCCCCACCTTGTAGCGGGAGTAGGGCGCGTAAGCGCGCTGCATCGCCTCGGTCGCGACGGCGCGCAGTTCGTCCCAGTCGATATCGGTCACGTGTGTCTCATCCCTTGATGTACGGTTTGCCCGCCGCGGCGGGGCCTCGGATCTGTCCCGCGAACCCGGCGACCGCGAGGATCGTCACGAGGTAGGGCAGCATGAGCATGAACTCGCTCGGGATCGGGGTCTTCAGCACGGTCAGCAGGTTCTGCAGGTTCGTCGCGAATCCGAACAGCAGCGCGGCGAGCGTCGCGCGGATCGGATCCCACCGTCCGAAGATGACGGCCGCGAGGGCGATGAAGCCCAGGCCCGCCGTCATCTCCTTGCCGAACTGCGGCACCGAGACGAGCGTGAAATACGCGCCGCCGATGCCGGCGATCGCGCCCGCGAGCGTGAGGTTCCAGAACCGCGACGGGTTGACCTTGATGCCGACCGTGTCGGCCGCCTGCGGGTGCTCGCCGACCGCGCGCAGGCGCAGTCCCCACCGCGTGCGGTACATGGCCCACGCGACGAGGGCGACGACGACGTACATGAGGTAGACGATGAACGTCTGGTTGAACAGGACCGGTCCGATGATGGGGATCTCGCTGAGGAGCGGGATCTCGATGCGTGTGAACCGGATCGGCGTGTTGAGCGCGGCGGTGTTCGGCACGAGCAGGACGCCGTACAGGAACCCGGTCAGTCCCGTCACGAGCACGTTCAGCACGACGCCGACGATGACCTGCTCGACGAGGTACTTGATGGCGAAGGCGCCGAGCACGGCCGCGACGAGCATGCCGCCGATCATCGCGCCGATCAGGCCCACGAAGGGGTTGCCGGTCATACTCGACAGCAGAGCCGCGCTGAACGCGCCGAGCAGCAGCTGCGCCTCGATCGCGACGTTGACGACGCCGACGCGCTCTCCGATGACGCCGCCGAGGGCGCCGAAGACGAGCGGCACCGAGAGCGACACGGCGCCGAACAGCAGCCCGGTCACGGGCACGAGCCCGCCCGCCGACGCCCAGGTCAGGAAGGCGAACACGGCGAGCACGCCGTAGGCGATGGCCAGCCACACGCTCGAGCGCCGGTAGCCGTAGGCGTCCCAGATCGACCAGAGCGTCAACAGCACGAGCACGACGAACACGCCCCAGCACGTCGCCGCCGTCGGCACGCCCACGTTGGGCAGCGCGATCGACGAGCCCGGGTCGCCGAGGCGGAAGGTGCTCGTCCCGTCACGGGGAACGAGGAGGAACAGCAGACCGAGCAGCACCGTGACGGTCACGAGCGTGATGGCGAACTTCAGGTGCCGCACGCGCACACTGGTGAGCTCGATCGTGCCGCCGGCGAGATCCTGCGTCGTCGCGGTCATGCCGTCACCGCCTTCTTGGCCGCCTTGGCTCTCGCCTTCGCGGCCTTCTCGGCGTCGGTCTTGGGGAGGAAGAAGATCGTGCGGATCAGCGGCGGGGCCGCGATGAACAGCACGATGAGCGACTGCACGACCAGCACGATGTCGACGGGGATGCCCTGCGAGGCCTGCATCGTGAAGCTGCCCGCCTTCAGCGCTCCGAACAGGATGCCGGCGGCGAAGACCCCCCACGCACGGCTGCGGCCGAGGAGGGCGACCGTGATGGCGTCGAAGCCGATGCCCGCGTCGATCAGACCGTCGAAGCCGCTCGTCACGGCCCCCTGGATCTGGTTCATGCCGGCAAGGCCCGCGAGACCGCCCGCGAAGAGCATCGCGTAGATGTACATGCGCTGCACCGAGATGCCCGATGCGAGCGCCGCGTGCGGGTTCTCGCCGACGGCGCGCAGGCGGAAGCCGAGCGATGACCGCTCGACGAGCCACCACACGAACGCCGTCGCGGCGATCACGATGACGAAGCCCCAGTCCAGCAGCGGGAACCGCGGCCCGAGCAGTTCGGGGAACTGGGCCGTGACCGGCGTCGGGTCTGAGATCGGCTGATCTCCGGCCGCGCGCTGCAGCACGCCCGGCGTGCGGACCATCCACGTCACGAGATAGAACGCGACGTAGTTGAGCATGATCGTGAGGATGACCTCGTGCGCGCCCGTCTTGGCCTTCAGGATGCCGACGATGCCACCCCAGATCGCGCCACCGGCGATACCCGCCGCGAGTGTCAGCGGGATGTGCACGGCCGCCGGCAGGTCGAGGTGGAAGGTCAGCAGCGCCGCCGTCGCCGCACCGATGAGGATCTGACCGCGGCCGCCGATGTTGAACAGGCCGACCCGGAACGCCAGGGCGACCCCGAGCCCCGCCGCGATGAGCGGCGCGGCGAACCCGAGGGTGTTCGTGAGCGGCCGGATCGCGGTCAGGAAGTCGTCGGCGCGCGCGTTGTAGATCGATCCGCGGAAGAGCGCCTCGTACCCGCCGTACACGGAGTTCCACACCGCGGCGAGCATGTCACCGGGGCGGGCGAAGAAGTAGCCGGCCGTGGCCTGCACCTCGCGGTTCGTGACCGCCATGAGGATGCCGCCGACGATCATCGCGACGACGATCGCGAGGATCGTCGTGACGGCGCTGCCGCGCAGCAGCTCTTTGATGAAGACGTTCTGCCTCGGCGGCGGCTCGATCTCGGGGGTTCCCGTGAGAGGACCGGATGCCGCGGGCAGCTGTTCCGCCGGCATCCCCTTGAGCTGCTCGGGGCCCGATCCCGGGGTCTGACCGGTCATGCCGCCACCCCCTCGGGCATCTCGCCCGCCATCATGAGCCCCAGCACGTCGCGCGGTGTGTCACCGGGCACGATGCCGATGATGCGGCCGCGGTACATCACCGCGATGCGGTCGGCGAGGGCTGCGACCTCGTCGAGCTCGGTCGAGACGACGACGACCGGGATCCCGGCATCCCTCGTCTCGACGATGCGCCGGTGGATGAACTCGATCGAGCCGACGTCGACGCCGCGCGTGGGCTGTGCCGCGATCAGCAGCGACAGCTCGCGGCTCATCTCGCGCGCGATGACGACCTTCTGCTGATTGCCGCCCGAGAGCGTTCCGGCGGGAGTGTGGGTGCCCTGGGTGCGGATGTCGTACTCGGTGATGCGCGCGCGGGCGAAGTCGTCGAGCACCCCCCGGCGGATCGTGCCTGCCGAGACGAACTCGGGATCGCTCGACCGGTCGAGGATGAGGTTCTCGGCGACCGAGAACGTGCCGACGAGGCCGTCTTCCGTGCGATCCTCGGGTACGAATCCCACACCCTGATCGAGGATGCCGCGCACGCTCTTGCCCGCGAGTTCCGTGCCGTTCAGGGTGATCGAACCGGTCACGCCGGGAGCCAGGCCCACGAGGGCCTCGATCAGCTCGGTCTGGCCGTTGCCCTGCACACCGGCGATCGCGAGGATCTCGCCGGGCCGCGCGTGGAAGCTCACATCGTCGACGACGACGGTGCCGTCGGGCGTCACGACCCGCAGATCCCGCACGTTCAGGCCGCCGTCCCCGATCCGGGGCGGATCCTTCTGGACCGTGAGCTCGACGGCGCGGCCGACCATGAGCGAGGCGAGCTCGGCGTTGGTCGCCGTCGGCGACGCTTCGCCGACGACCTTGCCGAGGCGGATGACGGTGATGCGATCCGCGACGGCGCGCACTTCGCGCAGCTTGTGGGTGATGAACACGATCGACGTGCCCTCGTCGCGCAGCTGCCGCATGATCGCCATGAGCTCGTCGGTCTCCTGCGGCGTGAGCACGGCCGTGGGCTCGTCGAACACGAGTACGCGCGCGTCGCGCGAGAGAGCTTTGATGAGCTCGACACGCTGCTGGACGCCGACCGGCAGGTCGCCCACGAGCGCATCGGGATCGACGTCGAACCCGAAACGCGCGGCGACGTCGCGCACGTGCTGACGAGCCTTGTTCAGATCGAGCGCGCCGACCCTGTTGGTGTTCTCGTGTCCGAGCATGACGTTCTCGGCGACGGTGAAGACGGGGATGAGCATGAAGTGCTGGTGGACCATGCCGATGCCGGCCGCCATCGCGTCGCCCGGTCCCCGGAAGTGCTGCACGACGTCATCGAGCAGGATCTCGCCCTCGTCGGCCTGATAGAGGCCGTACAGCACGTTCATCAGGGTGGACTTGCCGGCCCCGTTCTCACCGAGGAGCGCGTGGATCTCGCCGGGCTCGACCACGAGATCGATGTGGTCGTTCGCGACGAGGCTGCCGAACCGCTTGGTGATGCCGCGGAGTTCGAGCTTCATACTGTGCACCTTATCTAGTCGTCCCGCCGGCCTGGAAGAAGCGCCCGGAAAGAACAGCGGCCGGGTGGACGAAGCATCCACCCGGCCGCTGTGCGGTACTGGCGTGCGCTCAGCCGCCGATGGGCGACGCGGGCGAGGTCACCTCGAGCTCACCCGAGATGATCTGCTCGCGCAGCGCGTCGAGCTCGTCGAGCAGGCCGTCGGGCAGCTGCGACTCGAACGAGCCGAAGCCGGACAGGCCCACGCCCTCGTTCTCGAGCGTTCCCACGTAGGGGGTGGCGTCGAAGTCGCCGGCTGCCGCCTGGATCGTGGCGTCGTACACCGACTGGTCGATGCGCTTGAGGATCGACACGAGCACCATGTCGGCGACGCTCGGGTCGGCGACCGCGAGGTCGGAGTCGACACCGAGCATGACGACGTCGCCGCCGCCGTCGCTGATGGCCGCTGCCGCGCTCTGATAGACGGGGCCGCCGACCGGCAGGATCACATCGACGCCCTGGTCGAGGATGCCCTGAGCGGTCTGCTTCGCGCCGTCGTTCGCGGCGAAGCCGCCCGTGAACGCGCCGTCCTGCGCTGCGACGTCCCACCCGAAGGTCGCGACATCGACGCTCTTGTCCTCGTTGTACTTCTCGACGCCGTCGACGAAGCCGTCCATGAAGATCGTGACGGGCGGGATCGGGATGCCGCCGAACGTGCCGACCTTGTCGACGCCCGCGGCGTTCGACCACGCCGCTGCGGCGTAGCCGCCGAGGTACGCGGCCTGGACCGTGTCGAACAGGAGGGGCTTGATGTTGGGGGCGTCGGTCGTGCCGTCGCCGTCCGCGTCGGCCCAGTCGTCGATGATGGCGTACTCGAGGTCGGGGTTCGCCGTCGCCGAGGCGATCGTGTCGGCCGACAGCTTGAAGCCCACGGACACGATGAAGGTGCAGCCTTCCGCGACGAGGTTCTCGAGGTTCGGGGCGTAGTCGTTGGCGGAGTTGGACTCGACCTCGATCGCCTCGACGCCGAGTTCGGCCGCGGCGCGGTCCATGCCCTCCTTGGCCGACTGGTTGAACGACTTGTCGTTCCAGCCGCCTTCGTCGGAGATGAGGCAGGGCGTGAAGCCCTCGGTGGCCTCGGGGGCTTCCGTGCCGTCTCCCCCGGCTTCGGGCGCGGCGCCGCAACCGGCGAGGACGAGGGCGATGCCGGCTGCTGCAGCGAGGCCGCCCAGCTTCTTGGTGCGTGAGATGGTCAACTCAGCCTCCACATCCTTAGCCCCGCGTCTCTCGCGGGGACGGTAAAGATTACCCACGCCGACGGCGTCGGAACATAGCCCTGAGGGCTCTCGACGCCGAAAGGTTATGAAGACGCAACCCGTCGGCGACGACGCAGGTCAGAGGACGTCGCCGCGGCCGGTCAGTTTCAGGGCGTCGACGACGCCCTTGACGCGCTGCGCGTGCTCGGTCGTCGTGACCAGGAGCGCGTCTTCGGTGTCGACGATGACGATGTCCTTCACGCCGATCACACTGATGACGCGGGGCGTCTGACTCACGACGATTCCGCTCGAGGTGTCCGACAGGATCCGCGCGTTCTCGCCGAGGATCGCGAGGTTGTCTTTGCGCCCGCCCGAGTTGAGCTTGGACAGGCTCGCGAAGTCGCCCACGTCGTCCCAGTCGAAATGGCCGGGGATGACGGCGAGCCGCCCCTTGGCGGCGGCGGGCTCGGCGACGGCGTAGTCGATCGCGATCTTCTCGAGGGTCGGCCACACGCGGTCGACGACCGGGCCGCGCGCATCGCGGTCGTCCCACGCCTCGGCGAGTTCGAGAAGTCCCGCGTGCAGGGCCGGGCGGTTCGCCTCGATCTCGGCCAGCAGGACATCGGCGCGCGTGATGAACATGCCCGCGTTCCACAGGTACGAGCGCTCGGCGAAGTACTGCTTGGCCGTCTCGAGATCGGGCTTCTCGACGAAGCTGTCCACGAGTGCAGCCTCGGGCGCGCCGTCGATGATGAGCCCGTCGCCCTTCTTTATATAGCCGAAGCCCACCGACGGCTCGCTGGGCTGGATGCCGATCGTCGCGATGTATCCCTCGCGTGCCGTCGCGACCGCCTGGCGCACCGCCCAGTCGAACAGGTGCGGCACGCGGATGACGTGATCGGCGGCGAACGATCCGATCAGCACATCGGGCTCACGGCGGGCCAGCACGGCGGCGGCCAGCCCGATCGCGGCGGTGGAATCGCGCGGCTCGGATTCGAGGAAGACGTTCCGATCCGGGATGCCGGGAAGGTCGGCCTCGACGGCCGCGCGGTGCGCGCGTCCTGTCACGACCGCGATCCGGTCGGCGCCGGCGATCGGCTCGAGCCGGTCCCACGTCGCCCGCAGCAGCGAGTGCCCCGCGCCGGTGAGGTCGTGCAGGAACTTCGGCGCCTCGGCACGAGACAGCGGCCACAGCCTGCTGCCGATGCCGCCGGCGGGGATCACGGCGTAGAAGTCGGCGATGGGCTCCGTCATGCGCTCCAGGCTATCCGGGTCGCGGGCTAAGGGTGTCCTACGTCGCCACCTCCTCTCGAGCGGCAATAGGATGGTCGGAGCGCCCGCGTGACGCCGGTGATCCGTTCGGCAGCGAAGGATCATCCGGGGCATCGATTCCGCCCCCACTCGAGATCGATCCAGGGAGGACGGCCGTGTCGGCACCAGCCCGCGAGACACCGTCGATATCAGAGACGACTTCTCGCGTCCCACGGGGGACGCTCTACCGAGGCAACGAAGGCATGTGGTCGTGGGTGCTTCACCGCATCACCGGCATCGCACTGTTCTTCTTCCTGCTCGTGCACGTGCTCGACACCGCGCTCATCCGCGTGTCGCCCGACGCGTACGACGCCGTCATCGGCACCTACAAGAACCCGGTCATGGCACTCGGCGAGGTCGCCCTCGTCGGCGCCGTCGCCTATCACGCCTACAACGGCCTGCGCATCATCCTCGTCGACTTCTGGTCGTGGGCGACGCGCCACCAGCGTCAGCTGTGGTGGGGCGTCCTCGGGCTCTGGCTCGTCACGATGCTCGGCTTCACACCGCGACACCTCATGCTCGCGTTCGGAGGGGGGCACTGATGACCACCGCAATCGCCGACCCTCGCGCACCGCGCGCCACCGTCCGCCGCAAGGGGCCGAACCTCGAGAAGGCCGGCTGGATCTACATGCGCGTCTCGGGCGTGCTGCTCGTCGTCCTGATCTTCGGGCACCTGTTCGTCAACCTCATGCTCGGCGAGGGCATCCACGGGCTCGACTTCGCGTTCATCGCGGGCAAGTTCGCCACGCCGTTCTGGCAGTGGTGGGACGTCCTGATGCTGTGGCTCGCGCTCATCCACGGCGCGAACGGCATGCGCACGATCGTCAACGACTACGTGACCCATCAGACGACCCGTCGCGTGCTCGTGTGGGCGCTGTGGCTGTCGGCGGGATTCCTCATCGTCCTCGGCACGCTCGTCGTGTTCACGTTCGACCCGTGCATCCCCAACCTGAGCGACGGAAGCGTGCTCGCAGAGTTCTGCAGCACCCAGCCCTGAGCCGGCTGCACCCGTTCTCCACGCATCCAGACAGCAGAGGCATCCATCACGTGAGTACCCAGACCACTGACAGCTACGTCAAGGACGGCGTCCACTACCACGAGTTCGACATCGTGATCGTGGGCGCGGGCGGCGCCGGCATGCGCGCCGCCATCGAAGCGGGCCCGGGTGCCCGCACGGCGGTCATCACGAAGCTGTACCCGACGCGTTCGCACACCGGCGCGGCGCAGGGCGGCATGGCCGCGGCGCTCGCGAACGTCGAAGAGGACTCGTGGGAGTGGCACACATTCGACACCGTCAAGGGCGGCGACTACCTCGTCGACCAGGACGCCGCCGAGATCCTCGCGAAAGAGGCCATCGACGCCGTCATCGACCTCGAGAACATGGGCCTGCCGTTCAACCGCACCCCCGAGGGCAAGATCGACCAGCGCCGATTCGGCGGTCACACGGCCGACCACGGCAAGACCCCCGTGCGCCGCGCGTGCTACGCCGCCGACCGCACGGGCCACATGATCCTGCAGACGCTCTTCCAGAACTGCGTCAGGCTCGGCATCAACTTCTTCAACGAGTTCTACGTCCTCGACCTGATCACGGTGAAGGATGCCGCCGGCGCGACGCAGATCGCCGGTGTCGTGGCATACGACCTCGCTACGGGTGAACTGCACGTCTTCCACACGAAGGCGGTCATCTTCGCGACGGGCGGCTTCGGCAAGATCTTCAAGACGACCTCCAACGCCCACACCCTCACGGGCGACGGCGTCGGGATCGTCTGGCGCAAGGGCCTCCCGCTGGAGGACATGGAGTTCTTCCAGTTCCACCCGACGGGCCTGGCCGGTCTCGGCATCCTGCTCACCGAGGGCGCGCGCGGCGAGGGCGCGATCCTGCGCAACGCGTCGGGCGAGCGGTTCATGGAGCGCTACGCCCCGACCATCAAGGACCTGGCCCCCCGCGACATCGTCAGCCGCTGCATGGTGCAAGAGGTCGCCGAAGGCCGCGGGGCAGGACCCGAGAAGGATTACGTGCTGCTGGACTGCACGCACCTGGGCGCCGAGGTCCTCGAGACGAAGCTTCCCGACATCACCGAGTTCGCCCGCACCTACCTCGGCGTCGATCCCGTCGTCGAGCCCGTGCCCGTCATGCCGACGGCGCACTACGCGATGGGCGGCATCCCGACGAACGTCGATGCCGAGGTGCTCAGCGACAACACGACGGTCGTCCCCGGCCTCTATGCCGCCGGCGAGTGCGCGTGCGTCTCGGTGCACGGCTCCAACCGTCTCGGGACGAACTCGCTGCTCGACATCAACGTCTTCGGCAAGCGCGCCGGCCGCAACGCCGTCGAGTACGTCAAGTCCGCTGAATTCGTGCCGATGCCCGAGGATCCGGCGAAGGAGGTCCGCGAGATGATCGAGGGCCTGCGCAACAACCCCGGAACCGAGCGCATCGCGGTGCTCCGCCGCACGCTGCAGGAGGAGATGGACCGCAAGGCCCAGGTCTTCCGCACCGAGGAGTCCCTCACCGAGGTTCTCGGCACGATCGAGGAACTGCGCGAGCGCTACCGGAACATCCACGTCGACGACAAGGGCAAGCGGTTCAACACCGACCTGCTCGAGGCCGTCGAGCTCGGCTTCCTCCTCGACATCGCCGAGGTCGTCGTCGTGACCGCGCGCAACCGCAAGGAGAGCCGCGGCGGACACATGCGCGACGACTACCCGAAGCGCGACGACGAGAACTACATGCAGCACACGATGTCGTACCTGACGGGCGACCCGCACTCGTCGAACGCCGACGACCACATCACGTTGGATTGGAAGCCGGTCGTGATCACCCGGTACCAGCCGATGGAGAGGAAGTACTGACGTGACCAGCGCCACTGACGTCATCGAACGCACCGATGCCGACGCGCAGGAGATCGCGCAGAACGCGGCCGAGGACACCGGCATCCAGTCGTTCCTGGTGACCTTCATCATCCGCCGCTTCGATCCCGAGGTCGACGAAGAGCCGCGCTGGGTGGATTACGACGTCGAGCTGTACTCGACCGACCGCGTGCTCGACGCCCTGCACAAGATCAAGTGGGAGGTCGACGGTTCGCTGACCTTCCGCCGCTCGTGCGCGCACGGGATCTGCGGGTCCGACGCGATGCGCATCAACGGGCGCAACCGGCTCGCGTGCAAGACCCTCATCAAGGACCTCGACATCTCGCAGCCGATCTATGTCGAGGCGATCAAGGGCCTGCCGCTCGAGAAGGACCTCATCGTCGACATGGAGCCGTTCTTCGCGTCGTACCGCGAAGTGCAGCCGTTCCTCATCCCGGGCACGAAGGCCGAGCCCGGCAAGGAGCGCATCCAGTCGATCGTGGACCGTGAAGTGTTCGACGACACCACCAAGTGCATCCTGTGCGCCGCGTGCACGTCCTCGTGCCCCGTCTTCTGGACCGACGGGCAGTACTTCGGGCCGGCTGCGATCGTCAACGCGCACCGCTTCATCTTCGACTCGCGCGACGACGCGGGCGACGTGCGCCTGGACATCCTCAACGACAAGGAGGGCGTGTGGCGGTGCCGCACGACCTTCAACTGCACCGAGGCGTGCCCTCGCGGCATCGAGGTCACCAAGGCGATCGCCGAGGTCAAGCAGGCCGTCCTGCGCGGCGGTTCCTGAGCAGATCCCGCGTGCGACCGCATCGAGAGCGAACCGTAGCCCGCGCATGCCCTCGCTAAGGTGATGAGGGTGTCTTCGAGTCACCCGCAGCCGTCCGCCGACGACGACGTGCGCGCCGCCGAGGAGTCGCTGCGCGAGCGGTGGGAGGCGACGCAGGAGAATCTGCGCGAGCGCTTCGACACGCCGATCAACAAGGCGACGGCGATCACGAGACGCACGCTCGGCTGGTTCCCCGTGCGGGTGTGGCGGCACTTCCTGCAGCACAACGGCTTCGTCCTCGCGGCGGGCGTGAGCTATCAGGCGCTGTTCGCGATCTTCGCCGCGATCTATGTCGCCTTCGCGATCACCGGACTGTGGCTCGGCGCGAGCGAAGCGGCCATCAACGGCCTCATCGCCGTCATCAACGGCTACATCCCCGGTCTCATCTCGGATACCCCGGACCGGGGCCTGTTCACGACCGCTCAGGTCACCGAGATCGCCAGGACGAGCGCGAGCGTGCTCGGCGTCACCGGACTCATCGCCCTCGGCGCCCTCATCTGGACCGCGATCGGCTTCGTCACGTTCGCCCGCCGCGCCGTGCGCGACATCTTCGGCATCCGCCCCGACAGCCGGAACTACGCGCTGCTGAAGGCCCGCGACCTGGTCGCGGCGGTCATCTTCGGGGTGGCGCTCCTGCTCGGATCCGCGGCGACGTCGATCGGCACCTGGGCGCTCAGCCTCGTCTTCGACCTGTTCGGGGTCGGCACCCACACGATCTGGTACCAGCTCGGCGTGCGGCTCGCCTCGATCGTCGTCTCGTTCGTGCTCTACACCGGTGCCCTCGCCGCACTCGTGAAGTTCCTCACGGGGACGTCGCTGCGCTGGCGGCAGATCTGGCCAGGTGCTCTGCTCGGCGGCGGCGCCGTGACGCTGCTCCAGGTGGGCGCCGGGCTGCTGCTCAGCTATACGCCGCGCAACCCGCTGCTGGCGACCTTCGCCATCTTCGTGGGTCTGCTGCTGTGGTTCCGCATCATCGGCGCGATCATCCTCGTCGCGTCGGCCTGGATGGCGGTCTCGGCGAAGGACGAGAACGAGCCGCTGCTGCACCAGACCGAGGCGGAGCGCCTCGTCGAGGAGCACCGCGCCCTCCTCATCGCCGCGCGGGTGCAGCTGCGCTCGGCGCGGGAGGCCCGGACGGGAGCTCCCTGGTACCGCGCCTGGATCGCGGACCGCGCCGTGCGCGAGGCGAAGACGAAGCTCGCGGAACTCGAAGCCTCGCCTCCCCCGGCACCGCGACGGGGCTCGCTGTTCGAGTGACGGGCGTGTCCGCGCCCGCGGATAGGCTGGCGGGCGTGCCTCGCCGAATCCGCATCGCCTCTGTCAACGTCAACGGGATCCGCGCGGCGGCGCGCAAGGGGATGCTCGAATGGCTCGATCGGGCCGATGTCGACATCATGGCGCTGCAAGAGGTCCGGGCGCCCCGCGAAGAGCTCGTGAAGGCCCTGCCCGGCTGGCGCATCGTCAACGACGAAGCGCTCGCGAAGGGTCGCGCCGGCGTCGCCGTGGCATCCCGCACCGACGCGGTCGATGTGCGCCGCGTGCTCGGCGACGACCCCTTGCTCGATTCGGCCGGCCGCTGGATCGAGGTCGACTTCGACGTCGACGGCGAGCGCCTCGCCGTCGTGAGCGCCTATGTGCCGACGGGTGAGGCCGAGACCCCGAAGCAGGATGCCAAGTGGGCGTTCCTCGACGCGATGGAACGCCGGCTGCCCCGTCTCGCCGCCGAGACCCCGCTCGCGCTCATCATGGGCGACCTGAACGTCGGCCACCGCGAGCTCGACATCCGCAACTGGCGCGGCAACGTCAAGAAGTCCGGCTTCCTGCCGCGCGAGCGCGCGTACTTCGACCGCTTCCTGGGCGAGGTCGGTGCCGATGTGACCGGCGTGGACGGGTCGGCGGGCCCGGGGCTCGGCTGGGTCGACATCGGCCGGCGCGCCGCCGGCGACGTCGACGGGCCGTACACGTGGTGGTCGAACCGCGGCAAGGCCTTCGACAACGACACCGGCTGGCGCATCGACTACCACCTCGCGACGCCGGGCCTCGCCGAACGCGTCAGCGACTATCACGTCGTGCGCGCCCCCTCCTGGGACACGCGCTGGAGCGACCACGCCCCCGTCGTCGCCGACTACGCGCTGGGGCGCTGACCCGCCAGGCGCATCCAGGTCTCGACGACCGTATCGGGATTGAGCGACATCGACTCGATCCCCTGGTCGAGCAGCCACTCCGCGAGGTCGGGGTGATCCGACGGCCCCTGCCCGCAGATGCCGATGTACTTGCCGCGGCGCGTGCACGCCTCGATCGCCATCGCGAGCATCTTGCGCACGGCCGGGTCGCGCTCGTCGAACGTGCTCGCGATGAGAGACGAGTCGCGGTCGAGCCCGAGCGTGAGCTGCGTCATGTCGTTGGAGCCGATCGAGAAGCCGTCGAAGACGTCGAGGAACTCATCGGCCAGCAGCGCGTTCGACGGAACTTCGCACATCATGACGACCTCGAGGCCGTTCTGCCCCCGCACGAGACCGTTCTCGGCGAGCAGGTCGACGACCGCCTGCCCTTCGGCGACGGTCCGCACGAACGGGATCATGAGCTTGACGTTCGTCAGCCCCATCTCGTCGCGCACGTAGCGCATCGCCTCGCACTCCATGTCGAAGCACTCCCGGAAGTCAGGCGAGACGTAGCGGGATGCCCCACGCCACCCGAGCATCGGGTTCTCCTCGTGCGGCTCGAAGCGCTCCCCGCCGATGAGGTTGGCGTACTCGTTCGATTTGAAGTCGCTCATCCGCACGATGACCGGTTCGGGAGCGAACGCCGCCGCGATCATCGCGACGCCCTCGGCGACGCGCTCGACGAAGAAGTCCCTCGGTGAGGGGTAGGCCGCGATGCGGTCGCCGATCTCGGTCTTGAGGTCGGCGGGAAGCGACTCGTACGCGAGCAGCGCGCGCGGGTGGATGCCGATCTGCCGGTTGATGATGAACTCGAGCCGGGCGAGCCCGACGCCCCGGTTCGGGAGCTTCGCGAACGAGAACGCCTGATCGGGCGTGCCCACGTTCATCATGATCTTGACGGGCAGCTCGGGCATCGCGTCGAGGTGGGTCTCCTCCTCATCGAACGCGAGAGCACCCTCGTACACGAAGCCGTCGTCGCCCTCGGCGCACGACACCGTGACGGATGCACCGTCGGCGAGCCGCCGTGTCGCATCGCCCGCGCCGACGACGGCGGGGATCCCCAGCTCGCGCGCGATGATCGCGGCGTGGCACGTGCGTCCGCCCCGGTCCGTCACGATCGCCGAGGCCTTCTTCATGATCGGCTCCCAGTCCGGGTCGGTCATGTCTGCCACGAGCACGTCGCCGGCCTGGAACTGCTCCATGTGCGCGATGTCGCGGAGCACTCGCACGGGGCCGGCGCCGATCTTCTGCCCGATCGCGCGACCGGTCACGATCACATCCGAGCGTTCGCGCAGCACGAATCGGCGCATGACGTTGCCGTCGGCGCGTGAGACGACCGTCTCAGGCCGCGCCTGCACGATGAACAGCTCACCGGTGATGCCGTCCTTGGCCCACTCGATGTCCATCGGACGGCCGTAGTGCTCTTCGATCGTGAGGGCCTGGCGGCCGAGCTCCTCGACCTCGGCGTCGGTGAGGCACAGGCGCCGGCGGTCGGCTTCGGGCACGTTCTCGAAAGCCGTCGTGCCGCCGACCTCGGTGCCCGAGGTGTAGCGCATCGCGATCGCCTTCTCGCCGACCTGTCGCTTGAGGATCGCGGGGCGCCCGGCCCGCAGGGCGGGCTTGTAGACGTAGAACTCGTCGGGGTTGACGGCCCCCTGCACGACGGCTTCACCGAGCCCGTAAGCGCCCGTGACGAAGACGGCACGGTCGAAGCCGGACTCGGTGTCGACCGTGAACATCACGCCCGACGCCGCGACGTCGGAGCGGACCATGCGCTGCACCCCGGCCGACAGGGCGACGTCGTGATGGTCGAAGCCGTGGTGCACGCGGTACGCGATCGCGCGGTCGTTGTACAGCGACGCGAACACGTGCGAGATGGCCGTGAGCACGTTGTCGATGCCCCCGATGTTGAGGAACGTCTCCTGCTGGCCCGCGAACGAGGCATCCGGAAGATCTTCGGCCGTCGCACTGGAGCGCACCGCCCAGGTGACGCGGTCGGGCTCGGGGTCGCCCGCGAGCAGCTGGTCGTAGGCGGCACGGATGTCGCGCTCGAGGTCGGCCGGGAACGGCTGCGCCTCGATCCAGCTGCGCACCTCGGATCCGACGCGGGAGAGCCCCGCGACATCGTCGACGTCGACCGCCTCGACGGCGGTGCGGATGCGGTCGGCCAGACCGTCGTGCGCGAGGAAGGCGCGATACGCGTCGGAGGTCGTCGCGAACCCGCCGGGAACCTTGACGCCCGCCTCGGACAGGTGCGACACCATCTCGCCGAGCGAGGCGTTCTTGCCGCCGACCTGCGGCAGGTCGGACATGCCGATGTCTTGGAACCAGAGGATGCTGCTCATTCGATGACCTCTCGGGGTTTGTCAGGCACCACGCAGTCTCATGGTCTGCATGATGACGGCGGACATCTCCTCGACGCTCTTCGTCGCGGAGTTGAGGAAGGGGACGCGATTGCGTCGGTACAGGTCTTCGGCGCGGCGCAGCTCGAGCGTGCACTGCTCGAGGCTCGCGTAGTGCGAGCCGGGACGACGCTCGTGCCGCACCTGGCTGAGCCGCAGCGGCGTCGTCGTGAGCCCGAAGCACCGCTCGGCGTACGGCGCGACGGTGCGCGGAAGGCCCTCGGTCGGGTAGTCGTCGTCGGTGATCGGGTAGTTCGCGACGAGCAGGCCGTACTGCAGCGCGAGGTACATCGTGGTGGGGGTCTTGCCGCACCGGCTGGGCGCGATGAGGATGACGTCGGCCAGATCGAGCGCCCGCATCGACTGCCCGTCGTCGTGCTCGATCGCGTATTCGACGGCGCGCATGCGCGCGAAGTACCGGTGCATGTCGCCGACCGCGTGGTACTGGCCGAGCTGCTCGGACGCCGTTGTTCCCAGGGCGCGCTCGAGCTCGGTCAGATGCCCCGCGAGCAGGTCGATCATGACGGCCCGGGCCTCGGCGAGCACGGCGCGCAGCGGCGCCTGCTTGACCGTCGTGAACAGCAGCGGCGAGGCGCCGCGTTCGGCCGCGGCGTCGATGTCGGCGGCGACGGCGCGAGCGCCCTCGAGGGTGTCGACGAACGGGATGGTGTGCCGCTCGAACTCGACGCCGGGGAAGTTGGCGAGCAGGGCGCTGCCGACCGTCTCGGCCGTGATGCCCGTCGAGTCCGAGACGAAGTAGACGGCGCGCCGCGCGAGCGGCACGGGGCCGGTCGTCGGCGCGACGGACGCGGCCGGGTCGATGATGTCGGGGTCGATCACGCTGCTCCTCTGCGCGCGGACAGGGCCGACGCGGGCGCCGACGGGCCCAGCGTAGGGGTCGGACCAGCGGATTCGGCGGACTTTCCGACATCCTCTCTGTCAAGAACCTCGCTTCTTTCCTCACCCTCAAGAACCGCTGCCGCTCCCCCACCACCCCCTGGGGTTTGGGGCGGATTCCCGCCGCGACGCGCCGAAGGGCGCGGCGTGTCTCCAGGGAAATCCGCCCCAAACCCTTCGAGAGCACGACGAGGTGCGGCGCCAGGGAGGGGGCGGCACCAGGGAGGGGGCGGCACCGGGGGTGCAGGGGGTCGGCACCAGGGAGGGGGCGGCGCCGGGCGTGCAGGGGGTCGGCACCAGGGAGAGGGCGGCACCGGGGAGAGCGGCGCCGGGCGTGCAGGGGGTGCCGCCGGGGGCCGCCGAGTGGGCCGGGGGGAGCGCCGAGCGTGCACGGGGGGCACCAGGGAGGGGGCGGCCCCCGGGGAGGGGGCGGCGCCGGGCGCCCGGGGGCCGCCGAGTGGGTCGGGGGGCACCGCCGCGGGGCCGGGGCGCGGCATCCGTTCGCCGTAGGATCGAGGGATGAGCAAACCGCGCCTGTATTCCGGCATGCAGCCCTCCGCCGACTCCCTGCAGATCGGCAACTACATCGGGGCCCTCATGCAATGGCGCGACCTGCAGGAGTCGTACGACGCGGTGTTCTCGGTCGTCGACCTGCACGCCCTGACGCAGCCCAACGATCCGGCCGAGCTGCGCGAGAAGACCCGGCGCACGGCCGCCCAGTACATCGCCGCCGGTATCGAGCCGTCCAAGTCGACGCTGTATGTGCAGTCGCAGGTCCCGGCGCACGCCGAGCTGCAGTGGGTGCTGTCGACGATCACGGGGTTCGGCGAGGCCGGACGCATGACGCAGTTCAAGGACAAGACCTCACGCTACGGCTCGGACGCGACCTCGGTCGGACTCTTCACCTACCCCGTGTTGATGGCCGCCGACATCCTGCTCTACCAGACCGACATCGTGCCCGTCGGCGACGACCAGAAGCAGCACGTCGAGCTCACCCGCGACCTCGCCGAGCGATTCAACGCGCGCTTCGGCGAGACCTTCCGCGTGCCGGTGCCGGTCATCCAGCGCGACACCGCGCGGATCTACGACCTGCAGAACCCGACCGCGAAGATGTCCAAGTCGGCCGAGTCGGATGCCGGTGTTCTGTGGCTGCTGGATGACCCGGCGGCATCCGCGAAGAAGATCATGCGGGCGGTGACCGACTCCGAAGGGTCGGTCCGCTACGACCGCGAGAACAAGCCGGGCGTGTCGAATCTGCTCGTCATCTACGCCGCGCTGACGGGCCGTCAGATCCCGGCGATCGAGGACGAGTACGCCGGCCGCGGCTACGGCGACTTCAAGAAAGGCCTCGCCGAGGTCGTCGTCGGTGAGTTCGGCCCCGTGCGGCAGCGTGCGCTCGACCTGCTCGCCGACCCCGCCGAACTCGACCGCGTGCTCGCCGCCAACGCCGCGAAGGCCGAGACCGTCGCGAACGCGACGCTCGACGCCGTGTACGACCGCGTGGGTCTGCTCCGCCGCCGCTGAGCGGTTTCGGGGCTGGGCCGCCGGTGTCTGGCGGCGTCTGACCGTGGGGTGGGCCGTGCACAACTCCTCATAGGAAGTGCCGCGAGGCCCCTGAAGCGGCCGAACCGGATTTCCGTGAGGAGTTGTGCACAGTCGGGCGTCCGCTGAGCGCGCCGCGAAGCGCGGACATGACCTCGTCGGGCCGGTACAAGATGTCCTCGGCCAGGAGTCGGAGCGTGACGAAGCCGGCCTGAGCCGCAGCGAAGTCGCGGCGGCGGTCATCGCGCTGCTGCTTCCAACTCGAGTGGAAGGCTTTGCTGTCGCACTCGACGATGAGCCATCCGTCGACGAGCAGATCGACGCGGCCGACGCGGTGGATCTCGACCTGCGCGACACACGAGCTGCCGAGCCGGCGCAGCATGAGCCGCACGAGTGTCTCCGGCCCCGACTCCGCCAGGGGGTCAAGGAACGGGCGGATCGCGCGATACCGCGCGGGCAGAAGACTGAGCACGTCGGCGATCTCCGCCTCCTCCACGAGGCCGAGGTGCCACGCGCTGTCGAGCGTCGCTATGGCGGCGGGGATGGGCTGGCACCGGCAGGCCTGTGCGAGCGCCCCGACGACGACCGGGTTGGCGACGACATCGTCGTCGAGCGACCGCCAGTGCCGGACAACCCCTTTCGGCACGGCGCCGAGCCGACTGGATCCCACCGGTACGACGATGTGCAGCGCAGGACGCTCGAGCACGAACACACCCAGATCGGCCAGGAGCGAGATGCAGTCGGGCTTGCCGCCCAGGCGTGCGGCGCGGACGACGTCGGATGCGGCGTGCGACTCGAGGTACCGCCCCTTGCGGACGCGGATCAGGTCACCGGCGCGCACAGCGCGGTCGATGCCGCGTCGACTCATGCCCGACGCGCGCAGTTCAGCGTAGGTGTGCTGTTGTGGATCCATGCCGACCACCGTCGTCCGTCCGCGGGCGGCCCCGAGGCCCGCACCCGGATTCTCTGGACAACCCGAGCGGCAGCGGGCCTGAGGAGGAAGCGTGCACAACTCCTCCTGAGCGAACGACCGCGCGGCCAAACCGAGCATGCCGACGCCGCCGTGAGGAGTTGTGCACGCGACCGCGCGCGTAGGAAGAACGTGCACGCGGCCGCACGCGTAGGAACAGCGCGCACGCGGCCGCGCGCGTCGGAAGAACGTGCACGCGGCCGCACGCGTAGGAAGAACGTGCACGCGACCGCGCGCGTCGGAAGAACGTGCACAACTCCTCCTGAGCGGACGACCAGGCAGTCAAACCGGGCAGACCGGCGCCGCCGTGAGGAGTTGTGCACGCGGCCGCGCGGGTAAGGTAACCGGGTGGAACCCGTCGTCCTTCACACCGCGCGGCTCGAGCTGTCGCTGCCGACGCCCGACGACGTCGACGCCATCTACGAGGCCTGCCAGGACCTGGACACGCAGCGGTACACCACGGTTCCCTCTCCGTACGAGCGCCGCCACGCCGAGGAGTTCGTCCCGCGCGTCGCCGCGGACTGGGCCGGCGGCGCGCACGTCACCTGGGCGATGCGCGAGGGTGCGACGCTCGCCGGCATGATCGGGCTCTACCGCCTCGACGGCAAGGGCAACGGTGAGCTCGGCTACTGGGTGTCGCCAGGGTCGCGCGGCCGGGGGCTCCTCACCGAAGCCGCCCGCGCCGTCATCGACTGGGGATTCGCGCCCGGCGGTGCCGGACTCGTGCGCATCGAATGGAACGCCGCCGTCGGCAACATCGGCTCCGCACGCGCGGCCCGCACGCTCGGCTTCCGCTACGAGGGCCTACGCCGACGCGCGCTGGTCAACTCCCTCGGCCGCGACGACGGGTGGATGGCCGGGCTCCTCGTCGACGACGACCGCGCTCCGCAGCCCTGGCGGATCCTCGACGGTGTCGGCGGTGCGTGACAGGATGTCGGCATGCCCGAGATGCCCGAGGTGCAGGGGCTCGTCGACTTTCTGCGCGACCGCCTGACCGGACGCACGATCACGAAGGCCACCGTCGCGAACATCGCGGCGCTCAAAACGTACGATCCGCCGATCACGGCGCTCGTCACCGGCGAAGTGACGGATGCCGCACGTCACGGCAAGTTCATCGATCTGTCGACGTCGGGCCCGCACCTGGTGTTCCATCTCGCGAAGGCCGGCTGGCTGCGCTGGTACGACGCACTGCCGGGCACCGTCGTCCGCCCGGGCAAGACGCCCATCGCGCTGCGCGTCGGGTTCGACGACGGGTCGGGCTTCGACCTCACCGAGGCGGGCACGAAGAAGTCCCTCGCCGTTTACGTCGTGCGCGACCCGGCCGACGTGCCGGGCATCGCACGGCTCGGCCCCGACCCGCTCGATCCCGGCTTCGATCGCGCGACGTTCGGCGCACTGCTCGAGGGGCGCCGCACGCAGATCAAGGGCCTGCTGCGCGACCAGTCGGTCATCGCCGGAGTCGGCAACGCGTACTCCGACGAGATTCTGCACGCGGCGCGCATGTCGCCGTACGCTCTCGCCTCGAACCTCACACCCGATGACATCGACCGTCTTTTCGGCGCGATGCAGTCAACCCTCGCCGACGCGCTGGCCGAAGCGTCGGGCAAGCCGCCCGCCGACCTGAAAGACGCCAAGCGACGCGGGATGCACGTGCACGGCCGCCGCGGAGAGCGCTGCCCCGTCTGCGGCGACGAGGTGCGCAGCGTCTTCTTCGCCGACAACTCGCTCGAATACTGCGCGACGTGTCAGACCGGCGGCAAGATCCTCGCCGACCGTCGGCTCTCCCGCTTGCTGAAGTAGACGCGACCCGGGTCAATGCTGCGCAGCAGCGTTGAGGCGGGTCGCGTCTAGGTCGAGTAGACCGCCGCAGGCGGTCGTATCGAGACCTCAGCCGCCCCGCGTCTCGATACGCCGCTCCGCGGCTACTCGACGAACGGAACGGCACGGCGCTCGCGTCTCGATACGCCGCTCAGCGATTCCTCGACGACCGGGAACGGCGCGGCGACCACGTCTCGATACGCCGCTGCGCGGCTACTCGACGACCGGAAAGCCACGCCGCTCCCCTCGAGATACGCCGCGTCGCGGCTCCTCCACGGCCGGGAAAGGCGGCGCCTCAGCCCGCGGTCGTGCCCATCAGCACGCGCGCGTCGTCGTCGACCCACTCGAGCGACTTCGTCACGGCCTTCTTCCATTGGCGGTAGCGACGGCGGCGTTCGTCCTCGCCCATGCGCGGCTCGAACCGGGCGTCCTCGCGCCAGTGTGCGCGCAGCTCGTCGCGCGACGACCACACGCCCGTCGCGAGGCCTGCCGCGTAGGCAGCGCCGAGCGCGGTCGTCTCGATGACCTCGGGCCTGACCACCGGCATCCCGAGGATGTCCGCCTGGAACTGCATGAGCATGTCGTTTCGGGTCATGCCTCCGTCCACGCGCAACTCCGTCAGCTGTCGCCCTGCGTCGGCCACGACCGCCTCGATCACGTCGCGCGACTGGAACGCCGTCGACTCGAGCGCCGCGCGGGCGATGTGGGCCTTGTCGACGTAGCGCGTGAGACCGACGAGGGCCCCGCGCGCATCGGGCCGCCAGTACGGGGCGAACAACCCCGAGAACGCCGGCACGAAATAGGCGCCGCCGTTGTCGTCGACCGTGCTCGCGAGCGTCTCGATCTCTTCGGAGCGGCGGATGATCCCGAGGTTGTCGCGCAGCCACTGCACGAGCGACCCGGTCACGGCGATCGATCCCTCGAGTGCGTAGCGCGCCGGCTCGTCGCCGCACCGGTAGGCGACCGTCGTGATCAGGCCATGGCGCGACCGCACGATGTCGGTGCCCGTGCTGACGAGCAGGAAGTTCCCCGTGCCGTACGTGTTCTTCGACTCGCCCGCGTCGAACGCGGTCTGCCCGAACGTCGCCGCCTGCTGGTCGCCGAGGATCCCCGCAATCGGGATGCCGCGGGCCACACCGGGAAGCCGCACCTCGCCGACGACCTCGGACGACGAGCGGATCTCGGGCATCATCGCCCGCGGAATCCCCCACACGGCGAGCATGTCGTCGGACCAGTCCAGGGTGCGCAGGTCCATGAGCAGCGTGCGGCTCGCGTTCGTGACGTCGGTCACGTGGATCGCACCGCCGTCGCTGCCGCCCGTGAGGTTCCAGATGACCCACGTATCGGGGGTGCCGAAGAGCAGATGCCCTGCCTCCGCTGCTTCGCGCGCTCCCGCGACGTTGTCGAGGATCCACGCGATCTTCGACGCCGAGAAGTAGGTCGCCAGCGGCAGTCCCGTGACATCGGAGAACCGGTCGATCCCGCCGTCGGCGGCGAAAGCGTCGACGCGCGGCTGCGTGCGGGTGTCCTGCCAGACGAGCGCGTTGTGCACGGGGCGGCCGGTGCGCCGATCCCACACGATCGCCGTCTCACGCTGGTTCGTGACCCCGACCCCCGCGACGTCGACCGCGGCTTCGGCGAGCGCGGCCGAGACGACCCACTCCGTGTTGGTCCAGATCTCCACGGGGTCGTGCTCGACGCGGCCCGCACGCGGCAGGATCTGCTCGTGCTCACGCTGCGCGGTCGAGACGATGCGGCCCTCATCGTCGAACACGATGGCACGCGTCGAGGTCGTGCCCTGATCGATCGCCAGGATGTGGCGGCTCACGTCGTCCTCCTCGTCACGTGCGTCCGCCCGCGGACGCACGGCTCAGGGTATCGCGGCACGCGATCAGGTCCGCGCGGTGGAAGAAGAGGGATGCCACGTCGGATCGGCCGCGTGCACGCGCGCGAGCGCGCGGTCGATCTCACCGCGTCGGGTCGCGGCATCCCACCCGAGAACAGGGGCGATGGCATCGGCGATCTCGGTCGCTGACGCCTCGGTCACCGCGCCCGTGAAGGCGAGGCTCGTGCGGCGCTGCAGCACGTCGTCGAGGTGCGTGACCTGCTCGCTGCGGACGAGGTGCCGCAGCTCGCCCGTGCTGTAGCCCGCGGCGGTCTCGAGGGGCCGGTCATCGGGGTCGGACACGATCGCCTCGATGACGTCGGCGGCGACCGTGCCGTAGCGGTCGAGCAGCACGGCGGCTCGGGCTGTGCCGAGCCCCGATTCGTTGAGCTCGATCCACTGGTGCCGCGCGCGTTCGGTCGTCGGGAAGTTGCGTCCGCCGCCGATCGGCCGCCCCTTCGTCGAGCGCCGGCGAGGGTGCGCGAGCAGTTCGAGCGCGCGGTCGGCGAGGTGCTCCGCCGAGGCGCGGAACGTCGTCCACTTTCCGCCGACGAGGCTGAGCACGCGCGGCCCGGCGTCGCCCGCGAGCGGGGCCGACTCGATGCGGTAGTCGCGCGACACGAAGCCGGGAGCGAGGTCGCCGTGCCCGGGCAGCGGTCGCACCCCCGAGAACCGGTACACAATGGCCGACCGGTCGACGGTGACGCCCGGAAGCACGTGTGCGATGAGGTCGAAGAAGTAGTCGACCTCCTCTTCCGTGCACACGATCGGGTCGGCCATGTCGTGCTCGAGGTCGGTCGTGCCGACGAGCACGCGCCCCTTGAGGGGGTAGATGAGCACGATCCGGCCGTCGCTGTGCTCGAAGAAGAGTTCGCGCCCACCGGTCGCGGCGAGCAGCTCCGGGTCGTCGATCACGATGTGCGAGCCCTTCGTGCCGCCCATGTAGGTCGTCGGGTCGCCCAGCGCGAGGTTGGTGATGTCGGTCCACGGTCCGGACGCGTTCACGATGACGGATGCCGCGAACGCGACCTCGTCGCCGGATTCGACGTCGCGCAACACGACCCGCTCACCGTCGGCGCCGACGGCCGCGGTGTAGTTCGCGGAGCGGGCCCGGTCGCCCCCGGCGTCGCGTCCGTCGCGGAGCAGGTCGAGGGCGAGCCGCTCGGGGTCGTGCAGCGACGCGTCCCAGTAGGTCGCCGTGTAGCGCACGTCGGGATTGAGCTGCGGCAGTTCGGCCAGCGAGCGCTTCCGGCCCCGGAAGGTGTGACGCGGGACGCGTCCGCCGCTGCGCGAGAACGAGTCGTAGATGACGAGTCCGATCTTGATGAGCACGGCTCCGCGCTCGCTCGCCTTGCCGGCGCCGTGCCGCAGGAATCGCAGCGGCGCGCTCAGGATGCCGGAGAACGTCGAGTAGATCGGGATCGTGGTCTGCAGCGGTCGGACGTAGTGCGGCGCAATGCGCAGGAGGGCGTTGCGCTCGGTGACGGCTTCGTGCACGAGCCGGAACTCGCCGTTCTCGAGGTACCGGATGCCGCCGTGGATCATGTGCGACGAGGCCGCGGAGGCGCCGCTGACGAAATCGCCGCGGTCGACGAGGGCGACATCGACCCCCTGCAGCGCGAGGTCTCGGAACGTCGCGATCCCGTTCACGCCGCCGCCGATGATGAGGACGTCGGCGTACGGCCGCTCGGCCAGCTCGTCGAATCCGCGCTGCTGCATGATCCCTCCCGTGCCCTGTGTGGCCTCCATCCTCCCACCGCTGAGCGTTGTTGCATCCGGATTGCACACACGTGCACAATCGGGGGATGGACGATCCCGCCGACTCCCGTACGGCGCAGCGCGCGCTCACCGCCGCGCACCTCTACTACGTGCAGCACCGCACCATGGAGGCCATCGCCACGGAGCTGGCGACCTCGCGCTCCACGGTGTCGCGTCTGCTCTCGCACGCGCGCGCGACGGGCATCGTCGACATCCGCATCCGCTCCCCCTTCGCCGCGCCGAGGCTGCTCGAAGAGCACCTCGCCGAGCGCTACGGCATCGTCGCCCACGTCGTGCCGGTTCCCGATGACGCGAGCGACGTCGAGCGGCTCGAGCGGGTCGCGGTCGCCGGCGCGCACCTGGTCGGCGAGCTCGTCCAGCCCGATATGACGATCGGGGTCGCGTGGGGTGCGACGACGGCGGCGATGAGCCGCCGGCTCGTGCGCAAGGGCGTGCACGGCACGACGTTCGTCCAGCTGAACGGGTCGGGCAACACCCACACGACCGGCCTGCTGTACGCGAGCGAGATCCTCAGCCGGTTCGCGGCGGCCTACGGCGGCAACGCCCAGCAGTTCCCCGTGCCGGCGTTCTTCGACGAAGCCGCGACGAAGCGCGCCATGTGGCGAGAGCGCAGCACCCGCCGCATCCTCGCGATCCAAGCCGCCATGGACCTCATCGTCTTCAGCACCGGGTCAGCCGACTCGCGCGTGCCGAGTCACGTGTACTCGGGCGGCTATCTCGAGCCCGACGATCTGACCGAGCTCGAGACGGAGCGGGTGGCCGGCGACGTCGCCACGGTGTTCTTCCGTGCCGACGGCTCGAGCGACCGCATCGCGCTCAACGACCGGGCGACGGGGCCGCCCCTCGACGTGCTGCGGCGCATCAAGCGGCGCCTGTGCGTCGCGTCGGGCGAGTCCAAGCTCGCCAGCATCCGTGGTGCGCTCGCCGCGCACCTCGTGACGGACCTCGTGATCGACGAGGCGACGGCACGGGCGCTCGCGGGCTGATGGAGGCACCGGGAATGGATGGGTGCCCGTGGCGTTGACTACACTCGTGAGCATCGACGTGCTCCGGGGTCGGTGAGAATCCGAACCGGCGGTGACAGTCCGCGAGTCGTGGCTCGCATCCGTGAGGATGCCGCGCCACGGCCGATCCGGTGGAAATCCGGAACCGACGGTGATGCGGGGAAACCCGCTAGTCCGGATGGGAGGCAGCACGTGAGGTGAACCGGTATCCGGTACGCCTCGCCTACCCGTCTATCTGGGACCCGTCGATCAGAAACCCTGACGAGCGGTGGGACGGATGACGGCGAACGACGCGGAGCGCGCGGCCATGAGGCGGGCCCTCGAGCTCGCGCTGCGCGGCCCCCGCGGGATCAACCCGCAGGTGGGGGCCGTGATCCTGTCGCCGGTGGGCGATGTGCTCTCGGAGGGATTCCACGACGGGGCCGGTACGCGTCACGCCGAAGTCGACGCGCTCGCCGCGCTCGCTCCCGGTGCCGCGAGCGGTGCGACCGCCGTCGTGACCCTCGAGCCGTGCAATCACACCGGACGCACCGGACCGTGCGCGCAGGCCCTCATCGACGCCGGTGTCTCACGCGTCGTCTACGCCGTCGCCGATCCGGGCGAGATGTCCGGGGGCGGCGCCGAACGGCTGCGCGCGGCGGGCGTCGACGTCGGCGCGGGGCTGCTCGCCGACGAGGCGACGCGGCTGCTCGAGTCGTGGCTGACGACGCAGCGTCTCGGCCGCCCGCACGTGACGGTGAAGTGGGCGCAGAGCCTCGACGGCCGCGCGGCGGCCGACGACGGCACGAGCCAGTGGATCACGGGCCCGGACGCACGCGCCGACGTGCACGCGCGCCGGTCCCACGCCGACGCGATCGTCGTCGGAACCGGCACGGCCCTCGCCGACGACCCCGCACTCACCGCCCGGCGGCGTGACGGTTCCCTCTACGAACACCAGCCGCGTCCCGTCGTGCTCGGCACGCGCGCCATCCCGGCGCAGGCGGCCGTGCACCGGCATCCGCTCCCGGTCCTGCAGCGCGACGGCCGCGACCTCGGCGACGTGCTCGCCGAACTGCGCGAACTCGGCGTGCACCGTGTCTTCGTCGAGGGCGGCCCCACACTCGCGAGCGCCTTCGTGCGGGCGGGCCTGGCCGACGAGATCCTCGCCTACATCGCGCCGGTGCTGCTGGGCGGCGGGCGACTCGCGCTCGGCGACATCGGCGTTGCGACGATCGCCGACGCGCGACGACTCACGGTCCACTCGGTCGAGACCCTCGGCGACGATCTGCTCGTCGTCGCGGCCCTCCGGCAGGTTCCGGGGCCCACCCCGACAGGAAAGCACGAGGAAGGAGACAGCTGATGTTCACGGGAATCGTCGAAGAGATCGGCGAGGTCACGGCGGTCACGCCCTCGGGAGACGGCGTGCGCCTCACGGTCCGCGGTCCCCAGAGCGTGTCGGATGCCGCACACGGCGACTCGATCGCGGTGAGCGGCGTATGCCTCACGGTCATCGACCAGGGCGAGGACTGGTTCACGGCGGACGTCATGAAGCAGACGCTCGACATGTCCACGCTCGACGGCGTCGCCCCGGGCAGGACCGTCAACCTCGAGCGCGCGACCGCCGCGGGCGGCCGACTGGGCGGCCACATCGTGCAGGGTCACATCGACGGCACGGGCGACGTGCTCGAGGTGTGGCCGGGCGAGCAGTGGCGCGTCGTGCGGATCGGGCTGCCTGCCCATCTCGCTGCGCTCGTCGTCGACAAGGGGTCGATCGCGGTCGACGGCATCTCGCTCACGGTGAGCGGGGCGTCCGACCCTTCGGCAGGCTCAGGGACCGGTGCGGGCTCAGGGACCGGGCACTGGTTCGAGGTGTCGCTCATTCCCGAGACGCTCGCGGCGACGACGCTCGGCGAGCGCGTCGCGGGCGACCGCGTCAACCTCGAGACCGACATCCTGGCCCGCCACGTGCAGCGCCTACTCGCTTTCGCCGCTCCGACTCCCGGCGCCGCTCCGACGGAAGGAGGCTCGCTGTGAGCCTGTCCACGATCCCCGACGCCCTCGCCGCTCTCGCGAAGGGCCGCCCAGTCATCGTCGCCGACGATGAGAATCGCGAGAACGAGGGCGACATCGTACTGTCGGCCGAACTGGCCACCCCCGAATGGCTCGCCTGGACGGTGCGCTGGTCGAGCGGGTTCATCTGCGCGCCGATGCCCACCGAGTGGGCCGACCGGCTCGACCTGCCGCCCATGGTCGCCGTGAACGAGGACTCGCGCTCCACGGCCTACACCGTGAGCGTCGACGCCGCCGATCGCGTATCCACCGGGATCAGCGCCACCGACCGCGCGCACACCCTCAATGTGCTCGCCGATCCGGAGTCTCAGCCCTCGAGCGTCATCCGGCCGGGGCACATCCTGCCGCTGCGCGCCGTGGACGGCGGAGTCCGCGAGCGCGCGGGACACACCGAAGCGGCCGTCGAGCTCATGCGGCTCGCCGGTCTGCAGCCGGTCGGAGCGATCGGCGAGGTCGTCGCCGAAGACGGCAGCATGATGCGCCTTCCGGAGCTCATCGAGCTCGGCGCGCGCGACGACGTGCCGGTCGTCACGATCGAGCAGCTCATCGACTATCTGAACGAGCACGAACCGCTCGATCCCGAGGCGCCGGTCGTCCACCGCCGCCGGGTCAGCCTGCGTGCCGAGTCGCACGTGCCGACCTCGCACGGCGACCTGCGCTTCCTCGCATACAAGGACCGGACGACCGGCACCGACCACATCGCGATCGTCTCGGGCGACCTGACCGAAGCCGCACCGCTCGTGCGCGTGCACTCCGAATGCCTGACCGGTGAGGCGTTCGGCTCGCTCAAGTGCGAATGCGGCCCCCAGCTGTCGGCCGCTCTCGGCATGATCGCGAAGGACGGCGGCGTCGTCGTCTACATGCGCGGGCATGAGGGTCGCGGCATCGGTCTCATCAACAAGCTGCGCGCCTACAGCCTGCAGGAGGGCGGCATGGACACCGTCGACGCCAATCTGGCGCTGGGTCTGCCCGCCGATGCGCGCGACTACGCCGCGGCCGCCGGCATCCTGGCCGACCTGGGGGTCGACAAGGTCCGCCTGCTGACGAACAACATCGACAAGACCGCGCAGCTGCGCGCGCTCGGCCTCGACGTCGTCGAGCAGGTGCCGCTCATCGTCGGCGTCGGACCGAACAACCACCAGTACCTCGAGACGAAACGAGACCGCATGGGTCACATCATCGACGACACCGAACTGCGAGAGGCGCTCGCCGACCTGCACGACGGGTCCGACCGATGAGCCGCGAGGGCGCCCCGCAGACGAGCGAGCCGATCGACGCGAGCGGGATCGAGGTCGTCGTCGTCGCGGGAACGTGGCATGAGGTCATCAGCGAGGGACTCATCGCCGGTGCGCAGCGTCTGCTCGAGGCATCCGGTGCGACGTGGCGACTCGTGCGGGTGCCGGGCTCGTTCGAACTGCCCGTCACGGCGAAGGCCGCTCTGGACGCCGGCGCCGACGCCGTCGTCGCGCTCGGTGTGATCATCCGCGGGGGCACGCCCCACTTCGAGTACGTCTCGGCTGCGGCGACCGACGGGCTGACGCGCGTCGCGCTGGACACGGGAAAGCCCGTCGGGTTCGGGCTGCTGACCCTCGACGACGAGCAGCAGGGCCTGGATCGCGCGGGGCTCGAGGGCTCGCGAGAGGACAAGGGCCACGAAGCGGCCGACGCGGCCCTGCGCACGGCGCTCGTGCTGCGCGCACTTCGACAGGCTCAGTGACCGGAAGCGGCACGGCGACCGACAGCCACGCAGTGACCGGAAGCGGCTCGGCGACCGCCACGAAGTGAGGCCGTCCTTGCTGGCGCGACACGCCCGGGAGCCCTAGCGTGTCGGCATGGAGACCCTCCGCCTCATCGTCTTGTTCCTGCACATCACCGGCTTCGCCCTGATTTTCGGAGGGTGGGCCGTCGAAGCGTTCTCACGACGTTTCCAGATCAACCGGGTCATGAACATCGGTCTGATCCTGGCCGCCCTCGCGGGCCTCGCCCTCGCCGCCCCGTGGGGCCTCTCGTATGACCTGAACTACACGAAGATCGGCATCAAGCTGGTCGTGCTCCTCGTCGTCGGGGCGCTCGTGGGCATCGGTGGCGCCCGGGCGCGCAAGGGCAAGGGCTCCGTTGCGCCCGGCCTGTTCTGGGCGATCGGCATCCTCACTCTCGCGAACGCCGCCATCGCCGTCATCTGGCGCTGACACACCGGACGATTTCGGATGCCGCGGGCTCGAGCCCGCGGCATCCGTCGTTTCCGGCGTGACGCACGGGGCAGAAGCGGCGCGAACCGGCCTCGGATGACCGGTCGATCCTGCACACCGCACACGCAGTGACCTGAACCGCCTCTCGCACGAAGTACGGTCGAAGGTGACCGCATCACGAACGAGGTAGACGCATGTCCTCCGACGCACCTTCACGCCGCGCGCGTCCGACGCGCCGCTCACTCCGCGTGAAAGACGACGGCCCGCGCGCCAGCTTCGGGCAGCTGCTCCCCTACCTCTTCGAGCACAAGCGCACCCTCATCGTCGTGTCGATCCTGAGCGTCTTCGGCTCGGTCACGATGCTCGTGCAGCCGCTGCTGGTCGGGCAGGTCATCGACCGCGTGCAGCGCAGCCTCGACCTCGGCGTGCTGCTGTGGGCGCTCGTCGGCTTCGTCGTCGTGTCGTCGCTCATCACGGCTTGGCAGCACTACCTGCTGCAGCGCACGGGCACCGCCGTCGTCTACTCCAGTCGACGCAAGCTCATCGCGCGCATCTTCCACCTGCCGATCAGCGAGTTCGACGCCCGTCGCACGGGCGATCTCGTCTCGCGCGTCGGCAGCGACACGACGCTGCTCTACGCCGCGCTCACCCAGGGCCTCGCCGATGCGATCGGCAACGCTCTGCTCTTCGCCGGCGCCCTCATCGCGATGGCCGTCATCGACGTCGTGCTGCTGGCGATCATCGTGGTCGTCATCGGCGTCTCGGTCATCGGCGTCGTGGCCCTCAGCGGCAAGATCCGCACGGCTTCGACCGAGCAGCAGGAGAAGGTCGGCGAGCTCGCATCGGGAGTCGAACGAGCCGTGGGTTCGATCCGCACGGTGCGTGCGTCGGGTGCGACCGACCGCGAGGTGGCATCCGTCTCGGAACGTGCGTCGGACGCCTACCGCGTCGGCGTCCGCATCGCGAAGATCTCCGCCCTCGTCGTGCCGATCGCCGGCATCGCCCTGCAGGTCTCGCTGCTCGTCGTGATCGGGTTCGGCGGGTTCCGCGTCGCGACGGGCGCGATCACCATCGCGAGCCTCGTGATGTTCATCATGTTCCTGTTCATGCTGATCGCTCCGCTCGGGTCGTTCTTCGGCGCGATCACCTCGGTCAACCAGGCCCTGGGCGCGCTCGGTCGCATCCAGGAGGTGCTCGAGCTGCCGATCGAATCGCAGCACGACGCCGAGATCGCGGCGCGAGTGCCCCACACAGCCGCACCCCGCACCTCGGCGGCGATCGAATTCCGCGACGTGCACTTCCGCTACCCCGAGGCCGTCGTCCAGGCCCGGCGCAAGGCCGAGTCCGAGGCCATCGCCGTGCTCGAGAGCGCGCACGTCGACACCTCGGTGCTCGCAGAGTCCGAGACGACGGATGCCGCGGGCGATGTGCTGCGCGGAGTCTCGTTCTCGGTGCCGCGCGGCGCGCGTGTCGCCCTCGTGGGGCCATCGGGTGCAGGCAAGAGCACGACGCTGGCGCTCATCGAGCGGTTCTACGACCCCACCGCCGGCGCCATCCTGCTCGACGGCGTCGACGTGCGCGAGATCGACCGCGACGCCCTGCGCGCGCAGCTCGGCTACGTCGAGCAGGATGCACCGACCCTCGCCGGCACGATCGGCGACAACCTGCGTCTGGCCTCACCCGACGCAACCGACGCGGCGTGCGAAGCGGTGCTGCGCGCCGTGAACCTCGGCGACGTGCTCGACCGCAATCCGCTCGGACTCGACGCGCCCGTTGGCGAAGCGGGCGTCATGCTCTCGGGCGGCGAGCGCCAGCGCCTCGCGATCGCGCGCGCGCTGCTCGCCGCTCCCCCCATCCTGCTGCTCGACGAGTCGACGTCCTCGCTCGACGGGCTCAACGAGCAGCGCATGCGCGAGGCGATCGACGCCGTCGCACAGGACCGCACGCTCATCGTCATCGCCCACCGTCTGTCGACGGTCGTGGACAGCGACCACATCGTCGTGCTCGAGCACGGTCGCGTGGTCGGCCAGGGCACGCACTCCGAGCTCGTCGCCTCGACACCGCTGTACCGCGACCTCGCGAAGCACCAGCTGCTCGTGTGACGCGACTTCATTAAAGTGCAGATACCTGCAGTAGAGTGAAGCCCGACGAGGACGTCCTCGTCCACCGATCGGTGTCAGCCGCCGGAAGGATCACCATGGCCATGCAGTTCTCCCCCGCGTGGGATTTCATCGTTGTGGGTGCCGGTTCTGCCGGCGCTGCATTCGCCGCCCGCCGCGCGGACAAGGGCGATCGTGTGCTGCTGCTCGAGGTGGGCCCCGACTACCGCTCCGGTGAGATGCACGAAGCGTGGCGTTCCCCGAACCCCCTGCAGTCCCTCATGCGCCCTGAGGTGAGCGAGTCCTTCGTCCACAAGGACCTGATGGCCACGCGCACCGCCACGCAAGAGCCGCGACTGTACTGGCGTGGGCGCGGACTCGGTGGCAGCTCCGCCATCAACGGCCAGATCGCGATCCGGCCGCCGATGCAGGACTTCGCCGATTGGTCGGCCGAGGGATGCACCGGCTGGTCGCCCGAGGACGTGCTCCCCTACTTCGCTCGCCTCGAAAACGATGCCCAGTACGGTGACGTCGACTACCACGGCGATTCGGGCCCCATCCCTGTCTACCGGATGCCTCGCGAACAGTGGGGCATGATCGACAACGCGCTCGCTGAATCTGCTCTCGCGATGGGCTTCCCCTGGACGGACGACATCAACGCCCCCGATGCCACCGGTGTCGCGCCGTATCCGATCAACTCCCGCGAGCAGCGACGCGTGACCACGAATGACGCCTATCTCGAGCCTCGGCGCGACAACCCGAACCTCGTCATCCGGGGCGGTGCTCTCGTGGATCGCGTGCTCTTCGATGGCGGGCGCGCGTACGGCGTCAGCATCGTCTCCGAGGACGGCGTCGGTCGTTACGAAGAGCATGCCGCACAGGTCGTGCTGTCGGCAGGAGCGATCCACACTCCGTCGATCCTCATCCGCTCCGGTGTGGGCCCCCAAGCCACGCTCGACAAGCTCGACATCGAACCGGTCTCGATCCTGCCGGTCGGCGAGAACCTCCAAGACCACGCCATGATCGGCGCTGGTCTCTTCCACGCCGATGTCCCCGAGCGTCCCGGCCCGCACGACCGCCATACGAACTGCGTCGTGCGGTACGACAGCGGCGATCCGGATGGCAAGCCGAACGACATGATCCTCGTCGCAACCAACCACGACGTGCTCGCGATGGAGCATTCGACCGTCGACACCGGTCATGGCGCGATCGGCGTCTGGTTGAACTCGTCGTATTCGCGGGGTTCTGTCGAGGTCGTCTCCACCGACCCGTTTGCGCAGCCCATCGTCAGCGAGAACATGCTGAGCGACGAGCGCGACCTCCGCCGCCTCCGCGAGGGGGCCCGCCTGCTGGTCCAACTCGTGCAGCATCCTTCGGTTCAGCGCATCTCGCGCGACGCCACCGAAGAGACCAACGCAGAGTTGTTCGCGGCAGCATCGGCTGACGACGCCACCCTCGACGCCTACCTCCTGGCCAATGCGGCTGACACGCAGCACGGGACGAGCACGTGTCGCATGGGATCGGACGACGATATGAACGCGGTCGTGGACACGTCGTGCCGAGTGCGCGGGGTGACGGGCCTGCGCGTCATCGACGCATCGATCTTTCCGTCCTGCCCGCGCTCGAACACCCATCTGGCCACGGTCATGGTGGGCGAGCTCATGGCAGACCGCATCGACAACGATTGAAGGAACGCGAACATGGACGATCTCCAGCACTTCATCGGCGGCGCATGGACGCCCTCCACGTCGGATGAGCGTCTGCGCGCCGTCGACCCGACCTCGGGCGAAGTCGTCGCCACCTTCCCCATCGGGAGCGAAGCCGATGTCGACCTGGCGGTGGCCGCGGCCCGCGCAGCACAGCCCGCTTGGGCTGCGCTCACGATGACGGAGCGCATCGCGCACCTCGAACGCTTCATCGACGCCGTTGCCGAGCGCGTCGACTCCATGGCCGAATGGGAGCGGCGCGAGATGGGCAAGCCTGTCGCCATCGGCGCCCAGTTCATCGCCGGCTCGATCGCCGGATTCCGCGCGGCGCTCGTCGCAGCGGCGGACTATCCGCTCGAGGAGAACATCTCCTCTCCGGCCGGTACCACCGTGATCCGGCGGGAAGCGCGCGGAGTGATCGCCGAGGTCACGCCGTGGAACTTCACGGTCGCTCAGATCCTGGGGGGCCTCGCTCCCCTCTTGGTGGCCGGGAACACGGTGATCGTGAAGCCGTCCGAGAAGTCGACCCCTTCCGCGGTAGACCTCTTCCTCGCCAACAACCTCCCGGCCGGCGTGCTGAATCTCCTCTTGGGCGACGGTCGCGTCGGTGGGCCGCTGACGGCACACGCGGGCATCGACGGGGTGCTGTTCACCGGATCGGTCGCGACGGGACGCAAGGTCGCCACGGCTGCGGGCGCCAACCTCAACCCCGTGACTCTGGAGCTGGGCGGCAAGGACGCGGCGGTCGTCGATGCCGGCGTCGACATCGTTCAGGTAGCGCAGGATGTCGCGCTCGGCGCGTTCCTCAACACCGGCCAGATCTGCGCCTCCATCGAGCGCCTGTACGTGCACGACGAGATCGCCGACGATTTCCTCGAGGCGTTCCTCGCCGCGTCCGACGCGTTCGCGCCGGGTGGGGCGATGGAGATGGGGCCGATGATCGACGATGAGCAGCGCGGTATCGTGCACAGCCACGTCCAGGATGCCGTCAGCCGCGGTGCACGCATCGTGCGCGGCGGCGAGCTGCCGGATGGTCCCGGGACGTTCTACCCGGTCACCGTCGTCGAGGATGTCACGCGCGACATGCTCCTCGAGTCGTCCGAGACCTTCGGACCCGTCGTGGCGCTCACGCGCGTCGCTTCGTTCGAGGAGGGTCTGCGTCGCGCCGCCGACTCGGACTACGGACTGGCAGCCACCGTGTACTCCCGCGACGATGCGCACATCCGCGCAGCACACGCCCTGCCGGTCGGCTACGTCTGGATCAACGGATGGCAGGGCAGTGCCGGCATTCGGCTTGCCGAGCCGCACGGCGTCAGCGGAATGGGCGTCTCCGGGAACACCCGTTCCTTCGACAACTCCACGCGTGTGCGCACGGTGTTCATCCCGGCGTCCACTCCACGCGCATGAGCACGGTGCTGCTGCGCGGGGGCCGACTTTTCGTCGACGAGACCATCGTCACCGGTGACCTGCTCGTCGAGAACGGTCTCATCACGGCGATCGGCGACGTCGACGCGCCCGACGACGTCGCCGAGATCGTCGACCTCGCGGGGCGCACGGTGCTTCCGGGTCTCATCGACTGCCACGTGCACTCGCTGTTCGACGGGATGGACGAAACAGCTCGGCTCAACGAGCCGTATTCCCTGCCCTATGTCCGGGCGGCGCGGGTTCTGCACGACACCCTGTCCCGCGGGATCACTACCGTCCGTGACGCGGGCGGTGCGGACCTCGGCATCAAGCGCGCCGTCCAGAGCGGGCTGATCGACGGTCCGGACATGCAGATCGCCGTCACGATCCTCGGTGAGACCGGCGGGCACTCCGACGGCACCACACCCGCGGGCCTGTGCAACCATCTCCTGCCCGCGACTCCGGGCCGCCCCCGGGGCGTCGTCGACGGCAAGCGCGAGATGCGCAAGCGGGTACGAGAACTCGTGCGCTCCGGCGCCGACGTCATCAAGATCTGCACGACCGGCGGGGTTCTCTCCCCTTCGGACAGCCCGAAGCACAGCCAGTTCACTCCCGGCGAGATCCGCGCGTGCGTCTCGGAAGCGGCGTCGACGGAGCGGTTCGTGATGGCGCACGCTCAGGGTCGAGAAGGCATCCTCAACGCGCTGCGCGCCGGCGTGCGCTCGATCGAGCACGGCATCTATGCCGACGACGAGTGCTTCGACGAGATGAAGGCGGCAGGAGCATGGCTCGTGCCCACCCTCATCGCACCTGTCGGCCTGCTCCGCGCGATCGACCGCGGTGCGCAGGTCTCCCCCGCGGTCAAGGCCAAGGCCGAATCCGTCGTAGCGGTGCACGAGGCGATGTTGACCGCTGCTGTCAGGGCGGGCGTGCGCATCGCGTTCGGCTCGGACGCCGGTGTCTTTCCGCACGCCGAGAGCCTGGATGAGCTCGCGCTCATGGAGCGTTCGGGGATGACCCCCGGTCAGGTGCTGGATGCCGCGACCCGATCGAGCGCAGAACTGCTCGGCCTGTCCGACCGCGGACGCCTCGCTCCGGGCCTGCGTGCAGACTTGACCATCGTCGAGGGCGACCCTCTCGACTTCGACGACTACGGGACACGCATGTACGCCGTGTATACCGAGGGCCGTCGACGCCGCTGAGCGCGCACGAAGCGAGGGCCTCTGCCGATATGCATCGGTGGAGGCCCTCGTTCTGGAATCAGGCTTCCGTGAGCGGAAGGTGCTCTGCCCACCAGTCCAGGATCGCTTGGAACCGCTGCACGCGGTGCCGCGGACGGCCGTTACGACTGAGTCCGTGGTTCTCTCCGGGGAACACCAGGAACGATGTCGGCACACCGTTCCGACGCAGACGGTCGTGATAGCGCTCCGCCGCCTCGATGGGGCACCGGAGGTCCTTTTCGGAGTGGATCACCAGCGTCGGGGTGCGAACGTCGTCGACGCGCGCCATCGGGCTCTGCGCGCGCAGCTCGGACGCATCCGTCCCGAGGTACTCGTGCCCGAAGAACCAGCCGATGTCGCTCGTACCGGCGAACGAGAGCGGATCCAGGAAGCCGCGCTCCACGATCGCCCCGCGGAAACGATGGTCGTGCGCGACGATCCATGCCGTCATGTAGCCGCCGTACGAGCCGCCCATGATCCCTGTGCGCCCGGCATCCAGTTCGTCGAACTCGTCGAGCGCCCCGTCGAAGAACGCCAGGATGTCATCGCGGTCGACCGTGCCGAATCCGCCGATCACGGCACGGGCGTGCGCCTCTCCGTAGCTCGACGACCCGCGGGGGTTGCACATCACGACGGCGTATCCGGCCGCGGCATACACCTGCGCTTCGTCGAAGTAGGCCCCGGTGTACTGGGCGAACGGACCACCGTGGATCATGAGCAGTGCCGGATGCGGACCATCGCCCTCGGGAAGCAGGACCCAGCCGTGCACCGGCGTGCCATCGGGCGAGGTGTAGACGCGCTCCTGCGGAACGACGACGCCGCACTGCCGAAGCGCCGCCGAAACGTCCGTTCGCCGCACGAGGGTTCCGTCGTGCAGTGTCGCGACTTCCTCGAGCGAGTCCGGACCCGCCACGGCGACAGCGATCGTCTCGCCGCCTGCGGAGATTCCCTTCACGTCGTGAGCGCCCGCGGTCAGCACCGTCAGAGCCCCGTCGTCCGCGACGCGCACCGCCTGGATGCTGCCGCGCGCCCGCGTGAGAGTGAGCACCCCGTCACCGACCGGATCCGCGATCAGGGGCGTGCCCGGCTCACCCGCGTCGATCGCATCGACATCGACGAGGCGTGTGAGACCGGATCCGTCCTGCTTCCCGCGGTACACGCTCGCCTGGCGACCGACGAAGTCCGTCCCGCTCTCACCGAGTTCGGCGCCCAGGAGCCAGATCGCACCCGCGTGCGGGAGCAGACCCGTGACCTGCAGATGACGGTCCTCGGGAACGATGACGACCGGCCGTGCCGGTGAGTCGCCGGCGGGCACCGACTCGACAGCCGTGGCGAGGGACGCGCCATCGACGACGACATACAGCACCGAGGTCCCGTCCTCGGCGAAGACGGGCAGATCGTGATGGCGAGCGCCCTCGGTCAGCCTGCACGCGTCGGGCACGAGGGGAGCGGCGAGCTCACCATGTCCGTCGATGTCGTACCCGTCGGCGGGCAGTTCTTCCACCCGGGGCGCCGGCCCGTCGGAATCGACCGCGACGACGAACACGTGAGCGGGTCTGTCGAAGTCGTACCCCACTCCGTCGGCGCGGTACTTGAGCGATTCGATGCGGCGCGCGGGCTCGGAGTCCGGCGAAACTCCGTCCGCGGTGCCGTAGCGTCCGGTGGCGGGCACGCGCGCAGTGAACACGACACGGCGCGAGTCCGGCGCCCAGGAGAACCGCTCGACGCCCAAGGGCTGATCGGTGACAGCGAAGGACTCTCCCCCCTGCAGCGGCATGACGTGCAGCTGCGGCCGCCCACCCGCGGAGCGCAGGAACGCGAGGAGTGTGCCGTCCGGAGAAACCGCCGGCACCAGATCACGGGTTCCTCGTGTGAGGCGTCGAGCTGCGCCCCCGGCGGCGGACACCACCCATAGCTGGGAGGTGTACGCGTCGGCGAGCAGGCTCGGGCGCTCGCGCGCGTAGATGATCTGAGCACCATCCGGCGTCACGCTGAGAGCCGCGACGCGGTGGGCATCGACGAGATCGAGAGGCTTCATCCTGCTCCTGATGTCTGCGGCGGTCTGCCGCGTCAGACGTCACCGAGGAACGCACCGTAGGGGTCGGGCACGCTGGCGACGAGGTTCCTGGTGTACTCGGACTTCGGGTTGTCCAGCAGGTCGATGCCACCGGACTCGACGACGCGTCCGCTCTGCAGGACGACGATCGAATCGCACATGTACCGAGCGATCTCGAGATCGTGCGTCACGAACACGAACGTCCTGCCCTGCGCGTGAAGGCTCCGCATGAGGTCGAGGACCTCAGCCTGCACGGATGCATCCAGCGCGGACGTGACCTCGTCGGCGACGATGACGGACGGGTCGACGGCAAGTGCGCGTGCGATCGCGATGCGCTGGCGCTGTCCGCCGGAGAATTCGTGCGGATATCGCCCCGCGGCGTCTGCCGGCAATGACACGAGCGCGAGCAGCTCGGCGATCCGCGCTTCGCTCCCCCGCGTGTTGAGCTGACCGGGCCGCAGCGCTTCGGCGATCGTGTCGCCGATTCGGCGGCGCGGATTGAGTGAGCCGTAGGGATCCTGGGGCACCATCTGCACGTCGCGCCGCAGACGCCTGCGCTCCGCCCCCCGGGCATGCGTCCGATCGACACCGCGTACCAGCACGTGGCCGCTCTGCGCCACGAGCTGGCCCGTGATCACTTTCGCCAGCGTGGACTTTCCCGAGCCGGACTCTCCGACGAGCGCCAGGCTGCCTCCTTCGGGAAGCGTCAGCGAGACGCCGTGAAGGATCGCCGGTCCGCGCCTTCCGCTGTACCCCGCGACGAGGTCGTCGACAACGATCAGCCCGTCACTCATCCTCGGCCCCCACACTCGCGCGTCGTTCACGCAGTGACGCATCCAGCAGTTGACGCGTATACGGATGCGCCGTGCGCCCCGCGCGCAGATCTGCCACGGTGATCTCCTCGACCACCTCGCCGTCCCGCATGACCAGCACCCGGTCGCACATCGCGGCGACCACGTCGATGTCGTGAGAGATGAGCAGGATCGCGGTGCCGTGCGTGCGGTTGACCTGACGGAGGATCCGCAGGACCTCGGCTTGCACGGTGACATCGAGGGCAGTGGTCGGCTCATCCGCGATGAGCAGGCGCGGCTCCGTGAGGATGCTCATCGCGATCATCGCGCGCTGCCGCATCCCACCGGACAGCTCGTGCGGATACTGCCGCAAGCGCTTCTCGGGTTCGCTGATGCGCACTTCGCGAAGCCGTTCGACGGCGATGCGGCGCGCTTCTGCCCGCGAGAGCCCCTGATGGAACCTGATGGATTCGATGAGCTGCGGACCGAGCTTGCGCGCGGGATTGAAGCAACTCGTCGGGTCTTGGAAGACGACCCCGACCTTCAGCGCGAGATCTGTCGGAGCGATGACGTCCGGGCCCAGTTCGTGTCCCGCGATGGCGAGGCGATCCGCGGTCCAGCCGAGTCCGTCCGGCGTCAGCTGTGCCGCCGTCATCGCGGTGAGGCTCTTACCCGAACCGGACTCGCCGACGATGCCGACGATCTCGCCCTGTGCGACCGAGAACGAAACGCCGTGCACGAGCTCCTTGGCGGGAACCGAGGTCGTCGCGATGCGCAGTCCTTCGATCACTGCCACATCGTCGCCGGGCATGTGCGCCGGCTGCGCGGTCAGTCGCGGGCGCGTTCGGGCGACGCGGCGACCCGTGCCTCGAAGGCGCGGGTCGTTCAACCGGGCGAGACCGTCGCCGACGAGTCCTGCGGCAAGACCCGTGAGCACGATTCCCAGCGCCGGACCGACGAACTCGGCCGGACTCGAATAGATGCTCTTGAGACCTGCCGCGAGCATCGTGCCCCAGTCGTACTCGGGCGCTTGCACGCCGAGTCCGATGAAGCTGAGCCCGGACATCGACACGAGAGAGCTGGCGAGCGCTGAAGACATGAGCACCAGCAGCGCCGAGCCGATGCCGGGCAGGACATGCCGGATGAGCAGCAGCGGTGCGGGGACACCGAGCATCCGCGCCGTCACCGTGTAGTCACGCGCGGTCACCGAGTTGGCGAGGGTGAACGTCAGGCGCGCGAACTGCGGGCTGAAGGCGAGTCCCACGGCCAGAACGACGGCTGTGGTTCCCGGCCGCATGATCGCCGTCACCGCGAGCGCGATGATGATCGGAGGCCACGCGATCAGCAGTTCGATGAGCCGAGTGCCCCACCACGTCAGGCGCGGACCGGAGAGGGCGACTGCAGCACCCAGGAGCCCGCCGATGAGAACGGCGATAGCGGTCGCCGCGATCGCCATGAGGAGCGACAGGCGCGCAGCGACGAGGGTGCGCAGCAGAACGTCCCTGCCGTGCGCGTCGGTTCCCAACCAGTGCTCGGCCGACGGTCCCGCGCGCAGCGGCCCGGTCGTGTCCGCCGCAGCGTCTGCCCAGATCATCGGTGCGACGACGGCGAGGACGGCCATCGCCGCGAGGATGACGAGACCGATCGTCAGGCCCGCGCCGAGGGTGCGGCCGCGTATGCGCATCACAGACCCCGCTTCTGCATGACGCGTGGATCGAGGATTCCGAGAATCACATCGATCACGAGTGTGGTCAGCACCGCGAGCACGCCGAGCGTGAGGATGATGCCCTGGATGGTCGGGTAGTCGCTCTTGGAGATCGCCTGGACGACCTCTGTGCCGAGCCCGGGCAGGTTGAAGACGTTCTCGGTGATCACCGCGCCGCCGAGGAGCGAGATGATCAGGAGTCCGCCGAGAGTGAGCGAGCTGGTCACGACGTTGGGGAGCACGTGGAAGAGCACAAGTCGCCGTTGCGGCAGGCGCTTGGCACGCGCGGCCATCATGTATTCCTGTGTCATGACCGACCGTGTCTCGTTGCGCACGATGCGGGCCATCACCGCCGCCGCCGCGAGACCGACCGCGAGCGAAGGCATGATGTAGCCGGCGATGCCCCCGCCGCCCTGGATCGGGAGGACCCGCAACCACAGCCCCAGAACGAGGATGAGCGCGGTGCCCATGATGTACTCGGGGATCGCGCCGACGAAGCTCATCGCCGCACTGAAAACCCCGCCTTCGCGTGAGCGGCGCGCCTGTGCCATCCCCACAGCCAGACCGAGCGGGATGCCGAACACGAGGACGACGATGACACCGCCGAACGTCAGTGCGGCCGTGACAGGCAGGCGCTGACCGATCATGTCGGCGACCGGCATGTTCGTGCGGAACGACTGTCCGAGGTCGCCGGTGAGAAGTCCGCCGAAGTAGTCCAGCAGCTGGCTGTACCAGGGCAGGTTCAGGCCCAGTTGCTCACGCACACGCTCGAGCTGATCGGGAGTCGCGTTGAGTCCGAGGACCGCCACCGCGGGGTCACCCGGCACGAGCCGGACGACCAGGAATGCGAGGAGGGCCAGTGCCACCAGCACCATCACCGAGGACAGCAGCCGTCCGGCGATGTAACGAGGCCAGGCGCCGGATCCGCGGCGCACCCGGGTCCGGACCGCGACCGTCGATTCTCCGGCCCCCGCACCCGCGGGGACCGGAGCGATGTCGAGCGTCACGCTGGGGTCACCCGGCGCTGACCATGATCGTCGCGGGAAGCACGGCGCCGAGGTTGGTCAGTGCGCTGACTCCCGGTGCGGTGACCACCGTGGTGGGAATCGTTGCAATCGGCAGCACGCTGTGGTCGGCGAAGAGGCTCTCCTGGAACTGCGTGACGGCAGCGCACTGAGCGTCCCCTTCGAGCGTGTGGGATTCGGCCAGCAGCGCATCGGCCGTGGGGTTCACGATCGACGAGAGATTCTGACCGTCCGGCACGGGCGGGCCGGAGAAGTATGCCCCGGTGTACGCGACCGAGCCGGCGATGTTCAGGAACTTCAGGACGGAGACGTCCCAGGTGTCGGGCTTGGTGAACAGCGTGGTCGCCCAGTCTCCGGGAGCCTGGTTGTCGAGGGTCACCTCGGCGCCCGCCTCGGTGAGGGCGTTGAGCAGGTAGTCGCCCGCGGGAGAGTCGGTCGTACCGAGAATGCGGATCGCGACGCCGTCGAGTGTCTCAGCGGCAGCCGCAGCATCCGTCTCGGGAAGGAGCGATCCGACGCTCGCGTCGTAGCAGCGGTAGTCCGGCGAGCCGAGGTTGTCCAGAATCTCGCCCTGGCCGTAGCTCTGGATCTCATTGAAGCGGTCGCGGTCGATCGTCTGCATGATCGCCTTGCGAACAGCGGAGTCCTCGGTGCTCGATCCCCCGAGGTGGTTGAGCATCAGGAAGCTGTGCGCCTGCGCGGTGGGCGTGAGCGTGTAGTCACCATTTTCGAACCGCTTCCATTCCTCACCCGGGAAGTCGGCGATCTGCAGGTCGCCGGTGTCGAGGAGGTTCGCTGCGGTGCTGGGGTCGGTGACGACCTGGACCTCGAGGGTCGTCGGGCGCTCTCCCTCACCGACACCGCTGTATGCCGGCATCCACTCGTAGTCATCGCGCGCCGTGAACGTGTAGCTGGACCCGGCGACCTGGTCGCTGACGACGAAGGGTCCGGTTCCGAAGGTCTCGGTTGCGAGCTTCGCGGGATCTTCGAGACCCGCCGCGCACACGATGCCCGTCGAGGACAGCGTGAACCCGGCGAGGAGGTCCGCGTAGTCCTTCGTGCTCTCCACCGTCACGACGTCGCCGTCGGCGGTGATCGTCAGCTCGCCCCCCCCGGAGACCGCGCCGGCGAGCGGCGCGGCGGTTTCCGGCGCGAAGAAGCGCGTGATCGAATCGGCGACCTGCTGAGCCGTCAGGTCGGAGCCGTCCGAGCACATGACGCCGGATCGGATCGTGAAAGCGACCGAGCGCGGCGTGACCTCCCACTCGTCGGCGAGGCCGCCGATGATCCCGTCGCCGTCGCGGACGACGAGCGTGTCGTAGGCGGCGGTGTGGACGACGCTGTCATAGACCGTGCTGCCGGCCGCAGGGTCGAGGTTGACGGGTGCGCCGCTGATCTGGACCGCGACCTCGTCTCGCACCTGGCCGGCGTCACCGGGCGTCGACCCGGCGCAACTCGTCAGCGCCAGACCCATCACGGTCGCCATCCCGGCGACCAACGCGACTTTGCCTCTCATCACGGCACCACTCTCTTCGTCGAGATGATGGACCGCGACGGGCCCATCAATCTACTGGCAGTCCGTTCAATATAGTGCAGATCACCAGTGGTGTGGTACGCGACCGCTCGGGTCTCAGAAATTCGGCGGTGCGATCGCTTGCACGAGGTGCACCTCGAGGTCTCCTGTGTTCTCGTACCAGTGTTCCTCGGAAGAGGGAAAAGTGATGGCGTCGCCGTCTTCCAGCGTGTAGCGGACCCCACTCACATGCACATCGAGCCGACCGCGCAGCACCAGGAGGCATTCTTCGCCGTCTCCTTCGTGCTGGTACGGCGAATCACGGTTCGTCCAGCCCGGCGCCACGAGCCCCGTGACCATGGCCAGCTTGCCATGCAGGTCGGGCGTCAACACCTCGAAGGTGATGTCCGCGTCGAAGTTGAGGAAGACCCGCCGAGAGTGCTTGCGCACGACGCGCTCGCGGGCACCATCCGTGCGCGTGAAGAAGTCGGAGATGGGAACGTCCAGTGCGCGGGAGAGCTTGAGGAGCGTGATGTACGAAGGGTTGCCGTTGCCGCGTTCGATCTGGCTGAGCAGCCCACTGCTGACCTCGGCGGCCGCCGAAAGCGCGGCTATCGTGGTGCCCCTGCTGCGACGCAGAGCGCCGATGCGACGGCCGAGCTCCTTCGTCGAGGACTTCTCCCTCGGACTTTCCCCGATGATCTCCCGCACTGGACGCCCTTCCCACTTCGCTGTGGGACGAGTGTAGCCATCGCCGTCTCCCCGCTCGCCCCGACCAGACATAGACAGACGGATGCCCCGACCCCCGCGGCGCGGGCGTGTCGGGGCATCCGTCAGGTTGGTCAGGCGCGCTGCAGGCGGTAGCGCAGCGCGGCGAGCTCTGCCCACAGCGGCGCGGGCACCCGGCCCTCGAAGGTCTGGTAGAACTCCTCGGTGAGGTCGGCCTCCTTCGCCCACGACGCGCGGTCGATCGCGAAGAGCTCGTCGAGGTCTTCCTGCGGCACGTCGATGCCGTCGAGGTTGAGATCCGACGTGCGCGGAAGGCGCCCGATCGGGCTGTCGACGGCGGGGACGTCGCCTTCGATGCGGCGGATGATCCAGTCGATGACGCGGGAGTTGTCGCCGAAACCGGGCCACAGGAAGCGCCCGTCCGAGCCCTTGCGGAACCAGTTCACCTGGAAGATCCGCGGCGCGCGGTCGAAGCGCAGCTTCTGCCCGACCTTGAGCCAGTGTCCGAAGTAGTCGGCCATGTTGTAGCCGCAGAACGGCAGCATGGCGAACGGGTCGCGGCGCAGCTCGCCGACCGTGCCCTCGGCGGCCGCCGTGCGCTCGGACGACACGTTCGAGCCCATGAAGACGCCGTGCGTCCAGTCGGTCGCCTCGACGACGAGCGGCACGTTCGTCGCGCGGCGCCCGCCGAACAGGATCGCATCCAGCGGCACACCCTCGGGTGCATCCCAGTCCGAGGCGATCTGCGGGCACTGGGCCGCCGCCACGGTGAAGCGCGAGTTGGGGTGGGCGGCGGGACGACCGGATGCCGGTGTCCAGGGCTCGCCCTGCCAGTCGGTCAGCTCGGCGGGAGCCTCGTCGGTCAGACCCTCCCACCAGACGTCGCCGTCGGGCCGCAGCGCGACGTTCGTGAAGATCGTGTTGCCCCACAGCGTCTCGACGGCGGTGACGTTGGTCGACTCGCCCGTGCCCGGTGCGACGCCGAAGAAGCCGGCCTCGGGGTTGATCGCCCACAGACGCCCGTCCTCACCGGGACGCAGCCATGCGATGTCGTCGCCGAGAGTCTCGACGCGCCAGCCCGGGATCGTGGGGCGCAGCATCGCGAGGTTGGTCTTGCCGCACGCCGACGGGAACGCCGCCGCGACGTGGTACGCCTTGCCCTCGGGCGAGATGACGCGGATGAGCAGCATGTGCTCGGCGAGCCAGCCCTCGTCGCGGCCGATGACCGAGGCGATGCGCAGCGCGAAGCACTTCTTCGCCAGGATCGCGTTGCCGCCGTATCCCGAGCCGAACGACCACACCTCGAGCGTGTCGGGGAAGTGCACGATGTACTTCTCGTCGTTGCAGGGCCACGCGACGTCCTGCTCACCCTCCGCGAGCGGGGCGCCGACCGTGTGTACGGTCTTGACCCACGGCGCGCCGTTCGCGATCTCGCGCAGCACGTCGTCGCCGACGCGGGTCATGATCTCGATGGATGCCACGGCATAGGCGCTGTCGGTGACCTGAACGCCGATGTGCGACAGCGGACCGCCGACCGCGCCCATCGAGAACGGCACGACGTACATCGTGCGACCGGTCATCGAGCCGTCGAAGAGGGGGGTGATCGTCGCGCGGATCTCGTCGGGGGCGGCCCAGTTGTTGGTCGGGCCGGCGTCTTCCTCGCGCTCGGAGGCGATGAAGGTGCGCCCCTCGGTGCGGGCGACGTCGCTCGGGTGCGACCGGGCGAGGTACGATCCGGGACGCCATTCCGGGTTGAGCTTGATGAGCTGACCGTCGTCGACCATCTTCCGCAGCAGCGCGTCGTTCTCGGACCGCGAGCCGTCGACCCAGTGGATGCGGTCGGGCTTCGTCAGAGCCGCGATCTCGTCGACCCACGCCTCGAGGTCGGCCATACCCGGTCCGGACACCGCCGGGCGAGCGCCGGAGCCCGATTCGGGGGCGGCGACGGTGCGGATGCTGCCGGTGGCGGGTCGCGTGGAGATGTCGGCCAGAGCCATGGGGAGGTCCTCTCGGTCGGCGGCACGGGAAAACGCGTGCACGACCACTCTCGTCGTATTCGCGCGCACTTTCCGCGTTCCAGGCTGACAAATTCTGCGATTCTTTCGATACCATCAAGGAATGGCGCCCTCCCCTCTCGAACTGTCCACCCTCGGTCATCGCATCCGCCACCAGCGGGTGAGCGAGGGACTCACGCTCGACGAACTGGGCGAGATCGTCGGGATCGCCGGGAGCCAGCTCAGCCTCATCGAGAACGGCAAACGCGAGCCGAAGCTGTCCGTGCTGCAGGCCATCGCATCCGCGACCCAGGTCGAGGTCGCCGACCTGCTCTCGAACGAGCCGCCCAACCGGCGTGCGGCCCTCGAGATCGAGCTCGACCGCGCTCAGTCCAGTTCGGTGTTCCGCCAGCTCGGCGTCGCCCCCGTCAAAGTGACGAAGGGCATGGCCGACGAGACGATCGAATCGGTCCTCGGCCTCCACCGCGAACTGCAGCGTCGTGAGAGCGAGGCGATCGCGACACCCGAAGAGGCCCGACGCGCCAACACCGAACTGCGCTTGAAGATGCGGCGGATCGACAACTACCTGCCCGACATCGAGAAGCTCGCCGAGAAGCAGCTGCGGGCCGCGGGGCACGTCTCCGGCGCCCTGACACACCGCACGGTCAGCCTCATGGCCGAAAGGCTCGGTTTCGAGCTCATCTACGTCAACGATCTGCCGCACTCCGCGCGCTCGGTCACCGATCTCGAGAACGGGCGCATCTACCTGCCGCCCGCATCGATCCCCGGCGGGCACGGCCTGCGCTCGATGGCGCTGCAGGCGATGGCGCATCGACTGCTCGGTCACGTGCGCCCCACCGACTACGCCGACTTCCTGCAGCAGCGACTCGAGATCAACTACTACGCGGCCTGCTGCCTCATGCCCGAAACGGCATCGGTCGCGTTCCTGCAGCAGGCCAAGAAAGACCGAAACCTCGCCGTCGAGGACTTCCGCGACGCGTTCGGTGTGACCCACGAAGCGGCCGGGATGCGGCTCACCAACCTCGCGACCCACCATCTGGGCATCAAGCTGCATTTCCTGCGCGTCGACGGGGTGGGCACGATCTCGCGCGTCTACGAGAACGACGATCTGCCGCTGCCCATGGACGTCACCGGCGCCGTCGACGGCCAGATCGCGTGCCGCAAGTTCTCGGCGCGCGCCGCCTTCTCGGAGCAGAACCGCACGACCGAGCACTACCAGTACACCGACACCCCCGCCGGCACCTACTGGTGCTCGACTCAGATCGGCTCGACGTCCGACGGCGAGTTCTCGATCACGGTCGGCGTGCCCTTCGACGACGCGCGCTGGTTCCGGGGGCGTGAGACCCAGAAGCGTGGTGTGTCGACGTGCCCGGGCGAGTCCTGCTGCCGCCGCGCGCCGGCGGATGTCGCCGAGCGGTGGGCGGGCAAGGCCTGGCCGAGCGCGCGCGTGCACATGCAGATGTTCTCGCCGCTCCCCCGCGGAGCCTTCCCCGGAGTCGACGACAACGAGGTGTACGCCTTCCTCGATCGGCACGCCTGAGCCGCGGCATCCGGCACCGCGCCGCGGCGCGTGCGACGGTGCTCGGATGCGCGGGCGCGCTCAGCTCTCGACGGTGACCTCGACGCGGGGCGGGAGCACCGTGGGGTGGGTTCCGGCCATCTGCTCGACGACGCGCACGACCTGCGTCGAGTAGCCGAACTCGTTGTCGTACCAGACATAGAGGATGAGGTTCGTCTCGTCGGCGATCGTCGCGAGCCCGTCGACGATGCCCGCACGGTGCGACCCGACGAAGTCGGTCGACACGACCTCGGGCGACTCGACGTAGTCGATCTGCTGGCGCAGCTTGGAGTGCAGCGACGCGCGGCGCAGGTAGTCGTTGACCTCGTCCTTGTTCGTGGGGCGCTCGAGCGTCAGGTTGAGCACGGCGAGCGAGACGTTGGGGGTGGGCACGCGGATCGCCGAGCCGGTGAGCTTGCCCTCGAGCTGCGGCAGCGCCTTCGCGACGGCCTTGGCTGCGCCGGTCTCGGTGATGACCATGTTGAGCACGGCCGAGCGTCCGCGGCGGTCGCCCTTGTGGAAGTTGTCGATGAGGTTCTGGTCGTTCGTGAACGAGTGCACCGTCTCGACGTGTCCGCGCACGACGCCGTAGGCCTCATCGATCGCCTTGAGGACGGGGGTGATCGCGTTCGTCGTGCACGACGCGGCCGACAGGATGCGGTCCTCGGCGGTCATCGTGTCGTTGTTGATGCCGTAGACGATGTTCTTGATCGGGGTCTTACCCGGTGCCGTCAGCAGGACGCGCGCGACGCCGGTCGAGCGCAGGTGCTGCGAGAGGCCCTCTTCGTCGCGCCAGCGTCCGGTGTTGTCGACGACGATCGCGTCACGGATGCCGTACGAGGTGTAGTCGATCGCGGCGGGGTCATCGGCGTAGATGACCTGGATGCGCGTGCCGTTCGCGATGATCTGCTGCGCGTCTTCGTCGACCGTGACGGTGCCGTCGAACGGCCCGTGCACGGAGTCGCGCAGCAGCAGGCTCGCGCGCTTGACGAGGTCATTCGAGCCGCCCTTGCGCACGACGACGGCGCGCAGGCGCAGGCCCCGTCCGCCGCCCTGGTGCGCGACGAGGATGCGCGCGAGCAGGCGCCCGATACGGCCGAACCCGTACAGGACGACGTCGGTGCCGCCGGCCGGGTAGGCATCGGCGTCGAGCACGTCGGCGAGCTCACCGGCCAGGTACTCCTCGAGGTCGACGCCCGATTCGTCGTGTCCGACGATGAGGCGCGCGACGTCGAGCGACGCGGGGCCAGGCGCGACCGCGCGCAGGCCCTCGAGCACGCGCAGCGTCTCGTCGAGGGGGATGGCGGCGTGGCCCAGCTGCTCGACACGCTCGTGCGCCTCGATGATGCCGGTGACCGACAGGTTGATGAGACGGTGTCCGTGCAGAGACGTCACGACGCCTCGATCGCGGTAGAGCGCGCCGATGTGCGGGATCATCCGCTCGGCGACCTGCTCGAGCGCGACCCAGGCCGCGCGGTCTTCGTCGTACGTGGGCATGCGTGCTCCTCTGCGCGCCGGGGCTGTGGCGCCCCGCGGCGCTGCGTCTGGGGGAAGTGGGCGGTCGAGTCGACCGCGACCATTCTAGGAGGCCGCCGTGAAGGAATCCCGGGGCTCGAGCCGTTGCGGCGCGTCAAGATCTGCCCTTCTTTCCGCGCCGTCAACGTCGCGGGATCAGAACGAGCCGACCACCAACGCCACGACGTCAGAACGGGTTGGGCGTCAGCGTGTACTTCGTCTGCAGGTACTCGTGGATGCCCTCGGCACCGCCCTCGCGCCCCAGGCCCGACATCTTCCAGCCTCCGAACGGCGCCGCGGCATTCGACACGACACCGACGTTGAGCCCCATCATGCCGGTCTCCAGACGCTCGATCATGCGCTGGCCGCGGGCGAGATTCTCGGTGAAGACGTACGAGACGAGTCCGTATTCGGTGTCGTTCGCGAGCCGCACGGCGTCGTCCTCCGTGTCGAACGGGATGATCGCGAGCACAGGTCCGAAGATCTCCTCACGCAGGATCTCGCTGCCCGCCTGCACGTCGCTGATGACGGTCGGCTGGTAGAAGGTTCCGTCGCCGTCGATCCGCGCGCCGCCGGTACGCAGCGTCGCTCCTCGGCCGACGGCATCCGTCACGAGCTCTTCCGCCTTCGCGACAGCCTTGTCGTCGATGAGCGGACCGATCTGGACGCCCTCCTCGGTGCCGCGCCCGATCGTCATGCCCTGCACGCGCTCGGTGACCCGCGCGGCGAACTCGTCGGCGATCGAGCGGTGCACGATGAAGCGGTTCGCGGCCGTGCAGGCCTGGCCGATGTTGCGGAACTTCGCCAGGAGCGCTCCTTCGACCGCCTTGTCGAGGTCGGCGTCGTCGAACACGACGAAGGGGGCGTTGCCGCCGAGCTCCATCGACGTGCGCAGCACGCCTTCGGCCGCCTGCTCGAGCAGGCGCTGGCCGACCGGGGTCGATCCCGTGAACGACAGCTTGCGCAAGCGCGGGTCGCGGATGATGGGTTCCGAGACAGCCCCGGACGACGCCGTCGCAATGACGTTGACCACTCCCGCGGGCACGCCGGCGTCTTCGAGCAGCTGCGCGAAGTAGAGGGTCGTGAGCGGCGTGAGCGCGGCGGGCTTGATGACGACGGTGCAGCCGGCGGCGAGCGCGGGCGCGATCTTGCGCGTCGCCATCGCGAGAGGGAAGTTCCACGGCGTGATGAGGTAGCAGGGGCCGACGGGATGCTGCGACACGATCATGCGGCCCGTGCCCTCGGGGTTCGCCCCGTAACGGCCCTGCACGCGCACGGTCTCCTCGCTGAACCAGCGCAGGAACTCACCGCCGTATGCGACCTCTCCGCGGGCCTCGGCGAGCGGCTTGCCCATCTCGATCGTCATGAGCAGCGCGAACTCTTCCTTGCGCTCCTGCAGCAGGTCGAACGCGCGCCGCAGGATCTCGGCGCGTTCCCGCGACGGGGTCGCCGCCCAGGCGGGGAACGCATCGACCGCTGCGTCGAGCGCGGCCATGCCGTCGGCGGCTCCCGCACTCGCGATCGTCTTGACGACGTCGCCGGTCGCGGGGTCGAACACGTCGAGCGTGCGCCCGTCCGCAGCCGCACGCCACTCTCCCCCGATGAACAGTCCGTCCTCGACGGATGCCAGCAGCTCGGTCTCGCGGTTCTCGCTCACGGGGACTCCCTCGTCATGTCCGGGATGCCGCAGCACGCAGCATCCTCAAATCGTATACGATCCTGGGGTTTGCTGTCCTATTGTCACCCGGACGGGTGGGTGAGGGCGATGTCCTGCGTGTACAGAACCCGGAGGAGACCCTCCGCCGGGGCGAATCCGTCAGAAGCTCTCGACGAAGCGCACATCCATGCCGGTGAGCCGGTCGGGGACGCCGTCGAAGGCGGCCGCGCGGGCATCGGAGGCACGGTACTCCGTCTCGAGCGCGAGGAAGGCCGCTTCGTCGCCCTCGGCGCTGACCGCCCAGATGAACTCGTTCGTCTCGCGGATGCCGTAGGCGAACTCGATCGTGAACCCCGCCGCGGGGCGCACGACCTTCATCGTCGCCTGCCACCACGCGACGAAGTCGTCGTACTGTCCGTCGACAAGGGAGTACCGGCGCAACTGGGTCGTCTTCATCCCTCCATCATGCCCGCGCCATGACCGCGAGACTGCCGCCATGCCCGGCGCCCTCCCCGCGCGACTGCCGCGATGCCCGCGCCATGACCGCGAGACTGCAACGGGGCGCCGAAACAGCGGGGTGACCCCGCAGTCTCGGCAGGCCGTTGCAGTCTCGCGGTCGAAGGGTGCGTCGCGCGGTCGAAGGGTGCGTCGCGCGGTCGAAGGGTGCGTCGCGCGGTCGAAGGGTGCGTCGCGCGGGCGAAGGGTGCGTCGAGCGGGCGGAGGGAGCCGGCGGGAGCGACCTATACTCGAACCGTCCGGCGGCGTCGCAGCCGCCCGGTGCTCGAAAAATGAGCACGCAGCCGTCCCGGCAGGGTCTGGGCGCGCGAGACACATACGGCCTCGATCCGTCGTCCCTGCTCTCGGGAGTTCTCATGCCCACCGTCTCCGCCCATGTCGCCGTGACCCTCGCCCGCCACATCGATCACGTCTTCGGTGTCATGGGCAATGGAAACGCCTGGTTCCTCGACGCCCTCGTGTGCGACACCCCCGCCGGATATACGGCCGTCCGCCACGAAGCGGGTGCGGTCGTCGCCGCGGATGCATTCCACCGCGCGTCCGGTCGCCTCGCCGCCGCGACCGCGACGTACGGCGCCGGCTTCACCAACACGCTGACGGCGCTCGCCGAAGCCGTGCAGGCCCACGTGCCGCTCGTGCTCGTGGTCGGCGACGAGCCGACGTCGGGCCCGCGCCCGTGGGACGTCGACCAGATCGCCCTCGCCTCGGCGGTCGGCGCGCGCACGTACACGGTCGGCAGAGCGGATGCCGCCGCCACGACCGTCATCGCGATCGAGCACGCCCTCACCTATCGCGTGCCGACCGTGCTCGCGATCCCCTACGACGTCGCGACTCTCGACGCGGGGCCTGTGCCCGACACCCTCGATCCGCGCCTGCCCGAGCCCCTGCAGCCGAGCCCTTTCGCGCGCGAGAGCGTCATCGAGCTCGCGCGCGCTCTCGCCGCTGCGCGCCGACCGTTCCTGCTCGCCGGGCGCGGGGCGTGGGTCTCGGGAGCGGGCGACGCCCTCGGCGCGCTCGCCGAGGCCACGGGAGCGATCACGGCCGGCACGGCGCTCGGACGCGGAGTGTTCCCCGCCACGGAGTTCGACCTCGGCGTGACGGGCGGCTTCGGCGCCGAGGGGGCCATGGAGCTCATCCGCGATGCCGACGTCGCCGTCGTGTTCGGTGCATCCCTCAATCAGTTCACGATGCGCTTCGGCGAGCTCTTCTCACCCGCCACGCGCGTCGTGCAGGTCGACGTCGCGCCCACCGCGACGCATCCGCACGTCGGCGGATACATCCGAGGAGACGCCCGCGTCGTCGCCGAGGCGCTCAACACCGAGCTCGCCGCGCTCGCTGCGACGTCGTCGGGGTGGCGCGAATCGGTCGACATCGCCCGGCTGCGCACGCAGGAGCCCGGCGACGGCGTCGCGGCGGACGGCCGCCTCGACCCGCGCAGCGTCGCGGCCCGTATCGGCGAGCTGCTGCCCGAGGATCGGGTCGTCGTCTCGGACGGCGGGCACTTCATCGGGTGGGCGAACATGTACTGGCCCGTCGCCTCACCCGACCGGATGATGATGGTCGGCACGGCGTACCAGTCGATCGGCCTCGGCTTCCCCTCGGTTCCGGGGGCGGCGCTGGCCCGGCCCGAGGCGACCGTCGTGCTCACGACGGGCGACGGAGGCGGGCTCATGGCACTCGCCGACCTCGAGTCGGCCGTGCGCGTCGCGGGCGGGCGCGGCCTCACGGTCGTGTGGAACGACGCCGCGTACGGCGCCGAGGTGAATCTGTACGGCCTCAAGGGGGTCGCGACGGGTCCCATGATGATCCCCGACGTCGACTTCGCCGGTCTGGCCCGCGCCGTCGGCGCCGAGGGCGTCGTGGTGCGCGAACTCGCGGATCTCGACCGCCTCGCCTCGTGGACCGCCGAGGACCCCGCGACCCGCCCCCACCTGCTGCTGGACGTGCGCATCTCGGGCGCCGTCGTCGCCCCGTACCAGCAGGAGATCATCCGCGTGAACTCCTGACCCCCGCGCCGACTCCTGACCCGCGCCGACTCCTGACCCCCGCGTGAACTTGACGCCGCACGGTCATGACCCCCGCGCGGCCATGACCGCGAGACTGCAACGGCACGCCGAGACCGTGGGGTTCACCCGCTCTCTCGACCTCCCGTTGCAGTCTCGCGGTCAGAGGGAGAGTGAGGCGGATGCCGCGGCGCGGCGCAGATCGCGGATGGCCGAGCGGGTGTCGGTGCGGCGCGTGCAGAGGTACACGTGGCACTCGCCCGCGTCGACGATGGGACGGTACACGACCCCCGGATGCTGCAGGCGAGTCGCCACGGACGCGGCGGTCATCAGCAGGTGCCCCTCGAAAGCGACCTGGTTGAGTGCTTCCTCCATCGTCTCGACCCAGGCGCCGTAGCGCACCGGCACGCCGCTCGGCCGAGGATCGACGACCCAGAACCGCGTCCACTCGCGCGCCGCGCCGGAGGCGCCGAGAAGGGAATAGCCGTCGAGATCGGCGAGGGTGACCTGGGCGAGGTGCGCCAGCGGCGAATCGACGGGAACCCCCACGACGCGCGGCTCGACGTGCACGGGGATCATGTCGAGCCCGTCCGTGCCGGCATACGGCGGACGGGCGAGTGAGGCATCGAGATCGCCCGCGACGAGGCGACTCACCTGCTCGCCCCACCCGACCTGCAGGAGGCGGATGCGGATGTCCGGGCGTGCCCGGCGATACGTCCCGAGGAACCCCGCGTCGGGCCCTGCGGGGTAGCCGTTGATGAAGCCGATGCGCAGCTCGGGATCCACCGTCTCGCCCATCGCGAGGCGAGCATGGGTGAGCGAGACGGAGGCATGCTCCATGAACCGCTCCCCCGCCGCCGTGAGCCGCACAGGCTTCGTGCCGCGCTCGACGAGTACGAGACCGACGGCGCTCTCCAGTCGCTGGATCTGCTGGGTCATCGCGGGCGGCGTGATGTGCAGGCGTTCCGCGGCGCGCGTGAACGTCCCCTCCTCCATCAGCACGGAGAGAGAGTGCACGAGGTTGAGATTCAAGAACTCCGTCATTGCAGCCTTCCGGACCCACGGCATGAAGGTCGGGCTTAATCCGGGGTCGGACTCACCAATGTACAGCTCGGCGCACCTCTGAAAAGGTCGGATTCACGGCGACGATGCCGGGATCTCCCTCGTCGCTTCGTCCAGCGAAAGGGATCAGATGATTTCGTCCACCACGAGGCCTGCAGCGGCTGTCGTCACCGGCGCCGCCTCGGGAATCGGCCGCGCGATCGCCGACCTCGTCATCGAGCGCGGCGGCCGCGTACTCGGCTTCGACACCGATGCGGCCGGGCTCGACGCGGCGGCCGCCGCCCACGGCGACTCCTTCGTGCCGTTCACTGGCAGCGTCGCCTCGGCGGCCGACAGCGAGGCGGCGATCGAGCGGGCCGAAGCCGCCTTCGGCGAGATCGACAGCCTCTTCAACGTCGCCGGCACGATCCGCGCGGCAGCGATCGTCGACCTCGCCGAGCCCGAATGGGACATGACCGTCGACGTCGTCCTGCGCGGCACGTTCCTGTGCACGAAGTTCGCCGCGCGCAGCATGATCAGGGCGGAGCGCGGCGGGGCCATCGTCAACATCTCGTCTGTCAACGCGCACCTGCCGATCTGGGGCGGCAGCGCCTATGCCGCCGCGAAGTCGGGGGTCGAGATGTTCGGGCGCAACGCGGCGCTCGAACTGGGACGTTACGGCATCCGAGTCAACACGATCCTTCCTGGCCTCGTCGATACGCCGATGGCGGCGTTCATCATCCAGAACGAGGGCATCATGACCGAGTTCGATGCGAACGCAATCCTCAAGCGACCCGCCCAGCCGCGCGAGCTCGCCGAGCCCGCCGTCTTCCTCGCGAGCGATGCCGCGAGCTATGTCACCGGTGCGACCCTGACGGTCGACGGCGGCTACGAGATCGGCGGCTATCCCGACCTCAGCGCACACCTGGGCTGAACTTCACCACCCACCCGAAAGGAAACGCAATGACGATCACCACCCCACCCGCCGCCGAACCGCGCACCTCGTACGAATTCGAATTCGCACACCAGATGGATGACATCGACGCGCTCATCGACACCGAGACGAACCCCGCCCGCCGCCGCATCCTCATCAACTACCGCCGTCACGGGATGCTGGAGGTCTCCGGCCGCTACGACGAGCTGCTCGCCGAGAACATGACCGTCCGCCACCCGAAGTACCGCATCTTCGAAGGCGGTGCGGGCGTCATCCTGGACGGGATGCAGCAGGTGCGCGACTTCTACGCGATGCTCGCCGACATGGACATGCTCGTCATGTGGACCGGCCGGCAGAAGATGGCCGTGGCCGAGTGGGGCTTCGCGGGCGAAGCGGAGTTCAGCCAGTTCGTGCCGGGCAAGCTGCTCGGCGACAACGTGTTCGCCTCGGCCGGCGACGAGTCGGCCGCGAGCTCGGAGTACGACCCCGACGGCTGGTATCTCGTGCGCCGAACGCTCGCATTCGCGTGGATGTACGACGAGAATCAGCTCATGATCGGCGAGCACGTCTACGAGGACACGGAGTCGAAGGTCGTCACCCAGGTGTCGGCCGACGAGGTCATCACGGCCGCGCGCGCCGCCGAACTGCTGGCCGGGATCATCGACAAGTACCCGCTGGGCGGATGACCTCGAACCGGTGGACCCCGCGGATGACCGGGGTCCACCGGTTTCCTCTGAGAAACGGAACCCGATGTCGACGACGACAACGATGCATCCCGAGACCGACGCCCTCGACCCCGAGGAGCGGATGTCACGGGAGGAGATCCAGGAGCTGCAGCTCGCACGGCTGCAGGAGACCGTGCGCCACGCCTACGCGAACGTCCCCCTCTACACCCGCAAGCTCGACGGAGTGGGGGTGAGCCCCGACGACATCCGGTCGCTCGACGACCTCGCGCGCCTGCCCTTCACGACGAAGGAGGATCTGCGGGAAACCTACCCCTTCGGCATGTTCGCCGTTCCGATGGCCGAGGTGCGCCGCATCCATGCATCATCGGGAACGACGGGGCGGCCGACGGTCGTCGGATACACGCAGCGCGACCTCGACCACTGGGCGACCCTCGTCGCGCGCTCGCTGCGGGCGAGCGGTGTGCGGGCCGGGATGAAGGTGCACAACGCGTACGGGTACGGCCTGTTCACGGGCGGGCTCGGTGCGCACGCCGGCATCGAGCGGCTCGGGGCGACGGTCATCCCGATGTCGGGCGGTCAGACGGCGCGTCAGGTGCAGCTCATCCGCGACTTCGAGCCCGACGCGATCATGTGCACACCGAGCTATCTGCTCACGATCGCCGACGCGATGGAGGCGGCGGGCATCGATCCGCGCGCGACGAGCCTGCGCGTGGCGATCCTCGGCGCCGAGCCGTGGACGAACGAGATGCGTGTCGAGCTCGAACGTCGCCTCGACCTCGACGCGGTCGACATCTACGGACTCAGCGAGGTCATGGGACCGGGTGTCGGCAACGAATGCGTCGAGACGAAGGACGGCCCACACCTGTGGGAGGACCACTTCATCCCCGAGATCATCGACCCGGACGGTGCGCCGCTCGCCGACGGCGAACGGGGCGAGCTCGTCTTCACGTCGCTCACGAAAGAGGCCTTCCCCGTGCTGCGCTACCGCACGCGCGACCTGACACGCCTGCTTCCCGGGACGGCCCGGCCCGGAATGCGCCGGATGGAGAAGATCACCGGGCGCAACGACGACATGATCATCCTGCGCGGCGTCAACATCTTCCCGACGCAGATCGAGGAGCTCGTGCTCGGCATCGAGACGCTCACGCCGCACTTCATCATCGAACTGACGCGAGAAGGGCGGCTCGATGCCATGACGGTGCGCATCGAGCGATCGCCGCACCTGGACCGGACCGTCTGCGAAGCGGCGACGGAAGTTCTCGCGGAGCGCATCAAGATCCACATCGGGTCGAGCGTCGCCGTCCGGCTCGAAGAGCCCGGCGCGTTGCCGCGCAGCGAGGGCAAGTACCAGCGCGTCTACGACAACCGCTGACGCGCCGCCCGCCGGCCGACCCGCGGGTCACGCGCACGGACCGGCGAGACTGCAACGGGAGGCCGAGACAGCGGGGTTTACCCACGGTCTCGGCCTCCCGTTGCAGTCTCGCGGTCAAGCGCGGTCAGGAGCGGTCAGGCGCGGTCAGGACATCGAGCGGGCGAAGAACGCGGCGAGCTCGGAGGTCGCGGTGAGCGGAAGCACGGCGGCGACGTACTGGTCGGGGCGCACCACGACCACGACGCCGTCGCGCGAGAGACCGCGCTCGGCGAAGATGTCGACGGTGTTCCACCGGGCGGGCCCGGCGGCGAACACCTTCTCCCAGTCGGTCAGCGCGAGCGGACCCGACTGCGGACGGAAGATCCCCGGCACGGTCGACAGGTCGACCTCGTCGTAGGACTGCGGGTAGATCGCCTTGACGTCGAAGACCGCGTCGAGGTCGGCACCCTCGGGCGTGTGCCGCCGCACGGGCGAGTCCTCAGCACTGGCCATCCACTCACCCCATTCGGCGAGCGCCGTGCCCGCGGCATCCGCGAAGGCGTACACGCGCCAGCGACCGTCGGCCGTCGCGTGGTGCCCGAGGTGCACGGCGTTGCCGTCGCACACGAGCGTCACGGGAGCGGACTTGAAGCGCTTGCCGAGCGGGAAACCCGTCGCGAGCCCCTGGTGCGCGGCATCCCCGACGATCGAGGACTCGTCGTACTGCGTCATGAACCCCGACGGGAACTCCGCCGTCGCGAGGTAGTGGGTCGCCAGGTCCTGAGGGTCGGAGATCTCCTCGGGCTTGCGCGCCATGAGCGCCGACCACTCGCGGTCGAAGTCGATGAGCTGCTGGGCGACGGGCTGACGCTCGGCCGAGTACGTCGACAGCAGATCGACGCCGCTGCGGCCCGTGAGCACCGAGCCGAGCTTCCAGCCGAGGTTGAAGCCGTCCTGCATCGAGACGTTCATGCCCTGGCCGGCCTTCGCGCTGTGCGTGTGGCACGCGTCGCCCGTGAGGAAGACCCGGGGTGCGCGATCGGAGCCCACCTCGACGTCGTCGAACTTGTCGGTCACGCGGTGCCCGACCTCGTAGACGCTCGACCAGGCGACCTCTTTCACGTCGAGCGTGTAGGGGTGCAGGATGTCGTTCGCCCGTTGGATGACCTCTTCGACGGGTGTCTGGCGCACGCGGTGGTTGTCGTCTTCGGCGACCTCACCGAGGTCGACGTAGATGCGGCTCAGGTAGCCGCCCTCGCGCGGGATGTGCAGGATGTTGCCGGCGGCCGAGTTGATCGCGCACTTCGTGCGCCAGTCGGGGAAGTCGGTGTTCACGAGCACATCCATGACACCCCACGCGTGGGCGGAGATGCCGCCGATGTGCTTGCGCCCGATCGCCTCGCGCACCCCGCTGCGCGCGCCGTCGCTGCCGACGACGTATTTCGCACGGATCGTGCGCTCCTGCCCCGCGCGCTCACCCCCGACGAACTTCACGCGCACCTCGACGGGGTACTCCCCCTCGTCGTGCACCGTGAGACCGAGGAACTCGACGCCGTAGTCGGGCACGATGCGCCCTGGACCGTGCGCCGCCGCTTCGGCGAAGTAGTCCAGCACGCGCGCCTGGTTGACGATGAGGTGCGGGAACTCGCTGATGTCGTACGCGTAGTCCTCGGTCCGCGACGTGCGGATGATGTTCTTCGGGTTCTCGGGATCGGCGTTCCAGAAGTTCATGTAGCCGATGTTGTACGCCTCGGCGATGATCCGCTCGGCGAAGCCGAACGCCTGGAACGTCTCGACGCTCCGCGGCTGGATGCCGTCGGCCTGACCGAGCGGCAGCCTCCCTTCGCGGCGCTCGATGATGCGCGTCGCGACGTCGGGGAACTGCGACATCTGCGCCGCCAGGAGCATTCCGGCCGGGCCCGACCCGACGATGAGCACATCCATCTCGTCGGGAAGGTCGGCCGGTCGGTCGAGGCCGATCCCGGCGGCCGGCTGCACGCGCGGATCCTTCGAGACATAGCCGTGGTGATGGAACTGCATGGGTCCTCCTCGCTGTCGTCAGGCTACGGGTCGGCTCACGCCTTGGACAGCCCGTAGATCGGGCTGACCGACTGCTCTTCCTCGTGGTCGGGTCCGAGCGGAATGCCCGAGCGGTCGCGCAGCAGCAGCGTCGCGATGAGCCCGATGACCGTCATGCCGGCCAGGTACCAGGTGACCGAGTCTGTCGTGCCGGTCGTCTGCACGAGCCACTGGGCGATCGTCGGTGCGAAGGCGCCACCGGCGATCGCGCCGATCGCGTACGAGATCGACACACCCGAGAAGCGGATGCTGGCGGGGAAGAGCTCGGAGTAGAGAGCCGCCTGCGGGCCATAGGTGAAGCCGAGGCCGATCGTGAGGATCGCCAGGCCCGCGAAGAGCAGTCCGACGTTGCCCGTGTTGACGAGCGGGAAGAGCGCGAACACGCCGCCCAGCTGCAGGACCCAGCCGATGAGGTACGTCGTGCGGCGGCCGATCTTGTCGGCGATCCAGCCGGCGAACAGCGTCGAGAGCAGCCACGTGACGGCCGAGCCGGTGACAGCCCACAGCACGGGACCGCGCTCGAGCTGCAGCGGACCCTCGGGGTTCGTCGCGTAGCCCTGGATGTAGCCGCCGGTCGTCATGTAGCCGACGGCGTTGTTGCCCGCGAAGACGAGTGCGGCGATGATCACGAGCAGCAGGTGGCGCTTGAACAGCTGCACGATCGGCATCTGCGCCTTCTCCTTGCGCTCGGCGAGCTCGGTGAACACCGGGCTCTCCTCGACCTTGCGACGCACGTAGTAGCCGATGACGATCAGCACGATGCTGAGCAGGAACGGGATGCGCCATCCCCACTCGAGGAACGCGTCACCGGGCGCGATGATCGCCATGAGCGCCATGATGCCCGAGGCCAGCAGGAGGCCGAGCGGCACGCCGATCTGCGGAGCGGCGCCGAAGATGCCACGACGGGTCCGGGGTGCGTGCTCGACCGCCATGAGCACGGCACCGCCCCACTCGCCACCGGCCGAGATTCCCTGCAGGATGCGCAGCAGGATGAGCAGGATCGGAGCGGCGATGCCGATCATCTCGAACGTGGGAAGGACACCGATCAGGGTCGTCGCCGCGCCCATCAGGATGAGGGTGACCATCAGCACGAACTTGCGGCCGTACTTGTCGCCGAAGTGTCCCGCGAGGAACGCGCCGAGCGGGCGGAACAAGAAGCTCACGCCGACGGTCGCGAACGAGATCAGCAGGCTGTTCGCACCGAGGCCCTCGAAGAAGAGCTGGCCGAAGACGAGGCCCGCCGCCGAGGCGTAGACGAAGAAGTCGTACCACTCGACGGTCGTGCCGACGACCGTCGCGAAGACGACGCGTCGGCGGTCTTTGTGTGACGCGATGGTGCCGGTGGGGGTGAAGCCCCCGGCGCGGTCCTGTTCTGGTGTGCTCATCGTCGATGCTCCCGTGTGACGTCGATGTCGGGCAAGGATCCTCGCTTGCCCCTTTCCGACGAATCATATACGATTTCGGATACGACGCAAGAGCGAGGGAGCTCATGACTGACAACATCGCACGCGGAACCCGGAACGAAGACCCCCGGTTCGCCGCGTTGCCCGTCCGCCCGGGCAAGATCATCGCCATTCACCTCAGCTACGCCTCACGCGCGGATCAGCGGGGTCGGCGCCCCGCGCACCCGTCCTATTTCTTCAAGGCGTCCAGCTCGGTCGCCGCGAGCGGCGGCACGGTCGAGCGCCCCGCGGGCACGGAGCTGCTCGCGTTCGAGGCTGAGATCGCGCTCGTGATCGGCGCCCCCGCGCGTCGCGTCTCGATCGACGAGGCCTGGGACCACGTCGCCTTCGTCACGGCGGCCAACGACCTCGGCGTCTACGACCTGCGCGCGAACGACAAGGGCTCCAACGTCCGCTCGAAGGGCGGCGACGGCTTCACGCCCATCGGTCCCGACCGGATCGACGCGCGCGCCGTGACGCCCGATGCCCTCCGTGTCCGCGCGTGGGTCAACGGCGAGATCGCGCAGGATGACACGAGCGCCGGGATGATCTTCCCCCTGACGCAGCTCGTCGCCGACCTGTCGCAGCACTTCACGCTCGAAACGGGCGATGTCATCCTGACCGGAACGCCGGCCGGATCTTCCGTCATCGAGCCCGGCGACGTCGTCGAGATCGAGGTGGACGCGCCCGACGCGGGGCTCACGACCGGTCGCCTGGTCACGACGGTCGTCGCGGGTGACATGCCGTTCGACGCCGAGCTCGGTTCGCTGCCGGCCGTCGACGACACGCAGCGCGCCGAGGCGTGGGGTTCGCGCGAAGCCGCGGGCCTGCCGCCCGCCGATGCCCCCACCCTCTCGCCCGAACTCCGCGCCAAGCTCGAGCGCGTGCCCGTCGCGGGCCTCTCGCAGCAGCTGCGCAAGCGTGGGCTCAACAACGTCACGATCGACGGCGTGCGGCCCCTGCATCCCGAGGCCAAGATCGTCGGCACGGCCAAGACCCTGCGGTTCGTCCCGAGCCGCGAAGACCTCTTCAAGAGCCACGGCGGCGGATACAACGCGCAGAAGCGCACGTTCGACGCCGTCCGTGACGGCGAGGTCATCGTCATCGAGGCGCGCGGCGAGAGCGGCTCGGGCACACTCGGCGACATCCTCGCGATCCGCGCCCATGCCCAAGGGGCAGCCGGCATCGTGACCGACGGCGGCGTGCGCGACATCGACGCCGTCACGGCGGTCGGCATCCCCGTCTACACGACCGGCGCGCACCCGGCCGTGCTCGGCCGCAAGCACGTGCCGTGGGACCACGACATCACGATCGGATGCGGCGGCACGACCGTGCAGCCGGGCGATGTCATCGTCGGCGACGCGGACGGAGTCATCGTGATCCCTCCCGCCCTGGCCGAAGAGGTCGCCGACGCGGCGCTCGCGCAGGAGGACGAAGATGCGTGGGTCGCCGCGCGCGTCGCGGAGGGACACCCCATTGAGGGCCTCTTCCCGATGAACGCCGAGTGGCGCGCACGGTACGACGCGGCGGTGAGCGGATCGTGACGCTCCGAGAGGCGTCGGCGAGCCGTCAGGAGACGACGGGGCTGCAGGAAGCGCAGCCCAGCAAGTCGCAGCTGGCGTACCGGTGGATCAAGGAGCGCATCGCCAGCCAGGAGTTCACGCCCGGCTACCGCCTCGTGCTCAGCACGATCGCCGGTGAGCTGGACATGAGCGTCGTGCCCGTGCGCGAGGCGATCCGCCACCTCGAGGCCGAGGGCCTCGTGATGTTCGAGCGCAACGTCGGCGCACGCGTCTCGATGGTCGACGACTCGCAGTACCGGTACAGCATGCACGCGCTGTCGATCCTCGAGGGTGCGGCGACGGCGTTGTCGGCGCGCAGCCTGAGTGTCCAGGACATCCGCCAGGCACGGTCGATCAACGAGCTCATGATCGAGACGCTCGACCATTTCGATCCGCGCGCCTTCACGCGACTCAACCAGGATTTCCACACCGTCCTGTTCTCGACGTGCCCCAATCCGCGCATGACCGATCTCGTGCGCGGCGAATGGGCGCGCCTGGGCCACCTGCGCGATTCGACGTTCAGCTTCGTCCCCGGCCGCGCGGCGCAATCCGTCCGCGAGCACGAGGACATCCTCCACCTCATCGAGACGGGTGCCCCGCTCGACGAGATCGAGAAGACCGCGCGGCGCCACCGCTCGGCCACCCTCGACGCATACATGACACACGAACACCCCGACGAGAGCCTCGGGCTCCCGGCATTCTGACCCCCTCCCGCGAAGGAGCAATCCCATGACCGACACCGTCACGCGCCACGTCCCCACCGACCTGCCCGACCGCATCCAGCACTACATCGACGGCGAGTTCGTCGACTCGGGAGACGGCGACACCTTCGATGTGCTCGACCCCGTCTCGAACGAGGTCTACGTGCAGGCCGCCTCGGGCAAGAAGGCCGACATCGACCGCGCCGTCGCCGCCGCCGACCGCGCATTCCGCGAAGGACCCTGGCCGCGGATGCTGCCGCGCGAGCGGTCGCGGATCCTGCACCGCATCGCCGACCTGGTCGAGTCCCGCGATGCGCGACTCGCCGAGCTGGAATCGTTCGACTCCGGGCTGCCGATCACGCAGGCCCTCGGACAGGCGAGGCGGGCGGCCGAGAACTTCCGGTTCTTCGCCGACCTGATCGTCGCGCAGGCCGACGACACCTACAAAATGCCGGGCCGCCAGATCAACTACGTCAACCGCAAGCCGATCGGCGTCGCGGGGCTCATCACCCCCTGGAACACGCCGTTCATGCTCGAGTCCTGGAAGCTGGGACCCGCTCTCGCCACCGGCAACACCGTCGTGCTGAAGCCCGCGGAGTTCACGCCCCTGTCGGCATCACTGTGGGCCGGAATCTTCGAAGAGGCCGGACTCCCGAAGGGCGTGTTCAACCTCGTCAACGGGCTCGGCGAAGAGGCCGGCGACGCGCTGGTGAAGCACCCCGACGTGCCGCTCATCTCGTTCACGGGCGAGAGCAGCACGGGGCAGCTGATCTTCGGCAACGCCGCGCCGTACCTCAAGGGGCTGTCGATGGAGCTGGGCGGCAAATCCCCCGCCGTGGTCTTCGCCGATGCCGACCTCGACGCCGCGATCGACGCGACGATCTTCGGTGTGTTCTCGCTCAACGGCGAGCGCTGCACGGCAGGCAGCCGCATCCTCGTGCAGCGCGAGGTGTACGACGAGTTCGTCGAGCGGTACGCCGCGCAGGCGAAGCGCGTCGTCGTGGGCTACCCGCACGAGCCCGAGACCGAGGTGGGGGCGCTCGTGCACCCCGAGCACTTCGACAAGGTCATGTCCTACATCGAGATCGGCAAGTCCGAGGGCCGGCTCGTCGCCGGCGGCGGCCGCCCCGAGGGCTTCGACACGGGCAACTTCGTCGCTCCGACGGTGTTCGCCGACGTGGCATCCGATGCCCGCATCTTCCAGGAGGAGATCTTCGGGCCGGTCGTCGCGATCACGCCGTTCGACACCGACGAGGAGGCGCTCGAACTCGCGAACGGTGTGAGGTACGGCCTCGCGGCCTACGTCTGGACGAACGACCTCAAGCGCGCACACAACTTCGCGCAGGCGATCGAGGCCGGCATGGTCTGGCTCAATTCCAACAATGTGCGGGATCTGCGCACGCCGTTCGGCGGCGTCAAGGCCTCGGGCCTCGGCCATGAAGGCGGCTACCGCTCGATCGATTTCTACACCGACCAGCAGGCCGTGCACATCACGCTCGGCAAGGTGCACAACCCGACGTTCGGCAAGCAGTCGCCGAAAGCCGAGATCACCGAGGCGTCCGAAGACGCCGAGTCCTGACATCCGACACGACAAGCAAGGAAGCTGACATGACCCACCGTGACGACATGACCCTGACCTCCTCGGGCTTCTTCGTGAGCCAGGAGGCGCCGATCCACTCCGACGATCCCGTCCCGACCCCCTCCGCGCCGGCGCCCGACATCCTGCGGTGCGCCTACATGGAGCTCGTCGTGACCGACCTCGCCGCTTCGCGCGACTTCTATGTCGACGTGCTCGGCCTCACCGTGACGGCCGAGGACGACGACGCCGTCTACCTGCGCTCGCTCGAGGAGTTCATCCACCACAACCTCGTGCTGCGCCAGGGCCCCGTCGCCGCCGTCGCCGCGTTCTCGTACCGCGTGCGCACGCCGGAGGACCTCGACAAGGCGGTCGCGTTCTACGAAGAGCTCGGCTGCGACGTGCGCCGCAATCCCGAGGGCTTCACGAAGGGCATCGGCGACTCCGTGCGGGTCACCGATCCGCTGGGCTTCCCGTACGAGTTCTTCCACGACGTCGAGCACGTCGAGCGGCTCGCCTGGCGCTACGACCTGTACACGCCCGGTGCGCTCGTGCGGCTGGACCACTTCAACCAGGTGACCCCCGACGTGCCGCGTGCCGTGAAGTTCATGCAGGACCTCGGCTTCCGCGTCACGGAGGACATCCAGGACGAAGAGGGCACGGTCTACGCGGCATGGATGCGTCGCAAGCCGACCGTGCACGACACCGCCATGACCGGCGGAGACGGCCCTCGCATGCACCACGTCGCCTTCTCGACGCACGAGAAGCACAACATCCTCGCCATCTGCGACAAGCTCGGCGCCCTGCGGCAGTCGGATCGCATCGAACGCGGACCGGGCCGGCACGGAGTCTCGAACGCGTTCTACCTCTACCTGCGCGACCCCGACGGGCACCGCGTCGAGATCTACACGCAGGACTACTACACCGGCGACCCCGACAACCCCGTCGTGACGTGGGACGTGCACGACAACCAGCGCCGCGACTTCTGGGGCAACCCCGTCGTTCCGTCGTGGTACACCGAGGCGTCGCTCGTGCTCGACCTCGACGGCAATCCGCAGCCGCTGGTCGCGCGCGAGGAAGAGAGCGAGATGGCAGCGACGATCGGCGCCGACGGGTTCTCCTACACGCGACGCGACGAGGGCGAGGAGTCGATGCCCGATTACAAGAAGGGCGAGTTCAAGCTGGGCAACCAGCTCTGAGCCCCACCAGTCCGGTCGCTGAGCCTTGCCGAAGCGTCGACCCTTCGGCAAGCTCAGGGACCACCAAGCTCAGGGACCACCCTTCGGCAAGCTCAGGGACCACCAAGCCCAGGGACCACCCTTCGGCAAGCTCAGGGACCACCAAGCCCAGGGACCACCAAGCTCAGGGACCACCAAGCTCAGGGACCGGTGGAGAGACCAGTGGACGCGATGAACACCAAGGAGGACGGATGCTGGACCCAGAAGTGATCGCCGCGATCGCGGACGAACTCGCCGAAGCAGATCGCACGCACGGCGTGATCCCGCGGATCACGGCGCGCTACCCCGACGCGACGATCGAGGATTCCTACGCGATCCAGGGCGTGTGGCGTGACAAGAGCATCGCGGCCGGGCGCCGCCTCGTGGGCCGCAAGATCGGACTGACGTCGAAGGCCATGCAGGATGCCACCGGCATCACCGAGCCCGATTACGGCGTCATGTTCGACGACACCGTGTATGCGACGGGCGCGGACATCCCCGCTGACCACTTCTCGAACATCCGCATCGAGGTCGAGCTCGCGTTCGTGCTGAAAGAGCCGCTCGCGGGCCCGGACTGCACGCTCGAGGACGCGCTCGCCGCGATCGACTACGCCGTGCCCGCGCTCGAAGTGCTGAACTCGCACATCGAGATGGAGGGGCGCACGATCGTCGATACGATCGCCGACAACGCCGCGTACGGCGCCATGGTGCTCGGCGACGTGCACAAGCGCCCCGACGAGATCGACCTGCGCTGGGTGCCGGGCGTGCTCGCGCGCAACGGCGAGATCATCGAGACGGGTGTCGCGATGGGCGTGCTCGGGCACCCCGCGACGGGCGTCGCGTGGCTCGCGAACAAGTTCCACCAGCACGGCGCGCGTCTCGAGGCGGGCGAGATCATCCTCGCGGGATCGTTCACGCGCCCGATGTGGGTGTCGCGCGGCGACGAGGTGCGCTGCGACTACGGACCGATGGGAGTCATCGAATGCCGCTTCGTCTGACACCGACCTTCCGCGACCGGCTCGGCGAAGCCACGCGCCCGCTCGCGGGCATGTGGATCTGCTCGGGCTCGCCGCTGGTCGCCGAGATCGGCGCCGGCTCTGGCCTGGACTGGCTGCTGATCGACATGGAGCATTCCCCCAACGGGCTCGAATCCGTACTCGCGCAGCTGCATGCCGTGTCGGCGTACCCGGCGACTCCCGTCGTGCGGGTGCCGATCGGCGACGTCGTGACGATCAAGCAGGTGCTCGACCTCGGTGCGCAGAACCTTCTGGTGCCGATGATCTCGTCGGCCGACGAAGCCCGCGAGGTCGTCGAGGCCGTGCGGTATCCGCCACGCGGCCGACGGGGCGTCGGGTCGGCGCTCGCGCGCTCGGCCCGCTGGAACCGCATCGACGACTACCTCGCGAACGCTGACGACCACGTCTCGCTGTACGTGCAGATCGAGACGGCGGCCGGTGTCGACGCCGCTGCCGGGATCGCGGCGGTCGACGGGGTGGACGGCGTCTTCGTGGGCCCGAGCGACCTCGCGGCATCCATGGGTCTTCTCGGACAGCAGACGCATCCCGACGTCGTCGCCGGTGTGCACCGCGCGTTCGAGGCGGTGAACGCCGCCGGAAAGCCCGTCGGCGTCAACGCCTTCGACCCGGGCGCCGCCCAGTCCTACCTCGATGCGGGCGCCGCTTTCGTGTTGGTCGGCGCCGACGTGGCGCTGCTCGCTCGCGGATCCGAAGCCCTCGCCGCACGGTGGAGCGCGGGCGGCGAAGGGGAGCGCGCCTCGTACTGAAGCCTCTTCCACTGACCCCACGGTTCCGATATCGTCCGGGGCATGACGCCCGCCATCGGTGTTGACGGTCCGGCTTCCGACGCTCTGCTGAAGGTCGGCAGGTTCTTCACGCGGTGGGAGGAGACATCCGACGGGCGTGCCGTGTTCCGTGAGGGCGGGCGCGAAGGAGACGCGTTCTACCGCGAGCGCTGGAGCCACGACAAGGTCGTCCGTTCGACGCACGGCGTCAACTGCACGGGCTCGTGCTCGTGGAAGGTCTACGTCAAAGACGGCATCATCACGTGGGAGGCGCAGCAGACCGACTACCCGTCGGTCGGCCCCGATCGCCCTGAATACGAGCCCCGCGGTTGCCCCCGCGGGGCTGCTTTTTCGTGGTACACCTACTCGCCGACGCGCGTGCGCTACCCGTACGTGCGCGGTGTTCTGCTCGAGGAGTACCGCAGAGCGAAGGCGCGCACGGGCGATCCCGTCCTCGCCTTCGGCGAAGTGACGAAAGATCCCGAGACCCGGCAGAAGTACCAGCGCGCGCGGGGCAAGGGCGGTCTCGTACGGGCATCGTGGCGCGAGGCGGTCGAGCTCGTGGCGGCCGGTTACGTCCACACGATCAAGGAGTACGGTCCCGACCGGGTCGCCGGGTTCTCGCCGATCCCCGCCATGTCGATGGTGTCGCACTGCATCGGCACGCGATTCACCCAGCTCGTCGGCGGCGTCATGACGTCGTTCTACGACTGGTACGCCGATCTGCCGGTCGCCAGCCCCCAGGTGTTCGGCGACCAGACCGACGTGCCCGAGTCGGGTGACTGGTGGGATGCCACCTACCTCATGATGTGGGGCTCGAACGTGCCCGTCACGCGCACCCCCGACGCGCACTGGATGGCCGAAGTGCGCTACCGCGGCACGAAGGTCGTGACGGTCTCGCCCGACTACGCCGACAACACGAAGTTCGCCGACGAGTGGCTGCCCTGCCAGGCGGGCACCGACGCGGCGCTGGCGATGGCGATGGGGCACGTGATCCTCAAGGAGCGCTACGTCGACCAGCGCGTGCCGTTCTTCGTCGACTTCGCCCGCACCTACACCGACCTGCCGCACCTCATCACGCTCGTGCCGCACGCGAGCGGCGGTCTCGTGCCCGGCAAGTTCCTCACGGCCGCCGACCTCGGCGAGACGGCGCCCGAGGACGCCTGGAAGACGGTCGTGCTGGATGCCGCGTTGGGCGAGCCGCGCGTGCCGAACGGCTCGCTGGGGTTCCGCTATGCCGAGTCGGGCGAAGGCCGGTGGAACCTCGACCTCGGCGACGTGCTGCCGGCGCTGTCGGTGCGCGACGCGAAGGTCGCGGAAGAGCCCACCGAGGTGCTCTTCCCCCGGTTCGACGCCCCCGACGGCTCGGGCGACGTGCTGCGCCGCGGAGTGCCGGCGACCCGGGTGAACGGCGTGCTCGTGACGACGGTGCTCGACCTCATGCTCGGGCAGTACGGCGTCGGCCGCGACGGGCTGCCGGGCGACTGGCCGACGGGCTACGACGACGCCTCGACCCCCTACACCCCCGCGTGGCAGGAGGACATCACGGGCGTTCCCGCCGAGGCGTGCACGCGCATCGCGCGCGAGCTCGCGCAGAACTCGGCCGAGTCCAACGGCCGCACGATGATCATCATGGGCGCCGGGATCTGCCAGTGGTTCCACGGCGACGCGACGTATCGGTCGATCCTCGCGCTGCTGATCCTCACCGGCGCGATGGGGCGCAACGGCGGCGGCTGGGCCCACTACGTCGGCCAGGAGAAGTGCCGCCCCATCACGGGCTGGCTGTCGCTCGCGAACGCCCTGGACTGGGCGCGCCCGCCGCGCACGATGATCGGCACGGCCTACTGGTACATGCACACCGACCAGTGGCGCTTCGACGGATACGCCGCGGATGCGCTGGCCTCACCGCTGCACGAGGGCAACCTCACCGGCATGCACACCGCGGACACGATCGCGCAGTCCGCGCGCCTGGGGTGGATGCCGTTCTATCCGCAGTACGACGCGAACCCGCTCGATCTGGCCGATGAGGCCGCTGCCGCCGTCGATGCGGGCGAAGCGAAGGATGCCGCATCCTATGTCTCGTCGCGGCTCGTCGACGGCACCCTCAAGACCGCGATCTCCGACATCGACGCGCCCTCGTCATGGCCCCGTCTGCTCACCCTGTGGCGGTCGAACCTGATGGGCTCATCGGCCAAGGGCAACGAGTACTTCCTCAAGCACCTGCTCGGCACCCACCACAACGTGATGGGCGCCGAAGAGGCGACCATCCGGCCGCAAGAGGTGGCCTGGCGCGACGAGGCCCCCGAGGGCAAGCTCGATCTGCTCGTCTCGGCCGACTTCCGCATGACGTCGACGACGCTGCTCTCCGACGTCGTCTTTCCCGCCGCCACCTGGTACGAGAAGCACGACCTGTCGTCGACCGACATGCACCCCTTCGTGCACGCCTTCACCCCCGCGATCGACCCGCCCTGGGAGGCGCGCAGCGACTTCGACCTGTTCCACGCGGTCGCGCGCGAATTCTCCGAGATGGCCAAGACGCACCTCGGTGTGCGCCGCGACATCGTGTCGGTGCCCGTCCAGCACGACACCCCCGGAGAGACGGCGCAGCCCGGTGGCGTCGTGCGCGATTGGGCGCGCGGTGAGGTTCCGCCGATCCCGGGCAAGACGATGCCGGCGCTGGCTGTCGTCGAGCGCGACTACACGGCGGTCGCCGACAAGCTCGCGACGGTCGGACCGCTCGCCGACAGCGCCGGGTTCACGATCAAGAACGTCACCTACGACGTGTCGGCCGAGGTCGGACTCCTGGCGCAGAAGAACGGGGTCATGCTCGGCGGCGCGGGCGACGGGCGGCCCGCGATCGACACCGACGTCAAGATGGCCGAGGCGATCCTGGCATTCTCGGGCACGACCAACGGCGAACTCGCGGTGCAGGGCTTCACGACGCTCGAGAAGCGGGTCGGCAAGAAGCTGCACGATCTCGCCGAGGGGTCGGAGGAGAAGCGCATCACCTTCGCGATGACGCAGGCCGCTCCCATGCCCGTCATCACCTCACCGGAATGGTCGGGGTCCGAGACCGGCGGCCGGCGCTACGCCCCCTTCACCGTCAACATCGAGCGGCTCAAGCCCTTCCACACCCTGACGGGACGCATGCACTTCTACCTCGACCACGACTGGATGCGCGATCTCGGCGAAGCCCTGCCGATCTACCGACCACCGCTGGACATGCACCGCCTGTTCGGCGAGCCCAAGCTCGGGCCCGACGGACGTCAGCAGGTGGTCGTGCGCTATCTCACGCCGCACTCGAAGTGGTCGATCCATTCGGAGTACCAGGACAACCTGTTCATGCTGTCGCTCTCGCGCGGCGGGCCGACCGTGTGGATGAGCCCCGCGGATGCCGCGGCGATCGGCGCCGCCGACAACGAATGGGTCGAGTGCGTCAACTCCAACGGCGTTCTCGTCGCCCGCGCGATCGTCTCGCACCGAATGCCCGAAGGCGTCGTCTACGTGCATCACGCGCAGGAGCGCACGATCGACGTGCCGAAATCCGAGGCGACGGGCCGGCGCGGCGGCATCCACAATTCGGTGACGCGTTTGCTCGTGAAGCCGACGCACCTCATCGGCGCATACGCGCAGCTCTCGTACGCGTTCAACTACCTGGGCCCGACGGGCAACCAGCGCGACATGACGGCGACGATCCGCCGTCGCAGCCAGGAGGTGACCTACTGATGCGTGTCATGGCCCAGATGGGCATGGTGATGAACCTCGACAAGTGCATCGGATGCCACACCTGCTCGGTCACGTGCAAACAGGCCTGGACCAACCGGGCCGGCACCGAGTACGTGTGGTTCAACAACGTCGAGACCCGACCGGGGCAGGGGTATCCGCGACGGTACGAGGACCAGGAGACCTGGCGCGGCGGGTGGACCGTCACCAAGCGCGGACGCCTCAAGCTGCGCACGGGTTCCCGGCTCAGCCGGCTGCTCACGATCTTCTCGTCGCCCGTGCAGCCCAAGCTCGAGGACTACTACGAACCCTGGACGTACGACTACCGCACCCTCATCGATGCGCCGCTCGGCGACGATTTTCCCGTCGCGCGGCCGAAGTCTCTCATCACGGGCGAAGACACCCAGATAACGTGGTCGGCCAACTGGGACGACGACCTCGGCGGCGCGACCGAGATGGGCCATCTCGATCCGATGGTCGAGAAGGTGCGGCGCGAGTCCGAGGACAAGATCAAGTTCCAGTTCGAGCAGACGTTCATGTTCTACCTGCCGCGAATCTGCGAGCACTGTCTCAACCCGTCGTGCATGGCGTCGTGCCCGTCGGGGGCGATCTACAAGCGCAGCGAAGACGGCATCGTGCTCGTCGATCAGGACCGCTGCCGCGGCTGGCGCATGTGCATCACGGGCTGCCCGTACAAGAAGATCTACTTCAACCACAAGACCGGCAAAGCCGAGAAGTGCACCCTGTGCTATCCGCGGCTCGAGGTGGGCCTGCCGACGGTGTGCTCCGAGACGTGCGTGGGGCGCCTGCGATACCTCGGGCTCTTCCTCTACGACGCCGACCGGGTCACCGCCGCCGCCGCGACCCCCGACGAACGCGACCTGTACGAAGCGCAGCTCGATCTCATACTCGACCCCGACGACCCCGAGGTCATCGCGCAGGCTCGCGCAGACGGGATCCCCGACGACTGGATGGATGCCGCGCGCCGATCCCCCGTCTACATCCTCGCCAAGAAGCACAAGGTCGCGCTGCCCCTTCACCCCGAGTACCGCACGATGCCGATGGTCTGGTACATCCCGCCGCTGTCGCCCATCGTCGACCTGCTGAGCGAGCAGGGCCACGACGCCGAGTCGGCCGGCACCCTGTTCGGCGCGATCGAGGCGCTGCGGATCCCGGTCGAATACCTCGCCGAGATGTTCACCGCCGGCGACACCGCCGTCGTGACGGAGGTGCTGCGCAAGCTCGCCGCGATGCGCGCGTACCTGCGCGACATGACGCTCGAGCGCGAACTCGACGAGTCGATCCCCGCGTCGGTCGGCATGGACGGCGAATCGATCTACGCGATGTACCGGCTGCTGGCGATCGCGAAATACGAGGACCGGTACGTCATTCCCACGGCCCACTACGAGCAGGCGCACGAGCTCGAGGAGCTCGGCTGCTCGCTCGACTTCGACGGCGGCCCGTACGAGAGCGCGTCGGGACCGTTCGGCGAGGCGAGCGGCCTGCCGACCCCCGTCGCGGTCGAGACCTTCCAGGCGCTGCAGGAGCGACAGACCTCCGGCGCGATGGCCAGCGGCGAACAGCTGCGCGGTCGCGTCAACCTGCTCAACTGGGACGGCAACGGCAGCCCCGACGGGCTGTTCCCCGAGCGCGGCGCCGACGGCGGGACGCCGACATGAATCGCGCCGTCGTCTATCAGGCCGCCTCGATCGTGCTGAGCTATCCCGACGACGACATCCTCGCCCTGCGGGAGGTCGTGCGCCGCGCGCTCGACGAGTCGGCGCGGGGTGCATCCGCCTCCTTCGCTCCCCTGCTGGAGTGGTGGGATGCCTCGACGCCCGAGGCCGTGCAGACCTCCTATGTCGACACGTTCGACATGTCCAAGCGGCACGCGCTGTACCTGTCGTACTGGACCGACGGCGACACGCGTCGGCGCGGACAGGTTCTCGCCGACCTCAAGCGCCGCTTCCGTGAGCAGGGCCTGGAGATCTCGGGCACGGGCGAGCTGCCCGATCACGTGCCCCTCGTGCTGGAATTCGCCGGCAGCAGGCCCGAAGCGGGGGCAGCGGTTCTGCAGGAGTACCGCGCGAGCCTCGAGCTCATCCGCCTCGCCCTCGCCGAGCGCGCATCACCGTATGCGGGCGTCGTCGCGGCGGTCTGCGCGACGCTGCCCGGACGGTCGCCGCAGGACCGGCAGCAGGCGATGGCGATGGCCGCCCAGGGCCCGCCGACGGAGACCGTGGGCTTGGACGCGTACGACCCGAGACTCCTGCCGATGGCGAGCGGAGGGCGCTGATGGATCTGTTCCTGTGGGGCATCCTGCCGTACATCATGGTGGCGATCCTCGTCGGCGGCCTGATCTGGCGCTACCGCTACGACCAGTTCGGCTGGACGACCCGCTCCTCGGAGCTGTACGAATCGCGGCTGCTGCGAATCGGGTCGCCGCTGTTCCACTTCGGCATCCTCGTCGTCGTGATCGGCCACGTGATCGGGCTGGTCATCCCCGAGTCCTGGACAGCGGCGGCCGGCGTGACCGAGGACACGTACCACGTCGTCGCCCTCAGTCTGGGCGGCGTCGCGGGCTTCGCGACGTTCGTGGGCATCGGCATCCTCATCTACCGGCGCCGCACGACGGGGCCCGTCTTCATGGCCACGACGAAGAACGACAAGCTGATGTACGTCGTGCTCCTCGCGGCGATCGTCGCCGGGCTCGCGACGACCGTCATCAGCGTCTTCGACCCGCATCCCGACCAGAACTACCGCGAGACGGTGTCGCCCTGGTTCCGGTCGCTGTTCGTCTTCCAACCGCAGATCGAGGCGATGGCGGCTGCGCCCTTCGCGTTCCACCTGCACACGCTCATCGGCATGGCGCTGTTCATCATCTGGCCCTTCACGCGGCTCGTGCACGCCTTCACCGCACCCGTGCACTATCTCTTCCGCCCCTACATCGTCTACCGCTCCCGAGATGCACGCCCGACGACCGCGGGCGCGACGAAACGCGCCTGGGCGCCCATCGGGACCCCCGATCGCGGCGAGCGCCGACCGAGCCGACGGAGACGTCGATGAGCGCCCCGGCGCCCGCCGCCGACGCGCTGCCCGGCCGCGGGCGCAACCTGGGACTGGCGCTGCTGGCCTTCACGATGACCTTCTGGGCCTGGAACATCATCGGCCCGCTCGGGGTGAGGTACGCCGACGAGCTCGACCTCACCCCGACGCAGCTGTCGGTCCTCATCGCGACCCCCGTGCTCGTCGGGTCGCTGGGGCGCATCGTCACGGGTGCTCTGACCGATCGCTTCGGCGGCCGCGCCATGTTCACGATCTTCACCGCGATCTCGGCCGTCCCCGTGCTGCTGGTGCTGTGGGCGGGCGAGTCCGGCTCGTACGCCCTGCTCATCGTCGTCGGCTTCGTGCTCGGCATCGCCGGGACCACGTTCGCGATCGGCATCCCGTTCGTCAACGCGTGGTATCCGCCCGCCAAACGCGGCTTCGCGACGGGCCTGTTCGGCGCGGGAATGGGCGGCACGGCCCTGTCGGCGTTCTTCACACCGCGGATGGTGCAGTGGTGGGGATACACCGCGACGCACATCGCGATCGCGGGCGCGCTGCTCGTCGTCGCCGTCATCGTGTGGTTCGGGATGAAGGACTCCCCCGCGTGGAAACCCAATCGCGACCGCGTCGTGCCCAAGCTCGCGGGTGCCGGCAAGCTCGCCGTCACCTGGCAGATGGCCTTCCTGTACGCCGTGACGTTCGGCGGCTTCGTCGCCTTCTCGACCTATCTGCCGACCTACCTCAAAGAGGTGTACGGCTTCGACCTCGCCGACGCGGGTGCGCGCACGGCGGGATTCGCGATCGCCGCCGTCGTCGCGCGTCCCATCGGCGGATGGCTCTCGGACCGGATCGGTCCCGCCACGATCCTGGGCATCTCGCTCGGCGGCGCGGCCGTCATGGCGGTCGTCATCTCGCTCAAACCTCCTCCCGAGCTGCTCGCCGGGGCGACCTTCGTCGGGATGGCGGTCTTCCTGGGGCTGGGGACCGGAGCCGTGTTCACGTGGGTCGCGCAGCGGGCTCCCGCCGAGCGCGTCGGATCCGTGACCGGCATCGTCGGGGCGGCGGGCGGCCTCGGCGGCTACTTCCCGCCGCTGGTGATGGGTGCGACGTACGACACGGCGACGCACAGCTATACGACGGGACTCCTGCTGCTGTGCGCGACGGCGATCGTGGCGCTCGCCTTCACGATCTTCCTCGGAGCCCGCTCGCGGCAGCGTCGTCCCTGAGCGATCGGCGTCAACGGCCGAGCATGCGCAGTTGCAGCATCGCGGTGAACCGCGCATCAGCGTCGCCGAGGTCGAGCCGGCCGACCTCGGCAGCCTTGCGCAGCCGGTAGCGGAACGTGTTGGGATGCACGAACATCGTCGCCGCCGCACGCCCGACGTCACCGAAGTGGTCCAGCCACGCACTCAGGGTCGCGACGAGGTGGCCGCCCGCGCGATCATCGTGCTCGACCAGGCGCGCGACGGCGCCCGTCACGACGTCACCGCGCGCCGCGACGAGATCCCTCAACTCCAAGAGCAGCGATTCGGTCAGCACATCCGCCATGCGCGCGACGAGGCGCACGGGGCGGTCATCGGACGGCGGATGCTGCTCGCGGAGCACCCGCAGCACGCGCTGTGCCGCGGCGCGCGACCGCGCGACACCGGCGATGTCGTCGGCGCACGGGCCGACGGCGATGACGGCCGGCATGCGCGTGCCCACGCGCTCGAGGAAATCCCGGGCGATCCGCACGGCGCGCACCTGGTCGTCATCGCCCGCGACGGGGAGCAGACCGTAGACGGTGTCGCCCACGAGCGCCGCGGCCGAGCCCGGCCGCACCGCCGACAGGTGCACGGCGAGCGCATCGGCGAAGCGCTCCCGGTCGGCGAGGAGCTGCTGGTCATCCCGTGACGCCCCGTTCGGCGTCGCCGCCGTGAGGGATGCCGCCACGACGCTGACCGGCTCGCCCGCCAGACTCAAGCGCTCGAGGGCGTCACGCGCACCGGCGCCGCCCTCGAGCGCCGTGCTCACGAGCTCGGCGCGCAGGCGCCGCTGCACGTCGGCGCCCGCGCGCACGCGCAGCAGATGGAGCGCCACGAGCTTCGCCGCATCGCGCAGGGTCGCGACGCGCTCGTCGGTGAGCGGCCCGTCCATCGCCGCCCAGATCGAGCCGAGCATCTCATCGCCCGCGCGCACGGCGATCGCGACGCGCTGCGTCGTGACGCCCTCTCCGAGCTGGATCGGATCGATCACGACGGGATGGTCGTGACGGTACAGCTCGCGGAACACCCCGAGCTCGGTCAGCGTCCGGGCGTAGCGCTCGGGCACCTGGCGCCCGATGATCGTCTCGGCGCGCGAGGGGTCGGCCTCGTCCTGTCGTCCCGAGAAGGCGAGCACACGCGATGAGCGGTCTTCGATCGTGATGGGGGCGTCGAGCAGTGCCGCGATGGCGTTCGCGACCGCGAAGAGGTCCCCTGAAGGAAGCCCGCCAAGCGATTCGATCTGCTCTTCGCCGACGTCGTCTTCGGCCAGGAGCGACCGCAGCAGGGCCGCGAGCTGCGTCCAGGTCGCACCGCGCGCCAATCCGAGCAGCGTGACGCCCCGTCGATCCGCCGCGGCGCGCACGGCGTCGGTCACCGGAACGGGTGAACGCACGACGACGGCCGCGATCGAGCGCGGCGCGAGGTCGTCGAGCAGCGCCGTCAGGCCCGCGGCATCCTGGATACCGATCCCCAGAACGATCGCGTGCTCGGGGTAGACGGGTTCGTCGGCGGGGTCATGGATGACGACACCTCCGACGAGCCGCGCCGCGTCGATGCCGCCGTGCGCGATCTCGAGCAGCGTGATGCCGAGGTCGTCGTAGATGCGGCCGAGACTGGACCGCGCGAAGCCGTGCTCCGGAGCGGATGTCATGAGCGGGAGCATATCCGTCTCAGAGGGGAAGCCACTCCGTGTGGGTCGTGAGCTCGTCGAGCACGTCGGTCAGCGGGGCGACGCCGAGACCCGGCCCGTCGGGCACCGCGAGGTGCCCATCCTGCATGACGAACGGCTCGGTGATGTCGGTCCGGTAGAACCGGTCGCTCGCCGAGACATCACCGGGAAGCGTGAAGCCCGGCAGCGACGCGAGCGCGATGTTCGCTGCGCGCCCGAGACCCGATTCGACCATGCCGCCGCACCAGACCGGCACGCCGTGAGCCGCCGCCAGATCGTGGATGCGGCGCGCCTCGAGGTAGCCTCCAACACGGCCGGGCTTGATGTTGATGATGCTCGTCGCGCCGAGCCGGATCGCCGCCGCCGCGGTCTGCGCCGACGTGATCGACTCGTCGAGACAGATCGGGGTGCGCACGATCTTCGCGAGGTCGGCGTGGCCCAGCACGTCTTCCTCTTCGAGCGGCTGCTCGATCAGCAGCAGGTCGAAGTCGTCGAGCTTCGCGAGGTGGCGTGCGTCGCGCAGGGTGTACGCCGTGTTGGCGTCGACCTGCAGCAGCACGTCGTCGCCGAACCTCTCGCGCACGGCACGCACGACGTCGACGTCCCACCCCGGCTCGATCTTGAGCTTGATCCGCACGTACCCCTCGTCGAGGTACCCGCCGACCGCTTCGAGCAACTCGGGAGTGGAGTCCATGATCCCCACCGACACCCCGCACGGCACCGTGTCGGTGATCGAGCCGAGCTCGCGGGCGAAGGACCGACCCTCGCCGCGCAGCTCGGCATCGAGCACGGCCATCTCGATCGCGGCCTTCGCCATGCGGTGACCCTTGAAGCGGTGCAGCGCCGCCGCGACGCCGTTCGCATCGCGGACGCGCGCGACAGCGGGCAGGAAGAACCGCTTCATGACGTCGACGGCACCCTCGGTGTACTCGGGCGAGTACACGGGGTCGGGAAGCGTGACGCATTCGCCCCATCCCTCGGCGGCATCCGTCACGGCCCGCACGAGCAGGATGTCGCGCTCGGTCTGCGTTCCGAAGGACGTGCGGAACGGCGAGACGAGCGGCATCGCGACGCGTCTCAGCTCGAAGCCCTCGATCTTCATCGGCTGTCTCCTTCTTTCACGATGTAGCCCGCCGCCCGGTCGTAGCCGACGATGCGTCCTCCTGCGGCGAGCAGCCCGGACAGCTGCTCCCGCACGTCTCGGCGCCACACGCGGGCCCGCGCCGGGTCGCTCGATCGCAGCTGCTCGATCCGCTCCGGCAGCGCCACGCTGACGTGCCCCGGTGCGCGCGGATCGATGCGCCGAGCGGATCCGGATGCCGCGGCCCGCACGACGTCGTCGTTCAGCTCCCACCGCACGAGCAGACGGTCGGTCTCGTCGTCGCCGTTGATGGCATCGGACATCGCCCCGTAGAAGTTCGGAAGGTACTCGAGGGGTCGCGCGCGCAGCTTCTCGACGTTGAAGTACGCGTTGCGCGAGATGAGCGGATCGAAGGTCCACTCGATCGCCTCGATGTCGCGCTCGAGCGCCCAGCCGCGCTGATGCAGTTTGAGCGCGAACCCGACCGAGCGACCGCCGTGCGGATCCCGCACGCCCGCGATGTGACTGTGCATCGCGTGCCGGTCGGGCGAGGCATGGAAGGCGACGGCCGCACCGATCAGCTCGTCGCCGTCGAACGCCCCGCCGATGTAGTTCCCCGCCTTCGCGAAGGCGCGCAGCAGCTCGGGCGCCATCGGCGGATTCTCGGCGCTTCGACCCCAGATGCCGCAGAGCAGTTCGACCACGGCGTGCTCCTCGGCGATGTTCGAGATCTCGCGCACCGTGACCCCCGCCGCCCGGGCGGCGGTGTGTGCCGCCGCGCGGGCGTCGCCCACGGTGTCATCGGCGTGCAGCAGATCGGTCACGATGGGCCCTCTTCCGTGTCCGAACGCAGCTCCTCGACGAGCTCGGCGAGCAGCAGGGTGCGCGGCACGAGGTCGGCGATCTGCACGTGCTCGTGCTCGGCGTGCGCTCCGCCGCCGACGGCGCCCAGACCGTCGAGGGTCGGCACGCCGACACCCGCGGTGAAGTTGCCGTCGCTGGCCCCTCCCACGGCGACCCCTTCGAGGGGCGCCAGGCCGAGGCGCTCGGCGGTCGCCTGCGCGAGCGCGAACAGACGAGCGGATGCCGCAGCCTCGAGCGGCGGACGGTTGATGCCGCCGTGCACCTGGACGTGCGCGCCCGGGACCGTCGGCACGAGCGCGCGCAGCGCAGCATCCACCCGTTCCTGCTCGAGAGCCGTCTGCGCACGGACATCGATCCAGAACGAGGCCCGGGCGGGCACCGTGTTGGTGGTCGTGCCGGAACCCGCGACCGTCGGGGTCACCGAGGTGCCGGCGGTCGCGTCGCCGAGGGCGGCGACGGCGAGCACCTGATGGGCGAGCTCGATCGTGGCGTTGACGCCCTTCTCGGGCTCGAGGCCCGCGTGGGCGCCGAGCCCGTCGACGGCGATCTCGTAGAGCGAGACGCCCTTGCGTGCGATCTTGAGGGCGCCGCCGTCGGCGGAGGCCTCGAGAACGAGCGCGGCGTGCGCACCGGCGGCGGATTCCTCGATGAGGCCGCGCGAGGTCGGCGAACCGAGCTCTTCGTCGCCCGTCACGAGCAGCGTCACGCCATCGCGATCGTCGAGGGCGGCCAGGGCGTGCAGTGCCATCGCGAGGCCCGTCTTCATGTCGAAGCATCCGGGTCCGCGCATCACTCCGTCGATCACCGAGAACGGCAGGCGTTCGAGCGTGCCGATCGGCCAGACCGTGTCGTGGTGCGCGACGACGAGCACGCGGGTCGAGTCGCCGAAGCGCCAGCGCACGTGCGTCACACCGTCGATCACGATCCGCTCCGCGGGAACGCCGAGGAGCTCCTCACCCACGGCGGCGACGACGTCGGCCGAGCGGGCGACGGCGGCGAGGTCGGCCGAGGGCGACTCGCACTCGACGAGTCGGCGGATCGAGGCGACGAGCGTGTCGACGTCGGCGGGGGCGGTGATCATGCCTGTGTCCCGACCTTCTCACGGACCTCGGCGGACGCGGCCGGGGCGACGTCGCTCGAGACCTTCGGCGTCGCGCGCGCGCCGAAGTGCACGTACTCCTCACCCGTGGGCAGGGCATAGAAGGTCAGCGTCATCCAGGTCTGCGTCCCGGGTGCCCGCACGGCCCACAGTCGGTCGTCGAGTCCGACGAGGTCGTATTCCTCGACGGGGTCGGGCATCATCTCGGCGAGCGGACCGAGGGTCGTCGTGCGCAGCTTGGCACCGCCGTCGGCCTCGAGGATCTCCATGCGCACCGACGCCCGCTCGTACGTGCCGACGAGCGGGGTGATGTCGATGTCGAGCGGCTCGTCGGGCACCGACACGGGCGCCTTCATCTGCAGCCCCGAGAGTTCGGCGAAGATCTCGCGGTAGAGGTCCTCATAGAGGTCTCGCGTGTTGCCGCCGTTCGTGAGCAGCGTCACGGCGACGCCGGACTCGGGATGGATGCGCAGGAACGCCGCCTGCCCGAGCGTGTTGCCGTCGTGGCCGTAGAGACGCTCGCCGTTCCACTCGAAGCGGATCCAGCCGAGGCCCCACGAATCGCCGAGCACATGCTTGTCGGGCACCTCGGCGTGGAACTCGTTCATCGCGGCGACCGTGCGCTCGTCGAGCAGCCGCGTGCCGTCGGCGGCGAGGCCGCCCGCGAGGTGCAGGCGCGCGAAGGCGAGGACGTCCTCAGCACGTGCCGTGATGAGTCCGGCGGGGCCGACCGAACGCGGCAGCAGGAAGGCGGGCGTCACGATCTGCTCGCCGCCCGCGTCGACGTGGCCGACGGCGGCGCCGTAGAGGATCGCATCCTCGGGCAGCGTCACCGTGTGGGTGAGGCCGAGGGGCTCGTAGAGCAGCTCGCTGAGGGCCGCATCCCACGTCTTGCCCGTCACGACCTCGATGATCCGGCCGAGGATCGAGTACCCCGAGTTGCAGTACGACCAGGTCACGCCGAGGGGGTGGTTGCGGCCGGCCGTGTCGAGCGAGTCGACATACTTCTCGACGGCGTCGTCGCCGCGACCGGTGTCGGTGAAGATGTCGCCGTCGATGCCGCTCGTGTGGGTGAGCAGATGCCGGACGGTGACGCCGTCGGTCGTCTCGTCGTCGACGAGACGCACACCGGGAAGGATGTCGGCGACCTTCGTGTCGAGGTCGATCTTGCCCTCGTCGACGAGGCGCATGACGACGGTCGCCGTCCACACCTTCGAGATCGAGCCGATCTGGAAGATCGAGTCCTTCGTGACGGGTGCGACCTCGAGGTTCTTGTTGAGCGTGCCGTGCACGGCCGTGACGACCTCGTCGGCCCGGCCCTCGTGCATCCGCAGAATGCCCAGCTGCGCGCCGGGCACGTTGTGGCGCTTCGCGAGGGCTGTCAGCCGTCGTTCCCAGTGCCCCGCGTCGATCGCCGCGGGGCGGGGACCTGCGGCATCGCCGGCGTAGCGCTCGACCCAGTCGACGACACGCTCGTTGTAGTCGATGCGGTGGCTCGGACGCCCGAGGATCGGGAAGATGTGGCTGCCGCCGGGATAGAGCACGAGACGGGTCGGGATGCCGCGCTCGCGCAGCGCCGTGTGCCACTGGCGCGCCTGGCCGACGGGGCAGCGCAGGTCGTCATCGCCGTGCAGCACGAGCGTCGGCGTCGTGACGTTCTCGACCTGCGAGTAGGGCGACATCTCGGCGAGACGTTCGCGATCCGCGCTGCTCCACGGCATCGCCCCGATCTCGAAGACGTTGAGCAGGTGCGCGTCGTCGCTCGTTCCCCCCATACTCACGAGGTCGCTCACGACACCGCCCGCGACGGCGGCGGCGAAGCGGTCGTCGCGGCTCGTGAGATAGCACGTCATGAAGCCGCCGTAGCTGTAGCCGGTCACCGCGAGCCGCGCCGCGTCGACGACGCCCTCGGCGACGAGCTCGTCGATCGGCTCGAGGAAGTCGTTCGCGTCGCTCACGCCCCACGCGTCGTTGACGGCCGTGAAGAACTCCTCGCCGTACCCGTCGCTGCCGCGCGGATTGAGCATCAGGATGGTCCAGCCGCGTGCGGCGAGCACCTGGTGATACAGGTGCATGTCGTCGACCGCACCGTTCCACGCGTTGTGGGGGCCACCGTGCACGTCGACGAGGAGCGGCGTGGCACCGGACACCTCGGGGTCGCGCAGGATCCACCCCTGCACCCTCACGCCGTCGCCGATCTCGAACTCGCGCGACTCCCGCACGAACAGCTCGACGCCCTCGGGTGCCGAGCCCTGCGCCGTCACGACCTCGTGCGTGCCGGTGGTGACCTCGAGCCGCACGATCTCGCCGAACGAGGCGGGCCCCGAGGCGGCGAAGGCCGCGACATCGCCGGCGACCGACAGACCCGCCACGACGATGCCGTCGCCGCCGTGGACGAGTCGGGGCTCACCACCCGTGAGCGCAACGGCATACAGGTGCGAGCATCCGCGGTCGCGCACGGCGAAGAGCACATCGCCCGATGCGGTCACCTGCGGAATCGCGCCGGGATACGCGGGGGCACCGGGCATGACGTTGCGATCGAGGGATGCCGCGAGTTCGACGGCATCGCCCGTGACGGCGTCCACGCGGTACAGCCGCGCGATGCCGACGGGCTCGGCCGCCCAGCCCACGACGACGAACTGCTCGCCGTCCGGCGTGTAGGAGACCGTCATGGCGCAGCCCTCGGCGAACCCGACGATCTTCGGCGCGGCGGCGGGGTCGGCCGGGTCGATGACGTGCACCGCCGCGCGGAAGACGAGGTCGCCCGCCCCTTCGGACGCCGCCGTGTACGCGATCCGCGAGCCGTCGGGCGACCACGCGGGGCTCATCGCCTGGGCGTCGGCCGACGTGAGCTGCTGCACATCGCCCGAGGCGAGGTCGAGAACGTGCACCTGCATCCGCATGCCGCGGAGGAATCCGGTGCCGTCGACCTCGTAGCCGACGCCGTCCGTCACGATGGGACTCGTCGAGCGCTCAGCGCGGTCGTCATCGGTCTCATCGCCGTGCGCCTCGAGCTCGACCGGCGCCACGAAAGCGATGCGGGTGCTGTCGGGCGAGAACACCGCGGAGCCGGCGCCGAGCGGCAGGTGCGTGCGCTGCTGCCCCTCTCCGCCGGCGACCGGCAGCGTCCACAGCTGGCCGTCGCGCAGGAAGGCGAGGGTCTGTCCGTCGGGCGAGAACACCGGCGCCGAGTCGGACGAGCCCTGCGTGAGGCGGCGGGCCGCGCCCGCGGCATCCGTCATCCACAGCGTCGTCGTCGGCCGGTCGGTGTCGCCGTCGACACCGGCGAGGACATAGGCGATGCGGTCGCCGCCGGGTGCGAGAGCGGGCTGGCTCGGGATGGTGAGGTCGAGCAAGTCGTCGATGCGGAGTCTGCGGGTCACGGGGTGCTCCTCGAAGGGTCGGGATGGGAACGGACTCGGCCGGGGATGGCGGCCAGAAGCTCGCGCGTGTACTCGTCGCGGGGGTGGGAGAGGACCTCAGCGGCCGGCCCCTCTTCGACGATACGGCCGCCGTGCATGACCGCGACGCGCGAGGCGACGTAGCGGACGACCGCGAGGTTGTGCGAGATGAACAGCATCGACAGCCCGAGCTCGGCCTGCAGTTCGCGGACGAGGTTCAGGATGGCGCCCTGGATCGAGACGTCCAGGGCCGAGGTGATCTCGTCGGCGATCAGCACGTCGGGTCGCCCCGCGAGGGCGCGCCCGATCGCGACGCGCTGCCGCTGGCCGCCGGACAGCTGCGACGGATAGGCACCGGCACGGGCGGGGTCGAGGTGCACGAGCTCGAGCAGTCGCTCCACCTCGAGGCGCTGCGCGGCACGGGTCAGACCCCTCGGCAGGGTCTCGGCGATGCTCGCGCCGATCGTCATGCGAGGATCGAGCGACGAATAGGGATCTTGGAACACCATCTGCAGGGGCCGGCGGCCGCGGCGGACGTCGATCGGCCGTCCGTCGAGCAGGATGCGCCCCGCGTGCAGCGGGGTGAGACCCACCGACGCACGGGCGAGCGTGGATTTGCCCGAACCGGATTCGCCCACGAGGCCGAGCACTTCGCCGTCGGGCACCGTGAGGCTGACGTCGTCGACGGCGGTCGTCGCACCGCGGCCCGACCCGAAGCGCACCGAGACGGCGTCGAAGCGCAGCTCGCTCATACGACCGCCTCCTCGGCGTCGCGCACGGGATCCGTCACGACCGGCAGCGGCTCCCCGGCATGCCAGCACGCGACGCGGCGACCCGCCGCATCCGTCACGAGGTCGGGGTCGACCTCGCGACAGTGGTCGTCGGCCAAGGGGCACCGGGCGGCGAAGGCGCAGCCGGCAGGCACGAGCGCGGGGTCGACGGGTCGGCCGGCGACCGTCGCGAGAGGGCGATCGAGGTCGGTCTGCATGTCGGGGACGGCCACGAGGAGGGCCCGCGTGTAGGGATGCTGCGCGTGCGACAGCTGCGCGGCGGGCAGGTCCTCGACGATGCGGCCGGCGTACATGACCAGCACGCGATCGCAGATCTCGGCGACGACCGACACGTCGTGGCTGATGAGCAGGATCGCGACGTCGTCGTCGTCCCGGATCGCGCGGAGCAGATCGAGCACCTGCCGCTGCACCGTCACGTCGAGGGCCGTGGTCGGCTCGTCCGCGATGATGAGCCTCGGACTGCCCATGAGCCCCATGCCGATCATCGCGCGCTGACGCATGCCACCGGAGAACTCATGAGGGTACTGGCGGGCGCGGTGCTCCGGGTCGGCGATCCGCACGGCACCCAGGCGGTCGACGGCGCGAGCGTGCGCTTCGCGTCGCGTCATGCCGTGGTGCTGCGTCGACAGTTCGGCGAGCTGACCGCCCATGCGCTTGGTCGGGTTGAAGCTCGTCATGGGGTCTTGGAAGACCATCGCGAGCGACGTGCCGAGCAGGCGTCGGTGATCGGCCGGTGCGCCGTCAAGCAGGTCCGCTCCGATGAACCGCAGAACGTCGGCGTCGACGACTCCGGGCGACTCGACGAGCTGCGCGATCGACAGCGCCGTCAGCGACTTGCCCGATCCGGATTCGCCGACGATGCCGACGACCTCGCCCGCGCGCAGCGAGAAAGTGATGCCGCGCACGGGTCGGACGAGCCCGTGCTCGCCCGGGAACGTCACCGTGAGGTCGCGGACGGTGAGCACGTCGTCGGCCGGGACGGAGGCGGACGTCGCGGGCTTCGCGCGCCGCGGCTGCACGCTCGCGAGTTGCGCGACGATCCCCGAGGACTGGATGCCGAGTGCACGCGCCGCCGCCTCACCCACGAGGTTGAACGCGAGGCCCGCGATCACGACAGCGAGGCCGGGCGCGAGCGCCGCGAGCGGATTGATGTAGATGCCCGACAAGCCCTCCATCATGAGCCGGCCCCAGTCGTACTCGGGCGGCTGGACGCCGAGGCCGAGGAAGGAGAGCCCGGCGAAGGCCAGCAGGCTTCCGCCGGCGCCGATCGTCGCGTTGACGATGAGCGGCTCGCCGATGTTGGGGAGTATGTGGCGGAAGAGCACGCGCATGCGACCGACCCCGCCGATGCGCGCCGCCGCGACGAAGTCGCGCGCCGCGATGCCCGCGACGAGCGTGTGGCACAGGCGCGCGAACGCCGGCGCCCCGGCCAGACCGATCGCGAGCGTGGCCCCGAACCATCCGGTGCCGAAGATGACGGCGAAGAAGAGCGCGAGGAGAAGACCCGGGAAGGCCACCGCGATGCCGACGAACCACGTCACGGCGCGCCCCGCACGGCCGAGGAGGAACGGCGCGACGCCCAGCAGAACGCCCGCCGTGACCGCGACGACGGTCGCCGTCAGGGCGAGCAGCACCGACAGCTGCGTCGCGACGAGCACGCGCAGCAGCAGGTCGCGACCGAGTCCGTCGGTTCCGATGGGATGCTGCGCCGACGGCCCCGCGAGGATGTTGTCGGTGTTCGTCACGTCGGCCTGCGCACCCCACAGCACGGGTGCGAGCACGGCGGTGAGCAGCACGACCGCGAGGAGGATCGCGGCCGTGAGGCCGAGGGGCGTGCCGAGCGTGCGGCGGACGGCGCGCATCAGTGCTCCGCCACCGTCGTGCGCGGGTCGAGCACCGCGAGGATCGCGTCGACGACCGTGTTGATGATGAGGACCCCCGCGCCGTAGACGAGCACCGTCGCCTGCACGACGGGGTAGTCCTTCATCTGGATGGACGACACGATCGTCGAGCCGAGACCCGGCCATGCGAAGACGTTCTCGACGAGAACCGTGCCGACGACGAGCGTGCCGAGCAGGAGGCCCGCGAGCGTGAGGGCAGCCGTCACGGCGTTCGGCAGCGCGTGACTGAGATAGATCCGCCACGCCGGCAGGCGCTTCGCCCGCGCCGTGCGGACGAAGTCCGCCTCGAGCACGCCGAGCATCTCGACGCGCACGATGCGCGCGAGCACGGCGGCGGGTCCGAGAGCCAGTGCGATGACGGGCAGGATGTAGGACTCGGGGCCCGTGCGGCCCGCGATCGGCAGCCAGCCGAGCGACACGCCGAAGACCGCGACGAGAGCGACGCCCAGGAGGAAGTCGGGGATCGCCGAGACGAAGACGCTCCCGGACGCGAAGCCCAGCTCGAGCTTGCGTCCGCGCCCGCGACGCGTCGCGACGGCCACCGCGACGCCGATCGGGATCGAAATGACGAGGGCGAAGAGGAACGCGAGGACGGCGAGGCTCGCGGTCGCCGGCAGACGCTGCGCGATGACGTCGACGACGGGGACGTTCGTCTGGATCGAGGTGCCGAAGTCGCCCGTGAAGACACCGCGGAAGTAGTTGACGTATTGCACGAGGAGCGGGTCGTTGAGCCCGAGGGCCTCACGACGGGCGGCGACGAGCTCGGCCGAGGCCGTCGGGCCGAGCGCAGCGCGCACCGGATCGCCGGGGATGAGGTGCACCATGAGGAACGCCGCCGTCATGAGCACCCAGAGCGAGACGACCAGTCGCCCCGTCCGGCGCAGGATGAACCGGAGCCAGCGATGATCGCGGGCTGGGCGCACCTCTGCGGCGGGCGGGGCGACGGCGGTGGTCATGCGGAGGGGTCCTTTCCGCGCCCGACCGGGTCCGACGCGTTCACGGGTTGATGTCAGCCGGCCAGCATCCGGATGCTGGTGGGGATGATCGTGTCGAGCTGATCGAACTGCACGCCCTTCCCGAAGGTCTTCACGACACTGTTCGCGAACGGCACGACATCGGCCGCACGATAGAGCTCGGCCTCGGCCTCGGCCCATGTGTCGCACCCGTCGATGCCCGGGATCGTCATCGCCTCGGCGACGCCCGCTTCGTACGCGTCGTTCTGGATGCCGGCGAAGTTGGTGCCCTCGGGAGCAGCCGGGCCCGACACGAAGCCGACGACCTGGTCGGGGTTGTTGACGTTGAGCGGCACCCACGCGATGTCCCACGCGCCCGTGCCGAAGATCGCGTTCGTGAGGGTCGTCGAGTCGTTCTGGGTCGGGCTGGCCTTGACGCCGATCTCTTCCCACGCCTTCGCCGCGAGCTCAGCGGCCGACGTGCCGCCCGTGCCCAGCGTGTTGGCGTAGAGGAAGGTGAACTCGAGTCGCTGACCATCCTTCTCACGCACGCCGTCGGACCCGAGTGTCCAGCCCGCGTCGTCGAGCATCGCGTTCGCCGCATCGACGTCGGTCTCGGGCAGGTTCCCCGTCACGGCGTCATATGTGCACGCCGAGGGAGCGACGATCGTGAGGCGCTTCGCGGGAGCGCCGGTGCCCCCGGTCAACACCTTCTGCAGTTCAGCGAGATCGAGCGCCTGCGTGAGGGCCATCCGCACGGCGGGGTCGCTCGTCGCGTGCGCCTCGCCCTGGTTGTACCACTGCTCGCCGGTCAGGGCTTCGATGCTCGTCGAGAACAGGTCTGCCGCCTCGAGGCGCTGCATGTCGGGGCCGACGATCTGCGCGGCGTTGATCTCGCCGGACATCACGAGGTTCGCCGCCGTCGTCTCGTTGGGGATGATGCGCGAGGTCACCGTCGCGGGCATCCCCAGCTCGGCTGTCGTCGCGCCCCCGGGACCCCACGTGTACCCCTCGCGGAGCTCATACGTGTAGTGATCGTTCGGCACCGCCTCGGTGAGCACGTATGGCCCGGTGCCGAACGTCTGCGTCGCGAGCTGACTGCGATCGGCCATGCCGGCATCGCAGACCATCGGCACGTTCGACAGCCCCTGCAGCACGAAGGGCGTCGATCCCGCCAGCGTCAGGGTCACGGTGCTGCCCTCGGCTTCGGCCGTCGACCCCGGAGGGTAGAACGACCCGAGGAACGGGCTCTGGTTCTCGGGGTCCGAGATCCAGTCCAGGTTCGCCACGACGGTGTCCGCGGTGAAGTCCGCGCCGTCCGCGCAGGTGATGCCGTCGTTCATGACGAAGGTCACCGTCTGGCCGTCGACGTTCCATTCCTTCGCGAGCTGGCTGCCCACCGTGCCATCGGCGTCGACCGAGACCAGACTGTCGTAGGCGAAGACGCTCAGCTGGAACAGCGAGCTGACGGCGGATGCCTGCGGGTCGAGCGCGCCGGGATCGGCGACCTGCGCGAGGGTGAACGATGCTCCGTCGACGTACTCGCCTCCGTCGCTGGGCTGTCCCCCGCCCCCGCCCCCGCCCGAGCAGGCGGTGAGGGCGGCGACGGCGAGTAGTGCTGTGGCGGCGGTCAGCGCCGGCCTGGTGAAGGCGGTCATGCGGTTCTCCTGGAGTGTCGGGCGGTGTCGTGCTTTCGGTGTCAGTCCGCGCGGCTCATCGCGCGGCCGTAGTGCAGGTACTTCCGGCGACCTGAGCCGTCATCGCCGAGGAACGTGTAGACCATGTGCATGTCCTTCATCGCGGGCTCGAGCGCGATGAGCGAATCGGCGGCGAGCCCGACGATCTCGACGCGCTGGGGCTTCTCACCCATCTCGGCGGCGAGCCCCTTGGGCGTCGTGTCCATCCACAGGCGGCCGTCGTCGTCGACGCTCACGCTCATGTCGAACGTCGAGTTCGAGAAGGCGCCGACGAACGGGGCGGGATCGACGGCCAGCGGCTCGGCGGGCGGCAGCGGGAACCCGTGCAGCTCAGCGCCCGCGGCATCCTTCACGATGCGTCCCACGACCGCGTTGAACAGTCCCATCACGTCGCCGCCGTTGGTGAGCAGCGCCACGGCGATCCCCGCCTCGGGCAAGACGCGCAGGAACGATGATTGGCCGATCGTGCCACCGTCGTGGCCGACGATGCGCGGTGCCCTGTCGGCGAAGATCTCCCAGCCGAGCCCCCACGCGTCGCCCATGCCGGTGACGAGCGGAAGGTCGACGTGCGTGTCCTGCATGGCGCGGACGGATGCCTCGGCCAGCACGCGCGTGCCGTCTGCGGCGGCCCCGCCCTCGATGTGCATACGCGCGAACGCCACGAGGTCGCGCGCCCGCATCGCGAGCATCGATCCCGCCGGCTCGTTCGACTTCGCGAGGGCCCACACCGGCGCGGGCGTCTCGACGCCGTCCTCGCCCGGGCCGACGTGACCGACGGCGACGCGGTGCAGGATCGCCTCGTACGCGCTCGGCGTCGTGTGAGTGAGACCCAGCGGCGCCACGAGGTGCTGCATGAGCGCGGCCTCCCAGGTCGTCTCGCGCAGCACCTCGATGAGGCGGCCGAGCACGATGTAGCCGGCGTTGTTGTAGGCGAAGAGCTCCCCGGGGGCGAAGACCTGCGGCAGCTCGGCGAGCGTCGCGACGTACTTCTCGATCGCGTCGTCTCCGCGGCCGGTGTCGGTGAAGACGTCACCCTCGAAGCCCGCCTGATGGCTCAGAAGCTGCCGCGTCGTGATCGCCGAGGCCGCGCCCTCGTCAGCGATCCGGAAGTCGGGCAGATAGTCGCGCACCGGGGCGTCGAGGTCGACAAGCCCCTCGTCCACGAGTTGCATGACGAGCGTCGCCGTCCACACCTTCGTGATCGATCCGATCTGGAAGACGGAGTCGGGCGTCGCTTCGACACCCGTCGCCGTGCTCAGCACGCCGGCTGCGGCATCGATCACCTCGCCGTCCTTCAGTACGGCGACGGCGGCACCGGGCACTCCGTGCTCTGCCACGAGGCGAGCGAAGTCGGTGCGAAGGAAATCGGCGACATCGGCGATGTTCTGCATCCCCTCACCATAAGAACCGAAGCCGTCGCAGTTTTTGTTCAACCGGATGAAACTGACACGGAGGATTGGTCCATATCACCCAAAGTCACGCAGCGCGTCGACGGCCAGACGCGCAGCGACGCCGATCGCACGATCCACCTCGGGGCGATGACCGTCGAGCGAGTCCGCGCGGGTGAACACCGCCACGGCGTAGACCCGGCCATCGGGGTACGTCACGGCCCCCACCTCGTTGCGGATCGCCGGAAGCGTGCCGGTCTTGCCCGCGACGCGCACGCCCGCCGGAAAGCCCGACGACAGTCGGTGGGGCCAGACCTGCTGCGCCATCGCGGCGCGCACGCGGGCGCACGCGTCGGGAGGTGCGGCGCGGTCAGTCCAGAGGGCGTCGATGAGCGTCGTCATCTCGCGCGGGGTCGACGATGTCGATCGCGTGGGATCGAGCGCCGAGAGGGTCCAGAGTCGCTCGGCGGGCTGCCGGCCCAGCGCCGCGTCGATGTCGGGGACGTCGCGCGGGATGCCCAGCTCGTCGACCATCGAGTCGATGATGTCCTCGCAGCATCCGTCGATCCGCGTGCCGGCCAGGCCGAGATCGGCGAGCACCCGATCGACGGCGGCCTGGCCGACACGATGGAAGAGAGCATCGGTGGCGGCGTTGTCGCTGAGGGTCAGCATGAGATGCGCCAGGTCGCGCCAGGTCAGTACGGCGTCGTCGCGGAGCCCGGCGAGCCCGACACCGCCACGGCGATAACGTGCGGTGATCGTCGTCTGCTCGTGCGGCAACAGCTCGCCCGCCGACACCGCGCGTTCGACCGCGACGGCGACGGGGATCTTGAACACCGACGCCAGCACGACTCGCGCGTCGGCCGAAACGTCGACCTCGGATCCCGCACGGCTGCCCACGGGACGCGCGTGGAGGAAGCCCGAGACCCCCGCTTCGTCGAAAACGGTCCGGATGTCATCCTCGACGGTCATCGCTGCGCACCCGCGGGCGACTCCGTCCGCCGCAGCGTGCGGCCCTGCGTCTTCAGGCGGACGACGGCACCGTCCGCGCCGCGCTCGAACCGCCCGAAGACCGTCTGCGGCGCTTCGGGACGCACCACTTCGTCGCGCAGCCCCGTGAACGCCAGGCGCAGCGGCGGCGGGAGCACCCGCTGCTCGTCGTCGGACGGCGAGGTGAAGAAGAACGTCGCGCGCAGCATCCCCTCGTCGGCGATGAGGTCGATCCCCCAGGTGCCTGCATCGAACCGTCCGCAGTAGGGCGCCAGCTCGCGCGGCTCTTGCGAGACCGCGGCCCGGGGCTCATCGGGCACGCGCCCGAGCAACGTGCGGAAGCACCATTCATCGACCGCGGCACCGAGCGCGCCGCCCGCCCCCGAGTTCGCGAGCACCGTGACGCCCAGCCCCTCGTCGGGAACGAGCGTCATCGTGGAGCGCTGGATGCCCGCGACGTTGCCGCCGTGGGTGACGGCGGTCGTGCCGTACTCCCGCACGAGGAGCCACGGGAGCCCGACCGCGTCGAACGGCACGGCGGCATCGGCCTGCGCCGTCTGCATCAAGCGACGCCGTTCCGGCGAGACGGGCGCCGACACCGCAGCGGTGCCATCGAGGTGGAACCGGAGGTATCGCGCCTGGTCGGCGATCGATGAGACGAGGCCACCCTCGGGGAGCGCGGACCGGCCGAGACCCCACGTGTGCACGACGGTCGAGGCGCCGTCGGGTCCCACCTCGTGTCCGACGACGTGGGGCCGGGAAAAGACATCCCACGGCAGGAACAGGCTCGATCCCATGCCGAGGGGCTCGAGCACGCGGCGGCGCACCACGATGTCGTAGTCGTCGCCGTCGACCACCTCGAGCAGACGACCGAGCAGCCGGAACCCGGCGTTGCTGTACGAGAAACTCTCCCCCGGCGGCGCGTACTGCGGCAGTTCCCCGTACTGGGCGATGCTGCGCTCGAGAGCCGCACGCGACCAGTCGGACTCGTCGTCGGCGATGTCACCCTCGAAGCCGCCCGTGTGGGTGAGGAGGTGCCGCGGCGTCAGTGCCGCGAGTGCGCGCGAGCTGCTGAGCCGCAGCTCGGGCAGAAGGTCGGCGACGGGCCGGTCGAGGTCGAGACGCCCTTCCTCGACGAGAGCGAGCACCGTCGTCGCCGTCACCGTCTTGGTGGTCGAACCCGTCATGAAGAGCGTGTCGATCGTGACCGGAGCGGGGGCCGCGACGCTGGCGACCCCGGTCGTGAACAGTCGTTCGACACCGTCGTGCACCACCGCGACCGCCGCGCCGGGGATTCCGGCATCCTCGGCCGTGCGATCGATGAGCTCCTGGAGCGCCGCGAACGTGGCATCCATTGCATACACCTCGTATCCATTATTGGAATCTGCCTCTTGATCAAGGCTTGATCATGTCGATACAGTCTGTATCGAGGAGGCAAACCTTGGCAAGAGATCCCCGCGATGTGACTCGCGCACGAATACTCGAAGCGGCACGGCGCCTGTTTCTGGCACGCGGGTTCACCCGTGTGGCCATAGAGGATGTCGCGGCGAAGGCCGGCTACACGCGAGGAGCGGTCTACTCGAACTTCGCGAACAAGGGCGAGCTCTTCCTCGCGCTCGTGGACGAGCGGTTCGACAGGCAGCAGGACCGCTCGTCTTTCGTCGCACCCGCCACCGCGACGGCCGCACAGCGCGTGGACCTGCTGGCGCGCTGGCTCGCGGCGGAAGCATCGCAGACGCGCGAATGGCTGTCGGCCGAGGTCGAGTTCACCGCCTTCGCGTCCACCGATCCGGCGCTCAGCGTCCGGGTGATGCAGGCCCAGCGGGCGGGTCGCAGCGCTCTGGCCGAGCTGCTTGCCGAGCAGTGTCGCCTGATCGGCGTGACGCCGCCCCTCGCGGCCGACGATCTCGCCGCCGTCGTCACGAGCCTCATCCGAGGACTCACGATCGAATACCTCGTCGACCTGCACACCGACGTCGGGGGCCTGCTGGCAGCGACACTGCGCCGACTGCTGGGGGTGCCCGACGATTCCCCTGCCCCACCGAGAAAGGACTCCCCCGATGACCATCGACCGTGACGCCTGGCAGGCCAGGCTCGACGATCTCGCCTCCCCCGATTCCTTGCCCGGCCTGTCGCTCGGCATCCTGAGCGACGGCGAGGTGCACACGTTCGCCTCCGGGGTGCTCAACCTCGCGACCGCCGTCGACGCGACGCCCGACTCGGTCTTCCAGATCGGCTCGGTCACGAAGGCGTACACGGCGACGCTGCTGCTGATGCTCGCCGACGACGGCCTGCTGGACCTCGACGCACCGCTCGTGTCGGTCATGCCCGAGCTCGCCTGGGGCGATGCCGCCGCGCGAGAAGCGGTGACCGCCCGACACCTGCTCACGCATACGAGCGGCATCGACGGCGATCACTTCCTCGACCTCGGACGCGGCGAAGACGTGCTCGAGCGCTACGTCGCCACCTGCGGCGAACTCGCCCAGGTCTTCGCGCCGGGCGCGGCCTGGTCGTACAGCAACACCGGGTTCGCGATCGCGGGCCGACTCATCGAGAGGGTGACCGGCCTCACGTACGACGAGGCACTCGCCCAACGACTGCTGCGCCCTCTGGGGATGACGCACTCGTGCACGCTGCCCGAAGAGGCGCTGCGGCATCGAGCGGCGTTCGGCCACGTTCCGGGTGCCGACGGCCTCGAGCTGGCTCCCCTGGTCGCGACACCGCGGACCATGGGCTCGGCCGGAGGCCTCGCTGCATCCGCGGCCGACGTGCTCGCGTTCGCGCGCCTCTACCTCGACGGCGGCACGGGACCGGGCGGCGGGCGGCTGTTGTCCGAGAGCGCTGTCGCGGCGGCGTTCGCGCCCGCGGTGCGCGTGCCGGACCCGTCGCTCGCCGACGACTGGGGGCTCGGGTTCATGCTGCGCACGTGGGACGGCACCCGGATCACTGGCCACGACGGTGGCACGGTCGGACAGGGCGCGTCGCTGCGGATCCTGCCCGACCACGGCACCGCCGTCGTCGTGCTCGGAAACGGTCCGGGCCTCGGCGCCGCGATGGAGTCGCTGACCGCCACGGCGATCGAGGAGATCTGCGGCATCCGCCCTCCGGCACCGCTCGAGCCGAGCACCGGCGCGGCTGATGTGAGCGAATGGGCAGGTGTCTACGAGCGGGTCAACATGCGCATCGCCGTGTCGGATGCCCCATCGGGCGCCCCCGCGGTGCAGATCGACATCGGCGGGCTCGCGGCGGAGAGCCTCGGGCGCGACAGCTTCTCGGGCACGATCCGGCAGGCGGCCGACGGCACCTTCCTGACCGACGCCCTCGGCGCCTTCATGCCTATCGTGCCGTTCTCGCTCTCCGACGGCACACGCTGCCTGCACTTCGCGGGACGCGCGCAGCCCGAGGTGCGCTGACAACGACGACTCGACATGCCACGCTGGGGCCATGAAGGCCTGGCTCGTGCGTTTCGTGTCGCTCTACGTGTTCAACGTCGTCGTGCTGCTCATCGTCGGCATGCTGCTGTCCTCGGTGCGCGTCGGGTGGGCGGCCCTGTGGGCGGGCGTCGTGCTGACGGCCGCGACGATCTGGCTCAAACCCCTCGTCGGTCGGATGTTCCGCGGCGCCGCGGCGAAGTCGGCCGGTCAGCGCACGCGGCTCGGCGAGAAGCTCGTGCAGTTCGGGCTCGTGTTCGTCGTCGAGCTCATCGTGTGGATCCTCGTCGTCGTCCTCTCGGGCGTCAACGTGTCGGGCTGGTTCTGGGGCTGGGTCATCCCGCCCCTCGCCCTGCTGCTCGCCTGGGTCATCTACGACGCCGTCGACGACAAGATCGAGGCGCGCGCGGGGGCTCTCTACGACCGTGCGACCGGGGGTCGGGTCCGGTCAGCGGACGCGACCCCCGAAACGCCCGCCTCGGCGGCAGGCCGCCGCGAACTGAACGACGGCCTCACCGACGAGCAGCGGAAGATGCTCGACGGGCTCTGAATCGCCGCGGCGCCGCGGGGTGCGGCCACAGGGTGGCGGCATCCACTGGACTACTCTCGCGCCGTGGGCGGCTGGTGGCGGCCACGGGGTGCGGCATCCGCTGGTCTGCTCTCGCGCCGTGGGCGGCGGGTGGCGGCATCCGCTCGTGTCGACCTCGGAGAACCGCGCCAAGCTCGGACCCGCAAGCCCGTCCAGCCCGAACCCCGCGCGAGCCTCCGAACCCCGCGCGAACCTCCGAACTTCGCGAAGCCCCCACCCGACTCCACATCCCAGCCCCGGAGAACCGCGTCGCGGGCGGCGGGTGGCGGCATCCGCTCGTGTCGACCTCGGAGAACCGTGCCAAGCTCGGACCCGCAAGCCCGTCCAGCCCGAACCCCGCGCGAGCCTCCGAACCCCGCGCGAACCTCCGAACCCCGCGCCAATCTCCGAACTTCGCGTGACGCGCGACGCCTGACGCGCACGGTTGCGCATCTCGACCTCGGAGGTCGGCGCGAAGCTCGGACTCGCGCGGCCATCCCATCCGGACTCCGCGCGAAAGTCCGAACTTCGCGCGAAGCTCCGAACTTCGCGACCCGCCCGCCGTGCGGTCAGGCCAGGGAGCGTTCGGCGGCCTCGACGACGTTCGTCATGAGCAGGGCGACCGTCATGGGCCCCACGCCCCCGGGGTTGGGCGAGAGGTAGCCGGCGACCTCGGCGACATCGGGATGCACATCGCCGTGGACCGTGCTCTTGCCCGTCTCGGGGTCGGTCTCCCGCGTCACGCCGACATCGAGCACGGCGGCCCCGGGCCTGACGTGCTCGGGCCGCACGATGTGCTTGACGCCTGCTGCCGCGACGATGACGTCGGCCTCGCGCAGGTGGCGGTCGAGGTCGGTCGTGCCGGTGTGGGTCAGGGTCACGGTCGCGTTGATGTCCCGGCGCGTCAGCAGCAGGCCGATCGAACGGCCGATCGTGACGCCGCGTCCGACGACGACGACGTGCTTGCCGTTCAGGTCGTAGTCGTTGCGCAGCAGCAGCTCGATGACGCCGCGGGGCGTGCACGGCAGGGGGGTCGTGATGGGCTTGTTGACGTTCAAGACGAGGCGCCCGAGGTTGGTCGGGTGCAGTCCGTCGGCGTCCTTCGCGGGGTCGATCCGCTCGAGGATCGCGTCGGTGTCGATGTGCTTCGGCAGCGGCAGCTGCACGATGTAGCCGTGGCACGCGGCATCCGCATTGAGGTCGTCGATGACGGCTTCGACGTCGGCCTGCGACGCGTCGGCGGGAAGCTCGATCTGGATCGAGTTCATGCCGATCGCCTCGGACTGACGGTGCTTCATGCCGACATACAGCTGCGACGCGGGGTCGGCGCCGACGAGCACGGTCGCGATGCCGGGCACGACGCCGCGCTCGCGCAACGCGTTGACGCGGCCCTTCAGCTCGTCCTTGATCGCCGCCGCCGCGGCCTTCCCGTCGAGTGTGTTCGCGGTCACTTCTGCGTCTCCATCAGGTCGAATTCGGCTCGCCCGCTCCGAGGATCGCCTCGAACCGTACCTTTCGCGGCGAACCCGACGCCCTCGACGTCTGCCTCGACGGAAAGGGTACGGTTCGGCGAAAGGCGCGGCGCGGGGCGGCTCCGGGCTACTGCTGCAGGTCGGGGTAGAGCGGGAACGCGGCCGTGAGTGCGGCGACGCGGGCGCGCAGCGCCTCGGTGTCGGCGTCCGGCAGCAGCGCGAGCGCGATGATGTCGGCGACCTCGGTGAACTCCGCATCGCCGAACCCGCGCGTCGCGAGCGCGGGCGTGCCGATGCGCAGACCCGACGTCACCATCGGCGGGCGCGGGTCGTTCGGGACGGCGTTGCGGTTCACCGTGATGTGGATGTCGTGGAGCAGGTCTTCGGCCTGCTTGCCGTCGATCGCGGCGTCGCGCAGGTCGACGAGGACGAGGTGCACGTCGGTGCCGTCCGAGCGCAGCGTGATGCCGGCATCGGCGACATCCTTCTGCATAAGCCGGTCGGCGAGGATCGCGGCCCCGCGCAGCACGCGCTCCTGACGCTCGGCGAACTCGGGGGTGCGGGCGAGCTTGAACGCCGTCGCCTTCGCGGCGATGACGTGCATGAGCGGACCGCCCTGCTGACCGGGGAAGACCGCCGAGTTGATCTTCTTCGCGATGTCGGCGTCGTTCGTGAGGATGAAGCCCGAGCGCGGACCGCCGATCGTCTTGTGCACGGTCGACGAGACGACGTGCGCGTGCGGCACGGGGTTCGGGTGAAGGCCCGCCGCGACGAGCCCCGCGAAGTGCGCCATGTCGACCCACAGGAGCGCCCCGACCTCGTCGGCGATCGCGCGGAACGCGGCGAAGTCGAGCTGGCGGGGGTAGGCGGACCAGCCCGCGATGATGACCTTGGGCTTGTGCTCGAGGGCGAGACGGCGCACCTCGTCCATGTCGACGACGGACGTCTCGGGGTCGACGCCGTACGCGACGATGTTGTAGAGCCGGCCCGAGAAGTTGATCTTCATCCCGTGCGTCAGATGACCGCCGTGATCGAGCGACAGCCCGAGCAGCGTGTCGCCGGGGCGCGCGATCGCGTGCAGCACGGCGGCGTTCGCCGACGCGCCCGAGTGCGGCTGGACGTTGGCGAACTCCGAGCCGAACAGCTCCTTCGCCCGCTGGATCGCGAGCTCTTCGGCGACGTCGACCTCTTCGCATCCGCCGTAGTAGCGCCGGCCGGGGTACCCCTCGGCGTACTTGTTGGTGAGCACGGACCCCTGCGACTGGAGCACCGAGACGGGAACGAAGTTCTCGGATGCGATCATCTCGAGGTACCCGCGCTGTCGCTCGAGTTCGCGCTCGAGCACCTGCGCGATCTCGGGATCGACCTCGGCGAGCGGGGCGTTGAAGAACTGGTCGGTCATGACGGTCTCCTTGACTGCGGCAATCGGAGGGTTCGAAAGGTCACACATCGGCCCAGGCGTGCGGTCGAATGCCGTCGTCAGCCGCTCCCCGGTGGTGACCCACCTCAACGCCAGTCGCGACGCTCCGAGCATAACGGATGCCGCCGCCCGGCACCCCGACGCAGGTAAGGTCGCGACCGTGAACACGCTTCGCCTCGACCGCGCCCCGGCATCGGCCGCCGCGCCGAGAGCCGGCGGGAGGGCGCACCCGTGACGACCGTCATCCATTCGGCCCGCCTCGTCGACGGCGGCGTCATCCTCGAGGACGCCTGGGTCACGTTCACCGGTGACCGCGTCTCGGGCGTCGGAACGGGCGACACGTGGCAGCCGCTCGCCGGTCCGCGAGACGACGTCGTCGATGCGACCGAGGTCGCGGGTCCGGGTGCCGTGCTCACGCCCGGCTTCATCGATCTGCACACGCACGGCGGCGGGGGCGCCGCGCACGAGGACGGGCCCGAGGCGATCCGTGCCGCACGCCGGTTCCATCTCGGCCACGGCACGACGCGCGCCGTCGTCTCGCTCGTGACGGCTCCGCTCGATCGGATCGCCGAGCGGGCGGCCGTCGTCGCCGACCTGACCGGCTCGGAGCCGACCGTGCTGGGTGCGCACCTCGAGGGGCCGTTCCTCGCCCCCGACCACAAGGGCGCGCACGACGGGGCGCAGCTGCGGCATCCCGATGCGGACTCGGTCGCGCGCCTGCTCGATGCGGGGCGCGGCACGGTGCGCCAGGTGACGCTCGCCCCCGAGCTGCCGGGCGGTCTCGACGCCGTGCGCGCCGTCGTCGCCGCGGGCGCCGTGGCCGCCGTCGGGCACACGGGCGCCGATCTCGATCGCACCGCAGCGGCCTTCGCCGCGGGGGCGACGCTCCTCACCCACGCCTTCAACGCGATGCCGGGCCTGCACCACCGCGCGCCCGGTCCGGTCGGCGCCGCGACCCTCGATCCCCGCGTGACCCTCGAGCTGGTCGTCGACGGCCTGCACGTGCATGCCGAGGTCGTGCGCATCGCGTTCGCCGCGGCGCCGGGGCGCATCGCTCTCGTGACGGACGCCATGGCGGCGGCAGGGCAGCCCGATGGGCGCTACGAGATCGGCTCTCTCGCCGTCGACGTCGTCGGCGGCGCGGCCCGGCTCACCCGCGGCGGAGCGATCGCGGGTTCGACGCTCACCCAGGATGCCGCCTTGCGGCGCACGGTCGCCGCGGGCGTGCGCCTCGGAGACGCCGTCGCGGCTCTCACCACGACACCCGCACGCGTGCTCGGCCGCGACGACCTCGGTGCGCTCGAACCCGACCGGCTCGCCGATGCCGTGCTGCTCACGGGCGACTTCGAGGTCCGTGGCGTGTGGCTCGGCGGCCAGCGCGTCGAGACCGAGGAATGAGGCGGCCGCTGCATCCCCATGTGCAGCGGCCGCGACTCCCCCTGGCGAGACATCCGGCGGACTCGGAACCCCTCCCCCGAGCGGTTCTCCGAGTCCGCCTCCGGCTGCTCCGGACGGTTCGCCCATCGCGCCGTGCCCGGCTCCTGCCCCCCGACGGGAGTGCGGGCAATGTCTCTCACACCATGAGACGGGGGTCATGCCGATCTATTACGCGGGTTCCGGGAAATTCTTCTCCGCACCCGTCAGAAGGCTCATCCGGCGGCCGGAGAACAGGAGACAAACGGCCGTAGGGCGAGCAGAATGGGAAAGTCGCGTGATGATTCCCGTCTTCGCGCGTCTCATGAGTGGAAGGTGCTCGACCTTCCCTCAGCCACGTGGAGTCCGCATGACGATGAACGACACGCCCGGCGCCACCGAGCTCGGCGACGCCGACCTCGTGCTGCGCGCACGCTCGGGCGATGCGTCCGCGTTCGGCGAGCTGTGGCGGCGCCACTACCGGTCCGGTGTGACGGTCGCGCGTTCGGTCTCGTCGTCGCTCGATGCCGACGACCTCGTGCAAGAGGCCTACACGCGGATCTATCAGTCGATCCAGAAGGGCGGCGGACCGACCGGCTCGTTCCGCGCCTACCTGTTCACGAGCATCCGCAACACGGCGGCCGGTTGGGGACGCGCCCGCAAGGACACCGCCGTCGACGTCCTCGACACGGTCGAGGATCCGGCGACGACCGAGCAGGCGACGGATGAGGCCCTCGATCGCGGGCTCACGCACCAGGCATTCCGGAGCCTGCCGACGCGCTGGCAGGAGGTGCTCTGGTACTCCGAGATCGAGGGCATGAAACCCGCCGAGATCGCGCCGCTGCTCGGGTTGAAGGCGACCGCCGTCGCACAGCTGACGTTCCGTGCGCGCGAAGGCCTGCGCGAAGCCTGGATCCAAGCTCACCTGCGCTCGGTCACCGACGGCTCCCCCTGCCAGTGGACGATCGAGCGTCTCGGCGCGTACGCCCGCAGCAATCTGGGGCGCCGCGACCACGGCAAGCTCGAGTCGCACCTGGCGGAGTGCACGCGCTGCACGATCGTCGCGAGCGAGGCGAAAGAGGTGGGCAGTCGCCTGGCGCTCGTCCTGCTGCCGCTCACGATCGGCACCGCGGGTGCGGCCGGATACCTCGCCTCGCTGCAGGGCGGCGGTGCACCTCTCGTCGCCCTCGCCGCCATGCCCTCCACCGTCGTCGAAGGAGCCGTGACGATCGGCGGCTCGGGTGCCGCGACCCTCGCCCCCGCGGGATCGGCCGCCGGCAGCGGCGGGGCGCAGTCCCTGCTCGTGCCCGTCGGGCCGGCGAGCTCGGCAGCTTCGCTCGGCGGCTCGGCGTCGACGACGGCGGCAGTGACCTCGGGTGGCGCGGCAGCGGGAGTCGCCGGCGCGACGGTCACGGGCGGCGCCCTGTCCGGCATCGGCGCGATCACGGGGATCGCCGCCGCGAGCCTGCTCGTCGCAGGGTCGGTCGTGACGGCAGCCGTCATCGTGCCCGCCCTCACCTCGTCGCCCGTCTCGGCGCAGAATGCGATCGTGGAGACCGTCGCCGAAGCACCCGTCGACACCGACGAGCCCCTCGTGATCTCCACGCCCGCCCCCACTCCGTCCGCGCCGCTCACCGAGCCGACACCGCCCGCCGCGACCGTGCCGTCGCCGGATCCGCGCGAGACGGCACCGCGTCCGAGCGCTCCGCCCGTCCCGGCTCCGACGCCGCCCGCCGCGGACCCCGCGACGCCCACGCCGACACCGGCGCCGGATCCCGACCCCACCCCGACCCCGGATCCCGAACCGACCCCGACGCCGGATCCCGAGCCCACGCCCGATCCCGATCCCACGCCCGATCCCGAGCCGACCGACCCGCCCGAGCCCGTCCTTCCCGAGGGAACACCCGCGATCGACGACGTCTCGACGTGGTTCGAGGGCACGCGTCTGACGATCGGGTTCGACGTCACAGGAGACCCGGGCACGCAGGTGCACGTCACCTACAGCGGTGCGGATCGCGGCATCCTGACCCTCGACGGGGCCGGCGCCGCGCCCATGATCCTCCGCCCGACGGTCCTCGACCTGCTCATCGGTGCACGGCTCCAGCTCCAGTACATCGCGGGAGATCAGACCGGCCTCGTGCAGTCGTACAACGTGCAGGATCTCGTGTCGCTCGGCGACGGGCTCTGACCCGGCGAAGACAGCGCGGAGGACACCCGAGCGTAGACTGGAGCCCATGGCCGAGACCCCGTACGTGACGCCTCAGACGCCCGCCGCACCGGCGGCCGGAATGCGCACCCCGCTCTCCGGAATCGACGTGCTCGCGTTCCTCTGCCAGATCCTCGCGTTCGGCTCGCTCGCGTTCTGGGGCTTCGTCGCGTGGCCCTTCCCGTGGAACATCGTCGCCGGCATCGGCGCCCCCGCCCTCGCGATCCTCGTCTGGGCGTTGTTCGTCTCACCGCGCGCCGTCTTCGCCGTGCATCCCTTCGTGCGCGCCGTCGTCGAACTGCTCGTCTATGTCGCCGCGACGATCGCCTGGTGGAGCATGGACATGGCCTGGGTCGGCCTCGCCTTCGGCGTCGTCGCCGTCACGGTGGGCGTCTTCGCGGGCCGGCGGCGCTTGGCGTGACCGACCGCGCCGGTGTGCTCGCGCAGTTGCGCGCGGTGCTCGGCGATCGAGTCGACACGACGGATGCCGCGCGCGAAGCCGCGCGCGCCGACAAGTCCGGCCACGTGGCATCCGGAACGCCCCTCGCGGTCGTCCACGCGCGCAGCGTCGACGATGTGCAGCAGACCATGCGGATCGCGAACGCGACGGGCACGCCCGTCGTGACGCGCGGGGCCGGCACGGGACTCGCGGGCGCCGCGAACACGGGCGACGGTGAGATCGCGCTGTCCGTGCGCGGCATGGGACGCATCCTCGAAGTGCGCCCCGACGACCTCGTCGCCGTCGTCGAGCCGGGCATCCTCAACGCCGACCTCAACGACGCCCTCGCCGTCGAGGGACTGTGGTGGGCACCGGATCCGGCGAGCCGCGCGATCTCGACGGTCGGCGGCAACATCGCCACCGGCGCGGGCGGGCTTCTCTGCGCGAAGTACGGCGTCGTGCGCGATGCGGTCCTCGGTGTCGACGTCGTCCTCGCCGATGGGCGCTTCCTGCGGCTCGGACGACGCACCGTCAAGGGCGTCACGGGCCTCGACCTGACCTCGCTCATGATCGGGTCCGAGGGCACGCTCGGCGTCATCGTCGGTGCGACGCTCAAGCTGCGCCGTCTCGTGCCCGGCGAGGTGCGCACGATCGCCGCGACCTTCCCCGACGTGCGCGCCGCCGCGACGGCGTCGTCCGCCGTGACGGCCGCGGGACTGCAGCCTTCGATCATGGAGCTGATGGATGCCGCATCCCTCGCCGCCGTCCACGCGCTGCTGGCCCTCGCCGCGCCGACCCCCGGCGCCGCGCAGCTGACGATCCAGACCGACGGACCCGCGAGCGGCGATGAAGCCGCCGCCATCGCCGACGTACTGCGCGCCGCGGGCGGAGCCGTCGTGGTCTCCCGCGACCCCGAAGAGGGCGAGCGGCTGCTCGCGATCCGCCGCTCGATGCACCCCGCCATGGAGACGCTGGGCACGACGCTCATCGAGGACATCGCGGTTCCGCGCAGCGCCATGCCGGCGATGTTCGACGAGATCGCCCGTGTCGAGCGCGAGCACGGCGTCTCGATCCCGACGGTCGCCCACGCGGGCGACGGCAACCTGCACCCGAACTTCGTGTTCGACGGCCGACCCGACGAACACGGCATCGTCGAAGCCCCGCCCTCTATCTGGGATGCCGCCGACGACCTGTTCCGCGCGGCTCTGCGGCTCGGGGGCACGCTGACCGGCGAACACGGGGTGGGGGTGCTCAAGCGCCGCTGGCTCGCCGACGAACTCGGCGATGACCAGTGGCAGCTGCAGCGCGAGATCGCCCGCGTGTTCGATCCGCACGGCATCCTCAACCCCGGAAAGGTGTTCGACAGCTGAGCCGTCCACGGGCGTTTACCGAAACGTTAACGTCGTGGCGATCGGACCGCGCCCCGCGCGCCTGACACGCTCGGATACGATAGGGGGATATATCCGTTCAAGCCGGGGGGTTTCTGCGTGACGGATCTCGCGATCAAGCCTGGAGCCGAAGAGCCGACCAGCGCCGACGGCACGTCCGTCGATCCAGCTGAGTCGACGACCGCGGCGATTCCGCGCGCCGATGCCTCCGACCAGCCCGAGTGGGCTCCGCGCGACCCCGCGCCCAAGAAGAAGCACACGGGCATCTGGATCGGCGCCGGAGCCGGCACCCTCGCGGTCGCCCTCGTCGCGACGTCGCTCGTGCTCATCGCCCCGGGCACCTCCGTCGCGGGTGTGCCCGTCGGACTGCTCACATCGGGCGCGGCGACGGATGCCATCAACGAACGACTGGCCGAGACCGACGTGGTCCTGACCGGGGCCGGCGGCGACGTCGCGGTCAACGCACTGGATCTGGGCGCCACGGTCGAGGCCCGCGCTCTCGCCGACACGGCGTTCGCGGCGAGCCCGATGTGGAACGTCACGCAGTGGTTCCCCGAACCGATCGAGGCGTCGATCAGCATCGACCCCGAGATCGCGACGGCTGCGCTGCGCGCTGCGGCACCCGACCTCTACGTCGACCCGGTCGACGCGACACTCGCCTATGACGCCGAGAGCGTCAGCTTCATCACGACTCCCGCCGTCGAGGGCACCGGCGTCGACCTCGTCGAGCTCGGCGCGAGCCTCAACGCCGCGTTCGCCGAGGGTGAGACGACGGTCGCATTCGACCCGGTCGCCGCCCCCGTCGTCGCCGGCACCCCGACGTTCGTCGCCGAATCCGCCGCCGTCAAGCTCAACGGCGTCCTCGACACGGCCGGCTTCTACATCGGCGACGAGCGCACCGTGCCGATCACCCGCGAGCAGGTCGCCTCATGGCTCACCGTGACTCCGGGGCCGCGCGGCACGTTCGAGGTCGGTGTCGACGAGGCCGCCATCCAGGCCGTCGTCGATACGCTCCCCGCCGCGGTCAACCGCGAGGCGGCGAACGCGACGGTCGTCACCGATTCGGGGGGCGGCGTGCTCAATGAGCTGGCCACGGGCGTCGTGGGCCGCGAACTGGGCGATACGTCCGGCATCGCGGCGGCGTACGCCGAGCAGCTCGCGGCCGGCGAAGCCGCATTCGCCCTGCCGGTCACCGAGGTGCCGTTCGCGACGACGACACTCGCCCGCAACGTCGTGGTCGATCTCGGCGATCTGCGCACCTACCTCTACGAGAACGGCAACCTCGTCAACTCGTATCCCATCTCGGCCGGCAAGTCCTCGACGCCGACGTTCACCGGGTCGTTCCGCATCAACTGGAAGCGCAATATCCAGGACATGGGATGCTTCCCCGGAGCGCCGTACTGCACCGAGAACGTTCCGTGGGTGGCGTACTTCAACGGCGACCAGGCGTTCCACGGCGCCTACTGGCACAACAGCTTCGGTGCCGCGCACATCAGCAGCGGCTGCGTGAACATGCCCGTCGGCGCTGCCAAGTTCCTCTTCGACTGGGCGCCCGTGGGCACCGAGGTGCAGGTCCGCGCCTGACCGCCCCCGCATACGCCCCTGCCACGCGGCATCCGGTGTGAACGACGAAGGCCCTGCCCGCTGAGCGGACAGGGCCTTCGTGATCGGGCGGGTCAGATCCCGTCGATGATCGCGTTGAGCGTCGCAGACGGCCGCATGATGGCGGTCACGAGCTCGGTGTCGGGGCGGTAGTAGCCGCCGATCTCGGCGGGCGCGCCCTGCACGGCGAGCAGCTCCGCGACGATATCGTCTTCGGCCGACGCGAGTGCGTCGGCGACGGGTGCGAAGGCCGCGGCGAGCTCAGGGTCCGCCTGCTGGTTCGCGAGCTCCTGTGCCCAGTACAGCGCGAGGTAGAAGTGGCTGCCCCGGTTGTCGGTCGTGCCGAGCGCACGGCCCGGCGACTTGTCGTTCTCGAGGAAGGTCCCCGTCGCGGCGTCGAGCGTATCGGCGAGGACCTGCGCCTTGACGTTGCCCGTCACGGTCGCGAGGTGCTCGAGCGAGGCCGCGAGAGCGAAGAACTCGCCCAGCGAATCCCAGCGCAGGTAGTTCTCGGCCAGCAGCTGCTGCACGTGCTTGGGCGCCGATCCGCCGGCACCGGTCTCGAAGAGGCCGCCGCCCGCGAGGAGCGGCACGATCGAGAGCATCTTGGCGCTCGTGCCGACCTCCAGGATCGGGAAGAGGTCGGTGAGGTAGTCGCGCAGCACGTTGCCGGTCACCGAGATGGTGTCCTCGCCCTTGCGCAGCCGGTCCAGCGAATACCGGGTCGCCTCGGCGGGCGCGAGGACCTCGATCGTGAGGCCCGTCGTGTCGTGATCGGCGAGGTAGGTCTTCACCTTCTCGATGAGCGCGGCGTCGTGTGCGCGGTTCTCATCGAGCCAGAACACGGCCGGCGAGCCGGTCGCCCGCGCGCGCGTGACGGCGAGCTTGACCCAGTCGCGGATCGCGATGTCCTTCGTCTGCGTCGCGCGCCAGATGTCGCCCGCCTCGACCTCGTGCGAGAGCAGCACCTCGCCGGTGCCGCTGAGCACCTGGACCACGCCGGGCGCCTCGATCTCGAACGTCTTGTCGTGGCTGCCGTACTCCTCGGCCGCCTGGGCCATGAGACCGACGTTGGGCACCGTGCCGATCGTCGCGGGGTCGAGCGGGCCGCGCGCGATGACGTCTTCGATGACGGTCTGGTAGACCCCCGCGTAGGACGAGTCGGGGATGACCGCGAGCGTGTCCGCCTCGCCGCCGTCGGCGCCCCACAGCTTTCCTCCGTTGCGCACGAGCGCCGGCATCGACGCGTCGACGATGACGTCGGAGGGCACGTGCAGGTTCGTGATGCCCTTGTCGGAGTTGACGTAGGACAGCCGGGGGCCGTTCTCGAGGTCGGCCTTGACGGCGGCGGCGATCTCCTCGCCGCGCTCGAGCGCCGGCAGACCCGCCAGGATCGCACCGAGGCCGTCGTTCGGACTCAACCCCGCCTGGGCGAGCTCGGCACCGTAGCGCTCGAAGACGTCGTCGAAGTAGGCCTTCACGACGTGGCCGAAGATGATCGGGTCGCTGACCTTCATCATCGTGGCCTTCAGGTGCACCGAGTAGAGCACGTCGTCGGCCTTGGCCGTCTCGAGCGTCTCGGCGAGGAAGGCGTCGAGCGCCTTGGCCGACAGGAAGGTCGCGTCGACGATCTCGCCGGGGAGCACCTTCAGGCCGGTCTTGAGCGGGGTCACGCTGCCGTCGGCGGCGACGTGCTGGATCGACAGCACATCGTCGGCCTCGATGAGCACCGACGTCTCGTTCGCCTTGAAGTCGTCGTGGCCGAGCGTCGCGACGCGCGTCTTGGATCCCTCGGCGAACGGCTTGTTGCGGTGCGGGTGCTTGCGCGCGTAGTTCTTCACCGACAGCGGCGCACGACGGTCGCTGTTGCCCTCGCGAAGCACGGGGTTCACCGCCGAGCCCTTGATGCGGTCGTACCGCGCGCGGACGTCCTTCTCTTCGAGCGTCGTGGCCTCGTCGGGGTAATCGGGGACGTCGTAGCCCTGGGCCTGGAGCTCGGCGATCGCGGCCTTCAGCTGCGGGATGGACGCCGAGATGTTCGGAAGCTTGATGATGTTGGCCTCGGGCAGCGTCGCGAGGCCACCGAGCTCGGCCAGGGCGTCACCGACCTGCTGCTCGGGCGCGAGCGCCTGCGGGAACGCCGCCAGGACACGGCCTGCCAGAGAGATGTCGCGCGTTTCGACGTCGACGCCCGCCCGGCCGGTGACGGCCTTGACGATCGGCAGGAACGATGCCGTCGCGAGCGCCGGAGCCTCGTCGGTGTAGGTGTAGATGATGGTCGAATCTGTCACCGGTCACGTCTTTCGTTCAGTCGGGATTCAGGTCTTCAGTCAAGATTCCAGGCTACCTCAAACCATCGAGATATCTCGATATCAAGATAGTCTGCGCCGTCTTCGCACGGATGTGACGACGGATGCGTGACCCGCGACCGAGAATGCGGTTAGCCTGTCGTCTATGGGTGATCTGCGATTGGTCGAACTGTCAGCGGCGACGATCGTCGCCGTCAACAACATGTCCCTCAAGCCCGGCCAGGAGCAGTTCCTCGCGCCGGTGAGCTACGGGATCGCAGCGACCGTCGTGAATCCGCAGACGACGTGGCAGCGCGTCGTCCTCGACGGCGACGACGACGAGGTCGTCGGCTTCGTCAGCGCGAGCTTCGACCCCGAGGCGCCCATCGAGCACTTCCAGTCGATCCTGTGGCGCATCAACGTCGACGCCGATGACCAGGGCCGCGGCGTCGGCCGGTTCGCCGTCGAGCAGCTCCTCGAAGAGGCGCGCTCCCGCGGCATGGGCCGCGTCACGGTGATCTACGAAGCCGGCGAGGGCGGCCCCGAGGCGTTCTTCCGCCGCGTCGGCTTCACGCCCGTGGGCGAGACGGAGTACGGCGAGGTCATCGCCGAGTTCGGCCTCTAGACCCGGCATCCCCCGCTTCGCGAGACGGTCGTCGTCCGCGCGCCTTTCGAGGACCCTTTCGGATGCCGGCACCCGGCCGCATCCGCCCGCCTCGGCGTGCCCCGACGTCCGCGCATATAAGACGAGGACGGGCCCCGGAGCATGTGCTCCGGGGCCCGTCCGTTGGGGGGATCCGCTCAGATGAGCGTGAGCGTCAGCACACCGGCGTAGGTGCCGGCACGCGTCGACCCGGGGACGCCGAGGGTGAGGTCGGCGCCACAGACGAACGCACCTGCACTGTTGCCCGCGGGCGACTCGCAGAGCGTGGAGGGAACGCCGATGCCCGAACCGGGGACGGCGACGTTTCCGGGCGTGACCTTGCTCGACTGGCCGGGGGCCTGCGGCAGGTCGCCTTCGACGGCCTCCGCGCGCGGCGCCCAGCCGAGGTTCTCCGCCACGATGAGGCCGGAGCCGCTCGTGAAGTCCGAGACCTCGCCGGTCAGGTCCCAGCCCGCAGCGGTACCGCGCGAGTCGCGGACTGCGACGTCGTGCAGAGCACCCGTCGCCGTCTGGTCCGCACCGTTCAGCGCGACACCGTCGAGCACGACGGGCTCGTCGCTCGCGATCGCGAGCGACAGGGCGCCGCCGGTGACCTCGGTCGTGATGACCTGACGGTTGTCGGCGTCATCGCCACCGAGAACCGTGACGGTGAACGCCTTCACGGGGCCGATGTTGCCCGACGCGTCCGTCGCGCGGTACTCGACACGGTGCGTGCCGTAGCCCGGCTCGGTCTCCTGGAACGGCGAGTGCGACATGCCGGCCGAACCGAGGCTGCCGTAGATGAGGTCGTCGACGTTCGTGCCGGTGGGCGTGAAGACGAACGGGTCCTCGGGGTTGGTCGGCGAACCGTAGTAGTTGTGCCAGCCGTCGCCGTTCAGGCGGAACTCCGAGATGAGCGCACCCTCGCGGTCGTCGGTCGCGACGAGCTTCATCCCGAACGACTCGTTCACGATGTAGTGCGGCTCGCCGTTGGCGCCGGTCGTGGTCGAGATCGGAGCCGTCACGGTCGCCTCGACCGTCGGGCCCGATGCGTCGACGTCCCACTCCTGCACGACGCGTCCGGCACCGGAGTTGCCCGGGTCGGAGACGGTCGCCGAGACCTCGTGCGCACCGCTCAGGTTGAGCGCGCCCAGGTCGAACGTGTTCTTGCCGGCGGGCGTCGCGACGACCTCGCCGTCGACGCGCCACGTGATGTCGAACGCGCGGTCGGTGCGGTGCGTCGTGTTGACATACAGGATGTCGTCCGCACCGGCGGGCTTGAACGTCGGGAACGCCTCGGTGATGCCGGGGCGGACCGTGCCGCCGTTGGCGGTGCCCGAGCCCACGGTCCAGGTGCGCGTCTGCGTCATCGACGACTTGGCGCGGATCGCGGGGTCGCGGATGAACTCGGTGTTGTCGACGACGGTCGCCGTCACGGTGTCGCCGGCCTTCACGCCGAGCTTGCCGAGGTCGAGCGTGCGCAGGTTCGCGGGGTTGTCGACCGCTTCGCCGTTGACCGCCCAGGTGACGTCGTTCTCGTGGTAGACCGGGTGCGACGTCTCGACATACAGCACCTGGTTGGGCGCGACGGCGGCGTCGGTGGAGGTGGACGCGGGCACGAGCGGCGCGCGGCCGGCGACCTTCTCGGTCATGATCTCGCGGCTGACCTGGTCCATCTGGTAGCCCAGCGACTTCATCATCGAGTGCTGGCTGGGACGGTAGATGCCCGTCGAGTAGTACATGCCGCCCTCGTAGACGTCGATGATGCCACCCGACTCGCTCTCCTCGCCGAGCCAGCGCCACCACTTCGTCTTCTGCTCGGCCATCTGCTCGGCCGTCTGGAGCGTGTGGTGCGCCGAGCTCGGCTCGCGGCCGGTGTAGTCACCGGTCGTGATGCCGCGCGTGTAGTAGTCGTACTCGTCCTGCAGACCACCGAGCGAGTGGGCGATCTCGTGGGGCGAGATGAGCGCCGACAGCGGGTTCCCACCGCTGGCCGTCGCGTAGGCGCCGCCCGCGCCGCCGTAGGTGTCGCTGTTGGCGAGCGCGAGGATCTGGTCGACCTTCGGCGCCTGCGCGGCGTACCGCTGTGCCGCCGAGTTGTTCATCGTGATGAGGCGCTCGACGCTCGAGGCGCGGCATCCGCCCCAGAACGACATGCCGAGCGGCGTGTTGCGGCGCGGGGCGTCGAGGGTGCGGTCGCAGCTGATGCCCGACTCGCCCGAGACGATGCCGATCGCGTAGACGTTGAAGTGGTTGCGGTAGCTCTTGAAGGGCTCGATGCTCCACATCGTCTCGAGGTGCACCTCGACCTCGTCGTAGAACTTCTGCTGCTCGTCGGCGGTGTAGCCGTCACCCATGATCACCAGGGAGAAGCGCTCTGCATCATCACCGGTGATCTGCATGGGCACGACGGTCGATGAGCCCACCTCGGACTCGGCCGCCAGGGCGACGGCGGGGGGTGCGAGGGCCACGAGGGACGCCGCCAGGGTCGATGCGGTGAGCATCGCCCCCCAGCGCCGCCTCGGAGCGACCGCAGTTCGGGTACTGGTCATGGTCTCCACTTTCGGCTCGAATGGGCTGTGACCCGCACGCGCCATGGCATGACACCTTCGTCGGAGCGGTCGACTCACGGGTGAGAGCCTAGGGAGCAGGTCCAGCCGAATCACGGTGCGCGCGTCTCGCGTCTGACAGCACCCGCGCGACGTTTGTCGGATGCCGCGGCTCACGCGCGACGGCCGGGTCGCGGCATCCGCTCTCAGACGAGGGATTCGCGCCACGCGGCGTGCAGCTGCGCGAACTTGCCCGTGCCCGCGATGAGGTCATCGGGGGTGCCGTCTTCGATGATGCGGCCGTGCTCCATGACGAGCACGCGGTCGGCGATCGCGACGGTCGACAAGCGGTGCGCGATGATGATCGCGGTGCGATCGGCGAGGAGCGTCTGCAGGGCGTCCTGGATCATCCGCTCCGAGGGGATGTCGAGCGACGCGGTGGCCTCGTCGAGGATCAGCACGGCGGGGTCGGCGAGGAACGCGCGGGCGAACGAGATGAGCTGGCGCTGTCCGGCCGACACCCGTCCCCCGCGCTTGTTGACGTCGGTCGCATAGCCGTCGGGCAGCTTCTCGATGAAGGCGTCCGCGCCGACCGTGCGGGCCGCCGCCCGGATCTCGTCGAGCGTCGCGTCGGGCTTTCCGAGTGCGATGTTGTCGGCGACGGTGCCGCTGAAGAGGTACGCCTCCTGCGTGACCATGACGATCGCCCGGCGCAGGTCCTTCGGATGCAGCGAGCGCAGGTCCACCCCGTCGAGCGTGACGCGTCCGCGCGTCGGATCGTAGAACCGCGAGACGAGCTTGGCGAGCGTGGACTTGCCCGCGCCCGTCGTGCCGACCAGGGCGACCGTCTGCCCGCCCGGGATGTCGAGCGAGAAGCCGGGGAGGATGGTGCGCTCACCGGAATACCCGAACACGACGTCGTCGAACCGCACGTGGCCGCGCGACTCCCACAGGTCGACCGGCTGCGTCGGGTCGGGGACCGTCGGCTCCTCTTCGAGCACGCCGGAGACCTTCTCGAGGGCCGCCGTGGCCGACTGGTAGGAGTTGAGGAAGAACGCCACCTCCTGCAGCGGCGCGAAGAAGTTGCGCACGTACAGCACGGCTGCCAGCAGCGTGCCGACGAGGAGGGTGCCGTCGACGATGCGGAACCCGCCCCACGCGACGACGACGGCGAGCGTGACGGATGCCACCGCCATGAGCGCCGGCTCGAAGGTGCCGAAGAGGCGGATCGAGCGCATGTTGATCTCGCGATAGTCGCCGGACAGCTCGCCGAACTCGTCGTCGTTGCGCACCTCTTTGCGGAACGCCTTGACGGCGCGGATGCCGGTCATCGTCTCGACGAACTTCACGATGACCTTCGCGCTGATGACGCGCGACTGGCGATAGACCCGCTGCGAGCGCAGGTAGAACCAGCGCATCAGGAGATACAGCGGAATGCCCATGACGACCAGGATCAGCCCGGACTGCCAGTCCCAGATGAGCAGCATGACGAGTGTGAAGGCACCGTACAGAATGCCCGAGACGAGCTCGTTGAGCCCGCCGTCGAGCAGTTCGCGGATCGTGTCGAGGTCGCTCGTCTGCCGGGAGATGATGCGGCCCGACGTGTACGACTCGTGGAACTCGAGGCTGAGCTTCTGCGTGTGCAGGAAGATCCGCTTGCGCAGATCCAGCATGATCGCCTGCGTCAGCCGTGCCGTCACGACGACGTACCAGCCGATGAGCGCCGCACCGCCGATCGCGGTGACGAGGTACACGAGCACGACGAGGACCGTCGGCATCCAGTCCATCCGGTCGACGGCGGCGGGCAGGGCGCTGTCGATCCCGACCGCGATGAGCGCGGGACCCGCGACGCGCAGCGCGGTCGAGATGACCAGCACGACCGCCGCGAGCACGAGCTGTCCGCGCACGGGCAGCACGAGCGAACCGAGCAGGCGCAGCGAGCGGCGGCGCACAGCGCGGCTCTCTTCGCGCGTGTAATCGGAGCGGTCTTCGCCGCTCGTTCCGACGACGGTGCTCACGCGTTCGCCTCCGGTTCCTGGCCCGAGCCGTACGGTTCGAACCTGAGCTCGCGCAGCTGCGTCTGTTCGTCTTCGAGGCTCGAGATGACGTGGCGGTAATGGTCGTTCGCACGCAGCAGGTCGGAGTGCGTCCCGACGGCGGTAATGCGGCCCGCCTCGAGCAGGGCGACCCGGTCGGCGAGCATGACGGTCGAGGGGCGGTGTGCGACGACGAGAGTCGTCGTGTCGTGCATGATCTCGCGCAGCGCGTCTTCGACGAGCGCCTCGGTGTCGACATCGAGCGCCGAGAGGGGATCGTCCAGAACCAGCACGGCGGGCCGTGCCGCGACGGCACGCGCGAGCGCGAGTCGCTGACGCTGCCCGCCCGAGAGGGACAGCCCCTCTTCGCCGATGACCGTGTCGACGCCGTCGGGAAGGTCCTCGACGAAGCCGGCCTGCGCCACCCCGAGCGCTTCGCGCAGGACGCGCTCGGCCTCGGGAGACCCGGGTGCGAGGTCTTCGCGTCCGAGCAGCACGTTGTCGCGCACCGACTGCGAGAACAGCGTCGCGTCTTCGAAGGCCATGCCGATGCTCCGCCGCAGGTCGACCAGGCTGAGGTCGCGCACGTCGATCCCGTCGAGGGTCACGCGCCCCGCCGTCACGTCATACAGGCGCGCGGGCAGGGTCGTAAGGGTCGTCTTGCCTGACCCCGTGAGCCCGACGAGGGCCATCGTCTCGCCGGGGCGCAGCACGAGATCGATGCCGTCGAGCAGGTCGCGCTCATGGGCTGCGGCATCCTGATACCGGAAGTGCGCACCCTCGAAGGCGAGCTCGCCCCGCGGCTCGGCGATCGCGACGGGCGCAGCCGGATCGACGATCGGATTCGGCTCGTCGAACACCTCGAAGATGCGATCGGTGGCGGTGCGCGCGTCGAGCAGGAACGAGAAGAGGAAGCCGACGGACTCCATCGGCCAGCGCAGCACGGTCGCCATCGCGAAGAACGCGAAGAGCTCGGCGACCTGCAGCTCGCCGAGCTGCGTCAGGTAGATGCCCGCCCCCAGGCACAGGGCGAACGCGATATCGGGCAGCAGCACGAGCCAGAACCAGATCCAGCCGACGGACCGCGCCTTGCTCATCTCAGTCTCGCGCAGGCTCTCGGCCTGCCGCGTGAATTTCACGAGCGCGTGCTTTCCCCGGCCGAAGGCCTTCAGCACGCGGATGCCGTGCACGCTCTCTTCGACCGAGGTCGCGAGATCTCCGGCCTGGTCTTGGCTCTGCCGCGTGAGCGTGCCGTAGGTCTTCTCGAACCGGTACCCGGCGTACCAGAGCGGGGCCGAGCAGACGATGAAGATGACGCCGAGGATCCAGTGCCAGCGGAACAGCAGCACGATGCCCACGACGATCGTGATGGCGTTGACGACGAGCAGCACGAGGCCGAACGCGAGCCAGCGTCGGAGCATGCTGATGTCCTGCATCATGCGGCTCAGCAGCTGGCCGGACTGCCAGCGGTCGTGGAACGAGACCGGCAGACGCTGCAGACGCTCGTAGAAGCCCGTGCGCAGGTCGTACTCGACCTGCGTCGCGGGCGCCAGCACGAACCAGCGTCGCGCCCAGACCATGAGGGCTTCGAACAGACCGAGCGCGAGGATGGCCGCGGCGCCCCAGATGATCTGGGTGATGTCGCCTGTCGAGATGGGACCCTCGACGACGACCTCGAGCACGAGCGGGATCGCGAGGGCCAGCAGGCTCGCGATGAGCGCGCTGACGGCGCCCAGCACGAGGCGAGGGAGCACGGGCCGGGCGAACGGCACGAGCCGCGCGAGCGCCTTCGCGGTGGACAGGTCCGACCGTCGGGGATCAGCGGTGATGGTCATGTTCCTCAGGGGTGGTGCCGCGAACGAGACAGCCCACCAGCTTAGAACGGGGTGTTCACTGCTGCAAGCTCGCTTCGCGGTCGAGCAGCGCCCGCTTGACGTCGACGCCCCACGCGAACCCGCCCATGGCGCCGCCCGTGCGCAGCACGCGGTGACAGGGCACGAACAGCGCCGGTGCGTTTCGGGCGCAGATGGATGCCGCGGCGCGGACGGCGCCTGCAGAGCCGAGCACGCGGGCGAATTCCGCGTAGGTGAGCGGACGACCGGGCGCGATGGCGCGCAGCGCCTTCCATCCCGCCTGCTGCATCGGCGTGCCGTGCTGCCGCACCTCGACGGTGTCCACGGCGGCGAGGTCGCCGTCGTAGTAGGCGACGACGGCTTCCCCCGCCGCTGTGCGGCCCGTGCCGAACGACGCGGGGCGGGCGGACGGGCGCAGTCGGTCGAGGATCTGCGCGGACACGGCCGTCCATCCGGAGGCGAGCACCCGGCCGTCGTCGTCGGCGAGCAGCGTGAAGGGGCCGTCGGGGGTCTCCAGGGTCTGCATCGTCGTCATGAGCGGGGTCCTTCCGTGCGATGTGCAGGATCGGGTGTGACGGATGTCGTCTCGATCGGCCCTGTCGCCCTGTTCCGGCTCGTGCGTCCTGCAGATCGCACGGGGCGGGGTGGAACAGCACGCCACAGGTGCGCCGTGAGGTAGCTGCGCCACGGCGCGGCGCGGGCGGCCCAGGCCGTGAGCGCCGGCGCATCGGAGGGGAGGCCGGTCGCGGCGGCGCCCGCTCGCACGGCGACGTCGCCCGGCAGGAAGACGTCGGGGTCGCCGAGCACCCTCATGCGCACGTAGTCGGCGGTCCACGGCCCGATGCCCGGCATGGCGAGCAGCGCGGCGCGCTGTTCGCCGGCGTCGTCACCCGCCGTGAGTGTGAGCGATCCGTCGGCGAGGGCGGCCGCCGCGGTCGTCACGGCCCGGATGCGCGACGCCGGTCCGCGCAGCACATCGGCCCCGTGCTCGGCGATCGCGGCCATCGTGGGGAACAGACGCGTCGCCGGCCCGACGCCGTCGATCGGGTCGCCGATCTCGGCGGTCAGCCGCGACAGCACGGTACGGGCCGCGGCGACCGAGATCTGCTGGCCGATCATGGCGCGCACGAGCATCTCGTGCGGGTCGGCGGCACCGGGCACGCGGATGCCGGGAAGACCCGCGACCAGCGATGACAGTTCCGGATGCCGCGCGAGCGCCTCGTCGACGGCGACCGGGTCGGCGTCGAGGTCGAACAGCCGACGCGCGCGGGCCACGAGCGACGGCAGATCGGACAGCTGCGTCAGCCGCGCGCGCAGCCGCACACGCCCCGCACCGTCGATGTCCAGCTCGAACCACGCCGGCCCGCCCGCGAGGCGCACCGCGCGGCCGAACGACGTCGCCGTCGCCACCTCGACGCCGTCGACGGCACGGGCGGCCATCCAGGAGAAGAGCCCCGGCGCGTCGAGTTCCCCGCGGTGCGGCAGCACGAGCTCGATGACCCCGAGCACGTCCGAAGCGGAACCCTCGTCCGTCCCCATCCCCTCGGGCCGCGCCCCCGCTCCCTGAGCTCGTCCCCGCGCTCCCTGAGCTTGTCCCACCGCTCCCTGAGCTTGTCGAAGGGAGCGCCGCCGCGCACGCAGAGCGAGCGGCGGCATCCCGAACACTTCGCGGATCGTGTCGTTGAACTGCCGCACGCTCGCAAAGCCCGCGGAGAGGGCGACATCGGATGCCGGCATATCGGTGCCGACGAGGAGCATCCGCGCCGTCTGCGCGCGATGCGCGCGACTGAGGGCGAGGGGTCCGGCGCCGAGCTCGGCCGCCAGGAGCCGGGTCAGGTGGCGCGGCGAATAGCCGAGCCGATGCGCGAGGCCCGGCACGCCCTCGCGTTCCACGACGCCGTCGGCGATGAGCCGCATCGCGCGGCCCGCAACGTCGCCGCGCAGATCCCATCGCGGCGAGCCCGGCGCCGCCTCGGGAAGGCACCGCTTGCACGCCCGATATCCCGCTTCGTGCGCGGCCGCGCTGGTCGGGTAGAACGTCACGTTCTCGGGTTTCGGTGTGCGCGCGGGACAGCTCGGCCGGCAGTAGATCCCGGTCGAGCGCACGGCCGTGACGAACTGGCCGTCGAACCGCGCATCGCGCGAATCGATCGCGCGATACCGTTCGTCGAACGTCATGGCCGGGATGCTCACACCCCTAGCCTGACACGCTCCCGGACACCCGGCTCGCGGAAATCGGACACGATGGTCCGGTCCGCGACTCAGTGGAAGAAGTGGCGCTCCCCCGTGAAGAACATCGTGACTCCGGCTGCCCGTGCCGCGTCGACGACCTCTTCATCGCGCACCGATCCCCCGGGCTGCACGATCGTGCTGATCCCGGCGTCGATGAGAACCTGGGGCCCGTCGGCGAACGGGAAGAAGGCATCGGATGCCGCCACCGAACCGGCTGCGCGGTCGCCAGCGCGTTCGACCGCGAGACGGCACGAGTCGACACGGTTCACCTGGCCCATCCCGATGCCCACCGTCGCGGAGTTCTTCGCCAGCACGATGGCGTTCGACTTCACGGCGCGGCACGCCTTCCAGGCGAAGATGAGGTTGGTCATCTCCTCGTCGTCGGGCCGCTCGCCCGAGACGAGCTCCCAGTTCGCGGCGACCGAGTCGATGTCGTCGGGGAACCGGTCGGCGTCCTGCAGCAGCAATCCTCCCGAGACGAGCCGCACATCCATGCGCTCCTGCTGCCAGTCGGCGGGCAGCTGCAGCACGCGCAGGTTCTTCTTGAGCCGGAACACCTCGAGCGCCTCGGGCTCGAAGTCGGGCGCGATGATGACCTCGGTGAAGATGTCGCGCAGGTTCTCGGCCATCTTCAGCGTGACCGTGCGGTTGGCCGCGATGACCCCGCCGAACGCGGACACGGGGTCGCATTCATGCGCACGCAGGTGGGCGCTCGCGATGGGGTCGAGCGCCTGGGGCGCCGCGATCGCGATTCCGCACGGGTTCGCGTGCTTGATGATCGCGACGGCCGGCTTGACCATGTCGAACGCGGCCCGCAGGGCGGCATCCGCGTCGACATAGTTGTTGTAGGACATCTCCTTGCCCTGCAGCTGCGTCGCCTGCGCGATCCCGTGCCCGCCGACACGCGTGTAGATCGCGGCGCGCTGGTGCGAGTTCTCGCCGTAGCGCAGCGACGCGAGGCGTTCGGCCTTGATCGTGAGGTGCTGCGGCAGGGTCTCCTCGTCGGCGAGGGTCGCCTCGGCGAACCACTGCGCGACGGCGCGGTCATAGGCGGCGGTGTGCGCGAAGGCGCGCGCCGCGAGGTCGCGGCGATGCGCGAGGGTGGTCCCCGCCGCCCCGGCGGCCTCGATGACCGCGGGGTACGACTCGGGTGAGACGACGATGGCGACATTGGCGAAGTTCTTGGCGGATGCCCGCACCATGGCGGGGCCTCCGATGTCGATCTGCTCGACCACGTCGACCGCCGACGCACCCGAGGCGACGGTCTCGACGAACGGGTACAGATTGACCACGACGAGCTCGAACGGGGCGATGTCGAGCTCGTCGAGCTGGCGCTCGTGGTCCTCGAGGCGCATGTCGGCGAGGAGGCCCGCGTGCACGCCGGGGTGGAGGGTCTTCACCCGGCCGTCGAGCGACTCGGGGAACCCCGTGATGGCCGACACGTCGGTCACGGCGTAGCCCGCGTCGCGGATGAGCGAGGCGGAGCCGCCCGTCGAGACCATCTCGACTCCCGCCGACGAGAGCGCCTCGGCGAGTTCGAGCAGCCCCGTCTTGTCGCTCACGGAGATGAGGGCGCGACGGATCGGCACGACGTCGCGTTCGCGGTAGAGAGCGGGATCGTGGCTCGGGCCGGCCATGGGGACTCCTCGGTGGTCGTCAGGGGGTGGATTCGGCGGTGCGCCGCACGGCGGCGAGATCGAGGTCGCCCGCAGCGATGCGGCGCACGACGTCGATGAGCAGCCGCCGTTCGACGGGCTTGATGCGTTCGTGGAGCGCGTGCTCATCGTCGCCGTCGAGGACGGGAACGCGCTCCTGCGCGAGGATCGGTCCGGTGTCGATGCCCGTGTCGACGACGATGACGCTCGCGCCGGTCTGCGCGACTCCGGCGGCCAGCGCATCGCGCACGCCGTGCGCACCGGGGAACTCGGGCAGGTGCGCGGGGTGGGTGTTGAGGATGCGCGGCTCCCACGCGTCGACGAGCGAGGCGGGCAGCAGCCGCATGAGACCGCTCAGCACGATGAGATCGGGCTTCCAGATCGACAGCTGCTCGCCGAGCGCTGCTCCCCACGCTTCGCGTGTGTCGTAGCTCTCCCAGGGCACGAGGAAGGTCGGGATGCCGTACTGCTCGGCATGTGCGAACCCCGCTGCTTCGCGATCGGCGCCGACGGCGACGATCGAGGCGGGGAAACCGGGTTCGGCGGCGGCATCGAGCAGCGCACGCAGGTTGGACCCCGTGCCCGAGATGAGGACGGCGACCGTGAGCACGCCGTCAGTCTACCGGCGGTCGTTCGGGCAGCCGGTCCAGCGGCTCGGTCACGGATTCCTCCGCACCCCGCCCCCTGCCTCACCTTCGGCCCCTGAGCCTGCCGCGGCCCCTGAGCCGCTCGCGGTCCCTGAGCCGCCCCCGGTCCCTGAGCCCGCCGAAGGGTCGCCCCCGGTCCCTGAGCCCGCCGAAGGGTCGTCGGCGAACATCGCCTCGCGATACGCCTGATCCTCCGCACGCGCGGGTCCACGAACGGTGTCGGGTTCGCCGGTTCGGCTCCGCGGCAGACGGGGTCGGGGCGAGAGCAGCAGGATGCCGGCGCCCAGCGCCGTCTCGAGCCCGATCGCCAGCGCGAGCGGACCCGGTTCGGGACCGGCGTACGCGAGTGTGCCGGGGCCGATCGAGCCCGATGCCAGCGTGGCGAGCAGTGCGGCGATCGCGGCCGCGCCGACCGCGATGCCCGCCGCGACGACGAGTCTCGCCCCGAGCGGGTCGTGTGCGTCGTCGGGTCGCCGGGCTGCCCCTGCCGCCGCGAGCCGGGAGCGGGCGATCCAGCCCGCGAACGCACCGAGGCCGACCGGCAGCAGCGCGAGCAGCAGCAGCCACGTCGTCGTGGATTCGGGAACGGCGCCGAGCACGGGGATGCCGGGCAGGATTCCGGCCTGCGTGCCGGCGGGGCCCACGACGGTGTCCATCCCGACCGAGAAACCGGGACCGGCCACGAACGACATCGCCCACACGATGAGAGTGGGCAGGTACGCCAGCTGGGCGAGCATCATGACGGTCGCGCCGAACGCGTCGACGTGCGACGCCTCGAAGAGCGCGACGATCTCGCCCCCGCCCAGCGCCACGGCGACGGCCGTGGCGAGGGCGCCGAGCCCGACCAGGCCCGTGCACACGATCGCCGTGCCGCGCGCGATCGAGCCGGGCACCTCGCTCCAGCCGTCCGAGAGCATCTCGACGCGGTCGCGCAGCCGCGCCACGACGCCGTCGCCGGCTTCGCTCCACTCCGTCACGAGGGCGCCGAGAAGCGCGGGCACGATGAAGACGAGCGAGGGGAAGAGCACGGCCTGCCACGTCTCGACCTCGGCGAGCGCGAGATGACCCGTCAGGGCGATGAGCACGGCGGCGGCGACGAAGACGATGATCCCCGTCGCGACACCGGTGATCCACGCGCCCGCCTGCGAGGCCCGGCGCCCTGAGCGCGCGGCGAAGATGGCGGTGAACGCCGTGAAGGCGAGCGGGGCGAGCGAGATCGTGAACGCGGCGGCCGCGGCGTCGATGCCCGTCTCGGCGAGGTAGTCGTCGGCCAGGAGCACGTCGACGGGCACGGCGTGACCGAGCTGCCAGATCGTCGCGCTCGCGGGCCAGAGCGCGCCCCAGTCGGCCCCCGTCCCGATTCCGACGGCCCACAGGAGGGTCAGCGAAGCAAGGACGACGGCGAGGCCGACGGCGACCGCGATGAGGGCGTCGACGGCGGCGAGGATGACGACGATGAGGCGATGCATGCGCTGTCGACCCTACCTACGGCAGCCCTGTGCGTTCGGTCGGCACGCCCGCCGCGGCATCCGGATATGCGGTTGTCGTGCGAGTGCCGATATCTTGTCCGAGGAGGTCCCCGACATGACATCAGCCCCCTCGTCCGCGCCCGAAATCACGGACTCGACTCCGAAGAACGGTTTCGACCGGTTCTTCGAGATCACGAAGCGTCGCTCGACGCTCGGAGCCGAGATCCGCGGCGGCGTCGTGACGTTCGTCGCGATGGCGTACATCGTGATCCTGAACCCGATCATCCTGTCCGGTTCGCCGGACGTCGTGGGGGACGAACTCGGATTCACGCAGGTCGCCGCGACGACGGCCCTGACGGCGGGCGTCATGACGATCCTGTTCGGTCTCGTCACGCGTCTGCCGTTCGCGTTCGCGGCCGGGCTCGGCATCAACTCGTTCCTCGCGGTGTCGGTCGTCGGGCAGGTGACATGGGCCGAGGCGATGGGACTCGTCGTCATCAACGGCCTGATCATCGTGCTGCTGGCGGCGACGGGACTGCGCCGCATGATCTTCGATGCCGTGCCGATCCAGCTGAAGCTCGCGATCACGGTCGGGATCGGCCTGTTCATCGCCTTCATCGGCTTCGTCAACGCCGGATTCGTCACGGCGACCGGCACGTCGTCGCCGCCTGTCGGCCTGGGTGTCGACGGGTCGGTCACGACCGTGCCGACGCTCATCTTCGTCATCACACTGCTGCTGACCGGCATCCTCGTCGCACGCAGGGTGAAGGGCGGCATCCTGATCGGGCTCGTCACGGGCACCGTCGTCGCCGTCATCGTCGAGGCGATCTGGAAGATCGGCCCCATGTTCGGCGACGACGGCGTCAACCCGGGCGGCTGGAGCCTGTCGGTCCCCGAGCTGCCGGGGGCCATCGTCAGCATGCCCGACCTGTCGCTGCTCGGACAGGTCGGGTTCGACGCGTTCGCCGGCTCGTTCGAGCGCATCGGCGTGCTCGCGGCCCTCATGCTCGTCTTCACCCTCGTGTTCACGAACTTCTTCGACGCCATGGGCACGATGACGGGGCTGTCCAAAGAGGCGAACCTCGCCGATGCGAAGGGCGACTTCCCGCGCATCAAGTCGGCGCTCGTCGTCGAGGGCATCGGCGCCGTCGCGGGTGGCCTCACGTCGAGTTCGTCGAACACGGTGTTCATCGAATCCGGTGCCGGCATCGGCGAAGGTGCCCGCACGGGCTTCGCGAACGTCGTCACGGGCGTGCTCTTCCTCGTCGCGATGTTCCTGACCCCGCTCGTGTCGATCGTGCCGACCGAGGTCGCCTCGGCCGCGCTCGTCATCGTCGGCGCGCTGATGATGTCGCAGATCCGCTTCATCGACTTCTCGGAGTTCTCGGTGCTCCTGCCGGTTTTCCTCGCCGTGACCGTCATGCCGCTGACCTACTCGATCGCGAACGGCATCGGCGCGGGCTTCGTCGGCTGGGTCATCGTGCGATCGCTCTCGGGCAAGGCCAAGCAGATCAGCCCGCTGCTGTGGATCGTCGCGGCCGGCTTCCTGGTGTACTTCGCACGCGGCCCCGTCGAGGCGATCCTCGGCGGCTGATCCCCCGCTGACGCGACGCGCGTGGCGCCGGGTGCGGCCCGAACTTCGGAGAGTCGCGCGAAGTACGGAGGCCAGGCGGCATCGGGTCCGAACCCCGCGCGAAACCCCGAACCCCGCGCCAAATTCCGAACCTCGGAAGGCAGCGCGACGCGCGTGGCGCTGGGTGGCCTCTCGGTGCGACGCGCGACGCACGTGGCGCTGAGTGCGGGCCCGAACTTCGGAGAGTCGCGCGAGGTACGGAGGCTTGGCCGCATCGAGTCCGAACCCCGCGCGTAACCCCGAACCCCGCGCCAAACTCCGAACCTCGGAAGGCAGCGCAAAGTACGGAAGGCAGTGCGAGGTACGGAGACTCGGCCGCATCGGGTCCGAGCATCGCGCGAAGCTCCGAGTTACGCGCGAAGCTCCGAGTTACGCGCGAAGCTCCGAGTTACGCACGTAGCTCCGAGTTACGCGCGAACCTCCGAGTTCGGCGCGAAGTCCGACGCACATAGCCGACGAGAGCAGCTGGCGGCAGTCGCAGCGGGTCAGCCGGCGCGGCTCCACGCACCGGAGGCGGGAAGAGTCCCACCGAACAGCTGAGAGACGGTGACGAGCGAGAACCCGCGGTCGAGCAGTCCCGCGACGACGGCCGGGGCGACCCGCACGGACCGCTCGTGGATGTCGTGGAAGAGGATGATCCCGCCCGGCGACGCACCGTCGACCGCCGTCGCCTCGAGCACGTCGTCGGCGGGGCCCGCCCAGTCGCGCGTGTCGACGCTCCACAGGATCGCGGGCTGCTGTGCCACGTCGAGCACCCGCTGGTCGTATTCGCCGTAGGGCGGGCGGAAGCTCGCGACGGCCTGCCCGCTGATCCCGCGCAGCAGATCCCCCGTGCGGACGATCTGAGCGGCGACCTGTTCGTCGTCGAGCTCGGGCAGCTGCGGGTGGCTCCACGTGTGGTTGCCGATCAGATGACCCTCGGATGCCACGCGCCGGACGGTGTCCTCGCGCGAGGCCGCAGACGGGCCGAGCATGTAGAAGCTCGCCGCGACGCGCGCCTCGGCGAGAACGTCGAGCAGCGTCGGTGTGAGGCTCGAGGGCCCGTCGTCGTAGGTGAGGGCGATGCACGGGACGAGCGTGCAGTCGACGCGATCGAACCCCGCGGGACCCGACGGGCCGGTGTAGGGCTCGCCGGCGGACCCGAGCAGACGCGCGCCGAACGGCGTCACGAGATCGGCGACGATCGCGGCGGGTACGCCGATCGTGAGCGGCTCGGCCGTCGCGTCGACGCCGAGGGCGCGCAGCGCGGGCGCTTCGAAGCCCGCCGCGATCGTGAAGACGAGGCCGCCGTCCCCCGCGGGCACGGTCGTCGAGAGGGCGGCTTCGATCGCCGCGAGCTGCGCGTCGTCGCCGGCCGCGGCCGGGGCGAGGGTGAGGGCGCCGGCGTCGCGGCGCAGCGCATCGACGACGTCGGCGCTGAGGCGCGCGGCGGCGTCATCGGCCCACAGCTGCGCCGCTGTCACGACCTCGCCCGACGCCGTGTCGGCATAGAACGTCGTCGTGGCATCGGAGCGGGGTGCGTCGGGCCCACCCGCGACGACCCGCACCCGCTCGCCGAAGAAGGGGCCCGCCGCGGCGACGATGTCGCACACGACGGCGGAGCCGCTCGCGCCCACCTCGGCGAGGATCTCGTCCGCCGTCCACGCCGTCGAGCCCGTGATGCACGCGCGGTCGGCGAGTCCCGCGCCCGTCGCCGGCGCGTAGGCGACGCCCGAGGCGGCGGACTGCGTCGCGACGGCATCGCGCACGAGGTCGCCGATCACGGCGTTGAACGCGTCGACGCCCCCGCCCGTCCCGGGCAGCAGGGCGAAGCGCGCCTCGACGCCCACGGCGGCGTTGTGCAGCCGGTACGACGTGACGGATGCCGCGAGCGCGGTCTGCGCCGCGAGGTCGAGGGCCGCGGGCGGGCGGGCGACCGTGATCTCCTCCTCCGCCCAGGACGGCGGTTCCCACGCGGCATCCGTCACGGGCGCACACGCGCCGAGCACGAGCGCCGCCCCGAGCACGACAGCTGCCGCCGCGACTCGCCTCACGGTGCGATCCCTTCGAGCAGCTCGGCCAGGGCCGGCCGGTAGGCCGCCATCGTCCGCCCTTCGGCCGCGGTCGCCGTCACCCGCACGCTGCCGCCGTCCGCGCCGAGGCCCACCGCCGCGACGACGCCGTCGGGCGCCACGTCGACGTGCACGACATCGCGGCCCGTCGTCAGCTGTTCGCCGCGCACGGGCGACGCGATGTCCGGCGTGGCTCGGATCGCGGCATCCGCGGTCTGATCGATCAGCTCGAGCTGCGCCGTCATGCCGCCGTCGGGCGTGCGCACCGTGACGGCCGCGGACGATTCCCGCACGATCGTCCAGCCATCCGGCACGATGATCCCGGCGTCGACGCGATCGGTCTCGAGGGGCGTGGGCGTCACGCCGTCGGACGACGAGCTCGCGAGGTTGGCGATCGACGGCGGGACGGCGGTGAGCAGCGCGAACGCGACGACGGCGATCGCGGCGAAAGCGGCGACGATCGAGAGCAGGACGGCGGTGCGCTGAGACGGGCGGACCCCGCCCGGGGACGCCTTCATCGAGCCGCGAGGGCTCGGGGAGGAACGGGGGGCATGGGCGGATGCCGCCGAATCAGGCCGTCATCGGGTCGAGGACGAAGACGGCGATCACGCGATCGGTCTTCTCCTGGTAGTCGGCATACGCGGGGAACGCCGCGACGGCCCGCTCCCACCACTGGGCGCGCTCGTCGCCGCTGAGCTCGCGGGCGCGGTAGTCGCGCGTGACGGCGCCGTCCTGCAGTTCGACGTGATCGTGGGCGCGCATGTTGCCCGCCCACGCCGGCTCCTTCGGCGCACCGCCCATCGAGGCGACGGCGAGGTAACGGCCCTCGTGCTCGACGCGCATGAGCGCGGTCTTGCGCAGGGCCCCCGTCTTACGGCCGACCGTCGTCAGCACGATGATGGGCATGCCGCGGAGCTCGTTCGCTTCGGTGCCCCCGCTCGCTTCGAACGCCTCGGCCTGTTCACGTGCCCACTCCGAGGTGGACGGCTTGTATTCTCCGGTCAGTGGCATGCCTTCAGGGTATCTGCGTTCCCCTCCCAGGAGCCGTCGCTGTCACGCCCGGCGGCGGAGATTGAGCAGCGCGCCGCCGGCCAGCAACAGCAGACCCAGGAGCAGCCACCCCGTGAGGTCGGCGCCGCCCGTCTTGGGGAGGCGGTCGCCCGCGCTCGCGGCCGCGGGGCCGCCGTCGGTGTCGCCGCCGTCGCCACCCGGGTCGACCGGGTCGACCGGGTCGACGGGATCGACGGGATCGACCGGATCGACGGGGTCGACGCCGCGGATGGCATTGATGTAGACGTTGCGCGCGGTCGCATGGTCGTAGAGGGGGTCGTCGCTCGAGACGGCGTGGCTCACGGTCTCGACGATCATGCCGGGGCCGGGCTCGGCCGACGGCACGGCCGCGAGGGTCTGGAACGGATGCGGGTCGATCGTCGGCACGAGCCGCACGATGACCGTCTTCGGCCCGGTCTCGCCGATCTCGAAGATGAGGATGACCTGGTCGTGGAACGTCAGGCCGCCGTCGATCGAGATCTGCGCGTACGGGATGCCGCCGGCGTACGCCGCCGAGATCGTGATGTACACGCGTGAGGTGGGCGGAGTGCCGAGCTCGATCGTGTAGCTGTCGGTCTCCTTGACGCCGGTCTGCAGCGTCGTGGAGCCGTCCGTCTCGACGATGATGATCTCGCCCGCGCCGCCGTCACGCGGTGGGATCGGAACGACGATCGACACCGGCACCGCAGCATCCTCGCCGGGGATCCCGAGCGGCGCGGAAACGGCGAGCGCTCCCGCGAGCGTCGGCTCGGCGACCGAGTACAGGTCGACGTCGAGTCCGCCTCCCACGACGTCGAGCGGGTCGATGACGATGTCCTCCGCAGCGCCTGTCGTGTGGACCGTCACGGTCGACGCGTCGGCCCCGCCGTCGAGCGAGAGCAGACCGTGCGCGAGGTAGGTCCCGTCGAGCAGGCGCACCGCGAGGACGTCGAACACGTCGTCGCCCGTCGTCGCCTCGACGCGCAGTTCGGCGGTGTGTGCGGAGATGACGAACGTGTCGTCGCCCGCGCCGCCGTAGAGCACGGCGGGGAAGGTGAGTCCGCGGCTCACATGCCCGAACTCGGTCTCGATCGTCTCGAACGCGTCGCCGGGCTGCACGTCGGGCTCGACGCGCGGTGTCGCGAAGAACTGGCCGACGATGAACGTGTCGTCGCCGTCGCCGCCGTAGACGGTCGTGATGGCGCTGTTGTCGTCGAAGACGAACAGATCGTCGCCGCCGAGTCCGTCGACCGTGACCCGCTGGTTCACACCCTGGTCGTACGAGATGCGCTCGTGCGTGCCGGCCGCGGTGTTGACGTGGGCGACGAACGCCGGCCGCGTCGCGTCGGGGTGCTCGGCGATCGCCGACAGGCCGCGGAAGAGGAACACGTCCGCCGCATCGGTGCCGTCGATCCAAAGGGTGTTGAGACCGCCCTGCGCTCCCCCGCCCCGCACGATGATGCGGTAGTCGTGGCCGAGGAGCGCGTCGTCCTCGCCGCCCCACGTCAGCACACGGAACGCGTTGTCGCCCGAGAGGCCGAAGAGCACGAGTGCGTCGCGCACCTCGGTGCCCGCGAAGTCGTCGCCGACAGCGGCGAGGTGGGTGCCCGTCATGGACTGCAGTCGCACGACGAAGAACGTGTCGTCGCCGTCGTCGCCGGATGCCGTGCGCGCGGCCCCGCCGTAGACGATCGTGTGTCCGCCGAGCAGCGTCGAGTCGAAGGAGAAGACATCGTCTCCGCGGCCGCCGTAGATCTCGGTCGCGTGCCCCGTCACTTCGCCCGCGAAGTACAGCAGCGATCCACCCTGGCTCGCGAGCGTCTTGCCGAACGACGCGCGGATCGTGACGGTCTGTCCCGCGATGATCGTGCCGAGCGGCGCGATGACGTCCTGCCCGACGAGGAGCGTGACATGGCCGCCCGCGACGACACGACCCTCGGTCATGTCGATGAGGCCGTCGATCGTGCGTCCCTCGGTGAGGAGGAAGAGGCTCTCGTCGACGCCGCCGTCGACGAACGGCACGGTGACGCGGACATCTCCCTGGTCGGCTTCCGCGCGCAGGACCAGGAGCGATCCCGTCGCCTCCGTGACGAAAACGCCCGCGACACGGCCCTCGTACGAGTGCGCATACAGGCGTCCGCCGATCGCCGTGTCGATGACGAGGTCGAGCGACCGGTCGGGGCTGTCGGCACCGACCGTGCCGCCGACCGCGATGAGGTCGATGTCGCGCGCGATGACCCGCGCCGTCGTGCCGGCGGCATCCGAGAGGATGCTGCCGTCGCGGGTGCGCAGCGCGGCATCCCCGTTCAGAGACGTGACGAGCCGCACGAACAGGGATCCGTCGACCTGGTCGAGCAGGATGTCGCCGCCCGCCAACGCCGTGACGCGACCGCGCTCGGCCAGCGAGGAGCGGATCTCGAGGAAGTCGGGCACGTCCGCAGCCGGACCGCCGATGCGACCCGCGAGGAGCCCCGCGACCAGTGTGATGTCACGGCCGGCGACGCGCGGCGTGCCGTCGTCGATCGTGCCGTCGTCGAGGATCGACGCGTCCTGCGCCGTCTGCAGCCAGACGTCGCTGGCTGTGGAGGTGATCGTGCCGACGCGCAGGTCGCCGATCGTCTCGAGGTCCGAGATGTCGCCGTTCGTGAGCAGCGAGATCTCGCCGTCGCCGTCGCTCACCGAGTACGAGATCTCCGCGAAGCGCATGCTGACGAGCGTCGCATCGACGTCGGAGTAGACCTCGAACGAGATCGAGGTGGCCGTCGACGGATGCCGCACGACGATGTCGTTTCCGGCACTCAGGTCGCCGAACGTGTAGGCGCTGTCCTGCAGCGTGTTCACGGTGCCCCACGCGACCAGGACGGGGTCGCCGAAGCCCGCCCACGGCCCCGGGTCGGGATGGAAGTACGTGTGGTAGAGCCCCGAGGGCGGCACGTTCGTCGTGCTCGGCGGGACCGTGACGTCGACCTGCACGAGGTAGGACGTGAACGGGGGCACGTCGGATCCGAACGTGCTGTCGTGCACCAGGATGTCGATGTTGCGGCCCGCGTGGATGGGACCGAGGAGAGGCTGGAACATCGTTTCGGCGTAGGGCGAGCCCACCGGCATCCGTGCACTGTAGGTCACGTCGAGCACGACGTCGTCCCGCGCATCGGCGACGAGCTCGACCAGGCGCGTCGGGTCGACGTCGTCGATGAGGTAATCGCTCTGGACGAGCGTGATGCGGATGGGCTCGCGGAACGGAACGCCCACCAGTGTTCCGGCGGCCCCGATCGTGCCGCGCTCGGCGTACAGCTGGGCGATGTTCGTGCGGATCGAGCCGGCTTGCGACGCGCTGATGTCGCCGTTCTCGGCGATGATCCGGGTCGCGCCGATCGGGTTGTCGATGTGCCCGTGCAACTGCAGGTCGGCCGATCCCGGGTTCTGCCAGTTGGCGATGTCGACGAAGGTCGGGATGAAGATGGGTCGCCCGATGTGGAAGCGGAATGCCGTGCTGTTCTCGGCCGCGACATCGACCGTCGCGCCGACGTCGTCGAGGTTCGCGACGCTGATGTCCTGGATCCGCATGTCGCGGTTCGAGTGGTTGTGCAGCCGCACGAAGTCGAACGTGTTCTGCACCTGCAGGGTGCCCCGGTCCCCCGCCAGGATGCCGATCGGGGTGCCGGTGGTGTTGTTGATCTCGTAGCGGGCCGTGCCTCCGCCGGTGTTCTCGATCGGGTCGACGACGATCGTCTGGCCCGCGGGGATCACGCTGCCGACGTTGTAGACGACGCCGTTCAGATCGCGGACGGTGACCGCGTACTTCTTCACGATGCGGCCCGACGCGTCGATGATGAGCGTCGGATTCGGCGCGTGCAGCACGACATCGGCGTTCCACTCGATCGTGCGGTAGCGGAAGTTGTCGAGCTTGTTGTCCGAGCCGCCGAAGTCGATGAATCCGCCGCCGGTGGAGGCCTGCGGCGTCGTCGAGACGAGCTGGTGGAGCGCCTGGACGAGCAGCGCCGCGGTGCGGATCCGCACGCCCTCCTGCCCGACGACGCTCGAGCGTGCGTCGTAGAGGACGTAGGCGTACGCGTCGCTGTCGCCGCCGAAGCAGCCGCATGTGGCGCGCGCGTAGGCGCGGACCTCGACGCTGCGATGCTGCGCCGTGATCGTCACGCTCTGCCAGCCGACGATCTTCGCGGGGGCGTTGAGCTGCACGTGGACGACCGACGTCAAGCGGCTCTCGGACCGCGCGTCGGAGTCTTCGAACGCGCCCTTGCCGCTCGCGCGGTTCTCGACGTTGAGTCGGCTCGAGATCATCTCGGCGACGAGCCGCACGTTGTCGGCCTCGAGGTACGCACCGCCGCCCACCGTGAGGCTCGTCTCGTGGTTGTGCGCCTCGAGGTGGCAGTCCGTCGGACCGCATTCACCCGACGACGTGCTGCCCGCGAACGACGCTCCGGACGCGGAGGCGATCAGGTCGGCCTGCATCGCGCTCGTCGACCTCGCCTCGATGTCGTTCCACGCGACGATGCGCCCATCGAGGATCGTCTTGGCCGTGAGGTCGAGCGTGCCGCGCGTCTGGGAGTCGACGCCGTGTCCGAAGCCACCCGACTGCGACCGTGCGACCGCGCGCACGCTCGCGACGGTCATGGGCGCGACGCGCACGCTGCCTCTCGTCGACTGCACATCGGTGCCCTCTTGCAGCCAGACGGTCGTGTTCGCCGTCGCGTCGACGACGGCGCGCGATGCGCCGATCCCGACGAACCCGAGGCCTGCCGATGACGCATCGACGAAGGCGGATGCCGTCGATGCGGCGCCGATCGCGATGTCACCGGCGGCGTGGATGCGGGCGTTGCGCCCCAGGGTGAGCGCGAGGTTCGCTGTGAAGCTCGCCGTGGGCAGGCTGCTCGTCGACGAGATGAACCCGACGCCCGAGCCGTACACCTTAGCCTCGGTGAAGACACCGCCGCCGGGAAGCACCGGCGTGAGCGGCTGCGAGTGCAGCTGCTGCGGCCCCGCCCCCGTCGACGTCAGGTCGATCACGAGACCGTGCGACAGCAGGTCGGCGATGCTGTCGCGACCGAGGTCGACGACAGCCGGCACGAACCGGCTCGTGCCGACGCTGCCGCCGCCCGAGATCGCCACGGCGAACAGGCCCGAGAAGGGCCCCGGGACCGTCGACAGACGGAACGACGTCGCCGTGCGGTCGTAGATGTAGTAGCGCTCACCGTGTCGCAGGCCGTTGATGGGCTGCTGACCCGGCGCGTAGAGACCGTGCACGATGCTCATCGCCGCGGCATCGAAGCTGCCGGCGAGTCCGAGAGCCGACACCGGGATGAGCTGATCGGGGTCGTCGGGGTCGACGCACGTTCCCACCGCCTGGCACTGCGACGCGGCGAGCTGGATCTCGTGCGGGCCGACGACGATGACCCAGTAGGTCGCGCCGTTCACGAGTCCGCCGAGGGCTCCGCCGTTCGAGCGGTAGACGATCTGCTGTCCCGTCGTCAGTTCGTGGGCGCGCAGCGCGATGCGGTTGTTGTCCTCCGTCATGTAGGCGCTGCCGGGTCCGCTGACGTTGAGGGGCACGCCGTTCGCGTCGACGATGATGTCGACGCGGTTGCTGCCGAAGCTCGCGAGGGCGTCGGGCGCGAGGTACTGCACGGCCTGACCGTTGACGTAGTCGTTCACCGCCCAGATGCGGTCGTCGATCACGGCGCCGCCGGTGAACTCGACGAGTGTCTGCGAGGTCGCGGCGTCGATCAGCTGGATCCGGAACTCGTCGACCACCCGCACGAGGTAGGCACGCCCGTTCGTGAGGCCGACGGCGTCCACCCCCGGCGACGAGTAGATGACCCGCTGACCGTCGATGAAGTTGTGCGGCATCTCGGTGAACTCGCCGTCGATCGTGCGTCCGAAGGTGATGACATCGGATGCTGCGTCGATGAGCGCGCCCTGGAAGATCGACCCGAGCTGGATCGTATTCGGCGAGACGACGATGACGTTGTAGCGCGATCCCGGCTGCAGCCCGCCGACGGGAGTGCTCGTGCCCGGCGTGTAGGTCACGCTGCCGCCGGTCTGCAGACCGTGGGCGCCCGTGATCGTGATCGTCTCGTTCGCCGTGTCGACGCCCGTCACGGCATCGAAGACGAGTCCCGGCGGCACGACGGGGGTGAGCGAGTTCTGCAGCGCGTTGAGCGTCACGGTGCCACCGGCCCGCAGGTAGGTGCCGTCGGCGACGGTGAGTCGGACGGTCGGAGTCGTTTCGGCGCGTGCGTAGTTTTTCGAGATCGAGAGGGCACCCGCGGCGAACGTCTGCGCGTACGAACGCGACACCGGCTGCTCGGCGACGCCGATCGTGACGCTGCCCCCGACGACGATCGGCTGGGCGTTGCCGACGAGGGTCTCGGTCACGGGCGTGACGCGTGCCGTGGCGCGGCCCGTCGAGATCGAGATGGCGCTGCCGGTGCGGTTGACGAGCGATGCATCGGCCTGATTCGTCGCCGACGCGTCGACCGTCAGCGACGCGGCACCCGCACCGTCGGCACCCGATCCGCCGATCCAGGCCTGCATGTGCGCGTAGGTGCGCGTGTCGACCCACGCGAGGGGCTCGGCGTTCGTCGCGGCGAGGATGAGTCCCACGTTGATCCCGCCCGCTTCGGCCGTCGCAGAGTTCGCAGCCTTCGCCGTCACCGAGACTCCCGCCGCGGGCGCGGTGATCGTCGCGCCGGGGCGGATTCGGGCCTGCGTGACCGCGCCGCTCGTGATGAGCGCCTCACCCGACGAATGGGCGACCCCGATGAGCGAGAAGCCGATCGAGCCGGACGTCGTGGTGACGGCGCGGGTCGCGTCGGCGCGCACCGTGATCCCGGTGCCGCCGACCTGGCGAGCAGAGTAGTCGGCGGTGAGAGCGTTCGCGATGCGCGAGGTCGGCACCGAGACGGCGACGACGACCAGGCCGCCCGAAGCGAGGTCGGTGCTGGCGGTGGCGCGGTCGATGGTCGTCGCCGTGACGGCGACGGTTCCCGTCGTCATGAGAGCACCGGTGCCGAATCGAGCGGTGATCGCGGCCTGTTCGTAGATATCGGCCGAGACGACGCTTCCCGTGATGCTGCCGAGGCCGATCGATCCCGCCTGAATGGTCGCCGTCACGGTCGTTCCGCCCGCCGCGGTGACGACGACGCCGGTCGACGCCGCGAGCGTGCCGTCGAACGCCGCCGTGACGGCGGCGCGCGTCGAGGCGAATGCGGCGAAGATGCCCGCGTCGATGAGCCCGCCACCCCCGCTGACGATGGACGAGAGGGCGTGCGTCCCCGTGCGGTTGTCGGCGCGCACGGTGACGATGCCCGACGCGCGCAGCACAACGGTGGATGCGACGGTCGCCGATGTCAGCGCGGTCTGCTCGATCGTCGCCGACGCGACCGTACCGCGGACGCCGATGATCGCGAGCGAGCGCATGCGTGCCGTCGCGTCGACGGCGTTGGCCGATGACGCGCTCACGGTGAAGGATCCGGACTGCGCCGACGGTGTCGTGACCGTTGCTCGCGTCGACGCCTCGATGCGGGCGACGGGCAGCAGACCGCCGATCGTGAAGGCCCCCGCGGTCGACTTGCGCATGTCCGCCGATGCCGTGTGCGCCGACCACGCGGTCACCGCGACGGCGCCTGTGCCGGCGAGCACGGCCGCCGACCCCGTGTCGACGCGCGCCGTCACGGCCGCCGCTTCACGCACGACTGCCGTCGCCCCGCCGAGACCGCCGTCGATGAAGCCGATCGAGACGTAGTCGACGTCGGCGCGCGCCGTGTTGGTGCCGCGGGCGTCGACCGTGAGTCCGTTGCCGACGAGACCCGCGAGCAGCTCGGCGATCGTCGCGGCCGAGATCTCGGCCGTCGGGATCGTGATGCCCACGTTGATGAAGCCGATGCTGGCCGCATCCGTCTCGGCGGTCGCCGTGTTCGCGGCGACCGCGACGATCGTCGTCGCGCCGGTCGACCACACGGGCGAGAGGATCGCGGCGTGCGTGAGCGCGGACTGCCGCACGTCGGCGTTCACGACCGAGCCCGACACCTGGTAGTAGCCGATGCCCGCGGTCCAGGTCGCGGCGGCAGCATCCGCCTTCGAGTCGGCGCGCGCTTCGACGGCACCCGAGGCACCGACGACACTCGACAGGATCGCGGTCGTCGCGCCTTCGAGCACGGCACTCGCGACGTACACGCCGAGGGAGATGAGTCCGCCGGAGACACCGGTGGCGCCGGCGGTCGCGACGTTGCCCGCGCCGCCGTCCTGCAGGATCCGCGCGCGCACCGCGACGAGACCCGAGCTGAAGACGGTGCCCGTGTCGATCGTGGCGCGCACCGACGCGCTCTCGGTGACGATCGCGTCGACCGAGACGCCCTGCCCGCTGCCGAGGATGCCGATGCTCGCGACGAAGGCGTTCGCGCGCGCCTGGTTCTGTCCCTGCGCCTCGACGACGAGCGATCCGGATGCCGCGAGGTCGGCGGCGAATCGTGCGGTGGTGCCGCCCGTCACGCGGGCGACGGGGTTCATGAAGAGTGCCGCGACGCCCGCGGCGCTGCCCCCGCCCATGTCGGCGCTCGTGTGGCTGCGGCTCGTGGCGCGCAGGGCGACGGCGCCGCCCGCGGACAGCCAGGACCCGGGGGCGGCGAGCGCCGTCGTCGTGCGGGACACGGTCGCGCGGGCGAACGTGATGCCGACCGTGACGGCGCCGGTCTGGACGTTGAGGGTTTCGGTGTCGACCGTGTTGCGCGCGTCGGCGACGATCTGCACGGCCCCCGACACACGTGCCACACCGGCGAACTCGGCCGCCGTGCGACCCGAGATCGTGCCGGTCGCGCCGACACCGGTGAGGCTTCCGAGCACACCCCCCGAGACCGAGAAGGCCAGGACGGGAACATCGATGACGGACGTCGAGGTGACGGTCAGTCCGCCGACGGCGGCGGCGTCGCCGAGCCGCACGAGGCCGACGCGTGCGACCGTGTCGCCGTGCACGTCCGCGAGGGCGACGGCGGCGCCCGCCGCGCCGAGCGCGAGGGCGACGCCGATGACGGTCGGGGCGACCCGGCGGTCGGCCGAGGCCGTCACGGCGACCGTGCCGCCGGCCGTCGGGATCGCAGCGCCGTCGTCGATGTGCGCCGTCTGGCGGGCGTCGCTGTCGATGACGACGATCTGCCCCGCGATCGAGACGCCCGCGAGCTGCCCCGAGAAGGCGATCGCCTCGGTGCGCTCGCGCGCCTCGGCGCGCACCGCGATGCCGCCGCCGGCGCGGACGACGGCGTTGCGCTCGATGCCGGCGTCGACGATCGAGGTGAGGTTCGCGACGACGAGCGAGAGCCCGACGGCACCGATGCCACCCGAGGCGGATCCGGCGACGGCGAAGAAGCTGTCGCGGGCGACGGCGGTCACGGCGACCGATCCACCCGCCTCGACGATCGCGCCCACGCCGATGCGGCTCGCCGTGCCACGGGTCGTGGGGACGCTCGAGAAGCGCGTCGTGACGATGCCGGCACCGGGCGTCGCTGCGGTGACGCCTGCCTGTGCGTCCGCGAGACCCTTCTGCTTGCGGTCCGCGGTGCTCGTGCCCGACGAGTCCTGCGCACCGTTCAGGATCGACCCGTAGCCGTTGGCGCCGGTGCCCGACGCGTACTGGTCGGCCTGGCCCTGTGGCGTGCCCTCCGACGACGAGAGCCCGTCCTGCGAGCCGCCACCGTCGTCGTACGAGCCCGACGGCGTCACGCCGGCACCCCACACCGACACCGAGCCGGCGACGCCGACGGCGCCCGCCCCGAAGCTCAGGGCGAAGGTCTGGATGCTGCGGATCGACATCGCCTGGATCCGGATGTCGCCGCGAGCGTAGACGACGGCGAAGTCGCCGATGCCGGCGCCCGCCGAGACGTCGACGGCGCCGATGTCGACACCGCCCGCGACGCCGACGAAGCCCGCGCCGAGACCGCCGCCGAGCGTGAAGGTGTCGGTGCGGTCCGCGGCCGACACCGAGACGCCCTGGCCTGCACCCGCACCCGCACGGTCGGCGTTGATGATGCTGCGCGTGTCGATGAGGGCGACCGTCGTACCCGAGATGAGCGTGACGTTGACGGCGCCCGCGACGCCGACGAAGCCGCCGCCCGCCGCGAGGGCCATGCCGAACACGTCCTGCTCACTCGTCGCGACGACCGCGAGGCCCTGCTGCATCGACGTCGGGAAGCCGGCGTCCGTCGCCGTGCCGAGCGGGATCGCGCTCATGCTCCATCCGCCGCGTGCACGGGCGTCGATCACGTTGAACGCGCCGATCGAGGCGCGCGTGTCCTTCGTGAAGACGACGACCGCGATACCGGCGCCCCCTCCGACGAAGCCCACACCGACGCCGCCGGAGGCGATCGTGAGCGATGTCGCATCATCGGCGCGCACGAGCACGTTGTTGCCGGCGTCGATGATGACGCCCTGTCCTGTCCGCGCGTACGTGTGGCTGTCGACGACGATCGTCGCGACGGCGACGGCGATGCCCGCGACGCCGGCACCCGCCGATGCGGCGACCGCCACGACGTCCTGACCGCTGCGCGCAGTGAGCGAGACGTCACCGACCGCGCGCACGATCGCGCCGTCGCCGATCGTCGCGTCGACGTCGAGGTTCACGATGTCGACAGCCGCGTTGACGGCGATGCCCGCCATGCCTCCGCCGAGGCCGGCCGCGACCATGAGCTGACGGAAGTCGCCGGAGGCGGCGACCGTGACCGACTGCCACGGCGATGCACCCGTGTTGTCGTCGTTGATGCGCGCCTGACGGCCGATGAAGGCGTCGGTGTCGGCCGTCACGACGTTGACGTTGCCCGCCGCCCCGACACCGACCGTCGCCGCGACGGCGGCGCTGGCACCGACGGCGAGGATCTCGTCGCTGTTGTTGGCGATGACGGCGACGCCGAAGACGGCGCCGGGGCTCTGCGTGATGACGCGCTTGCCTGTGATGCGCGCGGGGTCACCGGGGGGCTGCATCCCCTGGCGGACGAAGCTGTGCGCCCGTCCCGTTGCGGCGGCCGGGGCGAGGTCGATCGTCGTGACGGCACCGCCGCTGCATCCGTCCGACGTGGGCAGCGCGCCGCACTTCGTGGCGGCGAGCCGGAAGCTGTCCGGACCCATCATGACGACGTAGTAGACGCGGCCGTCGACGAGACCGCCGATGGGGGTGCCGCCGTTCGCCGTGTAGACGACGGCATCGCCCGTCTGCAGGGGCGTTCCACCGCCGCTCGACGTCGAATCGGCATCGCCGTCGGGCATGTCGTACGGCAGGTGCACGATGTTCGCGCCGCCGTCGACGTCGATCGAGGGGGTGAAGTACGGAGCGAAGCGGCCGGGCACGGTCGCCTCGTCGGTCGCGAAGATGCGGTGCGACTGACCCGGGCGGGCGGGCGATGCCAGCGCGATCGGAGCCCCGCCCGACGTCGCCGCGAGACGCAGGCGCGTCGGGAACGCCGCATCGACGATCGCGACGTACGTGGCGCCGGGGGTGAGTCCGACGATGGGCTGTCCGCCGCCCGCGTCGTACGAGACGCGCTCGCCGTCGCGGATGCCGTGTGCATAGCCGAGGTCGATCTGGTTGCCGCCCGTGATCGCCGTCTGCGGGCTGAACCGTGTGTCGATGTAGTCGATCTGGAACGCCCCCGCGGCCGCGAGGCCTCCCCCGCCGCCGAGCGCCGTGACGCGCGACAGGTCGCCGATGAACGCGGTCGTCGTCTTCTTCAGCACGGGCACGGCGGCCGTCAGCCCGACCGACGCAGTGCCGGAGGCGGCGACCGACCCCGACACGATGTCCATCGTGAGGATCTCGTTCGCGGCGACCCGGGCGCTGCCACCCGCGAGGACGATCGCGCGCGACGAACCGCACGCGGCCTCCGTGACGGTCGCGGCGCCACACACCTCACCGATGAAGGCCTTCGTCGTGACCGTGTAGACCGACACGGTCGCGTTGGCCGAGACGGCAGCTGTGCCGCCGACGCTCGCACCGGCGGCGACGCTCGTGACGTCTTCGCCCGAGGTCGCATCGACGGTGACGTCGCCGTCGACCGTGACGAGCGTCTCGGGTGCGATCCAGGCTTCGGTCGACTTCGTGACGACCTGCACGTCGGCGCCGAGGCCGACACCGGCCGTGCCGCCGATCGCGAGCTGACCCGCGATGCCGCGCAGCGTCGTGTCGTCGGTCGCGGCGATGCGGGCGCCCGCCGATCCGCCACCGGCCGCGACGGCGTCGAGGGTGACGCCACGATCGAGGTGCGCATGGGTGCGGTTGTTCTGCACGCCGACGGTCGCCGCCCCCGCCACACCGGCCGTGCCGCCGACCGCACCACCGACGGCGACGAGCCACAGATCTTCGCTCTGCGTCGCCGTGAGGATGAGTCCCGTGCCGCCGCGCGCCCACAGGGTGGCATCGCGTCCCGCGTAGGCGTCGACGATGCCGTCGCGCACGAAGACGACCGACGACAACCCGACGCCCGCTGTGCTCGCCGCTCCCACCGCGCCCGCGAAGAGCATCGCGTCGACGGGGTCCGCGGCCATGATCGTCATGGCGCCGCGCGCCCGCACCGCGGTGGGCGTCTGCGCTGAGCTGTCGATGTAGGCGCGCGTTCCCGGGTCATCGCTGCCCTGGTTGACCACGAGCACGACGAACGATCCCGCGATGCCGGCATCCGATGCCGCGGCACCGCCCGCGACGATCTCGGTGAAGCTCTCCCCCGCCGTCGCGACGAGCCACACCGAGCCGCCGACGTCGGCCTGCACACCACGGCCGATGTACGCGCGGACGTCCTTGTTGTGCACGCCGACGACGAGTGCGAATCCGATGCCCGCACTGCCCGTCGACAGACCCAGAGCACCCGCGAGGTCGACGAACGTCGTCTGGTCCGAGGCCGTGAACGACAGGTCCTGGCCCGGCAGTGCGCCGATGGTCTGATTGAGGGATGCCGCGTCGCCGAGCCATGCGCGGGTCTCGCGGTTCACGACGTTGACGACGAGCGATCCGCCGACGCCCGCGTCGCCGCCGCCGAGCGCGGCGCCGAGCGCGACGCCCGTGAACGCGGGGAGCTCGATGAGCGGCACCTCGGGTGCGGCGAGCGGAGCGAGGGATGCCGCGGCGCGGCCGATGACGGCACCACCGGCGTCGATCGTGGTGGGCGCCGCGAAAGTCGAGTCGATGTGGGCGAGGGTCGACGTCGTGACGATCTGCACGACGATGCCGGCGCCGACGCCGCTGCCGTCGGTCGTGACGGCCCCGGATGCCGCGAGCGCCTGCAGCCCCATGGGGTTGCTCGCGTCGAGCGAGATGCCGCCCGCGACGACGAGCGTGGACCCCGCGCCGATGACGGCGTCGTTGACGAGGTCGATGATCTGCACGGCGACCGATCCTGCGACGGCCGCGTCGCCCTGGCCTGCCGCGGCGGCGATCGCCCACGCCTGCACGTCGTTCCGTGCGTTCGCGGGCGTGCGGCCCGCGACGGCGACGGAGCCCGCCGTGATCGTGGCGCCCGCGCCGACGGATCCGCGGTTCACGACATCGATGACGTTGAGGGCGACCGCGACGCCGACCGTGTTCGTGTCGCTCTCGATGCTCCACGATGTGCCGAGGGCCTTCGCCGCGGCATCCGTCTCGTTCGTCGCGAGCACCGCGAATACGCCGTCGACGGTGACCGTGAGTCCGGGTGCGAGGAGCGCCTGGCTGTCGACGAGGATCCAGTCCACCGCGACCGCCGCGCCGACCCCGACGCCGTCGCTCTGCTGGCCGCCCTCGCTCTGCGCCTGCCCGTTGCCCCGCGCGACACCGTCGCTCGACGACGGCAGCGTGCCGCCTCTGCCGCTCGTCGCGGGGGTGCTGTCGAGCTGCTGCTGCGCCTGCGCGTCGGCGTTCTCGGCGTCGTCCTCGCTCTCGGACCCGCCGAGCGTGCCGCGCGCACTCGCCTTCGCCGTCGCACTCGCGTGCAGCTCGGTCGTCGCGATGATCCACAGGGCCCCCGCCGTGACGTCCCGCTGCACTTCGGCGAGCACGTCGACGTCGACGACGTTCACGACGATGATCGCGCCGATCGCGACGCTCGAGCCCGCGGCATCCGCGTCGCCGGTCAGGGTGACGGTTCCCGTGTGCGTCGCGCGCACCGTGACGGGACCGCTCGCGACGAAGGCACGCGGACCGGGTGCGCCGAGGCGCGCGATGATCGTCGGCAGCATGAGGTTGATGCCGACGCCGGGGCTGACCGCCGTGCCGCCCTCGGATCCCGCGGTCACTTCGTTGACCACGGTGTCGGTGTGGTCCGCGCGCACCGTGACGTTCGCGCCGCCTGTGACATCGGCGCCGTCCATGATCTCGGCGCGCGTCGTGTCGTCGGCGATGACGTTGACGGCGACCGATGCGCCCACGCCCGTGCCGGAGCTGCCGCCGACGGCATCCGCCTTCGCCTTCGCCGTGTCGGTGCGGCGGTTCTCTGCGGCGATCGTGACGTCGCCCGTGCCGAAGTCGACGCGGGCGCTCGACGGGATCCACGCCTCGGTCGAGTTCGTGACGAGGTTGAGGGCGACGGCGCCGGCGACGCCGACGTCCTTCGAGCCCGCGCCTGCCTCCGCGACAGCCGAGAAGTCGTGCGCCCCGTGGTCGCCGATCGTGGTCATCGTGGCGGATGCGGCGAAGCCGTTCGCCGCGATGACGGTGTTCTCGCCGATCCACGCGCGGTTTTCGACGAAGGCGAGCGTGAGGGCGACCGCGACGCCGACACCGGCGTCTTCCGCGTCGAGGGCCGTGCCCGAGGCCGAGGTGACGGCGTCGACCTGAGCCGCCGTCAGGAGCCACACGTGTCCGCCCGCCGTGACGGACAGGTCATCGGGCAGCCACGCCGTGAACGATGCGTCGGCGAGCGTGAGGCCGACGGCGCCCGCGACGGATACACCGCCGTCGCTCGTCGAGGCCGAGGGGCTGTCGGTGTTCTGCACGCCGTCGCCGCCCTGCGCGATGCTCGCACCGTTCGCGTAGGCGCGCTGATCCTGCACTTGCGCGTCGACGTCACCCGAGGGCGCATCGGCGCTGTCCTCGCCCGGTGCGCCGCTCGCGGATGCGGCCGCGGTCGCGCCGTTGCGCGACGAGCCCGTCGCCGACAGGGTCGTCCAGCCGCCCGACACGATGCTGCGCCGGGTCGTCGCGTGGGTCTCGTCGAAGGCGAAGGTCAGGGCGATCGCGATGCCGATCGCGGCGTCGCCGCCCTCGGTCGCGACGGCACCGGCCGTCGTGTGCGCCGACGTGTGCTGCGTCGCCGAGAGCTGCACGTCGCCCGTCGCCCGGATGGGCGTCGTGCCGAGAGCACCGATGACGGCGCTCGTGCGGGCGTTCGAGATCGTGATCGCGATCGACGGCGTCACGGTGACGTTGCCGCCCTTCGCGCCCATCGAGGCTTCCGTCACGGTCGCGCTGGTCGTCGAGCCGACGAGGGCGATCCCGTTCGCGCCGGTCAGTGCCACTCCGTCGTCGAGTCGCGCGTGCGTGTCGACCGTGACGAGGGCGAGCGCGAAGGATGCACCGACGCCGGCGTCTCCCGTCGAGACGACGCCCTCGCCCGCCGCGAGCGCCTTGACGGTCGTCGCGAGCGCGCTGCCGGCGGCGAGCACGGCGTCTCCACCGGTCAGCTCGACGGTGCCCGACACGGCAGCGAGAGTGTCGATCGTCACGATGCCGATCGCGACGGATCCTGCGACCGACACGTTGCCGCCGCCCGCGCCCGACGAGGCGATCGCGCTCATCGTCGAGACGGCGTCGGCACCGTCGACCGTCATGGTCGCGAAGACCGTGAGGGCCTGAGCGCGCACGATCAGCGTGGCGGGCACCACCGAGCGGTTGACGACGTCGGCGTAGGTGATCGCGACGCCCGCACCGATCGCCGCGTCGCCGCCGCGCGCAGCGGTTCCATCGGCGCCGGAGGCGGCATCCGTGTTCTGCGACGACGACAGCGTCAGAGTGCCGCTCGCCGTGATCGTGCCGACCTCGGGCGCGACGATCGAGAGCGCGCGCACGGTCGAGATGACGATGCCGACCGCGGCGGCGACCGTGACGGGCCCGGCACTCGTCTCGGCGTTCGGGGTGTCCGCGCTGCCGGAGTCACCGACGCCGTTCGCGGCAGCGACCGAATCGAGGTGGCCGCGCTGGCCGCCGACCTGATCGTCGACGCTCGAGCCGGCCGTTCCGTCGGTGCCCGAGCCGTCGTCGGGCGCACCGGACGCCGACGCCGACGCGACGGCACCCGACCGCGACCAGCTGAACGCCTGCATCGTGACGTGGCGACCGGCCGTGACGACCCGGGCGAGCTCGGAGGTCACGGAGTGGTTGGCGATCGTGAGCGCGAGACCGACACCGACGGCCGCATCTTCCGTCGCGATCGCGGCAGCGCTCGCGGTGCCCGTCGCCGACGCGTGCTGCGTCGCACGGATGAGCACATCGCGCGTGGCGGACAGGGTTCCCGTGCCGATGCGCGCACGCGTCGTGATGTTCGAGAGCACGATCGCGACGGCGGGGGCGACGGCGACGCCGCCGCCTGCCGCGCCCATGCGGGCTTCCGTCGTCGTCGCATCGCGCGCATCGGCCGTGAGCGACACGTCGCGGGCGCCCGTCACCGAGACCAGGTCGTCGATGAGCGCCGTCGTCTCGTGCGTGTCGAGGGTGAGGGCGAACGCCGCGCCGATGCCGGCGTCGCCCGCCCCGGTCGTGCCCTCGCCCGTCGGAAGGGCCGTCGTGCTGCCCGCGACGGCGCTCTGCGCCGTGAGGCTCACATCGCCGCCGGTCAGCACGAGCGTGCCGTGCGTGGCCGCCGTCGTGCGGGTCGTCACGATCGCGATCGCGACCGAGCCCGCGACCGACACGTTGCCGCCCGCGGCCCCCGCGGATGCGGCCGCACCGAAGGTCGAGGTGACGTCGCCCGCATCGGCGGTCATGGTCGCCGACAGCGTGACGTCGCGTGCCGTGATCGTGAGGGTCGCGGGCACCGTCGCACGGTTGACGGTCGTCGCGAGGGTCAGGGCGACACCGGCGCCGATCGTCGCATCGCCGTCGCCCGCAGCGGAACCGTCGCCGCCCGAGCGCGCGTCGGTGTTGACGCTCGAGGCGAACGTCACCGTTCCTCCCGCGGTGATGCGGGTGACGACGGGATCGATGACCGTCTCGGCGCGCACGTTCACGACGACGATGCCGACCGCGGCGGCGACGCTCACGGGGCCGTCGCTCGTCTCGGCGCTCGGTGTGGCCTGTGTGCCGGAGTCCGCACCACCGTTGGCGGTCGCGACCCCGTCGGCGTGGGTGCGCTCGCGCTGCGCGAGTTGGTCGACGCCCGTTCCCGCGGCGCCGCCGGGGTTCTCGGGGTCGCCGGAGTCCTCGTTCGCGGGGGCACCGGCGGCGGAAGCCGTCGCGAGGCCGCTCGATGCCGAGATGCTCGACGCGCGCAGCGTCACCGAGACGCCGGCCGTGACGTTGCGGGCGAGCGTCGTGAGAGCGCCGTGGTTGGCGATCGTGAGGGCGAGCGCGACACCGATCGCGGCATCCGTCGCATCGAGCACGGCAGAGGACGCCGTCGTGGCGGCGGTCGCCTTCTCGATCGCCGCCATCTCGAGGGTGCCCGTGATCACGAGCACGCCCGTGCCGATGCGCGTCGTCGTCGTGACATTGGACAGGGTGACCGCGACGGCGGGGGCGATCGCGACGGATCCGCCCGCGGCGCCCATGCGGGCCTCGGTGACCGCCGTGTCGTGTGCCGTCGCGGTGAGGGTCACGTGGCGCGCACCCGTGAGGCTGACGCCGTCGGCGATGTCGGCCGTCGTGCTGTCGGTGATCAGGTTGAGGGCCACCGAGGCGCCGACGCCCGCGTCTCCCGTCGAGACGACGCCGGCTCCGTGCGGCAGGGCGGTCACGGTCGTGGCCACCCGGCTCGCGGCGGTGAGGGTCGCGTCGCCGCCCGTCAGCACGACGGTGCCGTCGATGCCCGCGCGGGTCGTGTGGTTGACGACGGCGAGGGCGAACGAGCCCGCGACCGAGATCTTGCCGCCACCCGCGCCCGAGACCGCTGCCGCACCCATCGTCGCGGTCGTGTCGGCGCCGTCCGCCGTGACCGTCGCCCTCACCGCGAGGTTCTGCGCGCGCACCGTGAGGTGTGCGGGCACCTCGGCGCTGTTGCGCACGTTCGCGAGGGTCAGAGCGACAGCGGCGCCGATCGTCGCATCGCCGTCGCCGGCGGCCGATCCGTCTGCCGACGACGCGGCGTCGGTGTTGGCGCTCGAGGCGAAGCGCACGCTGCCGCCCGCCGTGATGCTCGTCGACTCGACGATGGTCTGCGCGCGCACAGTGGCGAGGGTGATCGCGATGGCCGCGGCGACGTTGACCGAGCCGTCGCTGGACTCCGCCGTCGGGGCCGCCTGGTCGCCCGAGGTCTGTCCGCCGTTCGCCCCCGCGACGCCGTCGGCGTGCGCGCGCTCCCCCGCCGCGAGGTCATTGACGCCCGTACCGGCGCCGCCGCCCGGGTTCTCGGCGTCGCCCGAGTCGGCGTCGTTCTCGGGGGCTCCTGCCGCCGACGCGACGGCGTTCGACGTCGTCGACGAGATGCTCGATGCACCGAGCACGACATCGACGCCCGCCGTGACGGATCGGGCGAGAACGGATGTCACGGTGTGATTGGCGATCGTAAGCGCAAGGCTCACTCCGACGGCGGCGGTCGCGGCATCCTCGGTCGATGACGATGCCGTGGTCGACGCGGTCGCCTTCTGCGCCGCTGTCGCCGAGAGCGAGCCGGTCACGTTGAGCGTTCCGGTTCCGATGCGCGTCGTCGTCGTGACGTTCGACAGCGTGATCGCGACGGCGGGAGCGAGGGAGACGTCGCCGCCCGCAGCACCCATGCGGGCCTCGGTCACGGCGGTGTCCGTCGCCGTCGCCGTCAGGGTCACGTGGCGGGCGCCGGTCAGGGTCGAGCCGTCGGCGATCTCGCTCAGCGTGCGGTCGGTGATGATGGCGAGGGCGACGGATGCGCCGAAGCCGAAGTCACCGGCATCCGTCACGCCCGCGCCCGCGGGGAGCGCCGAGACCGTCGTCGATACCGAGCTCGCCGTCGTCAGCGTCGCATCGCCGCCCGTGAGGACGACACCCCCATCGATCGCTGCCCGCGTCGTGTGGTTCACGACGGCGAGGGCGAACGACCCGGCGACCGAGACGCTGCCGCCACCGGCACCCGCGACGGACCGCGCCGAGAACGTCGACGTCGTATCCGCGGCATCCGTCGTCGTCGTCGACACGATCAGGTTCTGGGCACGGACCGTCACGCCGGCCGGGACCGAAGCCCGGTTGTTCACGTTCGCGAGGGTGATCGCGACCGCCGCGCCGATCGTCGCGTCGGCACCCTGCGACGCGGATCCATCAGCGCCGGCTTCGGCGTCGGTGTTCGCGCCCGTTGCGAGGGTCACCGTGCCGCCCGCCGTGATGGTGACGCCCGACGAGATCGCGGTCTCCGCGGTGACGGTCGCGAGCGTCACCGCGACGGCGGCCGCCGCATTGACGCCGCCCTGCGACGACTCCGCCGCGGGGGCGGCACCGCCGGCCGCACCCGCGCCGCCGTTCGCACTCGACGTCGACGACGCGAAGCCGCGCTCGGACTCGATGGCCTGATCGACGCCGGTGCCCGATCCTCCGCCGCTCGAGTCTCCGGGAGCGCCCGCCGCGGAGGCCGACGCCGTCGAGGACGATGACGAGACACCGCTCGCGCGCAGAGCGACATCGACGCCCGCGGTCACCGACCGGCCCAGTCGCGAAGCGACCGTGTGACCGGCGATCGTCAGGCCGAGACCGATGCCGATGCCCGCGTCGCCGGCACCCGTGACAGCAGCCGACGCGATCGACGACGCCGACGCCTTCTGCATCGCCGAGGCCGACAGCGAACCGGTCAGAGCGAGCACACCGCCCGTGCCGACACGGGTCGTCGTCTCAACGGTCGAGAGTGTCACCGCGACGGCGGGCGAGAGCGCGACGCCGCCACCCGCGGCACCCATCCGGGCTTCCGTCACAGCGGTGTCCGTCGCGGTCGCGGTGAGCGTCGCGTGACGAGCGCCGCCAAGACTCGCGCCGTCGCCGATCTCGGCGAGAGTGCGGTCGGTGATGAGGTTGAGAGCAACGGATGCACCGAAGCCGAAGTCACCGGCATCCGTCACCCCCGCTCCGGCGGGCAGAGCTCGCACGGTGCTGGCGATGGCGCTTGCCGCCGTGATCGTCGCATCGCCGCCCGTGAGGACGACGGTGCCGTCGACACCCGCCCGCGTCGTGTGATTGACGACGGCCAGGGCGAACGACCCGGCGATCGAGACGCTTCCGCCGCCGGCACCGGCGACGGACTGCGCCGAGAACGTCGATGTCGTATCGGCGGCATCCGTCGTCGTGGTCGAGGACACGATCAGGTTCTGGGCACGGACCGTCACGCCGGCGGGGACCGAGGCACGGTTCTGAACGTTCGCGAGGGTGATCGCGACCGCCGCGCCGATCGTCGCGTCGGTACCCTGCGACGCGGATCCATCAGCGCCGGCTTCGGCGTCGGTGTTCGCGCTCGTCGCGAGGGTCACCGTGCCGCCGGCCGTGATGGTGACGCCCGGCGAGATCGCGGTCTCCGCTGTGACGGTCGCGAGCGTCACTGCGACGGCGGCCGCCGCATTGACGCCGCCCTGCGACGACTCCGCCGCAGGGGCGGCACCGCCGGCCGCACCCGCGCCGCCGTTCGCGCTCGACGTCGACGACGCGTGACCGCGCTCCGCTTCGATGGCCTGGTCCACGCCCGTGCCGCCGGCCCCGCCACCCGAGTTCTCGGGAGCGCCGGCCGCGGAGGCCGACGCCGTCGACGCCGACGACGAGACACCGCTCGCGCGCAGGCTCACATCGACACCGGCCGTCACCGATCGGGCCAGCCGCGACGCGACCGTGTGACCGGCGATCGTCAGTCCGAGACCGACACCGACGCCCGCGTCGCCGGCACCCGTGACAGCAGCCGACGCGATCGACGACGCCGATGCCTTCTGCGTCGCCGACGCCGTCAGCGAACCGGACAGCGCAAGAACCCCGCCCGTGCCGATGCGGGTCGTGGTCTCGACCGTCGACAGCGTGACCGCGACGGCGGGCGAGAGCGCGACGCCGCCACCCGCGGCACCCATCCGGGCCTCGGTCGTCGCGGTGTCCGTGCTCGTGGCGGTGAGTGTGAAGTGGCGCGCACCCGTGACCGACCCGCCGTTCGTCAGGCGCGCGATCGTGCGGTCGGTGACGAGATTGAGAGCGACGGATGCACCGAAGCCGAAGTCACCGGCATCCGTCACGCCCGCCCCCGCGGGAAGAGCCGAGACGGTCGAGGTTGTGGCGCTTGTCGCTCCGATGGTCGCGTCACCGCCCGTGAGGGCGAGCGTGCCGTCGACGGCAGCGAGCGTCGTGGGGGTGACGACGGCGAGCGCGAACGATCCCGCGATCGAGACGTTGCCGCCGCCGGCGCCCGCGACGGAGCGAGCCGAGACGTCCGAGGCGCTGTCGTCATCGACGACGTGCACGCCCGCGACGACCGTCGCGTGCTGCGCCGCGATGCGGGCTCCCGTCGGAACGACGGCGCGGTTGACGAGGTCGGCGAAGGTGATGGCGACGGCGGCGCCGATCGTCGCGTCCGTCCCCTGAGATGCGGAGCCGTCGGCCGCGGACGCCGCGTCGGCGTTCGCAAGGCTGTCCAGGGCGACGCGGCCCGCGCTCGTCACGACGATGCCGCCCGTGAGCACCGACTCGGCCTGCACGGTCGACAGTGTGACGGCGACGGCCGCGGCCGCGTTGACGCCACCCTGCGACGACGACGCGCTCGGCGTCGCGGCGTCACCGCTCGTACCGCCGCCGTGCGCCGTCGCGACGCCGTCGGCGTGCGAGCGCTCGGCCGCGATCGCGCCGTCGACACCGGATCCGGCCGCGCCGCCCGTGTCGTCGCCGGGCGCGCCGGCGGCAGAGGCCGATGCGGTCGAGGTCGCGGTCGAGCGCACGAACGTCGAGAGCGTGATGTCGCCGGCCGCCGTGAGACTGCGGGCGAGCTCCGTGCGAGCGGTGTGGTTCGCGATGGCGAGTGCGACACCGATGCCGATGCCGGCGTCACCGGCGCCGAGAGTCGAGGACGACGCCGTCGAGGACGCCGACGAATCGAGCACGGCGTCGAGATCGATGACGCCCGTCGTCGAGATCAGTGCGCCCGTGCCGACACGAGCCGTCGCCGTGTCGGTCGACAGCGCGACAGCGACGGCGGGAGACAGAGCGACACCGCCGCCGGCTGCGCCCATCCGGGCTTCGACGGTCGTCACGGTGCGTCCCGTCGCGTGCAGCACGAGCGAGCCCGCACCCGCCACCGAGGCGCCGTTCCCGATCTCGGCGGTCGTGCGGTTCGTCACGATCGCGAGGGCGACGGATGCACCGAGGCCGAGGTCACCGGCATCCGTCACGCCGACTCCCGCGGGGAGCGCGCGGACCGTCGTCGTCGAGCGCGACACGGCGGTCGATGTCAGGGCGCCGCCCGTCAGCACGACGGTGCCGTCGACACCGGCGCGGGCCGTGCCGTCGACGATCGCGAGCGCGAACGAGCCGGCGACCGACACGCTGCCGCCGCCCGCGCCCGCGACGGAGGTCGCGGCGACCGTGGAGACCTCGTCCGCCCCGTCGAGCACGAAGGTCGCCGTGGCGGTGAGTGCCCGCGCGCGAACGGTCGCACCGACCGGCACGACGGCGCGGTTGACGGTGTCGGCGAGGGTGATCGCGACGGCGGCGCCGATCGTCGCGTCCGTTCCCTGCGATGCGGAGCCGTCGGCTGCCGACGTCGCATCGGCGTTGACGCCCGTCGCGAGCTGCACGGTGCCGGTCGCGACGAGCACGACGCCCGCTTCGATGACGGTCTCGGCGCGCACGGTCGAGATCGTGACGGCGACCGCCGCGGCGGCGTTGACACCGCCCTGCGACGATGTCGCGCTCGGCGCCGCCGACGTCGCGGCCGCGCCGCCGTGCGCCGCCGACGTGTCGGAGGCGTGCGCGCGCTCGGCTTCGACGGCGGCATCGACGCCGGGACCGGAGCCTCCGCCGTCGTCGTTGCCCGGTGCCCCGGCTGCCGACGCGGATGCCGTCGAGATCGCGGTGGAGATGTTCGTCGCCTGCAGCAGCACGTCGCCCGACGTCGTCAGACTGCGACCGAGCACCGCCGTGGACACGTGCGTCGCGAGAACGAGGGCGACGCCGAGCCCGAGGCCCGCGTCGGTCGCGGCGAGGGTCTGCGACGACGCGGTGGCCGTCGCCGTCACACGCTGGGCTGCGGTCACGGTGAGCGAACCGGCGAGGGTCGTCGCCGCGCCCGCGCCGATGCGGGCCGTCGTGGAGACATCCGAGAGGGTCACCGCGACAGCGGGCGACAGGGCCACCCCGCCGCCGCTCGCGCCCATGCGCGCTTCGCTGGCTGCCGCGCTCGTGCCGTCGGCGGTGAGGGTCAGTCCGTCGACGCCGGTCAGCATCGCGCCGTTCGCGATCTCTGCCGACGTCATCGCCGTCACGAGGGCGAGCGCGACGGACGCGCCGAAGCCGAGGTCGCCCGCGTCGGTCACGCCGATGCCCGCGGGAAGCGCGGCGACCGTCGTGCGGATCGACGACAGGGCGACGAGGGCGACGTCTCCGCCCGTGACGGTGCCGGCGATCGTCGCGCGCACGGCGTGGCCGACGATCGCCAGCGCGAACGAGCCCGCGACCGACACGGAGCCGCCACCGGCACCGGCGACGGAGCGCGCCTCGGCCGTCGAGACGCCGTCTCCTGTGGGCACGGTCTGGTCGGCGCGGACGGTGAGCGACGCGGCGCGCACCGTGGCGCCCGCCGCGAGTTCGGCGTCGGTCGCTCCTGTCGCGAGGGCCAGGGCGACAGCGGCGCCGATCGTGGCGTCCGCGCCCTGCGATGCCGAGCCGTCGGCGCGCGACGACGAGTCGGCGTCCGAGCGGGCCAACACCGTAACGATTCCGGATGCCACGACCGCGGCACCGGGCAGGATCGATGCCCGCGTCGCGATGTCGGTCATGGTCACGGCGACCGCGGCGGCCGCGTTGACTCCGCCCTGCGACGACGTCGCGCTCGGGGTCGCTGCGGTGCCCGATCCGGCGGCGCCGTGCGCCGCGGCGGTCTGATCGGCGTGGTCGCGCTCGGCACCGATCGCGGCGTCGACGCCGCCACCGGAACCCGGGTTCTCGGGAGCCCCTGACGTCGACGCCGTCGAGGTCGACGTGCTGTTCGCCAGCGTCCGCGCCTCGAGCGTGAGCGACGCGGCGGTGAGCGAACGGCCGAGGCCCGCCGTCGTGAGCACGTTCGCGATCGTGAGGGCGAGGGCGACGCCGATGCCCGCGTCACCGGCGCCGACGACGAGCGCGCCGGCGGTCGCGGTGGCCGTCGCCTGCTGGTCGGCGAGCACGGTCGCCCCGCCGTCGACCGAGAGGGCGCTGCCCGCACCGATCGTCGCGGCGACATCCGTCGTCTGCATGACGACCGCGACGGCGGGCGCGATCGCGACGCCGCCTCCCGAGGCCCCCATGCGCGCGTCGGCGGTCACGGTCGATGCACCGACCGCCGTGAGCGACAGTCCCGTCGCGCCCGTGACGGCGCCGTCGAGGGCGGCCGCGGTCGAGGCGGTGACGAGAGCGAGCGCGAAGGATGCTCCGATGCCGAGGTCACCGGCATCCGTCACGCCCGCACCCGAAGGAAGAGCCGACACCGTGATGACGTGAGCGGTGGATGCCGCGACGGCGAGCGCGCCGGTGAGCGATGCCGTTCCGGCGAGCGCGGCCGTCGTCTCGAGCGTCGCGATGACGATCGCGACCGACCCGGCGACCGAGACGTTGCCGCCGCCGGCGCCCGCGACGGAGTGCGCGTCGATGCGCGAGACGCCGTCGTCGGATCCGGTGACGGTGCGCGCCGTGAGCTCGAGCCCGGGTGCCGTGATGCTGACGAGCGCGGGAACGGTCGCGGTGTTCACGACGTCGGCGAGGACGAGGGCGACGGCGGCGCCGATCGTGGCGTCGGGGCCCTGTGAGGCCGAGCCGTCGGCGCGCGCGACGACATCGGTGTCCGCCGCACTGTCGAGGTGCACGACACCCGTCGAGACGATCGCGATGCCGGGCGCGAGATCGATCGACGATCGGATCGTCGCGAGCACGACCGCGACGGCTGCTGCCGCGTTGACCCCGCCCTGTGATGTCTCGGCGGCCGGCGTCGCGGCGGAGCCCGTTCCCGCGCCGCCGTGCGCCGTCGAGACGTCGTCGGCGTGACCGCGCTCGGCGGCGACCGCGGCGTCGACACCCGAGCCGGCACCACCGCCGGGGGCTGCGGGATCGGCGCCGGGGGCGTTCTCGGGGGCACCGGATGCGGAGGCGGTCGAGGTGGCCGTCGCGTCCGACGTATCGTGCGCCGCGAGGTGGACGCCCGTGGAGGTGACGCTGCGGGCGAGCGCGGCACGCGTCGTGTGGTCGGCGATCGTGAGCGCGACGGCGATGCCGACACCGGCATCGCCCGCACCGACGACGACGGCACCGGCCGTCGTCGAGGCGGACGCGGTCTGTCGCGCCGCGATCTGCAGGGCGCCGACGAGTGTCGAGGCGGCGCCCGATCCGACGCGCGCGCGGGTCGACACGGTCGAGAGGGCGAGCGCGACGACGGGCGTGATCGCGACGCCTCCGCCCGATGCGCCCATGCGAGCCTCGACCGTCGTCGTCACGGTCGTGTCGGCCGTGATCGTGACCTGGGTCGCGTCTGGCAGCGTCGCGCCGTCGGCGACCTCGGCGAGAACGCGGACCGTGACGAGCGACAGCGCAACCGACGCGCCGAGGCCGAGGTCACCGGCATCCGTCACGCCCTCGCCGGCGGGAAGAGCGGTCGTCGATGTCGTGACCGTCGCACCCGACCCGATCACGAGCGTGCCGCCGCCGGCGGAGCCCGCGAGCGTCGCCGCCGTCTCGACGTCGACGATCGTGAGCGCGAAGCTGCCGGCGACCGAAACGGCACCGCCGCCCGCACCGGAGGTCGCGTGCGCGCCGATCGATGAGCTCGTGTCGGCGCCGTCTGCGATCGTGCGCGCGACGAGGACGACAGCGGGCGCCGTGACGACAGCGCCCGTGTCGATGCGCGCACGGTGGGTGACCGTCGCGAGTGTGATCGCGACGGCCGCACCGATCGTCGCGTCCGTGCCCTGCGATGCGGATCCGTCGGCGGTCGCGGTCGCGGCGGTGTTCTCGCCGGAGTTCAGTGAGACGGACGTTCCCGCCGAGACGACGACGCCGTCGAGGAGGAGCGCCTGCACGTCGACGGTCACGATCGTGAGGGCGATCGCGGCGGCGGCGTTGATCTGACCCTGCGACGTCGACGCGCTCGGTGCCGCAGCCGACGAGCCGGCGGATCCGCCCGCCGCGGTCGACACCGCGGTCGCGTGGTCACGTGTCTGGGCGATCGTCTCGTCGACGCCGGGGCCCGCGCCACCCCCGGGGTTGGCGGGGTCGCCCGAATCGGCGGGGTTGTCGGGAGCCCCGCCGGCCGACGCGGCGGCGGTCGCCGTGGAGCGCGAGACGGACCCCGTGCTGAGCGATACGGTGCCGGCGACGGTCGCGCTGCGTCCGAGCTCGGCGCGCACCGTGTGCGTCGTGAGGGTGAGGGCGATCCCTGCTCCGACCGCGGTGCCCGTGTCGCTGCCGGTCGCGGCTCGGGCTTCGCTCGACGCGATCGCGCGCTGCCCCGACGTCAGTGACAGGCTGCCCGACAGCACGAGCGTCGCACCCGTGCCGATCGCGGCGCGCGTCGTGACGGTCGAGAGCGTGACGGCGGCGAACGGCGCGATCGCGGTGTCCCCGCCGCGCGCCGAGCCCTGCGCGACGGCGGTGGCAGCATCCGCCCCCGCCGCGGTGATCGCGATGTCGGTCGCGCCCGTCACGGTCGCGCCGGCGCCGATCGACGCGATCGTCACGTGGTCGACGCTCGTGAGGGCGAACGCCGCGCCGATGCCGGTCGTCGGCGCGCCGGCTCCCGCGTCGGAGAGGAGTGCGCGCGTCGTGGTCTGCGACGTCGACGTCGCCGAGATCGACAGGGCGCCGCCGCCCAGCACGACGATGGTGCCGGGGGCGAGTCCCGCTGTCGCGCGGAGGACGACGACCGAGATGGCGACGGATCCGGCGACCCCGAGGTCGCCTCCGGATCCCTGTCCGCCGGTGGCTGTCGTGGTGAAGCGGTGCGAGGCGTCGGGGATGCCTGCCGCGTTCTGCGGGGCGATGCCCGCGATGAGCTGGAACGAGTCTGCGGTGATGCGTGTGGAGGGGCCGGCCTCGGCGCGGACGGTGACGTCCGCCAGGGTGATCGCAACGGCCGCGGCGATCGTTGTGCCGCTCGGGGGGCCGCGCGTGGACGGAGCCCCGGTCGCGGTCGTCGTGACCGAGAGGTTGCCGAGCGACTCGAAGCGCACGGTCGGCGCGATGAGCGCGACGCCCGAGACCGACGTGTCGGCGGTGAGCTGGTGGATCGTGAGGGCGAAGGCGGCCGTCACGGTGACATCGCCCTGCGGCGTGCTCGGTGTCGGGATCGGCGTCGACCCGCTGCCGCCCGTGCCGCCGACCGCGGCTCCCTCTGCCGGTGCCGCCTGGTCGGCCCAGCCGCGCGCGTCGCCGGCTGCGGCCGCGGGCGTCTGCGCGGAGGGCGCTCCCTCGCCGGGTGCGCCGGTCGCCGAAGCGGATGCCGTCGTGGTCGACGACGCCATCCCGGTGGCGCGGAGCGTGATCGCGACGGCAGCGGTGAGATCGCGAGCGAGCTCGGAGCGCACGACGTGGTCGGCGAACGTGAGGGCGATGACGGCGGAGACGGCGGCGCCGCCCTCGGCGGACACATCACCGGCGGCGGTCGTCGTGACGGGTGCCATCTGGGTCGCGCTCGACGAATAGGCACCGGTCAGCACGAGAGGCGCGCCCGCTCCGAGACGTGCCCGCGTCCAGACGTTCGAGATCGTGACGGCGAGCACCGTCGAGATCGCGGCATCCGATGCGACACCGCCGCGCGCTTCGGCGAGTGCGGGTGCTGTCGTCTCGGCCACGAGAGTCAGGTCGCGCGCACCGGTCAGGACGGAACCGTCGGCGACCTCGGCGATCGCCGTGTCGTTCACGACGGTCAGCGCGATGCTCGCGCCGATTCCGGTGGTCGCTCCGGCCTGCGCACCCGGCAGGGCCTGCGCGACCGTGGCGTTGTCGGCGCGTGCCGTGAAGATGAGATTCGTCCCGGGAGCGGAGACGGTGACGCCGGGCTCGATCGCAGCGCGCGTGTGGAACGTCGCGACCGTGATCGCAAGAGCCCCGGCCGCCCCGACCGACGAGGCGCCGCCGGCGCCCGACGTCGACTGCGCGCGATACTCGTTCGCTTCGGCGGCCGTGCGAGGCGCGGCGACGGCGCTGACCGTGACGGTCGGCGCGACGATCGCGGTATTGCCGATGTGCGCGCGGGTGCGGGTGTGGGCGACCGTGATCGAGACGGCGACGCCGACGCCCGTCGCCGACGAGGCGACGGCGGACGCGTCCGCGTCGCTCGTCGCCGACCCCGACGCGGTCGCCGAGACGGTGACGCCACCGGGGGCGGTCACGGCGAGCGGTGCCGCACCGCCGAGCACGGCGGTCGCCTGCGCGTCGAGCTCGGTGAAGGCGAGTGCTCCCGCGACGCCGATCGTGCCGCCCGGCGCCGATGCGTATCCGTCGGGCTGCGTCGCGGTCGCGGTCGCGTCGCTCGGCGACGTGCCGTTGGCCGTCGCGCCGCCGGGGCTCGCGAGCGCGGCGGTCGTGAGCGTGTGCGTCGCGTCCGCCGCGACGGTGAGGATGCCGCCCGTGACGACGCCCTGCGCGGCGGTGGAGTCGATCGTCGCCGACGTACGGATCGTCGCGCGGGTCGTCGCGATGGCGGCACCGGCGCTCGCGCCCGTGGCATCCGCCGTCGTCGCCGCCGTCGTCACGGTCGTCGCGGTGAGACGCGCCGCGCCGCCCGCGAGGATCGACGAGGTGCCGCCGACGTGCGTCGTGGCCGCGTTGTCGATCGTCGCGACGGCGAGAGCGGCGTCGCTGTCGCTGCCGTCGCCCGTGCCGGTCGAGGTCGTCGTGAGGGCGACGGTCGACGTGCTCGCGAGCACGACGTCGACCGCGGCCTCGATGCGCGATGCGCCGTCGAGGCGGACGGTCGCCGCTGCTGCGCTCGAGCCGAGCGCGATGCCGTCGGTCGCCGTCGCGTCGACCGTGCTCGTCGCCGTCGCGGACGCGGTGACGGTTCCGCCGCGGACGATCGCGTCGGTGAGCAGCACCTCGGCGATCGCGGCCGTCGCATCGGCCGAGGCGGCGATCGCCGCGAGGGTCACGTCGGCGGTTCCCGCGTCGAGCGTCGCGCCGTCGAGCACGATGCGCGTCGCCTCGAAGCGGAACGTCACGCCGTGGAAGACGATGACGCCCGTGATCCGGATGACGGCGCCGGCGCCGGTCGTCGTGACCGTGAACGATCCGGTCGGCAGGACCGACTGCGCCGCGAACGCGTTCGTGAGGCTGCGCACGAGGATGTACCCGAGGTTGTCGGCGTCGGGTGCGACCTCGATCGTGTCGCCGTCGGTCGCGTCGTTGAGCGTGAAGTCGACGACGGGGTCCGCGGCCTGCGCGGCCGTGACGTCGGTGTGCGTCGCGTCGGTCTCGGTCGCGTCGGTGGATGCGGCATCCGCGGCGCCCGTCCCGGCATCGGCGTCGACCTCACCGGTCTCGCTGTGCGTCGCGTCCGTCGTGTCCGTCGCGACGGCCTGGGACGCAGCATCCGTCGCGTCCGTCTCGGACGCAGCATCCGTCGTGTTCATGTCCGCGGCGGCGTCCGTCGTCTCGGCGGCGTCCGTCGTCTCGGCGTCGCCCGGGATCGTCGCCGTCTCGGTGTCGTGCTCCGCGACCTCGGCATCGCCGATCACGATCTCGCCGTCGACGACCTCGAGCGAGCGCACCGACAGCATGGCGGGCGCGCCCTCGACGTCATCGGTCGGGGTGGGGTCGGGGGTCGGGGCCGGGTCGGGCGTCGGCACCGGATCCGGTGTCGGCACGGGGTCGGGCGTCGGGATCGGCGGCACGGGCGGGGTCGGCGGCTCGGGCGGCGTCGGCGGTGTCGGAAGGCCCGGGATCTCCGGCAGCGGCGGCGGCGTCGGGGCCGATCCGATCGTGCCGGGCCCGACCGTCCCGGGACCGCAGGTGAGGCTCGTGCTGCTCGTGCTCGTCGACGATTCGGAGGTGCCTGCGCCCGTCGGAGATCCCGTCGAGACCTGTCGGCAGTTGGGGCCGAACGGCGAGACGGGAGGGGCGGGGGCGGGGGCGGGGGCGATTGGCACGACATCGACGTAGACCAGCGTGCGAGCGCCGGAACGCGGCGCGGGAGCAGGTATCGGGGCGGGCTCTTCCGGCGCGGGCACGTCGACGACGACGGGTTCCGACGCCGGTTCGGCCTGCCGCTCGATGAGCGGAAGCGGGGGCGTCCAGGTCGAACGAGGCGTCTCGGCGACGGGCGTTTCGACAGCGGCGACGAGCGAGGCCCCGGCCACCTGGCCGAACGCGAGACCGACGCAGAGCGCGCCGACGAGGGCCGTGCGCCACGCCGACACACCGACCGACGCCACGCGCGCGCGGCGTCCCCTGCGTTCCCCTGTGAAAGGGGGTCTCTGACTCATGGGGCCCTTTCTGCCCAATCGTCCTGCTGAGATCCCCGTCCCCCATGCGAGCGTCGATCACCCACTCGCAGTCCGATTCGAACTGTAGGGGTCGGGGATGACCCTCCACAAGACCCAGAGTCCGATTCCTGTCCTGGAATACATCCGAACCTCGAAAAGGCGAACGAAAAAGCAGATGCCGGGACTCAGAGTCCCGGCATCCGCTTTCGTTCAGACGCTTACAGCGAATTGATGATGTCGCGCATGAGTGCGGCGGCTTCGGACGGCGTCTTGCCGACCTTGACGCCGGCGGCCTCGAGCGCTTCCTTCTTGGCCTGTGCCGTGCCCGCCGAGCCCGAGACGATCGCACCGGCGTGGCCCATCGTCTTGCCCTCGGGTGCCGTGAATCCCGCGACGTAGCCGACGACGGGCTTGGTGACGTTGGCCTTGATGAAGTCGGCCGCGCGCTCTTCGGCGTCGCCGCCGATCTCGCCGATCATGACGATCGCCTTCGTCTCGGGGTCGGCCTCGAAGGCCTCGAGCGCATCGATGTGCGTCGTGCCGATGATCGGGTCGCCGCCGATGCCGATGGCCGTCGAGAAGCCGATCTCGCGCAGCTCGTACATCATCTGGTAGGTCAGGGTGCCCGACTTCGACACGAGGCCGATCGGGCCCTTGCCCGTGATGTTGGCCGGCGTGATGCCGACGAGCGATTCGTCGGGCGTGATGATGCCGGGACAGTTCGGGCCGATGATGCGCGTCGTGTTGCCCTTGGACTGCGCGTACGCCCACGCTTCGGCGGTGTCGCCGACGGGCACGCCCTCGGTGATCACGACGAGGAGCGGGATCTCGGCATCGATGGCCTCGACCATCGCGTCCTTCGTGAAGGCGGGCGGCACGAACGCGATCGACACGTCGGCGCCGGTCTTCTCGATCGCCTCGGCGACGGAGCCGAAGACGGGCAGCTCGACGTCGGAGCCGTCCTTCGCCTTGTGCAGCACCGTCGTGCCGGCCTTACGGGCGTTGACGCCACCGACGACCTGCGTGCCGGCCTTGAGCATGAGGGCGGTGTGCTTCGTGCCCTCGCCGCCCGTGATGCCCTGGACGATGACCTTGGAGTCCTTGTTCAGAAAGATCGACATAGTAGTTCCTTTGGTTCCTGAGCTCGTCGAAGGGGTTACGCGTTCGCGAGCTCGGCGGCCTTGTCGGCGCCTTCGTCCATGGTTTCGGCGAGGGTCACGAGGGGGTGGTTCGCGTCGCGGAGGATCGCGCGTCCCTCGTCGACCTTGTTGCCGTCCAGGCGCACGACGAGCGGCTTCGAGGCGCTCGCGCCGAGCTCGGCGAGGGCACCGACGATGCCCTTGGCGACGGCGTCGCACGCCGTGATGCCGCCGAAGACGTTGACGAAGACGGACTTGACCTGCGGGTCGCCGAGGATGACGTCCAGGCCCGCGGCCATGACCTCGGCCGAGGCGCCGCCGCCGATGTCGAGGAAGTTCGCCGGCTTCACGCCGCCGTGGTTCTCACCGGCGTACGCGACGACGTCGAGCGTCGACATGACCAGGCCCGCGCCGTTGCCGATGACGCCCACGGCGCCGTCGAGCTTGACGTAGTTGAGGTCGTTCTCCTTCGCCTTGGCCTCGAGCGGGTCCGCGGCATCCTTGTCTTCGAGGAGCGCGTGACCGGGGTGACGGAACTCGGCGTTCTCGTCGAGCGAGACCTTGCCGTCGAGCGCGATGATGTCGCCCTCTTCGGAGAGGATCAGCGGGTTGACCTCGACGAGTGTCGCGTCCTCACCCGTGTAGACGTTGTAGAGCTTGACGAAGACGTCGCTGACCTTGTCGACGAGCTCGGGGGCGAAACCCGCCGCCTCGGCGATCTCGACGGCCTTCTGCTTGTCGATGCCCTGCTGCGGGTCGACCGCGATGCGCGCGAGCGCTTCGGGGCGCTCGACAGCGAGCTCTTCGATCTCCATGCCGCCCTCGACGCTCGCGAGCGACAGGTACGAGCGGTTCGCCCGGTCGAGCAGCACCGAGAAGTAGTACTCCTTGTCGATGCGCGCACCCTCGGCGACCATGACGCGCTTGACGACGTGGCCCTTGATGTCCAGGCCCAGGATCGCCTGCGCGGCCTCGAACGCCTCATCGGGGTTCTTGGCGACCTTGACGCCGCCGGCCTTGCCGCGGCCCCCGGTCTTGACCTGCGCCTTCACGACGACGACGCCGCCGATCTTCTCGGCCGCTGCGCGCACCTCCTCCGGAGTGTCCGCGACGATGCCGGCGAGCACCGGCACCTCGTACTTCTCGAAAAGGTCTCGTGCCTGGTACTCGTATAGATCCACAGTGCATTCCTTCGCAGGTGGCGAATGGGGAGGGGCGCGCTGGAAAAGCGCCTCGACGTCGAGAGAGATCGACCGACCCAGCGTACTACTGCGCGGCCGCGGCCTCGGACCCCGCCGGTTCGGACGGGACCCGCGGCAGGTGTTCGAGGTCGCGCACCGCGGGGCCCTCGAGCCGCGTGCCGTCGGGTCCGAAGCGCGAGGCGTGCAGCGGGCAGTCCCACGTGCATTCGGCTTCGTTCCACGACACGACTCCGCCGAGATGCGTGCACACGGCGCTCACGGCACGTGTGACGCCGTCCACCGTCGAGACGCCGATCGGCTTCCCGCCGCGGTGCGCGACGACGCCCTCGCCCTCCGCGGGACGCGGGACGGGCACCGCGGTGCGCTGCGCGTCGATCCAGCCGGATGCCGCCTCCCATCCGACCTTCACCGTCTCGACGCCGCCGCGGGCGAGGTCGGCGGGCACCGTGATCCGCCGCGCGATCGTGTTCATCCAGTCGGGGCGCTCGCGCCACGGTGTCCGTCGCACTTCGGCGGCGAGCCGCAGCGCCGCGGCGGGAGCGTTCGTGAGCCCCCACTTGGCGTACCCCGTCGCGAAGCGGATGCGCCCGAGACTGCGCGGCATCGCGCCGACGAAGGGGACGAGGTTGTGCGACTCGTAGTCCTGCGCAGACCACGCGTCGACCGGGCGCGCACCGGGGAAATGCCGCTGCGTCCAGTCGATGAGATCGTCGATCCGCTCCTGTTCGGCGCCCCCGCGCCCCACGGGATGGCCGTTCCCTCCGACGACGAGCTGCGCGCGTCCGGCAGGTCCGTCATCCACCGTCACGGACCGCAGCGATCGCGTCGGACCGTCGACCGACAGGAACAGTCCGTCGGGCACGTCGCCGTCGACCTCGAACGCGACGCAGTACGAGCGGAGGCCGTGGGTCTTCGCGAAGTAGAGTCCGCGATCCACGATCGGCGTGCCCGTCGCGAGCACGACGTGACCGGCCCGCATCGCGCCCGCGTCGGTCTCGACGACGGCCTCCGGCACGACGTGCGCGTGCCGGACGCGGGTGCCCAGGTGCAGTGCTCCGCCCGCGGCGACGAACGCCTCGGCGAGCGCGACGGTGAGCGCCTGCGGATCGATCGCCACCTGGCCCTCGAGGGCGACGGCGTCGACGATCGGGAACCCCCATTCGACCGCGTCCGCCGCGATCCGGTGAACGGCGAGCCCGGCTTCGGAGGCAGCTGCCGCCTCGGCGGCGACCGTCTCCACGCCCTCCTGCGTCTGCGCGTACGAATAGGCGGTGCGCCGCGAGAACGGCACCCCCGCCTCGGTGGCGAAGGCGGTGATCCACTCGGCGCCCGCGCGGTTGGCATCGACGTACGCGCGCGCGAGCGACGCAGGGTGATGCCGCCGCAGCGTCGACAGGACGCTGCCCTGCAGGAGCGACAGCTTGCCCGTGTTCCCGCCCGTCGTGAGCTCCCCCACGCCGCCCGACTCGACGACCGCGACGTCGAGCCCGTCGCGTGCGAGCAGAAGCGCCGTGCTGAGGCCGGTGATGCCGGCGCCGACCACGACGACGTCGCGGCGCGCACCCGATTCGAACGCGGTGCCCGTCGGCTCCGCCCGGTCGTGTTTCCACAGGGTGGTCATCACTTCAGTGAACGCCACGGTGCCCGCCGGGTCGACGGGCTTGACACGGGGGCCCGTGGCACCGAGAGGGTTAGGCTCGCTGCGAGATGTCCGACACCGCCACCACCCCCGCCGCTTCCCGCGCCGCCGTCGTCGCGGCGGCCCTCGAACTGTTCGCCGAGCAGGGTTTCGACCAGACATCCGTCGAGCAGATCGCCAAGGCCGCGGGCGTCTCCCGGTCCACCTTCTTCCGTCAGTTCGGGGGCAAGGACGATGTCGTCTTCGCCGATCACGAGCTGCTGCTCGACGAGTTGCGCCACGACCTCGCGCGGCCCCACGCGAACCCCTGGCGGGCGGTGTGCGAGGCATCCGTCCGCGTCTTCACCCATTTCGCCGCCGATCCCGAGCTCGCGCGGCGCCGATACGCGATCGTCCGCGGAGTGCCGGCTCTGCGCGACCGCGAGATCGTCACGGTCTTCCGTTATGAGCGGCTCTTCGACGAGTATCTCCGCGAGGCGCTTCCGGGGCTCGACCCGCTCGACGCGGTCGGCTTCTCGGCGCTCGTGACAGCCGTGCACAATCATGTGCTGCGCCAGCTGCTGCGCGGCCCCAAGCGCGTGCCCGTCTCGGTGCTGCGGCGCGCGCTGGACGGTGCGATGCGTCGCTTCGGAGTCCTCCCCGAGCGCGACGGGCAGGGTCCCGCCGACGACGATGTGGTCGTGGCGGTGTTCCCGCGCTCCATGCCGACCGTCGAGGTCGCCCGCCGGCTCCGGGAGCAGCTCGACGACTGACATCTGCGCCCGTATCGGCGAGCGGCACGAACCAATATTCTGTGCATGACGCAGGGGTCACGCTGCGCGGGACGGGGGTCGTTCGTGAGCGCACCGAAGACGACATCGGTGGAGGCACCGACCGCGTGGTGGTCGCTCGCGCCGGATGCCGTGGCGTCCGAGCTCGACACCGACGTCGTGACGGGGCTCGGTTCGGCGACCGCTGCGCAGCGACTCGCGGCGACCGGACCCAACGCGCTCGTGAGCGCCCCGCCGCCCAGCGCGATCAAGATCGCCCTCACGCAGCTCGTCGAGCTCATGACCCTCATGCTCATCGCCGTCGCCGTCGTGTCCCTGCTGATCGGTCAGATCAGCACGGCGATCATCGTCGGACTGCTCGTGGCGTTCAACGTGCTGCAGGGCACGCGGCAGGAGCTCAAGGCCCGCCGCAGCGTCGACGCGCTCGCGAAGCTCCAGAGTCCGCAGGCCCGCGTCGTGCGCGACGGATCGATCGAACTCGTGGATGCCACCGCGCTCGTTCCCGGCGACATCGTCGACCTCGAAGCGGGCGATCTCGTACCGGCGGACGGGCGCATCGTGCGCTCCGCGACCCTCGAGACGCAAGAGTCCGCGCTGACGGGCGAGTCCCTCCCGATCGAGAAGGGTCCCTCCGCGAACGAGCACGACGCGGCGCTCGCCGACCGCACGTCGATGCTGTTCCAGAACACGTCGGTCACGCGCGGCACGGCGCGGATGATCGTCGTGGAGACGGGGATGCGCACCGAGGTCGGGCGGATCGCGACGCTGCTGTCGACCGTCTCGAGTTCACGGTCTCCGCTGCAGCGAGAACTCGACGGACTGACCCGCGTCATCGGCATCGTCGCGTGGGTGGCCGTGGCGATCATCATCGTGATCGGCGCCCTGCGCGGTCAGGAGATCAGCGAGCTGCTGTTCCTGGGCACCGCCGTCGCGATCTCGGCGATCCCGACGGGGCTGCCCACCTTCGTGCAGAGCCTGCTGTCGTGGGGTGCGACGCATCTCGCCCAGGAGAAGGCGATCGTCGCGAGCCTCGCCGACGTCGAGACGCTCGGTGCGACCAGCGCCATCTGCTCGGACAAAACGGGCACCCTGACCCTCAACGAGATGACCGTACGCACCGTCTGGTTCGGCGGCGCGCACTACCAGGTGACCGGCGGCGGGTACTCGTTCGACGGCAAGCTCCTGCGCGCGGCAGGCGATGCCGTCGAGGCGACGCGTCTCGGGCTGGCCCTCTCGCTCCCGAACGACGCGACCGTGTCGGTCGACGGCGCCGTCGTGGGCGACCCGACAGAGGCGGCGCTCATCGTCCTCGCCGCCAAGCTCGGCGTCGACGCCGACGCGACCCGACGCGACCACCCGCGCATCGCGGAGGTGCCGTTCGACTCCGAGTACAAGTTCATGGCGACCTTCCACCGCCTCACGTGGAACGGGCAGGAGCGGATCGTCGAATTCGTCAAGGGCGCTCCCGACATCATCGTCGGCCGCTGCGCGAGGATGTACGACGAGGACGGCGGAACGGTCCCGATCGACCCGTCCGAGGTCACCGAGGAGCTCGAGTCGATGAGCCGGAGCGGTCTGCGCACGCTCGCGATCGGCGCACGTTTCCTGGATCCGCCCGACGAGACGGCGGTGGCCGCCGACCCGATGTCGTACGTCGGGGATCTCGATCTCATCGGCATCGTCGGAATCGTGGATCCCCTGCGCCCCTCCTCGAAGATCGCCGTCGAGATCGCGCAGCGCGCCGGCATCGAAGTGCGCATGATCACGGGCGACCACGCCGTGACGGCGGGCGCGATCGGCGCGGAACTGGGGCTCGGCGCGGGGGCCATCAGCGGAGCCGACCTGCACAAGCTCGACGACGCGGAGCTTCTGACCGACCTGCCCGACCTGCATGTGTTCGGCCGCGTCACACCGCAGGACAAGCTGCGCCTCGTGCAGCTGCTCCAGTCACAGGGCGAGATCGTCGCGATGACCGGCGATGCGGTGAACGATGCGGCCGCGATCAAACAGGCCGACGTCGGCGTCGCGATGGGCTCGGGTTCGGAGGTCACCAAGCAGGCGGCCAAGCTCGTCCTCACCGACGACAACTTCGCGACCCTCGTGCGCGCGGTCGAACTCGGCCGGATCGTCTACGACAAGATCACGTCGTACCTGCGCTTCCAGATGTCGCAGCTGGTGTCGCTGCTGCTGCTCTTCCTCGCGGCATCCGTCTTCGCCGTCGCGGACGGCGTCGCGCTCTTTCCCGGCATGGTGCTGTTCCTGAACTTCTTCGTGACGTTGTTCGCGGTCCTGGCGATCGCCGCGGACGCCCAGCCGCCCGGCATCATGGACCGTCCACCGCGCAACCCGAAGCTCGGGGTCGCCAACGGCGGCGCCCTCGCTGAGTGGGGGCTCTACGGCGCCGCGATCTTCCTCGCCTCGTGGGTGCCGCTCGTGTGGGGGCCCGACGAACCGAGCGCGACGGAGCCGTCCCATGCCATGACGATGGCCTACGTCGTGGTGGGCCTGGGTACGGTCATCAGCGCCGTGCTCATGCGACGCTCCCCCGAGACCGGTCTCACCGCACCGATCGCCGCGGTCGCGAAGCTCCTCGTCTGGCCCGTCGTCGTCATCGTGGCCTCGACCGAGATCTCGTTCCTGCAGAACATCGTCGGCGCGACCGCGCTCACCGGTTCGGAGTGGCTCGTGTGCCTGGGACTGCTCGTCCTCGTCACGGCGTTCGTCGAGGGACACAAGTGGATCCTCCGCCGCGTCCACCCGGCACGGAAGGTCACGGCCCCCTGATCCGGCGGGCGCTGTCGCACCGCAGACGCCCCGGGCAGGATGGGGGCATGCCGTACGACATCCCCGCGCCCATGCTCGCGAAGTCCGTCCCGGCCGTGCCCGACCCGGCGAAGACGCCCGGCGGGCTGAGCTTCGAGCCGAAGTGGGACGGCTTCCGCGCCCTCGTGTCGTGGGACGGCCACGACGTCGAGATCGGCTCGCGCGGCGCGAAGCCGCTCACCCGCTACTTCCCCGAACTGGTCGACGCGTTCCGGATGCTGCTTCCCGAGCCATGCCTCATCGACGGCGAGATCGTGGTCCCGACGGGGGCGCCGGGCGCGCAGCGGCTGGACTGGGAAGCCCTTTCGCAGCGCATCCACCCCGCCCAGTCGCGTGTCACGATGCTCGCGGCCGAAACGCCCGCCATGTTCATCGGGTTCGACCTGCTCGCGCGCGGCGATCAGGACCTGCAGCCCGAGCCGTTCGCGCTGCGGCGCGTCGCGCTCGAGAGCCTGCTGGGCGACGTGCCGCACCCCGTACACGTGACCCGGGCGACCCTCGACCGCGACGTCGCCGAGCGCTGGCTCGCCGAGTTCGAGGGCGCCGGTCTCGACGGCGTCGTGGCGAAGCCGCTCGCACAGCCGTACGCGCCGAACAAGCGGGCCATGTTCAAGATCAAGCATTCGCGCACCGCCGACGTCGTCGCGCTGGGCTATCGCGTGCACAAGTCGGGCAGCGGCGTCGGCTCGCTCCTGGTCGGGCTGTATACGGACGCCGGAACGCTCGTGTCGGTCGGCGGCGTCGCCGCGTGGAGCAACGCGCGCCGCCTCGAGCTCATCGACGAGCTCGCGCCGCTCGTCGAGCGCGACGACGACGGCTCCGCCGTGAAGGGAGAGACCGACCGGTCGCGCTTCTCGGCCTCGAAGGACGTGTCGTTCGTGCGGCTGCGTCCCGAGCTCGTGCTCGAGGTGCGCTACGACCAGCTCGAGGGGCAGCGGTTCCGCCACACGGTGCAGTTCGAGCGCTGGCGGCCCGACCGCGAACCGCGATCCTGCACGTACGACCAGCTCGAACACGTCTCGGCGTACGATCTCGGCGACGTCCTGGACTGACACGGGGCCCGGAGGAGCCCGGACGACATCGGGCTCGACGTGGCGTCGCTCAGTCCGTCTTCTTGGCCCGGCTCGGCTGCACGCGCGCCGGCTCACCCGGCATCTTGGGGAACTCCGGCGGGAACGGCAGCTCGCCGAGCCCGTCGGCGAGGTCGCGCTGCCACCACTGAAGCAGCGTGTCGATGCGCCCCGGGCTCTCCTGGATGCCCGCCCACGGATCGCCCACGTCGGCGAGCCGCTGCGGCATCGAGCGCACCGTGAACGCCGCGGGATCGGCATCGGCCAGCTCGTCCCACGTCAGCGGCGCCGAGACGGTCGCTCCCGGCAGCGCACGCGGACTGTAGGCCCCCGCCATCGTGCGGTCGCGATTGGCCTGGTTGAAGTCGAGGAAGATGCGCTCGCCGCGCTCCTCCTTCCACCAGTTCATCGTCACCGCGTCCGGCATCCGCCGTTCGAGTTCGCGCCCCGCCGCGATCACGGCATGCCGCACATCGAGGAACTCCCACTCCGGCTGGATGGGGCTGAAGACATGGATGCCGCGGTTTCCGCTCGTCTTGATGAACGCTTCGAGGCCCGCCTCGGCGAGCACCTCGCGCAGCACCGGCGCGACGGCGGCGGCGTCGGCGAAATCGGTGCCCGGCTGCGGGTCGAGGTCGATGCGCAGTTCGACGGGGTGGTCCGGATCCGAGGCGAGCGAGGCCCACGGGTGGAAGACGACGGTGTTCATCTGCGCCGCCCACACGATCGCGGCGGGTTCGGTGAGCACGATCTGAGGATGCCGCCGGCCGCTGTTGTACGTGACGGTGACGGTGTCGACGAAGTCGGGCGCCCCCTTGGGCGGGTTCTTGGAATAGAACCGCTCGCCGTCGACGCCCTCGGGAAAGCGCTCGAGCGACACGGGCCGATCGCCGTTCGCCGAGAGGAACGGCAGCGCGACGGCCAGGAGATAGTCGACGAGCTCGTGCTTCGTGATGCCCAGCTCGGGCCACAGCACACGGTGGGGGCTCGAGAGTCCTACTTCGTGGTCGCCGTCGGGGCCGGGGATCATGAGTGCGATGCGTTCGGACGCCATGCCTCGACGATAGGCCGGGACGCGGCATCCGTCACCCGGTTGCGTTACGGGGCGAGCGCGAGCACGGGCGCCAGGTCGCCGCGCGAGAGGCGGATCCACGGTCCGCGCGGGTCGATGATCGCGCCGGCGAGAGACTCGTCGGCGGCGAGCATCGCCGCCAGCTGCGGTGCCGTGAGCGGCGCCGCCTGGTCTCCGCGTCCGGTGGCGACGACTTCGAGCGGGTGCGAGTAGACCTCGACGTAGCGTGATCCGTCGGGCGCGCGACCCTCGGCGATGCCGACCGGCGCACCGTCTTCGGAGCGGTTGACCGCGACCCACATCGGCGCACGGGTCATCGCATCGGCGACGGCTGCGGGCGTGGCATCCGTGCGCTCGTCGGCGAGCAGCGTCTTGATCGCGAGCTTCTCGTCGACGGCGGCGAGCATGCGCTCGATGAGCGGACGCGGCAGCACGATACGGGCGGGCGCCGAAGCGGGATCGATCACGAGTCCCGCCGTGGTGCTCGCCAGCACATGACGCAGCACGACCATCGCGGGCTGTCCCATCGCCGACGTGTCGGCATCGCCGTCGGCGCGCACGCTCGCGGCCAGCCCCGCGCCACTCGAATACGCGATCGCGTACTGCCGGTCGCCGGCGTTGGCGATCGCGAGCGGCAGCTCCTTGCCTTCGGCGATGAGCGCGCGGGCATCGCCCTTGACGCGCAGGAAGAGGTGGCCCTGCAGCACCTGGCGGGCCAGGTCGAGCACCTGCTCGGGCGTCGGCTTCTCGGGCAGTCGCGCGAGGCTCTCGCGCAGCAGCACGTTGTCGCGCAGACCCGGGATCGTCTCGGCAGGACGCTGCGTCGCGGCGGCGGCGTCGGGCCCGGTCGGTCGCGCAGCGGCAGCCGGGGCGGGGGCCGGGTCGGGTGTGCCGAGGCCGCGGAACGCCGAGACCGAGATGCCGACGGATGCTGCGGCGTCGGTGCCCTCGGGCGTGACGTCGGCAGTCGTGCCCGGCGTCTCGACCTGGGGGGTCTCGGCGGGTTCGTCGGGCTGGCGCTTCGGGCGGCGCGAGAAGAGGGCCATGCGATCGAGCCTAGCCCGCGGGGCCGTCGCTACAGCTTCTCGATCGGGGCGATCTTGATGAGCAGCTTCTTGGCTCCGGCCGTGTCGAACCGCACGTGCGCGACGCGCTTGGCGCCCTCGCCCGTCACGAGATCGACCTTGCCGTCGCCGAAGTCCTCGTGGCGGATGCGGTCGCCGGGCGCGAGCTGCATGTCGCCGTTGTCGCGAACCTTCGCCGGGATGCGATTGGCGAACCGCTTGATCGACTCACCATCGCGGGCGGGCGCGTCACGCCGCGGCAGCGGCACGAGGTCGTCGCCGTACCGCTTCGAGCCGGCCGGTGCGCGCCCGTTGAGCGCGCGCGTGCGCGTGCCGCCGCGTGAATTGACGTCACCCGGCGACTGCCGCCAGTGCACGAGATCGGCGGGGATCTCCTGCAGGAACCGGCTCGGCATCGCGACGGTGACCTCACCGAACTGCGCGCGCGTCATGGCGAGCGACAGGTAGAGGCGCTTTCGGGCCCGCGTCACCCCCACGTAGAAGAGGCGACGCTCTTCCTGCGGGCCGCCGGGCTCTCCCGCCGAGATGCGGTGCGGGATGAGGTCCTCTTCGACACCGGTGAGGAAGACGGCGTCGAACTCGAGTCCCTTCGCGGTGTGCAGCGTCATGAGCGAGACCGAGCCCGCCGTGTCGTCGAGGTCGTCGGCGTCGGCGACGAGGGCGACCTCGCCGAGGAAGTCGATGACGGTGCCCTCGGGGTTGTTGCGCGCGAACTCGCGGGCGACGGCGACGAGCTCGTCGAGGTTCTCGAGGCGCGCCTCATCCTGCGGGTCGCGGCTTGCGCGCAGGGCATCCTGATAGCCGCTCTTCGCGAGCAAGAGCTGCAGCCCCGCGGCGACGGCCGTCGGCGGGGCGAGTTCGCCGCTCGCGGGCAGCATGAGAGCGGTCGCCTCGGCCAGCACGGCATCGAGCTGCGTGATCGCCGCCTGGATCTTGGGTCCGACGCCCAGCGCCGAGGCGTTGGCGAGCGCGTCGCGGAACGTGATGCCCTCGTCGGCGGCGTAGCGGCCGATCGCCGTCTCGGTCACGTCGCCGATCCCGCGGCGCGGACGGTTCAGGATGCGACGCACCGCCATCTCGTCGGCGGGGTTCGCGACGGCCACGAGATAGGCGAGGGCGTCCTTGATCTCCGCACGCTCGTAGAACTTCGTTCCGCCCATGATCTTGTAGGGCACGGCCGAGCGGATGAGGATCTCTTCCAGCGCACGGGACTGCGAGTTCGTACGGTAGAACACCGCCATCTGCGAGTAGTCCATGCCGCCGCGGCGCAGCACCTCGACCTCGTCGGCGACGAACTGCGCTTCATCGTGCTGCGAGTAGCCGGTGAATCCGACGATCTTCTCGCCCGCACCGGTGTCGGTCCACAGCTTCTTGTCCTTGCGGTCGAAGTTGTGGCCGATGACGGCGTTCGCCGCGCTCAGGATGTTCTGCGTCGACCGGTAGTTCTGCTCGAGGAGCACGACCTTGGCGCCCGGGAAGTCGCGTTCGAACTCGCTGATGTTGCGGATGTCGGCACCGCGGAACGCGTAGATCGACTGGTCGGAGTCGCCGACGACGGTGAGTGACGCGCCCTCGTCGTCGCGGCCTCCGGCCCCTGAGCTTGCACCGGCCCCTGAGCTTGTACCGGCCCCTGAGCTTGTCGAAGGGTCGAAGATCATCATCCCGTTCGACGCTTCGAATCCCCCGCCCCCGGTCCCTGAGCCTGTCGAAGGGTCGCCGCTCGGCGGCCGGGTCAGCTCGTGGATGAGTGAGTACTGCGCGTGGTTGGTGTCCTGGTACTCGTCGACGAGGATGTGGCGGAAGCGCCGCCGGTAGACGTCGGCGACGTGCGGGAACGCGCGGAAGAGGTAGACGACCTGCCCGATGAGGTCGTCGAAGTCGAACGCGTTCGCCTTCTGCAGGGCGCGCTGGTAGTCGGAGAAGAGCTCGACGAAGATGCGCTCCGCCGGGTCGCTGAGGTTCGCGGAGCGCGCGTAGGACTCGGCATCGGACAGCTCGTTCTTGAGTTTCGAGATGCGACTCTGCACCGCTGCCGGGGTCAGGCCGAAGGCATCCGCTTCGTGCTCTTTCACGAGCCGCTTGATGAGCGCTCGGGAGTCACCCGAGTCGTAGATCGTGAAGGCCTTGGTGAACCCGAACTGCTCGGCCTCGCGTCGGAGGATCCGCACGCACGCCGAGTGGAACGTCGAGATCCACATGCCCTGGGCGCGGTCGCCGATGAGCTGGCCGACGCGCTCGCGCATCTCGCCTGCGGCTTTGTTCGTGAACGTGATCGCGAGGATCTGGCTGGGCCACGCCTCGCGCCCGCGCAGGAGCGATGCGATGCGGCGCGTGAGCACGCTCGTCTTTCCGGAGCCGGCGCCCGCGACGATGAGCAGCGCGGGCCCGCGGTAGATCACCGCTTCGCGCTGCTGCGGGTTGAGACCGTGAAGGAGGTCTTCGTCGGGGCGGGCGTCGGGCGTCGCGGGTCCGCGATCGTCGCCGACGATGAGGGGCTGGAGGGGGTCAGACATTGCCAGCTAAGCCTAAACGTCCCCACCGACACCCACCCCCTGACCGCGAGAATGTCAACGGCCGCCGGAGAGTTGGGGGTTTCCCCCCCTCTCCGCTTTCCCTTTTCGTCTCTTTCGGGGGGGCGGGGGGTTCTTTGGG
>NZ_JBSHLZ010000001.1:188147-232758 GCF_053644835.1 Microbacterium sp. NPDC055357 | reverse complement strand
CCCTCACCGCGGAACCCCCCCCCCCCCCTACCCCTCAACCCTCCCCCCCCCCCCCCCCCCGCGCCGTTGCAGTCTCGCGGGGATGAGTGGGGATGCTGCGGGACGGTCGGCGTCGTGCTGCTGATCACCGGCGCCGTCGCGCTGCTCCGTCGCGTGCAGCGCCGCGGCGCGGCATCCTGATCGGGCCCTCGTTCGTTCGCCTCATTCTGACCCAGCCCTCACGGCTCGTTCGCCACTCTGCCGCTGCGCGTCCGGCCGTTCCGTTGCCTCACTCTGCTGCTACGCCCCCAGAACCACAGCAGACTGAGCCAAGTGAACCCCGCGCACGCACGCTCATTCGCCTCACTCCGCGCCCAGACTGCCAGGACGCCGACAGAGTGAGGCAATCGAGTTCCGGGGCCGCCCCCTGGAGCGCACGCAATTCAGCCCAGCTCTCGGTTGCCTCATTCTGCGGCCGATCGCCCGCCACAGCAGCAGAGTGAGGCAAGTGAACGTCCGCCCTCCGCGTTCACTTGCCGCAGATGGCCTTCGATGCGCTGGCTGGGGGCAGACTGAGGCGCACGAACCTCCCGGGGCGGCTCACAGGCCGACGCACCACAATGGTCCTCGTGCGCGTCATCCTCAACATCATCTGGCTGATCTTCGCGGGCTTCTGGCTCGCGGTCGGCTACGTCGTCGCCGGCATCCTGCTCTGCATCCCGATCATCACGATCCCGTGGGCGATCGCGTCGTTCCGCACCGCCAACTACGTCTTCTGGCCGTTCGGCCGCACGGTCGTGCCCAAGCCGACCGCGGGCGTCGGATCGTTCCTCGGCAACGTCCTCTGGGTGATCCTCGCGGGATGGTGGCTCGCCCTCGGACACATCCTCTCGGGCATCGCGCTGTGCATCACGATCATCGGCATCCCGATGGCGATCGCCGACTTCAAGATGGTGCCGATCTCACTCATGCCGCTCGGCAAGGAGATCGTCTCGACCCGCAACGGCGCGTTCGACCGCACCGTCTGACCGTCGTCCGGTCGGATCCGCCCGAGTCAGCGACGGACGGATGCCGCGGGCTGGCGGGACAGCGCCAGCACGAGTCCGACGGCGCACAGCGCTGCTCCGAGGCCCGCCGCGAGCCAGGCCGCTGCCCCGGGCACCTCGACATACGACGCGACACCCAGGCCCGGCGGCAGGAATCCCAGCTCGCTGTGCCACAGCGCGAGCGCCCGATCCAGCCCCACGACGGCGAGCGCGACGGCCGGCACGACCAGCCCACTGCCCGCTGAGGCGAGCACGATCCCGATCGCGCGACGCGCGCCGAACTGCACCGACGTCGCCCACACGCCCGCGACGAACACCCACAGCAGCAGCCCCAGGGCAAGCACGATGTAAGGGAACCGCAAGAGGGCAGACTCCCACAGCGTCGACCAGTAGCCACCGGGGCCGACGACCGACACCACGGCGAGCGAGAGCACGCAGCGCAGCACGACGACACCGCCGACGGCGGCCATGAGGGGGTACGGCGAGCGACCGGGACCGACGAGCAGCCGCGCGACGGCGGCGAAGACGACCCACGCGCCGATGTCGACGGCGAGATAGCTCCAGGACAGGAACGACGTCTGCACCGCCCGCGTCGCGACCAGGAGCCCGACCGGCACGACCACGAGCAGGACCCGGTCGAGAGTCAGCATCCCGAGCGTCGACTCGCGGGCACGCCACGGTCTCGTCGAGGCGAGCCAGGTCGCGCGCGCGGCCGCGGCGCCGGGGCGCCGGACGAGGCGCGTCTGCGCGGCGAGCATGCCGATCAACAGCCAGGCGAGAGCGAGCACGAGCAGCACGCGAGCCGCCCACGCCATCGCGACGTCACGGTCGGCGCGCGCGGCATCCGGCGCGAGGTCCAGGGCGGACGGGGTGAACTCGGCCGCCGATGCCGGGCTCGCGCCCAGCGCGGCTCCGGCGATCGTCCCGACGGCCACGAGCGTCAGGGCAGTGGCGACAGCGGGGATGTCCCTCCGCCTCGCCGTCACCATTCCCCGAGCCTAGTGCGGTGCGAGACCCCGTTTTCACCGGTCTCGGCGCGCCGTAGGCAGGAAGCCGGGTCACCGTGCAACGCATGTCGCATCGGCGGGTCGGTGCACGCAACATCGGTTCCTGCCTGCCGCGCGGCATCCACCGCGGAGGCGGTCTGGATCAGCTCGAACGCCGCATGGCTCGGATGCCGACCCACAGCCCCACCGCGGCGAGCACGATCGCCGCGACCCACCCCCACACGACCGTGAGCGACGCCAGATCGCCCGCGAACAGCGCCCGCTCGGCCTGCACGACCCAGTTGACCGGGTTGACCGTCGCGACGACGCGCATCCACGCCGGACCCTCATCGAGCGGAAGCAGCATGCCCGACAGGATCAGCAGCGGAAAGATCAGGGTCTGCTGCACGCCCCAGAACAGCCACTCGCGGTCCTTCGTCTTCAGGGCGAGCGCGTACGACAGCGACCCGAGCCCCACGCCGAACACGGCGAGCAGCGCGAGCCCGATGACGAGGCCGGGCACATCGATGCGGAACCCGAAGGGCCACGCGATGAGCACGATGATCAGCGCCTGCACGACGATCGGTGCGATCTCCTTGAGGGCGCGCCCCACGAGCAGGGACGAACGCGACAGTGGAGCGACGAGCGTGCGCTCGTGCGAGCCCGTCATCATCTCGTACTGCAGGTTCGACCCGACCGCCCCCGTGCCGAACAGCACGATCATGACGACGACACCGGGCACGAACCACTGCAGCGTCTCGCCGACGGGCTGACCCGACGAGCCGATGAGCAGTGGGGCGAACAGTCCGAGGAAGACGAGCGGCTGCACGAGGCTGAAGATGAGCGTGAACGGGTCGCGCAGGACCGGCTTCAGCTCGCGCGTGAGGACGTTCCACGTGTCGCGGGCGGCGTTCGCCCGCACGGCGGTGTCGGTCGTGGTCATCTCTGGGCTCCTGTCTTCTCGGTCTGTTCGTCGTCGGTGACGGGCTCGCCCTCGCCCGATTCGCGCAGTGTGCGTCCCGTGAGCGCGAGGAAGACGTCGTCGAGGGTCGGCGGCACTCCCGTCGCGCGCTCGACGCGCACTCCCGACGCGTCGAGCGCGCGCACGGCCGCGGGCAGGAGCGCATCCCCGTCGGGTGCTGTCACGGTGATGGATGCCGCGGGCCCGTGTCGCACCTCGCGGTCGGTCAGCCCCTGCACGACGGCGACCGCCCGCGCAGCATCCGTCTCCGTCGCGAACCCGAGGGTCAGCACGTCGCCGGCGAGGTTCGCCTTGAGGTGGTGCGCCGTGTCGTCGGCGATGACCCGTCCTTTGTCCATCACCATGACGCGTTCGGCGTAGCGGTCGGCCTCTTCGAGGTAGTGCGTCGTGAGGAACACGGTCGTGCCGTGCTGGGCGCGCAGATCGAGGATGTGCTGCCACAGGTTCGCCCGGCTCTGCGGGTCGAGGCCCGTCGACGGCTCGTCGAGGAAGATCAGCGGCGGCGCGTGCACGAGTCCGAGGGCGATGTCGAGGCGGCGCTTCTGGCCGCCCGACAGCTGCTGCACGGAGCGCATCGCGAACGGAGCGAGGTCGAGGGACTGGATGAGATCGTCGGCGCGCGCGCGGGATGCCGCCGCCGACATTCCGTAGAACGCGCCCTGGCTGAGCAGCTCATCGCGCACGCGCTGCGCGAAGCTGCCGCTCGTCAGCTGCCCGACGTAGCCGATGCGGGCCCGCACGTCGGCGGGGCGGCGCAGGATGTCGAAACCGACGACGCGTGCCGTGCCCGAGGTCGGTGGGATGAGGGTCGTCAGCATGCGCAGGCTCGTCGACTTGCCCGCGCCGTTGGGGCCGAGGAAGGCGACGAGCTCGCCCCGCGCGACCCGGAAGGTGAGGTCGGTGACCGCCTCGACGGTCTGCTTCTTGACGGTGAAGCGCTTGGTGAGACCCTGCGCTTCGATGATCGGTTCGTTCGTCATGCCGCGACGGTACTTCGCTACCCGGCCAGCTTCTGTCCGCAATGTCCGGCATTCTTGGAGCATGTCCGATACGACGACGCGCGCGCTCTCGCTCCTCAACATGTTGCAGACGCATCGGCACTGGCCGGGGTCCGAGCTCGCCTCCCGGCTCGGGGTGACCGAGCGCACCGTGCGCCGGGATGTCGAGCGACTGCGTGACCTCGGGTACCGCATCGAGTCGTCGCCCGGTGCATCCGGGGGGTATCGACTCGAGGCCGGCAGCGCGGTGCCGCCGCTCCTGCTCACCGACGAAGAGGCCGTCGCCATGGCGATCGGGCTGCGGGTCGCGGCATCCCAGCGTCTCGTCTCGGGGCCCGAGACGACGCTGACGGCGCTCGCGAAGCTCGAGCAGGTGCTGCCCGCTCCGCTTCGTCGACGGGTCAACGCGCTCGCCGAGACCGTGCAGCCGGCGGGCATCAACGCCGGCGCGGCGGTCTCGAGCGAGGTGCTCGGGGAGCTGGCGCTCGCGTGTCGCGACCACGAACGGGTGCGCTTCACGTACACCGCGGCGTCGGGAGAGGTGACGAGCCGGCGGGTCGATCCGCACGCGCTGGCGCCCGCCGACCGGCACTGGTACCTGCTGTGCTGGGACCTCGAGCGGGATGATTGGCGCACGTTCCGCGTCGACCGGCTCGAGTCCGTCGAGCACACTCGTGTGCTGTTCGAGCCCAAGCCCCTCACCCCCGACGAGATCGAGGAGTTCATCCTCGTCGCCCGGTCCTGGGCCCGGCAGCCCGTCGAAGCCGACGCCGTCATGGAGCTTCCACTCGACGAGATGCGCGACTACTTCGGGCAGTGGGGGCAGGGCGCCGAGGCCGAAGACGAGTCGCACACGCGGTGGCCCGTCGGCGGGGCGGACTTCCGCGAGACGATGTACGGCCTGAGCTGGATCCCCGCGGGCGTCGAGTACGCGACCGATCTCGCCGAACCGGCTCGCGGCGAACTCCGCGAAACGATCGAGCGGATGCTGCGCGCCCTGACTTCGCCGCCGCCGGCCCGTCGCGACCGGGGCTGACCACCGGCGCCCCGGGGTGTCGTCATGTGGCGACGCACGGCGACACGTATCGACACATTCCGTCGGCGGGCCGGACGGGATCGGTACCGTGGGGCATCGCGGCGATCCGGGTGGTCCCGGACACCGGCTCATACCCGGTCGTGCTGCGGGTTCGACTCCCGCCGTCGCGTCCACTTTGCAGGCCACTGACCGCGAGACTGCATCGGCAGGCCGAGACAGCGGGTGGACCCCGCAGTCTCGGCGGTCCGTTGCGGTCTCGCGGTCGTAGGCGGATGCGGCGGGGGCGGGCGAGTGAGCGCGCTGCGTTCGTTCCTCCCCAGGCCGTCAGGGAAGGGGCTTCCCACCGATCGGGAACGGGGGCTCATCTGGGAGTTTCAATGTCGGTGACCCTCGTCAGAATGGACGGCATGAGCACCCCCGCCATTCTCATGCGGCATCCGCCTTGCCGAGGTTCGCAGCAGAAACGGAGCCCCGAGCGTCGCGAACGCAGCCGCCACGATCGCCGTTCCCGCGAGGGCCCAGCCGGGGGTGGCCGCGTCCGTGATAACACCGTAGATGAGGGCGCCGATGGCAGCGCCGAAGTTGATCGCGGTGTTGATCCAGCTGCTGGCCTCGGTTTTCACTCGCGCGTCGGCCAGGTCGTCTGCGGCGAGGTAGCCGACGATGAGGATGGGGGCGAGGCAGAGCCCCGCTAGCGCGAATCCGATCAGGCCGGCCGCAACGCCGCCGACTACGCCCGTGGCGCTCGCGAAGGCGATGAGCGCCCCGACGAGGATGAGCAGCTGGGTGGCGAGCGAGCCGGGGAGGCGGCGGCTGCCGAACAGAAGCCCGCCGAGTGCGCTCGACCCGGCGAACACCGCCAGAAGAACGCCGGCGAGCGCGGGTGCGGCGGCTTCGACTGCCAGAGCCGGGGCTGCAAGTTCTATCGCGCCAAGGATCAGGCCGGGTGCGGTCATCACGAATATGACGGGGACGAACCCGCGCGTGCGCAGCGGAGTGATGGCGGCCGGCGCGGTGCGATCGGTGTGCCGCGATCCTCGCTGGGCGCGGGACAGCCCGCTGAGTACGAACAGGCCGCTCCCTACCGAGACGCACGCCGCGGACAAGATGAGCGCTGCGAGTGGACCGGACACCGCAACGAGAGCGGCGGCGACGAGCGGACCGACGGCGAAGGTCACTTCCTCGGCCACGGCGTCAAGACTGAACCCGCGCGTTCGAAGCGGCCCGGCGGGAAGCGCTGTCGACCACACGACGCGCATCGTCGCACCGAAGGGTGGCGAGGACGCTCCCGCGATGACGCACACGATCAGAAGCACCGCGAGCGGGGCAGTGGGCAGAAGTGCCAGCGCGATCAGAGACACGGCATGGACGCCGCCGAGCACTGACAGGATGCGCCGTTGCCCGAAGCGATCGATGAGTCGGGATCTCCAGGGAGTGGCGATGACGTTCGCCAGCCCGAGGGCGGCGGTGATGACGCCGGCGATCGCGAAGGATCCGGTCGCTTCCTCCAGCAGGAAGATGAGGGCCAGGCCGGACGTGGCGAGAGAGAGCCGTCCGATGATGCTCGGAATGAAGGCGGGGCGGATGCCCGGGCTTCTCAGGACGACGCGGTAGGACGGTCGGCGGGTAGACACAGGGATATCTCCGTTGTTCAGCGATCTACGCGCGCGCTGCGCGGATCTTCGTTCGAGGGCCGGCGCGCCGAGGCGCACGAAGCCCCGCCCTGGTCGGTCAGGAGCTGCGAGGGGCGGGGCGCAGGACCGTCAGTGGAACGAAATGATGAAGCTGAACATCACGGCCGAGACTACTCGATGCAGAGCCCCGCGATCTCTCGACGCCCCGCGCCGCCGGTGGCGAGGGTCGCGCGCTGTGTCCACACAGAGACCCGCCCCGGGGCGGACATCGTCGCGAGCGACCGTCGCGTCGACTTCCCCGGCCATTGACCGCGAGACTGCATCGGCGGGTCGAGACAGCGGGTGGGCCCCGCAGTCTCGGCGGCCTGTTGCGGTCTCGCGGTCGTAGGTGGATGCTGCGGGGGCGGCGGATGCGGCGGGGGTGGGCGGATGCTGCGGCCACGGGCACGGGGATCGCTTCCTCCACAGGGGGTCTCCGGACGGGTTGTGCACGGATTGTAATCGGGGTTTCATCTGGGGGTTTGGATGTCGGTGGCCCTGGTCAGAATGGAGGGTATGAGCACCCTTCCTGTCACTCTCGCCCGGTTGGGTGACGCCCTGGCCGGGGTGGTGCAGACCGTGTTCGACGAGGGCGTGTTGCGGGTCGCGAGTGATGACGAGGTGCTGGCGGTGCTCGCGGCGGCGGGGCGGTTGTTGCGGGGTGTGGAGGCGGTGCTGGTCGAGACGGTCGGGCAGGTGCGGGAACGCTCCGATGCGGTCCCGCATGCGGACCGATTGACCACCCGGTTGGGGTGCCGGTCGGAGGGTGAGCTGGTGCAGCGGGCGACACGGGTGTCTCAGCGCACCGCGGCCGATATCGTCTCCGCAGCGCGGGCGATCGAGCAGCGCACCGCACCGAGTACGGGGGAGCTGCTCCCGGCGGAGCTGCCGGGCATGCGGGAGGTGCTCGTAGCGGGTGAGGCCGGTGTCGACGGGGTCGTCGCGGTGGCCGGACCGTTGCGGGGATGTATCGCGGGGCGGCAGGCGCTCCTGGCCGCGGATGCGGAGTTGGCCGCGGCCGCTCGCGGTGAGGGGGCGGATGCCGCCCCGCCGGCGTGCGCGGAAGATCTTCGCACGTATGCCACGGTGTGGGCGGTGTTCCTGGATCAAGACGGTACCGAACCCGGCCAGGCGCGGGCGATGCGCAAACGCGGGCTGACCCTCGGGGTCAGCCGTGACGGGCTCGTCCCGGTGCGGGGGAACCTGCTCCCCGAGGTGGCCGCGCAGTTGCAGCGCGGGTTCGATGCCCTGCTGAACCCGAAAGTGAACGGGGTGCCGGTCACCGGGCCACGGTTCGACGGCCACGACGAGGATGATCGTGACGAACCGTTGCCGGGCACCGCCGATGACCGCACCCGCACGCAGAAGCAGCACGACGCGTTGGCGATCATGCTGACCGCCGCCGCCGAATCCGCCGCCCTTCCCACCCTGGGTGGTGCCGCCCCCACGCTCGTGGTGTCCGTGCGGGAAAAGGACCTCGCCACCGGGCAGGGTGCCGCGTTCCTCAGCGGCCTGAACGACCCGGTATCCCTGTCCGTCGCCCGGCACATCGCGTGTTCCGGGGCGGTGCAGCGGGTCGTGCTCGGCGACAACGACCGGATCGTGTCGATCCACACCCAGGAACGCGTGTTCAACCGCCGCCAACGCCGCGCGATCGGGCTCCGCGACGGGGGCTGCATCATCCCCGGATGCCACGTCCCCTTCGAATGGTGCGAACTGCACCATGTCGTCGAGCACGCCCAGGGCGGACCCACACACACCAGCAACGGGGTGCCCCTGTGCTGGTGGCACCACCGCACCCTCGACACCAGCGGATGGCACATCCGGATGAGACGCGGCGTCCCCGAAATCCGCGGACCCGCCTGGTGGGACCCCCACCTGAAATGGCGACCCGTCACATCCTCACCCACAACACTCCTCGACCGACTCACCTCGGACGTCTGAACCGCGTCGCAACGACGCGACGATCGGTGACGATCGGTGACGACCGCGACGATCCGGGAGGACCGGCGACGACCGATTCCTCTTCGACTGAACGCCAGCGCTCCACCGAACGCGAGTGCGCGACCGACTCACCCCGGACGCCTGAGCACGTCGCAACGTCGCAACGACCGGCGCCGGATATGACGTCGCCGTCGGCGAGCGTGAATGCCGCGTCGAGGCCTGTGCCGACGGCGCGCACCGCTCAGCAGCATCCGACCGCACGTGCGCAGGCTCGACGACCCGTCCCGCCTCACACGCCGACCCCGTCGAGGAACGTCACGAGCTCGATGAGACCGAGGTAGGCGATCGTGCCGTGTGTGGCGATCGAGATCGTGCGGTACGTGACGTCCATGCCGAGCGATTCGGCATGCGCGACGTAGCCTTCCGTGTCGGCGGGTCGCACCAGCTCGTCCTCGAGCCCCTGAACCACGAGCAGCGGCGCCGAGAACGCGGATGCTCCGACCGAGTTCTCCTCGAGCAGCGTCGCCCACGGTTCGACGGTGGTGGGATCGGCCGAGACGAAGTTGCCGACGACGGGACCGGCGATCTCGTGCAACTCGGAGATGTGACTGAGCAAGCACAGGTCGTTCATCTGCGGCTGGATCGCCAGGGCCTCCGGCGTGAGGATGTCGCCGAGTTCCGCTCCGCGGTCGGCGTAGATCTCGGCGAACGCCGAGAACGCGTACGACCCGATGGTGACGCCGGACACATCGTCGAGGTGCGTCTTCATGAGCGCCGTGAGGTCTGCGGCGGGCGCGGCAGCGGCGACGGCACGCACGGTGAGCTCCGGCGCATAGTCCGCGGCGAGTTCGGCGGCGAACAGCACGGCTTGCCCGCCCTGAGAGTGACCCCACAGCACGACGTCCGGTCCGGCCTGGGCGGCGGGGATCGCCTGCGCGGCTCGCACTGCATCCAGGACGTTATGCCCCTCGGTCACGCCGATGAGGTACGAGTCGGGACCGTCCGCGCCCATCCCCGTGTAGTCGGTCGCGACCACGGTGTATCCGCGATCCAGCAGAACCCGCATCCCCTCGATGCCGATGTACGGGTCCACCCCGAGCGAGGGAGCGCAGGACCGCGCAGACCCCGTCGTCGGATGCCCCCACGACACGACCGTCCGCCCACCGGCCGGCGCGGGACCCAGCGGCGTGACGACGACCCCCGTCGCGACGACGGGGTCGCCGTTCAGATCGGTCGAGCGGTACATCACGCGCCACGCCCGCGCATCCAGGGGCACCCCCAACAGCGGCTCGCTTCTCACGAGCGAGCCCGGGTCTCCGTCGAGCGCGTCGACCGGCTGGTGGTAGAACGCCTCGAGACCGTCTTGCTCGATCAGGTCGCCGATCAGGCGCACCTCGATCAGCGCGACGACACCGCCCATCATGGTGAGCAGAGCCGCGAAGAGGGCAGCGACCCACCGATGCCGTGGCGATGTGCGTCCGGTCGTCCCCCGCACTCTTTCCACGAGTCCCGGTCCTTTCCTGAGAACGACGGCTGGGGTTCGGTCGACGAAAGACCTGACCTGAGTCTGGACGTCATGACGCCTGTCCGGTAGGCCCCGTCAGCGGGAGTCGTTCCGGACCGTACGACCACCCGCATCCTCAGGGAAGAACGGCGCACAACGCCCGAACCTCAGGAATTCCCAAAGACTCTCGGATCCGCTTGTCCCCCTTGTGGCGGACACGTTAGCTTCTTCTCAGACGAGGAAGAAGGCACTGGGGGATCTTGGCGGATCTGCCTTTCGCCTCGTCTCATGGGGAGTCCTGGGGACTGGGGGTCACTGAACTTCCCGCCTTACGGCGGACGTCCCGGACGAGTCAGTTGGCGCTGATCGTCCGGGACGACCTGTACCGGCCCGGAGCCGTCGCGCTCCCGCTGGGGACGGGCATCGGTGCTGGGGGCACCGTGCGACGTAACCATCGCGGGCCGGTACGGGTCACGTTAGGCAGTCATCCTCCCCTGATCCAGGGGTCGACACGTCGCTCTCTGGCGTGTAGAGGGTGATCAGGCGGTCTTTCGCCGCCGCACCAGGACGATCGCGACGACCACTCCGGCGATCACGACGAGCGCCGCGATGCCCACGAGGATCCAGGGGAACCCGGAGGCATCCACCTCGGTGTCCGTCGACGTGGGCGAAGCGCTGGGTGTGCTCGACGGCGTCGTGAGGGCCTCGTCGACGGTCACGGTGGTCATCGCGAGCACCGTCTCACCGTCCGCCACCGTGATCGTGAAGATCCCGGGCTCCGTCGCGGTGAACTCGGCAACCGCACCGCCGTCGGCCACGGGCACCGGAACGATGGTGGCGGTCGTCGACTCGTGCGAGAGCATTCCGCCCGGCGTCCCGTCGAGACCGAAGGTCGCCTCGGCGAGATCGCCCAAGCCCTCGGCGGTCACGGTCGCGCTGTCTCCGACACCGATCGACTCGGGCGTCGCGGTGAGCGTGGCAGCGCCCGGACCGGACTCGATCGGCGCCGACACGACGACAGCGGTCGCAGCCAGAGTCGTGCCGCCTTCGACGACCATGATCTCGAACGTCCCCGGCTCGGTCGCGCTGAACTCGACCTGCGCGGTCCCGCCACTGGCGGCGACCTCGAGTGTCGCACCGGATGAACCGCCCGACGACAGCAGACCGCCCGGTGTCGCATCGAGCTCGAAGACCACCGAGTCGATGCCGCCGAGGTCGGTCGCGGTGATCGTCGAGGTCTGCCCGACCGTGATCGTCTCGGGGCTCGCCTCCACGTCGACGAGGATCGTCGCCGCGGCGCTGACGGGAGTGAACGCCGCAAGAACCGCGACCGCCGCGATCGTCAGGATCGATGTGACTCTTCTGAACATGGACGACTCCCCGGTGAACTGCGCGATGGCCGTCCTCCAGTCTGCCCGGGTTCCCGCTTCCTGCCCAGTCGAGCCGAGCACTGTCGCAACAGCTCGTGACTGTCAAGCCTCGTGCGCGGCCTGGCCCGCTGGTGTTCGCTGTCCCGAAGGACGCCGAACGAGGGGAGCCCCGATGGCCGCGACGTTCGGCATCGAAGAGGAGTACGTGCTGCTCGACCCGATCACTCTTCGTCCGGTGCCGCTCGGCCTCGACGCGATCCGCGATCTGGGTGCCGCGACCGACGGCGGCCTCGTCGACAAGGAGTTCTTCCCGTCGCAGGTCGAGTTCTCCACCCCGATCTGCCGCACGTCCGCGGATGCCCTCGACGCCGTCTGCGGCTTTCGGCGCCGCCTCGCCGGCTGGGCCACGGATGCCGGAGTCCTGGCGGCCGCGTCGGGCACGCCCTTCGACCTCGCCGCTGACGCCGCGCTCACTCCCGACGACCGCTACGCGCGCATCGGCGCCGACATCGGCGCGCTCGTCCAGGACCACCAGATCAACGGACTGCACGTGCACATCGGGATCGCGGACCGCGAGGATCGCGTGCGTGCGTCCAACGCCCTGCGGCCCTGGATCCCCGTCCTGCTCGCTCTCTCTGCCAACTCTCCGTTCTGGCGCGGTCGCGACACGGGCTTCGCCAGCTGGCGCGCCGTGCACAGCCGGCGCTGGACGACCTACGGCGTTCCGCCGCGCTTCCGCGACGCCGCGCACCACGACGAGACCGTCTCGGCTCTGCGGGGGATCGGCGCCACGAGCGACTCCGCCACGATCAACTGGAACGTGCGGCTGCCGACCGCCTATCCCACGCTCGAAGTGCGTGTGTGCGACGCGCAACTCGACGCGTGGTCGAGCATCGGTCTCGCCGTGCTCATCCGCGCCCTCACCGACGTCGCGACGAAGGAGCGCGTCGACGACGCCGAGCACACGCTGACCGACGCGGCTCTCTGGCACGCGTCCCGGCACGGCACGGAGGCGACACTGGTCGACCCGTCGAGCGGACGCCTCGCACCAGCGCCACAGGTCCTGCGAGGGCTCTATCGCCGCATCATCCCGCATATCCACGACCCGATCGACCGTGCGAGCGTCGCGGACCTGATCATCCAGGCCACGGCAGGCAGAACGGGCGCGGACGCGCAGCGGCGCGCGTTCGCCGCCGGCCCGGTGGCACTCGCCGAGCTCTATCGATCGCGGCTGGTCGAGCTCCCGGCATCCGCGCCACTCGTCGCGCGGACGGCGACGGCGGAGAGCTCGTTCGCCGGACTGCTGCGCAGAGGATCGGGGTTCCGCAGATTCTCACCTCAGCTGCTGGCCGGAAGCGTCGACGATCGAGATGCGCGTTCCGACACGGCGCAGATCGATCGGCTGGAGGCCATTCCGCTCGGGGAATTCGACATCGATGACGAGACGGGGCAGCGCGATTTCGTGTGGACGACGGGATCCTGGCGCGTGCTCGACGAGCAGATCGACCCTCACGAGCGTCGACGTCAGTGGGAGCTCGCCCTGCGGCGGACGCGCGAGGACGGGCGCATCACCGCACAGCTCTTCTACCTGTTGCAGTTGGGACGCCTCGCCGAGGCCGACGATCTCGTGTTCGATCAGCACCGCCGCTTCCTCGTGTTCACGAACGCCGAGACGCAGGATGCGCTGCTGGCCGCGTCGCGCGATCTCGACGGCCACCCGAGCCTGCTGCTGCTCGCCGGTGAGCTGCGGATCCGCACGATCGGGGCCAACCCGCAGACGATCCGGGATGCCGCGACCTGCCTCGACGCGTTCGTCCCTCCCCACGACATGGACGCGTTTCCCCGGTTCCGGCTCGACTGCCGGCGGGCCATGGCGGCCGCCTACGCCGGGCGACGTTCGGTCGCCATCCAGCATCTTGAGCGCGTGGCCGGGATGCTGGATGCCACGGAGGATTCGCGTGTCCGTCGGCGCGCCGACCAGGACCCCGGCGTGGCACAGCGCGTCGCAGCGGATCTCTTCCTCGCGTTCTGGGCCGCCGTGCAGACGGACCGCCACGACCTCGCGTTCGGCTTCATCGGCGTCATGCGGGAATACGGCGATCCCGCCGACACGGTGACGCAGATCGACCGGTTGACCGCGATGACCGAAGAAGACTTCGCCGGAACCCGTTCGTGCGACCCCGGCGGTGCCCGTCCTGACGGGCTCGAGTTCAGTCATGCCGCGCCGCTCGTGCTCATCGAGGAGGGCGACGATCGTGACGCGATAGAGCGGGTGCGACCGCTGGCCGCGCGGGTACGGCCTGCGCCCACGCGCTCCGCCGCGGATGCGCTCCTGCTTCTCTCCCGCGCACTGGTCACCCCCGGTCAGGTGGATCACTCATTCGTCGTGGCCACGGTGTCGCTGAGCACATCCTTCTGGGATGACGCCAGACCCAGCACGTTCATCGCGTTCGCGGCGACCGTCGCGCATCTCGGTGCGGGCCGCGCTGACGAGGCTCGCGCCCTCGTCGCCGGTGCACCGCATCCCGATTGGTTCACCCTGACCGCGGAAGCCCTCATCGAGCTGTACTGCGCCGCGCCGGAGACCGCGCTGGCGCTGCTCGAGGCCGCCACCGCCACGACGGCATTCCCGCGGCTCATCGTCACGGGGGGCGTCCTGAGCGCCGCCGCCCTCGCATGCCGGGGACTGCACGAGGCGGCCGCGGCACGGCTCGACACGCTGTGGAGTGTCCACCCCGCGCCGCGACTGTTCCGATTCGCTCTGCGCTTCCTTCCAACGGAGGTGTTCGCCGTCGTGGCGCAGGCCGCCGACGGGAAGGTCTCCGACGGCGTGGCCGCCGTGCTGGATGCCGCATCCCATGACCGGCGCCCGACGCTCGACGATGCGGTGCCGGCCTTGACGCCGGTCGAGCGGGAGATTCTCGTGCTGCTGCGGCGCGGGCTCGGCAACGCCGAGATCGCCGAGACGCGTGGGGTGTCGCACAACACGATTCGCACGCAGCTGCGCCTGCTCTATCGCAAGCTCCGGGCCGCGAACCGCTCGGAGGCGATCGCGAATGCGCAGCGCGCCCATCTCTTCGACCCGGAGCCCGCCTGACGGCCCGCTCGCCCGACCCGTCAGACCGATCGGCCCAGGACGAGGCCCACGAACGCGGCCGTGCCGGTGATCGCGAGCATCCCGACGGCGTTGAGGACAGCGCCGCGCGCGGCCCGCCGCTGCAGCAGGACGACCGTGTCGAGCATCGCCGTACTGAACGTCGTGTAGCCGCCGAGTACCCCGGCACCGAGGACGAACAGCCACGGTGCGGCGAGCACCGACGAGTCCGCGAGCCCGGTTGCCAGGCCGAGCAGCAGGGATCCGCTCGTATTGACGACGAGGATCCCCCACGGGAACCGTCCGCTCGCTCGACGCATGACGAGGCCGTCGACGACGAACCGCAGCGCCGCGCCGAGCCCGCCGCCGACCGCCACGAGCAGGAACAGTCCAGGGGTCATGCTGCAGCATCCTTCGGCGGCCGACGCGTCGGGACCAGGCGCCCCGCGAGCGCGAGACCCGCGGCGGCACAAGCCAGACCCGCAGCGACGCTGCCGAGCGCGTACGCGAGCGCCACGGACGGCTGCGTCTCCAACAGCACCACGGTGTCGGTCGCGAGCGCGCTGTACGTCGTGAAGCCGCCGATCGCACCCGTGCCCGCGAACAGGCGCACATCGCGCCGCGCGGCGGTCTCCCCTGCTCCCAGCGCCGCCACGAGGAAGCCGAGGGCGAAGGAGCCGACCAGGTTCACCAGGAGGACACCCCACGGGACGCCGCCGCCCGGAAGCGCGAGGACGATGGCCTCGCGTGCGGCCGTGCCGATGACGCCACCGGCGAAGACGAGCAGGATCAGCCGCAGCCGCGCGTTCCCGCGCCCGTGGTCAGTCACGGGGCCGTACGGTCGATGCGTTGTCGCGGAAGAACCCGACGCCGAGATCGGGATGGTCCACGAAGACGCCGTCGACACCGGCATCCCGGATCACTTTCCACTCACCCATCCAGTCGCCGAACGCGGACCGGACACGACCGGAACGGAACTGGCCGATGAGAAAGGCGTTCTCAGGGCGGCATGTCCACGTGTAGACGCGCAGGCCGCGCTCGTGCGCATCCGAGACGACGCGAGAGGGACCGGTCAGGCGTCCGAGCTTGTCGGGCACGAGGATCATGCGCTTGTCCACGCTGATGCCGTCGACGACGCCGACGAGCCCGTCGAGTCCGTCCGGAGCGGCGGTCTGCCGATAGGTCGGTGCGGCGCGGCCGTGCGCTGCGACGAGATCGGCGGGCCGGCCCGACGCCTCGAGAAGATAGATGTAGGTCGCGGGGATGCCGCGCTCGCGCAGTCCCACGAGCACGGTCGACTCGAACGACTCGATCGTGAGCGGCAGGTCGCCGCTCGCCCAGCCCGCTTCGGCGAGCTCGCTCGCGACGAGGGCCGCGACATCCCACCCGAGCGAGGCGAAGTAGGTCGCATGCTTGATCTCGAGCACCACGCCGATCTCGCGGCCCTGCTCGAGCGACCCGGCACTCACGAGGTCGAGGACGTCACGCAGCCGCAGCACGGGCTGCCCGCCGTCGAACGTCGCACTCGAGGGACGCAGGTCGGGCAGCCGCTCGCGGCACCGCAGCGTCGTGAGCTCCCCCCACGTGAAGTCCTCGGTGAACCATCCCGTGAGCTCGACGCCGTCGATCGTCTTCGACGTGCGGCGATCGGCGAACTCCGGCCGATCGGCGACGTCCGTCGTCGTCGAGATCTCGTTCTCGTGCCGCACGACCAGCACGCCGTCGCGCGACACGACGACGTCGGGTTCGACGGCGTCGACGCCCATCGCGAGAGCGAGGTCGTATGAAGAGCGCGAATGCTCGGGGCGGTATCCCGGCGCACCGCGATGGCCGATGACGAGCGGAAGACGGCGCGGCACGGCTCCAGGCTACTCGCCGCCTCTTGGCCGTCTCACAGGGTGGATCGATCGAAGCGCAGCATCCGTCCGATATCGTGGATCGACAGCACGATGTTGCAACCCATGACTTTGGAGTGTGAGAGCAATGGCCCTCAACAACCCCGCCTTCAACAATCCGGCCTTCCAGGATGAGCGGGCGGTGCGCACGTATCCCGGCGGTCGCCAGGCCGCGAACCTCTCTTCGGCCCAGCAGGCCGGCGTGAACGCCGCGACCCAGGCTCAGCTCGAGGGCATGTACGCCGCCCCCGCCGCGGGAGCCCTCGAAACCGACCGCATGTCGTATGAGGACACCATCTGGAAGACGGTCGGCCTCTTCGGCGTGCTGCTCGTCACCGCCGTGGTCGGCTGGGTCTGGACGATGGCGCCGGTGACGGCGACCAACCCGGCACCCTCGATCGCTCCGTGGCTCATCGGCGCGCTGGGCGGCTTCGTGCTCGCGATGGTCGTCATCTTCACGTCGCGCAAGAAGATCCGCCCGCCCCTCATCGTCGCCTACGCGGCCTTCCAGGGCCTGTTCGTCGGTGGGATCTCCGCATACTTCGAGATGATGTTCGAAGGCATCGTCCTGCAGGCGACCCTCGGCACCCTGTCGGTCGTCGGCGTCACGCTGGCCCTCTTCGCGAGCGGCAAGGTCCGCGCCTCCAAGCGGGCGACGAAGATCTTCATGATCGCGATGCTGGGCTACCTCGTCTTCTCGCTGCTCAACCTCGGCCTCATGGTCTTCAACGCCCCGATCGCCGGCGGAGCCTTCGGCCTGCGCAGCATGGAAGGGCCGTTCGGCATTCCGTGGGGTGTCATCATCGGCGTGTTCGTCGTGATCATGGCGGCGTACTCGCTCGTGCTCGACTTCGACTCGATCCAGCGCGGCGTGCGCAACGGCGCCCCCCGCAAGTTCGGCTGGCTCGGCGCCTTCGGCATCATGGTCACGGTCGTCTGGCTGTACGTCGAGATCCTGCGCATCATCGCGATCGTGCGCGGCAGCAACTAGACGCGGATCCATACCCGCTTCTCTGTACGGAGGGGTCGCCCATCGGGCGGCCCCTCCGTTCGTTCTCCAGCCGCCCGCGCACCTCGTTTCGAGCCCGCCCCCCTTATAGTGACGGCATGAGTGCGCCGCGGCATCCGTTCGGTCGGATGCGCGCGGCATTCGGCGTGCTGCTGTGCGCCCTCCTGGCGTCCCCCGCCGCACTCGTGCCCGATGTCGCGGTCGCGGCCCCGCAGACCGCGGCGACGTACGAAGCCGCGCCCTGCCCCGTGAACGTTCCGGCCGCACATCGCGACCGGGTGCGCTGCGGCTATCTGACCGTGCCCGAGCGCCGCAGCGCCGACGCTGATCCGGAACGGATGCTGCGCCTCGCGGTCGCGATCGTGCCGACGCCGCACGCATCGGCCGAGACGCCGCTCATCGTCTCCGGCGCGGCGCTGTCGTCGCTGTCGGACTTCGTCGACGTGCAGTGGGCCATGGGCGATGTCATCCTCGTCGAGCAGCGGGGCCAGGTGCACGCCGAGCCGACGCTCGACTGCCCCGAACTCGATCTCGAGCACTTCGTCGAGGACGGCGCGCTTCTTGCGGATGGCCCCGCCGACGAGCGACGCCTGCGCCAGCTCCAGCGGTGTCGCGATCGGCTCGTCGAGGACGGCGTCGACCTCTCCGCATATACGACCGCGGCGAGCGCCGCAGACCTCGCCGATCTGCGCACCGCTCTCGGCTACGACACGTGGGATCTCCACGGCGTCGGCGAGGGAACCCGGCTCGCCCTCACGGTGATGCGCGATCACCCCGACGGGCTGCGTGCCGTCGTGCTGGACGGCGCTCGCCCGCTCCAGGCGAATCGACTCGAAGCGCAGCCGGCGGGTGTCATCGCCGCCGTCGACGCGCTGATGACGCTGTGCGCGGCCGAGGCTGCGTGTCACGCCCGCTATCCCGACCTCGACGAGAGCCTGCGTTCGGTGCTCGAACGCGCCGCCGATACGCCGCTGCGTGTCACCGTCGACGATCCGCGGGCGGGCTCGCCGCTGCGCGTCGAACTGAGCGACGTCGACCTTCTCGCGACTCTGCTGGCCGCGCTCGCGGGCCCCGGCGCCGTGCGCACCGTGCCCTTCGTGATCGACCAGCTGCACCGGGGTTCCGACGCCGCGATCGTGCCGCTCGTCGAGCGAGGCCTCGTCCGCTTCGGAGCGGAGAGCGAGGGCCTCGCGCTCACGGTGGACTGCGCCGAGGAATGGGCGTTCCACGACGTCGGGAGGATCGCCGAGGCGCGCGCCGTCGACCCGCTGCTCGATCACCTCGCCGACGAGGCGCAGCGTGCGCGCGAGTGCGAGATGTGGGGTGTGCCCGCCGCCGGCGAGCGCGAGAACGCCGCCGTCACGAGCGGCATCCCGACCCTGCTGCTCGCGGGCGGGCTCGATCCTGAGGCGCCGGCCGCCGCGGCCGAGGCGACGGCGGCGGCACTCGCTGCCGCCCACGTCGTCGTCCTGCCGCAGCGTGGTGCGGGAGCGCTCACCGTCGCCTCCGACCGGTGCGCGGCGGCCGCCACGTCGCTGTTCCTGCAGGACCCCGCCGCGCTGCCCGACCCGACGTGCCTGCAGCGCCCCCTCGACATCGGGTTCCTCACGACAGCCGACATCCACCCCGCTCCCGCGGCGTACCGGCTGTCGAGCGACCTGCGGGATGCCCCGGCCCGACTCGCCCTCGGGATGCTGCTGCTCGTCGCGCTGCTCGCGGTCGTCGGCTACGGCGTCGCCTACGGACTCATCTGGCTCGCACGCCGGCGCGGGCGCGCGCCCGAAGGCGCCGTGCTCGCCGCGACCGTCTCCGCCGCCGCGAACGCCGCCTATGCCATCGCACTGCTCGTCCTGTTCACCCGCGTGGAGCCGCTCTCGCTCGACCTCGGCGTGCCCGCGGCGGCGTGGCCCCTCGTGATCCTGCCGTTCGTGGGCCTCGCGGCGGCCGTCGTGCTCATCGTCGTGCTCGTACGCGCCTGGCGTGCGGGCGAGGGGGCGACCGGCCATCGCCTCGCCCTGTCGTTCGCGGCCCTCGCCTCACTCGGGTTCACGGTGTGGCTCGTGGTCCGCGGCCTGCTCGTGTTCTGAGCATCGGCCGCGCTCGCACCCCCTGGCCGGAGGCGCCGGGCCTCGCTAACGTGACGAAGATGACGCCCGCAGCATCCGCCGCAGAGATCATCGAGGTCGCCGGACACGACGTGCGCATCTCGAGCCCGGACAAGATCGTCTTCCCTGACGTCGGCCTCACGAAACTCGACCTCGTCCGCTATTACCTGTCGGTCGCCGAGGGTGCGCTGCGCGGAGCCGGCGAGCGGCCCATGGTGCTCAAGCGGTTCCCGAAGGGCATCGAGCAGGAGCCCTTCTTCCAGAAGCGCGTCCCCGAGAACCGCCCCGGCTTCATCGACACCGCCGTGCTGCACTACGCCTCGGGGAGGTCGGCCGAAGAGGCTGTGATCCGCGATGCGGCGGGCCTCGCGTGGGTCGTCAATCTCGGCTGCATGGACCTCAATCCGCACCCTGTGCGGTCGGAAGACCTCGACCACCCCGACGAGCTGCGCATCGATCTCGACCCGCCGTCGTCGTACTCCGGCGAGGAGACCATGCCCGGCGTGGGATGGTCGCAGATCGTCGACACCGCGTTCGTCGCCCGAGGCGTCCTCGCCGACGTCGGTCTCACCGGCTGGCCCAAGACGAGCGGGTCGCGCGGCATGCACATCCTCGTGCGCATCGCGCCGGAGTGGGACTACGCGCACGTGCGTCTCGCCGCCGAGAGCCTCGCCCGCGAAGTCGAGCACCGCGCGCCGGGGCTCGCGACCGCGCGGTGGTGGAAGGAGGAGCGCGGCGAGAGCGTCTTCGTCGACTACAACCAGAACGCGAAGGACCGCACCGTCGCGTCGGCGTACTCGGTTCGCCCCCTGCCCGATGCGCGGGTGTCGACGCCGCTCGGGTGGGACGAAGTGCGCGACCGCCGCCCCGGCGAGTTCACGGTCCGAACGGTTCCCGAGCGCGTCGCGGAGCACGGCGACCCGCACGCCGGCATCGACGACGCCGTCGGATCCCTCGACGGGCTGCTGCGACTGGCCGAAGAGCTCGGCCCGGCCGAGAAGCCGCCGCGGCGCGGCGATGGCAGCGGCCGACGTCGCTCGACCATGCCGCTCATCGAGGTGGCCCGCACGAGGACGAAGCCCGACGCGCTGGACGCCCTCGACGAGTGGAAGCGGCGGCACCCCGGCGTCGCGGCCGCGCTGCACCCCGCGGATGTGCTCGTCGACGGCATGCGCGGTTCGAGCTCGCTGTGGTACCGCGTGCGGATCAATCTGCAGCACGTGCCCGAGGACGATCGCCCCGGCCAGGAGCAGCTCATCGCCGACTACGACCCGTGGGCGGGCCGGTCTCGCTGACCCGCTGTCGACAACTCCGGAGAAGCCGACATGCTACGCAACGAAACCGAGCATGGCGGCCCGGGGTCGACGCCTCCGGGGTTCCCCCAGAGGGCAGATCTCCGGATTACTCGACGCCTCCGCGACGAGAAGGCACGGAGAGCACATCGCGAACGGCCTGCGCAAGGGCTGTCATCGCGTGCTCGGGATCGACGGCGCGGGCGGACTGCGCGCCCTCGACAGCGAGGCGATGGTGAAGCTCGGGGTCGGCGAGGACCCGCACGATCGCGTCGGCGAGCGCGTCGATGTCGCCGTCGGGAACGAGCAGGCCCCCACCTCGCCCGAGCAGCTCGCGCGGACCGTACGGCGCATCGTACGAGACGACCGGGCATCCGTCGGCGAGCGCTTCGACGATCGAGAGGCCCTGGCCCTCGTATGCCGATGTCGACAGGTACGCCGATGCGGCGCGCAGCGCACGCCCCGGGTCGTCGGTGGGCCCGCGCAGCACGACGTGCGCGACGAGCCCGAGCTCGTCGATGAGCGCCTGCAGCCGCTCGCGCTCCGGGCCGTCGCCGTAAACGTCGAGATGGCCGTCCGGCACGCGCTCGACGACGCGGGCGAATGCCCGCACGGCGTGGTCGACGCGCTTTCCGGCGGCCAGCCGGTTGAGCATGATGACCCGGCCGGGCACGCGCTCGCTGCCCGGGCGAACAGATGCCGCGGCCGGCACGCCGTGCGGGACGACGACGTGGACCCCCGAACCACCGAAGCGCTCGGCCACGTCCGCACGCTGCGCGTGCGTCGGCCACAGCACGGCGTCGAACCGCTCGGCGAGGGTGAACCACCGTTGCCACAGGGCGTTGACCGGAGCGTCCGGCGTGTACGGAGGCTCGAGGTGCACGGTGTGGATCGTGTGCAGCAGGCGCACGTCCGGGTCATCCCACCCTGCGAGCAGCTCGCCGAGCTGCCGCGACTCGCAGATGACGACGACCGCGCGCGCGGGGCTGGCGGCGCGCAGGTTCGCGACCACGTGCGCGAGCCACGCGCGGTACAGGGCCCCGAAGCCGTCCAGCACGCCGACCTCGCCACCACTCGCGTCGTGCACGACGACCGGCGCCGTGCTGATGTGCCAGTCGGGGTCGCTCGAGATCACCGGAAGACTCACGACGGCGCGACCGTCGCCGTCGGTCACCGTCCGATACTCCAGCGCGGGATCGCGGGCACCCGCGCGGACGGCCTCCCTCAGCCAGCTCGCCGCTCCTCCGCCGGGCTCCGCGGCCTCGTCGAAGAGGTTGCGCATGCGCTCCGCAGCGACGATGAGATCGCGTCCATCGAAAGCCGCCCGATGCCGGGCGTGATCGCGCGCCGAACCGGGGTCGACCGTCAGCAGGAGCGGCCCGCGTCCCTCGTGCACTCCCGCTGCCGCCATCTGGCGCGCGCGGGCGAGGGTCGCGAGGGTGTAGCCGCCGTCCATGTCCGGGATGAGCCGGCTCGAGAGGATGACGTATTCGGCATCGGGGAACTCGGTCACACCCTCATCCTCCCGCAGCACCGCGTCGGAATCATCGCCCGTCGAGTGTCGCGGTGGCCGGCAACCGGGTGATCCGGACCCGTCGGCCGTGGTCAATGGGCTGGTGGAACGGCTGAGTAATATGTTACACATTGCTTGGCGCCAACCGTGTATCCCCTCCCCTGTGGCGCCCACGCTTCAATGAAGAGGAAGGTACGCAATGACGCAGCACCCGCCCGCACCGCGGCGCAAGGGTCGTCAATGGTCGATCGTGGCAGTGTCCGGATTGCTCATCGCAGGCCTCGCGGTCACCGACACGGCGGTCATGGCCGCCGAGCGGCCGGCCGACGACGCCTTCGCCGTCGAGCCGATCGACGCCCAGGACTGGCAGAACCAGTACGACATGACGTGGGATGACTGGAAGGACATCCCCGACACCAACTGGAACGATCCCGACGTCCCGCCGTCGCAGGGCGGTCTGAGCGTCGCGCTCATCGCGGTCGACTTCCCCGACCAGCCGTTCGTCATCACTCAGCCCAAGGGCTCGGATCTGTTCGGCAACCCCCAGATCGATCCGATCCCGCGTGATGACGTGCCCGCGTTCTACCGCGACCAGTACATGATCCCGAGTGAGACCAACGCGGGCCGCACGATCCACGAGTACTGGATGGAGCAGAGCCGCGGTACGTACGGCATCGACTTCATGGACGCCTACGGGCCCTATGAGATGCCGCGCAACCTCTTCGAGTACGGCCTCAACGAGTGGGGCCAGGGCACGGCGTGCCCCGAGGGCGAGACCTGCGACGGCCGCATGGACAACGACGTCGTGACCGCCTGGCAGGCGGGCATGGCAGCCGAAGCCGGCGTCACGCCGGCGCAGTGGTGCGCCGCGAAGACCGCCGAGCTCGGCGGCAACGCGCGCAACTGCGGGTACGACGTGATCCTGCGCACCTACGCCGGCTACGACGAGACCTCGATCTGGCAGGAGTTCGGCCAGATGATGTTCCCGACGAAGGAATCGATCCCCGACGAGTGGGGCCCGCCCGCGGAATTCAACAAGGACGGCAAGCTCGACAACTGGGCACCGACCCGTTACGTCGAGTGGACCTCATGGCGCGCGGCCGCCCAGCAGTGGGGCCTGTCCTCGATCCGCCAGGCGGAGAGCTCGGGCACGATCACGCACGAGATCGGGCACTTCTTCTTCCAGGTCGGCGATAACAACAACAACCCGTTCTCGCACCTGCAGAACCCGCCCACACCGCTTCACCGTGTCGGCTCGGCACCGTGGGACATGATGGACCGCGGCTCGTTCAACGGCCCCGGCGGACACCACATGCGATGGGTCGTCCCGGCGAACCAGGGCGGCTGGAGCCCCTCGGGTCTCATGGTCCGCAACAAGCGCCACATGGGCCTGCTCCCCGAGGAGAACCTGGTGCGCGTCCAGCGCGACTCGCTGGACGACACCGGCCTGATCCTCGACACCGTGACCGCCCGCGCGGTCGATCCCGGCGCCGACGGCACCTCGGGAATCTGGGTGGAATGGCCCCACGCCGACGACAAGACCCCGGCATGCGACGTGAACACTGACGCGCTGTGCGACGGCGGCTCGTGGGACAACTACACGCTCGAGGTCATCGACCGGATGGGCTTCGACTCGTTCAACCCCGACAACGGCGTGCTGCTGGCCAAGAACAAGTGGGGCAACGCGCAGGATCCTGAGGGCGGCGGCCACCTCGGCTACCGCAACGGCGAGGACTCCCTCTGCGGCTACAACTGCCTCAACTGGGTCATCGACGCCAACCCGCAGGACATCGAGATGGTCGACTACTACCAGCCGACCGAGCCGGGCAAGTGGGCCACCGGCGGCGAGCCGGTCATGGCGACCATCGCCGATCACCGCCAGCTCAACGACGCCCTGTTCAAGGCGGGCGAGAACTCCGGATCGCAGAAGGAATGGGTCGACGAGGCCAACGGGCTGCACTTCTACGTCGTCGACACCCAGCGCGACGCGGACGGAGTCCTCAGCTACACCCTCGCCGTGCGCTCCCTCGCCGGTGCCGGACCCCACGCCCGAGGAGTGAGCACGACCGACGTCGCCCCGAAGCTGTTCGAGCAGCACAAGGCCGCCACGTGCACCTTCCCGGTGACCAACACCGGCAGCACGGCGGCGATCGACACGGCGCTGCACCCCAGCGACGTCTCGACGAAGGTCGACGGCGACGTCTACCGCCTGTCCGCGACAGTGAACGGTGAAGGATGGAACGCCGAACTGGCCAACACCCTCGCCGCCGCCCGCACGGGACAGTCCACCTCGGTGCCCGTCTACGTCTACCCCACTGGTGACGCAGCCGACTCCACCGTCGTGACACTGACCGCGACGAGCGAGTCCGACCCGTCCAGGACCGCCACCGCCGAATGCACCGTCGACACGGCCCTGCTCGAGAGCGACCCCGAGGTCGCCCTCGACGCGCAGGTCACCGCACGCTGCCTCGCCGGCAAGGTCTACACCTCGGTCACCGTCCGCAACGAGGACACCGTCCCCGCCGACATCGCCATCACCAGCGACCACGGCGGCAAGACGTTCACCTCGGTGCAGCCCGGTGCATCCGCATCCGTGTCGATCAACACCCGCACAGCGACACTCGCCGCGGGCGACGTCGACATCAGCGGCACCGCCGACGGACGAGCAGACCACCGCTCGACCGCCACCCACCCCGCACACACCTGCGGATAAAGCAGCGCACGTGGTGGCCCGTGATCGCATCGGTCACGGGCCACCACCCGTCCGCGCCACACCAGGAGCACCCGTGAGCAGAGTTCCCCTCGCCTTCGCCGCGACGCTGGTCGTCGCGGCGGTGGCACTGTCGGGATGCACCACCCCGGCGGATTCCGTCGAGACGGCCCGCCTCGTTCTCAGAGACGGCGAGAAGCGGGTCGCCGGCGAGCCGTGCAACGGCTCGGGACCGTACCGGGACATCCACGCGACGGCCTCGTTCGTCGTCCGCGACGCCGACGGCGACGTGCTCGCCGAAGGCGCCCTTCCCCAGGGCGTCGCCACCAAGATGATCGACATCGACTTCGATGGGATCGCCGAGCCGACAGCGTGCACGTTCACGCTCGATGCCGCCATCCCCGACGGCCTCGGCACGGTCTACCTCGATGCCGGCGAGCGAACGGAGGTCGTCATGATGCCGAACCAGGATGACGACGTGTGGGAGGCTATCCTCCCGTGAGACGTCTCTTCGCCCCCCTGATCCTCGTCGGCGCGCTCACCCTGAGCGCCTGCTCGCCGGCTCCCCCGCCGGGATCGACCCTGCCGGGTCCGGTTCCCGAAGGCGTCGAGTACCACCCGATCGATACGGATGCGTTCCCTCAGGCTCCCGACGCGCAGTTCGAGCTGCTCGACGGGACGGTCCTCTCCCTGTCGGATCTGTGGAGCGATCGTCCCGTGCTGCTGGCCTTCACCGAGAGCTGGTGCGAACTCTGCATCGACGCGCAGGCCGAGCTCAACTCGGTCGTGGAGAAGTACGGCGACGCCGTGACCGTCATCTCGGTCGCCGAGCGCAGCGATGTCGAGCAGATGACGACGTTCGCGCGAGACAACGACGTCGCTCACCTCATCGCGCGGGACCCGTCCAGCGCCGCGTGGAAGTCCTACGCCGTCGCCGAGCCGCCGTTCCTCGTCGTGATCGGCGCCGAAGGCACCCTGCTGCGCGGCTGGCGGGGCGTTGTGGAAGACCTCGACGGCGCGGTCGAGGAGATCCTCGTGAAGAGCGTTCCCCCGACCGGCTGACGACCGCGGAATGCGGCCGTTCGGCCTATTCGGGTTGCCCGGACCACCAGCCGAGGGTGTGGTGGATGTGCCGTCGCATGAGCTGGCGCGCACCCTTCGCGTCGCCCGCCTCGAGCAGCGTCAGCAATTCGAAGTGCTCGGCCGCCGACTCGTCGAGTTGGCGTGACTCCAACAGCGTGGACAGACCGACCAGGCGTGTACGCGACCGCAGTTCGGCGATCGTTTCGACGAGCAGGTCGTTTCCGAGGATGGCCGTCAGCTCCAGGTGGAATGCACGGTCGGCTTCGAGATACGCGCGCAGGTCTCCCGCGGCGGCGCCGGCGACGATCCCCTCGGCGAGCTGGACGAACTCGGGCTTGCGCTCGGCGGGGAAACGACGCGCAAGCTCCTCCATGGCGGGAGGCTCGAGCAGCTGGCGCACCTCGACGATCTGACGCAGCCCGTCCTGGCTGACCTCGGTCACGCGAAAGCCCTTGTTCTTGATGGCTTCGACGAACCCGCGGCGCTCCAGTTCGAGCATCGCTTCACGGACGGGAGTAGCCGAGACGTCGAACTGCGCGGCGAGGGTGGGCACGGACACGAGCGTCCCCTCGGCGAGCTCGCCCGACACGATGACCGAGGCGAGCGCGCGTTCGACGGATTCCCGGATGCTGCGCGGTGTCTCCAGTGGCGTGATCACGAACTCGGGTGCCGGCATCGGTCTCCTCATATGCTGCAGACGGCAAGCCACATGACCGTCGGTGGCGTCAAGTTTCGCACGTCGCGCGTGAGCGGAACGAGAATCCGTGGAGGCGCAGGCTATCGGTGGCCACGTCCCGCGACGCGCTCACTCCCACTCGATGGTGCCCGGGGGCTTGGAGGTGACGTCGAGGACGACGCGGTTGACGTCGCGCACCTCGTTCGTGATCCGGTTCGAGATACGGGAGAGCACGTCGTAGGGCAGACGCGTCCAGTCCGCCGTCATGGCGTCTTCGGACGAGACCGGGCGCAGGACGATGGGGTGGCCGTACGTCCGACCGTCGCCTTGGACGCCGACGGAGCGCACGTCGGCGAGGAGGACGACGGGGCACTGCCAGATCTCGCCGTCGAGCCCCGCGTTCGTGAGCTCTTCGCGGGCGATCGCGTCGGCCTCACGCAGGATCTCGAGCCGGTCGGCGGTGACTTCGCCGACGATGCGGATCCCGAGCCCCGGACCGGGGAACGGCTGGCGACCGACGATCGCTTCGGGCAGTCCGAGTTCGCGGCCGATCGCGCGCACTTCGTCTTTGAACAGCGTGCGCAGCGGCTCGACGAGCTCGAACTGCAGGTCTTCCGGCAGACCGCCGACGTTGTGATGGCTCTTGATGTTCGCCGTGCCGCTGCCGCCACCGGACTCGACGACGTCGGGATAGAGGGTGCCCTGCACGAGGAAGCGCATGGGCTCGCCTTCGGCGGCGGCTTCGGCGATGAGATCGGCCTGCACCTTCTCGAACGAACGGATGAACTCACGGCCGATGATCTTCCGCTTCTGCTCGGGATCGCTCACACCGGCGAGCGCCGACAGGAACTGCTCGCGCGCGTCGACGGTGACCAGGCGCACGCCCGTCGATGCGACGTAGTCGTTCTCGACCTGTTCGCGCTCGCCCTTGCGCAGCAGCCCGTGGTCGACGAAGACCGCGACGAGCTGGTCGCCCACGGCCTCGTGCACGAGCGCCGTCGAGACGGCGGAGTCCACGCCGCCGGACAGCGCCGACAGCACGCGGCCCGCGCCCACCTGCGCGCGAATCCGCTCGACCTGCTCGGCGATGACGTTGCCGCTGTTCCAGTCGGCGGGCAGTCCCGCCGCTCGGTGCAGGAAGTTCTCGATGACCCGCTGCCCGTGGTCGGAGTGCTTGACCTCGGGGTGCCACTGCACGCCGTAGAGGCGCTTTTCGTCGTTGCCGAACGCGGCGACGGGGGTCACGGCCGTCGAGGCGAGCACGTCGAAGCCCTCGGGCGCGCGCGAGACCTGGTCGCCGTGGCTCATCCAGACGTTCTGCTGCGCGGGCTGGTCGGCCAGCAGCACCCCGCCGTCGTTCGCGATCGCAGCATCCGTCGCACCGTACTCGCGCAGGCCCGTGTTCGCGACCTCGCCGCCGAGGGCCTTGGCCATGACCTGGAAGCCGTAGCAGATGCCGAGCGTCGGCACGCCGAGCTGGAACACGTCGGTGTCCAGCGCGGGGGCGCCGTCGGCGTACACCGACGACGGTCCACCCGAGAGGATGATGCCCACGGGGTTCTTCGCGGCGATCTCGGCGGCGGTCGCGGTGTGCGGCACGATCTCGCTGTAGACGCCCGCTTCGCGCACGCGGCGGGCGATCAGCTGCGCGTACTGCGCCCCGAAGTCGACGACCAGAACGGGTCGCTGCGAGGTCTCGGTCTGCTCGGTCAACGTGAGCCTTCCGTTGCGGGGGTGGTGAGGGGGGATGACTCGGCGGCTTCACGCGCCGCGAGGTACTGGCGCACTTCGCGGGACACGCGTGCCTCCATGAAGAACGACAGCAGGGGCACGACGCCGCCGAGCGCGAGGACGATGAAGCGCAGGAAGGGCCAGCGCATGAGGCTCCAGATGCGGAAGCACGAGAAGAGGTACACGACGTAGAACCAGCCGTGCACGACGAGGATCGCGAGCGAGACGTTGAAGCCGTCGCCGACCGAGGTCATCTCGCAGTCATTCGTCATCGGCAGGAACAGCGACCACCACTCGCAGCCGGGGCCGACGATGACGGGCGCGAGCCACAGGAAGCCACCGGATCCGCCCACGAACAGCTCGAGGTGCAGCGGCGTGTACTTGAGGATCATCTCGGCCAGCAGCAGCAACAGGCCGATGCCGGTGATGACCGAGCAGATCTCGTAGAACTTCAGGGCTCCGCGGATCGCCGGGAAACTGGCGAGTTTGGGGGGGCGGGGCATGGCGTCCAGTTTACCCGGGCTGCGCAGGGCTTCTTTCCCCCTCGGATGCCGCATCCTCGAGGTCTTCGAGCTCCTTCTGCCACGCGTCCTTCGCGAGGCGATACCAGAGGTAGAACGCGAAGCCGGCGAAGATTGCCCACTCGGCGGCGTAGAAGATGTTCAGCCAGTTGACCGGCGAGCGCTCGGTCGGCGGCGGCGAATCGATGTCGACCAGACCCGCGGGGGCATCGGGTGAAGCGATGTACGCGCGGTAGACGTCGAGCCCCTCGGTGTCGTGCCAGCGGCTCAGCAGCGCCGGCGTGGCCATGCGGGTCATCGTGAACGGGTCGGCTTGGCTGCGCGACGAGGCGGGCCCCTCGTCGGAGATGAGACGCCCCTGGACGCTCACCGTCGCGCCGGCGGCGGCATCGGCGTCGAGTTGTGCGGCCACCGTCTGCGCCTGCTCGAGGGTGGGCGCCCAGCCCACGGCGACAGCGATCGAGGTCGGCTCGAGGATGCCGGCGATGCGCAGCTGGCCGGTCACCCAGAAACCTTCTTCGCCGCCGTTGAAGCGCGATGCGACGATCAGGAAGTTCCCGGGGACCCACGCGCCCTCGACCTCGACGCGCTGTCCGACGAGCGGCTCGGGCACGTACTCCCCCGGTCCGGCGACGTCGGCGAGCGGTCGCTGCACTTCGGTCGCACCCGGCGGCGGCGGATCGGTGTCGATCGCGTTGGAGAGCTGCCACTGACCGAGCCAGGCGAAGACGCCGGCCACGACGAGGCACAGCAGCAGCATGCCGATCCACTGCGGCCGCAGCATGACCTCACGCAGCGTCGGAGGAAAGACCTCCGGAATGTCCGACTCCAGCCCCGCCCCGGTCCCTGAGCCCACACCGGTCCCTGAGCTCGCCGAAGGGTCGGTCCCTGAGCTCGCCGAAGGGTCGGTCCCTGAGCTCGCCGAAGGGTCGCTCCCTGAGCTCGCCGAAGGGTCGCTCCCCGCCGGACTCATCATCCGCCCGTGTAGGGCGCGACGACGACCTCGACGCGCTGGAACTCCTTCAAGTCGGAGTACCCCGTCGTGGCCATCGACTTGCGCAGCGCGCCGATGAGGTTGGCGGTGCCGTCGGCGACGGGAGCGGGCCCGTAGAGGACCTCTTCGAGGCTCGCGACCTGGTCGACCCGCACGCGGCGACCGCGCGGGAGCTTCGAGTGGTGCGCCTCGGGGCCCCAGTGGTAGCCGCGCCCCGGTGCATCCGTCGCGCGCGCGAGCGCGACACCGAGCATGACGGCGTCGGCGCCCATCGCGAGCGCCTTGACGATGTCGCCCGACGTGCCGACCCCACCGTCGGCGATGACGTGCACGTAGCGCCCGCCCGACTCGTCGAGGTAGTCGCGGCGAGCGCCGGCCACATCAGCCACGGCCGTCGCCATGGGCGCGTGCAGTCCGAGCGTCGCGCGCGTCGTCGAGGCCGCTCCGCCGCCGAAGCCGACGAGCACACCCGCGGCGCCCGTGCGCATGAGGTGCAGGGCAGCGGTGTAGGTGGCCGCACCGCCGACGATGACGGGCACGTCGAGGTCGTAGATGAACTTCTTCAGGTTGAGCGGTTCGTCGACGCTCGAGACGTGTTCGGCAGAGACGGTCGTGCCGCGGATGACGAAGAGGTCGACGCCGGCCGCGACGACGGTCTCATAGAGATCCTGCGTGCGCTGCGGCGTGAGGGAGCCGGCCACGGTGACGCCGGCCTCGCGGATCTCGGCGAGGCGATCGCGCACCAGCTCGGGCTTGATGGGCTCGTCGTAGAGCTCTTGCATGCGCCGCGTCGCGGCGGCCTTCTCGAGCCCCGCGATCTCGGCGAGCAGCGGCTCCGGGTCGTCGTAGCGCGTCCACAGGCCCTCGAGGTCGAGCACGCCGAGTCCGCCGAGCTGACCGAGCATGATCGCCGTCTGCGGACTGACGACCGAATCCATCGGCGCCCCCAGCACGGGGATGTCGAAGCTGAAGGCGTCGATCGTCCACGCCGTCGAGACGTCTTCGGGGTTGCGCGTGCGACGCGAAGGGACGACCGCGATGTCGTCGAACGAATACGCGCGGCGCGCGCGCTTGGCCCGACCGAGTTCGATGTCCATGCTCACGCCCCCAGCCTACCCGCCGGGATCGACACTGCCGCGGGCGTTCAGGCTGCCGAGTAGCGGCCCGAGCTCTCGGCCCGCGCGCGCGCCTTCGCGGCCTCTTCTTCGCGGTTCTTCGGCGGCGCCGACGTCACGAGCTCGTCGAGCAGGTGCTGCGTCGCATGCTCGATCGCGTGCACGGCCCGATCGAAGGCGTCCTGATTGGCCCGCGACGGCTTCGTCGTCCCGGCGATCTTGCGCACGTACTGGAGCGCCGCTGCGTGCACTTCGTCTTCGCTCGCGGCCGGCTCGAAATTGTGGAGAGTGTGGATGCTGCGGCACATGCCGCCGACGATACGCCGGGGCGCGGCATCCGTCACCCCCTCATCTGCCGCGCAGCACCCTGGTCAGGGGAGCATCCAGCAGGAACAGCAGGAAGGCGATCGAGCCGATGAGAGGAGAGGCGACGACGACCGCTGCGCCGAGCACGAGGGCGCTCAGCGCACCGCGGCCGTAGGCGCGGGCCTCGCCGTCTGTCAGGTCGGGCAGCATGACATCGCGGTGACGCACCGCCCAGACCCACTGGAGCCAGCCGAACAGGATCGCGAGGAAGAACGTCACCGGCATCGCGATGCGCGCCGGGAGATAGCCCGAGTACTCGGTCGTGAGGTTGGTCGCGAACGGCACGAGCACGATGAACAGCAGTCGCGCGTTGTTGAGCCAGACGAGCATCCCGTCGACACGCGCGATGTGCTCGAACTGCCGCACGTGCGTCATCCACAGCAGGCAGAGCAGCACGAAGCTGAGGGCGAAGTTGAGGAACAGCTCGCCCATGCCGCCCAGCGCCGCCCACATCTCGGCGTCGGAGCCGACGGTCCCCAGGGAGTGCGTCGTGAGATCCAGCACGAGCAGGGTTGCCGCGATCGCGAAGACGCCGTCGGTGAACGCCTCGAGACGCGTCGTGGACTGCGTGGCCGCCGGGTGCCGCCGCTGCCGGATCATGCGCTCAGGGTAGCGCCACGCACCCGCGCGCGTCAGCGCTCACGTCATGCGTCTGCGTGTGAGACCACGGCGGGGGCGTCCTGCGTCTGCGTGCCCGGCGCGAGCGCCGTCCTGCGTCTGCCCCCGGCGCGAACGCCGTCCGGCGCGTCTATCCCGAGACCCCGGCGCGACCGCCGTTGCCCCGAGACCCGGCGCGAACGCCGTCCTGCGCGTCTATCCCGAGACCCCGGCGCGACCGCCGTTGCCCCGAGACCCGGCGCGAACGCCGTCCTCCGTCTGCCCCCGGCGCGGGGGCGTCCTGCCTCTGCCCCCGGCGCGGGGGCGTCCTGCCTCTGCCCCCGGCGCGAGCGCTCTTGCCCCGAGACCCGGGCCCGAGGTTCGGAGTCTCGCGCCGACTTCGGACCGCTGCGCACCCGGCATCCGAGGTCGGCGCTCATCTCCGAAGTCGGCGCTGATCTCCGAAGTCCGCAGGGCGGAGTGTCACGCCGCGAGGTGAAGACCAGCCGCGACAGCGCGCCGGATCGTTCGCTCGACGAGCCGCCGATCGTGGACCACCTGTGCGTAGCTGAATCGAAGCACGGTGTACCCGCGCAGGCGCAGTTCCGCATCGTGGGCGATGTCGCTGGTGCGTTGGGCCGACGATGAGTGGTGAGCGTAGCCGTCGACCTGCACCACCAGGCGATCACCGACAAGCAGGTCGACCCGATGCCCAGCGATCAAGATCTGCTGACGCACCTCAAGGCCCCAACTGCGCAAGGACATGGCGAGGAGGGTCTCGAGACCGGAATCGGACAGCCCGGTCACGCTCTGGGCGCATTCGGATGCCGCGCGCGACGGCCATCGAATCTGTCGAAGCCCTTCGGCCGACAACCCTTCGACTCGGATCGCCGATTCCCACAGCACGAGCGCCTGGTCGCGGGGCAAGCAGGTCGCGATGTGCGCGAGTGCGTCTTCGGGTGACTCGCACAGACTTCGGGATGCCACGGGGGCAATGGACTTCGTCCAGTGGAGGACCCCGTTCCACTTCTTGCCGAGGCGCACCGGTCCGGCTTTCGGAGCCAATCGCAGGTGCACCCGCTCGTCGATGCCTACTGGGAGCCACCACTTCTGCCTGCGCGCGAAGGATACGCACGCGAGGCGGCCGCCGGCGCGTGCCGCCGTGAGAAGGTCGGGCGGCGCGGAACTCAGAGCCAGCCACGCCCGGCGGATCACGGTGACGCCGTCGCTCCGCATCTCGGCACGCAACGCCGCGACCGAATACCCGGCGCGCAGTATGTCTTCGCGGTGGACGATCCCGCCCTGCTGAGCGATCCAGTCAGTGAGCTGCATCGCGTCAGCGTCGCAGCATCCCGATCATGCGCGCAGAGGCGCGCGCCCATCTGTGTGCAACCGGTGCGGCTCGCAACTTGGGGAGGGTCCGCACGCCAACCTCGGCATGCGCGCGAATCTCGGAGATGCGCGCGAACCTCGGAGATGCGCGCCAACCTAGGAGATGCGCACGAACCTCGGACCCCTGTGGGTAAAAGCTCCGAAGTACGCGCCGCCCTCCGCGCTTCGCGGTACCCAACGCCGTCTGGGGAGGGTCAGGCGGCACGCCAACCTCGGAGATGCGCGCCAACCTAGGAGATGCGCACGAACCTCGGACCCCTGTGCGTAAAGGCTCCGAAGTACGCGCCGCCCTCCGAGCCTCGCGCGGCGCGGCGTCCGTCGCGAGACGGACGCCGCCGAGTCACTTCTTGTAGTTTGGCGCCTCGACGACGATCTGCACGTCGTGCGGGTGGGACTCCTTGAGTCCCGCCGCCGTGATCCGGACGAACTTGCCCTTGGACTTGAGCTCATCGATCGTGCGTGCGCCGACGTAGAACATCGACTGACGCAGGCCCCCGATGAGCTGGTACGCGACGGCCGACACCGGTCCGCGGTAGGCGACCTGTCCCTCGATGCCCTCGGGGATGAGCTTGTCGTCGCTGGGAACGTCGGCCTGGAAGTAGCGGTCCTTCGAGTACGAGGTCTTCTTGCCGCGCGTCTGCAGCGCTCCGAGCGAACCCATGCCGCGATAGAGCTTGAACTGCTTGCCGCCCTGGAAGACGATCTCGCCGGGCGACTCGTCGGTGCCCGCGAGGAGCGAGCCGAGCATGACCGTGTCGGCGCCGGCGACGAGGGCTTTCGCGATGTCGCCGGAGTACTGCAGTCCGCCGTCGGCGATGACCGGCACGCCCGATTCGCGCGCCGCGAGGAACGCCTCGTAGATGGCGGTCACCTGCGGCACGCCGACGCCCGCGACGACGCGTGTCGTGCAGATCGACCCCGGCCCGACGCCCACCTTCACCGCGTCCACGCCCGCGTCGATGAGCGCCTGCGCGCCCTCGCGCGTCGCGACGTTGCCGCCGATGACGTCGACGTGATCGAAGGATGCGTCCGCCTTGAGCCGCTTGACGATGTCGATGACGCCGGCCGACTGGCCGTTGGCGGTGTCGACGACGAGCACGTCGACACCCGCGTCACGCAGCGCCTCGGCGCGCTGCCACGCGTCGCCGAAGAAGCCGATCGCCGCTCCGACGCGCAGTCGCCCGTGCTCGTCCTTCGTGGCGAGCGGGTACTTCTCGCTCTTGTCGAAGTCCTTGATCGTGATGAGACCCGCGAGCTTGCCGTCGTCGTCGATGAGCGGCAGCTTCTCGACGCGGTGATGCGCGAACAGTGCGATGACGTCGTTCGCACCGATGCCGACCTTGCCCGTCACGAGCCCTTCACGGGTCATGACGTCCTTCACGAGCGTCGTCTGACGTTCGAAGCCCGAGACGAACCGCATGTCGCGGTTGGTGATGATGCCGAGCAGGCGCCCTTCGTCATCGATGACGGGCAGCCCCGAGATGCGGTACTGCGCGCACAGCGCGTCGACCTCTTCGATCGTCGCGTCGGCGGTCGTCGTGATCGGGTCGGTGATCATGCCGGATTCGCTGCGCTTGACCCGGTCGACCATCGAGGCCTGCTCGTCGATGGACATGTTGCGATGGATGATGCCGAGCCCGCCCTCGCGCGCGATCGCGATCGCCATCCGGGACTCGGTCACGGTGTCCATGGCACTGGACAGCAGCGGTGTCGCGACGGTGATCCGGCGGGTCACCCGCGAAGACGTGTCGGCTTCGCTGGGGATGACGTCGGTGTGACCGGGCAGCAGCAGGACGTCGTCGTAGGTCAGTCCGACGAAGCCGAAGGGGTCGTTGTGCTCCATGGGGTCTCCTGCGCGGTGCAGGTCCTGCACGGCGCGTGTTGCTCGGGGGTGAACGGCGACGGCCGGTGCACACGCGGAACCTGCCGTACCGAGTCTAAGTCTCGGGCTCGCGGGTTTGTTCCGCGCAGTGCGGCACTTGAGCAACCCTTCCGTGTTCCGATTCGATCACGTCCAAAAATGCGTTGTGTACGAATCGCCGACGACGCAATAAGGTCGAACCGTCGTTCATCACGGCCGATTGCGACCCGAGCCTTCGGTGTCCGTGGTGCCGTACGGGAGGTTCTGTGGGTTCTACGACTGTGGCCGCGACAAGATCGCGGCGATGGCTATTGGCAGTTATCGCGGCGACGTTCGCCGCCATGCTGCTCGTTTTCAACACGCCGCAAGGCGCCTGGGCTGATACGGGTGATCCACCCGAGGAGCAAGAGGTAACCGACTACTACTTCGGTGGAATCATCACGTTCGAAGGCGAACCGGTTCCCGATGTGACCATGACGATCGAAGGAAACGGGTTCGACGCCGAAACCGTGACCGACGCCGAAGGCAAGTGGCGTCTCTACGTTCCAGAGAAGGAATCGTACGTTCTCACGGTCGACGAGTCCTCGCTGCCCGACGGTGTCATCGTCGACCCGGCGCAGCTGGGCGAGGGCATCGCTCTGAAGGACGGATCTTCGGGTTCGTTCGACGTGGAATTCGGACTCACGGGGTCGAAGATCATCAACCTCTTCCTCGGTGAGGGTGAGCGGGTCACGACATCCTTCCTGGATCAGTTCGTCGAGCGCGTCATCAACGGACTGAACTTCGGTCTGCTGCTCGCACTCGCGGCGATCGGTGTGTCGCTCATCTTCGGAACGACAGGGCTGACGAACTTCGCGCACGCCGAACTGGTCACCTTCGGTGCCGTCATCGCGGTCGCGCTGGGCGTCGGATTCCAGATCCCGATGTGGCTGACGATCCCCATCACGATCATCGTGGGCGGGTTGTTCGGCTACGCCTTGGATGCGGGGCTGTGGAAACCGCTGCGCCGAAAAGGGATCGGGCTCGTACCGCTGATGATCGTCAGCATCGGCCTGTCGCTCGCGGTGCGCTACGTCTACCAGTTCTTCATGGGCGGGTCGACGTCGCAGCTGCCGGGCGCAGGATCGGCGAAGATCCAGATCCTCGGCCCGATCGCGCTGTCGCCCGTCGCCATGATGTCGATGGGGATCAGCATCGTCGTGCTCGTGCTGGTGGCCTTCTGGCTGCTGCGCACCCGCGTCGGCAAGGCCACGCGCGCCATTTCGGACAACCCCGGCCTGGCCGCGGCATCCGGAATCAACGTCGACCGCGTCATCCGGATCGTCTGGATCCTGTCGGCGGCCCTCGCGGCCCTCGGCGGAATCCTCTGGGGCTACTTCCGCCCCGGCGTGCGGTGGGACATGGGCGTGCACATCCTGCTGCTCATCTTCGCCGCCGTGACACTCGGCGGGCTGGGAACGGCGTTCGGCGCGCTCATCGGTGCGATCATCGTCGGTCTGCTCGTGGAGGTCTCGACCCTCTGGCTGCCGTCCGACCTGAAGTATGTGGGTGCGCTCGTCGTGCTCATCTTGATTCTGCTGGTCAGGCCACAGGGCATCCTGGGCCGTAAAGAGAGACTCGGATAGGAGGCGACCATGGACTGGGGAGGAATTCTCAATAACACCGCGGGTTGGCTGTTCAGCCCGACGACGATCGCCTACGCACTCGCTGCGACGGGCCTCGCTGTTCACTTCGGCTATGCCGGCCTGCTGAACTTCGGTATGGCGGGCTTCATGGCGATCGGCGCGTACAGCTACGCGATCTCGATCCTGACGTTCGGACTCCCGTGGTGGGTCGGCATCCTGATCGGAATGGTGGCGGCGACCGTGTTCGCCTTCATCCTGGGTATCCCGACGCTGCGACTGCGAGCCGACTATCTCGCCATCGTGACGATCGCGGCAGCCGAGATCGTACGACTACTGTTCACGACGACGGCGTTCGACGCGGTCACCAACTCGGCCGACGGCCTCGGCGGATACCACGCGGGCTTCCGCGCGGCGAACCCGTTCCCGCCCGGGACGTACGGCTTCGGGCCGTGGACCTACACGGCTGACGCCCTGTGGGTGCGCGTGTTCGGCGTCATCCTGCTGGCGATCGCGGTCTTCATCGTGTGGGCCGTCATGCGCAGCCCGTGGGGACGCGTCCTCAAGGGCATCCGTGAAGACGAAGACGCCGTGCGCTCGCTCGGCAAGAACGTCTTCGCCTACAAGATGCAGGCACTCGTGCTCGGTGGCATCTTCGGTGCTCTCGGCGGCGTGGTCTTCGCGCTTCCGTCGGCGGTCGTTCCTGCCACCTACACGACGAGCCTGACGTTCTTCATCTGGACGATCCTGCTGCTCGGCGGCGCAGCGACGGTCTTCGGACCGGCTCTGGGCGCCGTCATCTTCTGGGTGATCATGGCGTTCCTCGATGGGGTCCTTCCGGCGCTCGCGTCGATCGGGATCCTGCCGATCTCGCCGATCCAGGCCGGCACACTGCGCTTCGTCCTCGTGGGCATCGCGCTGATGCTGCTCGTCATATTCCGCCCGCAGGGCATCCTCGGCAACAAGAGGGAGCTGACCTTTGTCAAATAACATCACTCCCGAGGGCGGTGTCGCCCCCACCACGGGCAACATCCGTCGCCCCAAGGCGACCGGGCTCGCGAAGGGCGAGGCCGTTCCCGGCGTCGCCAAGACCGACCCGATCCTCGTCATCGACAACGTGACCCGCCGCTTCGGCGGCCTCACGGCCGTCGACGTGCAGCACCTGGAGGTTCCGCGCAACGCCATCACGGCGCTCATCGGCCCCAACGGTGCCGGCAAGACGACGCTGTTCAACCTGCTGTGCGGGTTCGACAAGCCCAACTCGGGCTCGTGGAGCTTCGACGGGACTCAGCTGGCCGGTGTGCCGTCCTTCAAGGTCGCGCGCATGGGTCAGGTGCGAACCTTCCAGCTCACCAAGGCGCTCTCGCTGCTGACGGTGCTCGAGAACATGAAGCTCGGCGCCTCGAAGCAGAAGGGCGAGCGTTTCTTCACGAGCATGATCCCGGCGATCTGGCGCAAGCAGGAAACCGAGATCGAAGAGAAGGCGCGCGGTCTGCTCAAGCGCTTCAAGCTCGACGCGAAGTCCTCGGACTACGCGGCGTCGCTGTCAGGCGGTCAGCGCAAGCTGCTCGAAATGGCACGGGCACTCATGAACGACCCGACGCTCGTCATGCTCGACGAGCCGATGGCCGGTGTGAACCCCGCGCTGACCGAGTCGCTGCTCGAGCACATCCTCGATCTGAAGGAGCTCGGGATGACCGTGCTCTTCGTCGAGCACGACATGCACATGGTGCGGCACATCGCCGACTGGGTCGTCGTCATGGCCGAAGGCCGTGTCGTGGCCGAGGGGCCGCCGGACACCGTGATGCAGGATCAGGCGGTCATCGACGCGTACCTCGGCGCCCACCAGGATGTCGACCTCGGCATCGTGACCGGACGCATCGAAGGTGAGCTGAACACCTCCGCGATCGAGATGCTCGAGGACATCGAGCAGGCCGAGGCCGAGTCGATCGCCGAAGCCGAGGAGGAGAACAAGTGACCAAGGTGACGACGGCCGGAGCCCCCGCGGGCGAGGCCGCCAAGAGCGACCGCATCGTCGTGGAGGTCAAGGATCTCGACGCGGGCTACCTCCCCGGCATCAACATCATCAACGGTGCCAACCTGATCGCCCGCAAGGGTGAGCTGATCGGCATCATCGGACCCAACGGCGCCGGAAAGTCGACGCTGCTGAAGTCGATCTTCGGCATGGTCAAGGTTCGGGCCGGCGAGATCATGGTCAACGGCGAGAGCATCGTCGGGCTCAACTCCGACAAGCTCGTGTCGCGCGGTGTGGGCTTCGTGCCGCAGACGAACAACGTGTTCCCCTCGCTGTCCATCGAGGAGAACCTGCAGATGGGGCTCTACCAGAACCCCAAGGCGTATGCCGAGCGGCTTGAGTTCGTGACCGGGATCTTCGCAGAGCTGGGCAAGCGCCTCAAGCAGCGCGCGGGCTCGCTCTCGGGCGGTGAGCGCCAGATGGTGGCGATGTCGCGCGCACTCATGATGGACCCCGCCGTGCTGCTGCTCGACGAGCCGTCGGCCGGTCTGTCGCCCGTGCGCCAGGATGACGCGTTCATCCGCGTCTCGGACATCAACAAGGCGGGTGTCACGACGATCATGGTCGAGCAGAACGCCCGTCGGTGCCTGCAGATCTGCGACCGCGGCTACGTCCTGGACCAGGGCCGCGACGCGTATCACGGCACGGGCCGCGAGCTGCTGAACGACCCGAAGGTCATCGGCCTGTACCTGGGTTCGCTCGGGCAGGACTGATTCCTCAGTAAACAGAGAAGGGTGGATGCTGCGGCATCCGCCCTTCTCTGTTTCTGTGTGCGCCCACATCGTCCGGTCCTCGTCCGGGCCGCGTCCCGTCGTTCGGTGCGGGGCCTCCCCCGGAACGGCCCCCGGTGAGCGCAGAGGGCGGCCCGCGGCCGGCGTAGCCCCGCAGCCCGCCGCACGCCCCGCAGCCCCGGCGTCCCGCATCCGAGGCACCGACGCCGCTCTCCACGCACCGGATATCCCGTCGCCTGCCCCCCGCGCTGCGCACCCGCCGAGTGCGCCCGGTGAGCACGGGACACCGCGCACCCGAGGCCCGCACAACACCAGAAGGGCCCCGGTTCCGTGAGGAACCGGGGCCCTGAGTGGCTGAAGAGCTCAGCGCATCAATCAGTTGATGCGGGTGTGCTCGTTGCCCTCCTGGTACTCGAAGACACCGATCGACGCCTCGGTCGGGTCGCCGGCCTCGTCGAACGCGACGCCACCGGAGTAGCCGTCGTAGTCGGCGACGCCACCCGCGAGGATGATGTCGGCGCAAGCGGCGAAGGTGTCGCACTTCTCGCCGTCGCCAGAGCCGCCCGAGACTTCCTGCAGCTTCGCAGCGATCTCACCGGCGTCCGTCGAGTTCGCGGCGAGAGCAGCGAGCGCGAGGAGCACGACGGCGTCGTAGGACTCACCGGCGTAGTTGAAGTCGACGAGCTCTTCGCCCGACTGCTCCTGCCACTGCGCGATGAGGCGGTCCTGGAAGTCGTCCGACAGCACCGGGCCGGGCTGCGTGCCCTTGGAGCCGGTGATGTCCACGGGCATGTCCGCACCCCACTGCGAGGTGTTGCCGTCGACGAAGTAGAACTTCGAGCCGTCGAAGCCGCTGTTGACGAACGACGGAGCGATCGTCGCGGTCTCCTCGAAGCCGATGACCGAGATGGCCTCCGGGTTCTGCGCGAGGATCGACGAGACCTGTGCCGAGAAGTTCGTGTCGCCGGCGTTGTAGGACTCGGATGCCACGACCTGGCCACCCGTCGCCTCGAACGTCTCGGTCAGCGCGGCCTCGAGGCCCGTGCCGTACGCGTCGTTGAGGTAGATGATGCCGAGCGTCGATGCGCCATCTTCGGCGATCAGGTTGCCCAGCACCTCACCCTGCAGCAGGTCGCTGGGGGCGGTGCGGAAGTACAGGCCGTTGTCGTCCCACGTCGTGAAGTCCGGCGACGTGTTGGCGGGCGAGAACGTGATGACGCCGGCGCCGACTGCCTGGTCGAGGAAGAGCTTCGTGACGCCCGATGCCGCAGCACCGATGAGCGCCTGGACGCCATTGCCCAGGAGGCGCGGGACGGTGGTCTCGTAAGCCTTGTTGTCGGGGTCGCCCGAGTCGCCGTACTCGACATCGACAGTGATGCCCTTGGCTGCGTCGTTGATCTCCTTGACGGCGAGGCCGACGCCGGCCTCTTCCGGCGGGCCGAGGAACGCGAGTGCACCGGTCTGGGGCAGCACGGTTCCGATGCTGAGCGTGAGGTCACGCTCTTCCGACGTGGGGGGTGCTTCGGTGCCTTCGCCACCCGTTCCTCCGCCGGCACAGCCGGCGAGAACGAGTGCACTGGCACCGGCGAGCGCGATCCCGCCGAGAATGGCGGACTTGCGCGAGCGGGTGAAGACGCTCATGTTTCTCCTTGTTGTGGGTGACACGGGCTCGGCTCGGGTGCCGTCCCAGTGCTCATAACCTAACGGCGCGAGCGGCTTCGCAATGTTGCCATTCGTTAACGATCTATAACGGAGACGATTTCGGATGCCGCAACCCCCGGAATTCCGCGGGTTTCGCCCCGCGTGGCGGGGGCGCTGCGCGGGTCAGCGCACGCGCTGGCGCCGCGAACGACGCACGTGTAGGACCGAATCCGCCATGAGCACGGCCAGCGCGACCCACACGAGTCCGAACCCGATCCAGCGTTCGACGGGCATGGGCTCGCCGAGGATCCACGCCCCCGAGATGAACTGCAGGAAGGGGGTGACGAACTGCAGCAGGCCGATCACCGTGAGAGAGGTGCGGCGCGTGCCGGCGGCGAAGAGCAGCAGCGGCACAGCGGTGACGATCCCCGCGAGGCTCAGCAGCACGGTGTGCCAGGCGCCGTTCGCGCCGTAGGTGAGGCCGGTCGTCATCGCGACCACGATCAGGATGACCGTTGCGATCGGCATGAGCCAGAGGGTTTCGAGCGTCAGTCCGCTGACGGCGTCGACCGACGGGCCGACCTTCTTCTTGACCAGGCCGTACAGGCTGAAGGATGCCGCGAGCGTCAGCGCGATCCACGGCACGGAGCCGTACGCCACGACGATGACGATGACCGCTGCCGCCGCGATGCCGATCGCGACCCACTGCGTGACGCGCAGCTTCTCTCGCAGCACGAGCACACCGAGCAGGACGGTGGCGATCGGGTTGATGAAGTAGCCGAGGCTCGTCTCGATGACGTGGCCCGACAGGGCGCCGATGATGAAGACCTGCCAGTTGACGTAGATGAACACGGCAGCCAGCGCCGTGAGCCCGAGCACCTTGGGCTGCCGGAAGAGCCGCGCGAGCCGCCCCCACGTGCGCGTCACCGACAGCAGCAGCACGCAGAAGACCAGCGACAGCACGATGCGCCAGGCGACGATCTCCCAGGGCCCGGTCGGAACGAGCAGGACGAAGTACAGCGGCAGGAAGCCCCACCACAGGTACGCCGCGAAGCCGTAGATCCCGCCGAGCAGGCGTTCCCGCTCGGCCGCGCTGCGTCCGACGGGAATCGGCACGCCGCCCGTCACGACGGCGGCTTCGCCGAGGTCGCCACCCGTCGTGTCAGCGGGCTCGGCGGCGGGCACGTCTCGGGTCACCAGTCCACCCTAGGGCCGGACGAACACCGCGACGGTCGGGGCGTGAGCGACGTGTGCAGCCGTGCCCCGCCGCACCCCGAACATGACGAAGGACTCGGATGCCGCAGCATCCGAGTCCTTCGTATCGCCTGTGTGAGGCGGGGTTCTCAGCGAACGACGACCGCGAGGACGTCGCGTGCCGACAGGACGAGCAGCTCGTCCGCGCCGAACTTGACCTCGGTGCCGCCGTACTTGCTGTAGATCACACGGTCGCCGACAGCGACGTCGAGCGGAATACGGTTGCCGTTGTCGTCGATACGACCGGGGCCGACCGCCACGACCTCGCCCTCCTGGGGCTTCTCCTTGGCGGTGTCAGGGATGACCAGACCGCTGGACGTGGTCTGCTCGGCCTCGACCTGCTTGATGACGATGCGGTCCTCGAGCGGCTTGATGGAAACCGACACGGTCTACCTCTTCTTTCCTTGAGACTGAAGACTCGTTAGCACCCGCACAGTGAGAGTGCTAACGCAAGTCTAGGCAAAGCGCTGGCACTCGCGCAACGTGAGTGCCAGCTCGGTGTCTCAGCCTAGGCTGGCGGAGTGGACACGGCCGAGCTCACCGCGCTGCTCACCCCCGAGGGGATGCGCCTGCTCGACGAGCTTCCCACCACGCATTCGACCGAGGACGTCGCCCGCACCGTCACGCGTCTGCGCCGTGCCGGGTACTCCCCCGACCTCGTCTCGGCGGTCGTGTCGCAGGCGCGTCTGCGCGACCGGGCGCGCGCCAAGTTCGGCGATCTCGCCGAGCGCATGCTGTTCACGCGCGCGGGCCTCGAGCAGGCGACGCGCCTGCCCGTCGCGGTGCGCCACGCCGCGCGCTTTCGCGATGCGGGCCTGACGAGCGTCGCCGACCTCGGCTGCGGAATCGGCGGCGACGCGCTCGGTCTCGCGGGCCTGGGGCTGCAGGTCTCGGCCGTCGACGCCGACGAGATCACCGCCGCGATCGCGGCATACAACCTCGCACCGTTCGGCGACGACGTCACGGTCGCGCACGGCACGGCCGAGGCGTTCGATCTCAGGGCGACGGATGCCGCGTGGCTCGACCCCGCGCGCCGCACGGCGGGCCGCACCGAGACGACCCGCACGCGCCCCGCCGACTGGTCGCCGTCCCTGGACTGGGTGTTCGCTCTGGCCGAGCGCATGCCCGTCGGAGTCAAGCTCGGACCGGGGCTCGACCGCGACCTGATCCCGGAGGCGGTCGAGGCGCAGTGGGTCAGCGCCGACGGCTCGACGATCGAGCTCGTGCTGTGGTCGGGCGCGCTCGCGCGTCCTGGCATCCGGCGTGCGGCGCTGGTGATGCGCGGGGAATCCGTGCACGAGCTCACCGCCGACGCCGATGCGGCCGACGAGCCCGCGCGGCCGCTCGGCGCCTGGCTGCACGAGCCCGACGGCGCCGTCATCCGGGCGCGGCTGATCGGCGACGTCGCCCGGTCGCTCGAGGCCGGCATGGTCGATGAGCACATCGCCTATCTCACGTCGGACTCCGCGCTCACCTCGCCGTTCGTCGCGACCTTCCGCGTGCGCGAAGTCCTTCCCGCCGATCCGAAGAAGCTCGGCGCTGCGCTGCGCGAGCGCGGCATCGGGCGTCTGGAGATCAAGAAGCGCGGCGTCGACGTCGATCCCGCCGCGCTGCGCCGGTCGCTCAAGCTGCGCGGCGACGCCGAGGCGACGCTGTTCCTCACGCGCATCGGCTCCAAGCGCGTCGCCGTCCTCGCCGACCGGGTCTGACGCCGACCGCGCTCCTTTACCGCGAGACTGCAACGGGCGGCCGAGACTGCGGGGTTCACCCGCACCCTCGTCCCCCTTCGTCGTCCCCATGTCTTCCTTGGCGACACCACACAACGATGACGCAGCAGCACCAACGCAGCGCTCAAC
>NZ_JBSHLZ010000001.1:0-188137 GCF_053644835.1 Microbacterium sp. NPDC055357 | reverse complement strand
TGGGGTAGAACCCTCTCCCCCTCTTTCCGCAGGGGGAAAAAGGGGGGGGCAGGGGGTGTGTTTCCCCCCCCGCAGTCTCGGCCCGCCGTTGCAGTCTCGGCGTCTTCGTCGGCGACGCGACGCGACGGTGACGCGGCGGCGCCGGCGCGGCGCGAGGCGGCGACGGCGACGGCGAGGGCGCGGTCAGCCGAAGAGGTTCAGCTCACCGGCCGCCCACAGCAGCCAGCCCGCACTGTAGAGGATCGAGACGGCGCCCAGCACGACCGCCCAGACCGCCGCGGTACGGTTCTCGACCGGGTTGCGCAGCGCCACGATGCCCACGATGACCCCGACGAGCCCGACCGGGAACGCCCAGCCGACCAGCAGCGAGCCGATGAGCCCGGCGATCGCGAAGCCGAGCGCCCAGGCCGCGACCCCGCGCGAGGCGGGCGGGGGCGGAAGGAGCCACTCCGCGCTCGCGCCCGGCTCGGCAGGATGCCACTCGGTCGTCGTCTCGACGGGAGCGGTGGGCAGCCGCGAGAATCCGCCGCGGTGCGCCCCGGGCAGGGGCACGGCGTCCTCCGCGAGTTCGACGTCGGGCGACGGCGGCTCGACGGCGGGAGTGAGGGGACGGGGCGGGCGGGCATCGGCGTCGGTCACGCGACCTCCTCGGCGACCTGGATCTCGGTGACGGGCAGGGTCGAGTCCGCGCCGAACGCGAGCGTCGACGGCGGGCGACCGGACATGATGAGCTCGGACGCGAGTGCGGCGATCATGGCGCCGTTGTCGGTGCACAGCGACAGCGGCGGGATGCGCACGTGCACGCCCGCGGCATCCGCTCTCTCGATCGCGACGTCGCGCAGTCGGCGGTTCGCGATGACTCCCCCACCGAGCAGCAGCCGGGGCACGCCGTGGTCGGCGCACGCCGCGAGCGCTTTCGTGACGAGCACGTCGACGACCGCTTCGCGGAAGGATGCCGCCACATCGGCGACCGGCACCGGTTCACCGGCCGCTTCGCGCTGTTCGATCCAGCGGGCGACGGCGGTCTTCAGCCCCGAGAACGAGAAGTCGTAGCGGTGGCGCGCCATGTCCGAGGCGCGCGAAAGACCGCGTGGAAATCGGATCGCGGTGGGGTCGCCGTCGGCGGCCGCCCGGTCGATCTCGGGCCCGCCCGGATAGGGCAGCCCGAGGATCCGCGCGATCTTGTCGAAGGCCTCGCCGGCCGCGTCGTCCACCGTCTCGCCGAGCAGCTCGACGTCGCTCGTGAGGTCGCGCACGAGCAGCAGCGACGTGTGGCCGCCGCTGACGAGCAGCGCGACCGTCGGATACTCGACCTCGTCGCCCGTCAGCAGGTCGGCGGCGATGTGCCCGACGAGGTGGTTGACGGCATAGAGGGGTGTGCCAAGCGCGACGGCGAGGGCCTTCGCGGCGCCGACGCCGACCATGAGCGCCCCCGCGAGGCCGGGCCCGCTCGTGACGGCGACCGCGTCGAGCTCATCGAGCGAAACCTGCGCCTCGGCGAGCGCCGCTTCGATCGAGGGCTGCAGGGCCTCGAGGTGCGCGCGGGCGGCGACCTCGGGCACGACGCCGCCGAAGCGGGCGTGCTCGTCCATCGAGCTCGCGATCGTGTTGCTCAGCAGGGTGCGTCCGCGCACGATCCCGATCCCGGTCTCGTCGCAGCTCGTCTCGATGCCGAGCACGAGTGGCTCGCGGCGGTTCACGCGCGTGCTCCCGCATCGATGGGCGCGGGCCCGTTCGCGGCGTGCCAGCCGGCGAGGTCGAGACGCATCACGACGGCGTCGACGTCGTCGGGCTGGTAGTAGCGCGGGCGGCGCCCCATCTCGAGGAAGCCCTCCGAGACGTACAGGGACTGCGCGACGGGGTTGTCGGCGCGCACCTCGAGGAAGACCTCGCGGACCCGCCGTCGCGCGGCCTCGTCCAAGAGGGCGCGCAGCAGCACGCGACCGCGCCCTCGACCCCTGGCATCCCCGGCGATCGTGATCGTCTGCACGTCGGCGTCCTTCGCTCCGGCGGCGGCTCGCAGCCCCGCGTACCCCGAGATGCGGCCGGCGGTCTCGTCCACGACGTAATAGCCGTGCGGCGACGCGAGCTCTTCGCGCATCATGCCTTCGCTCCACGCATCCGAAGGGAAAGACGCCCGCTCGAGCGCCATGATCGCTGCGAGGTCGTCGCTCGTCGCGCGTCGCAGGCTCATGTGCCCACTCGCTTTCGCGCGGCGGGCGGCGTCACGTCGGGTGCACGCAGGTACAGCGCGTCGTCGGGGCCGATCGTGCGTCCGGCGGCGAGCGCGCGCGCCGCCGCCAGGCCGACCATGGCGCCCGAGATGAGGGCGATGTCGCGGCGCTCGGCGCCCACGTCGGCCAGCACGGCGTCGATCGCATCGCGCGGAGTGAGGGCCGGCTGGGTCGCGCGGATCGGCAGACCGTCGTCGTCGAGACCGTCGTACACGGTGTAGGCGAACTCGCGCCGTCGCGCGTCGGTCACGACGGCGAAGCGCGGAAGCTCGGCGAACGGGTCGGCGAGCAGGATCGCGAGCGCGGCGGCGTCGTGACTCACGACGGGGATGACCGGCACCCCGCGGCCCTGAGCGAAGGTCCGTGCCGCCGCGACCCCCACGCGAAGTCCCGTGAACGGGCCCGGGCCCATCCCGACCGCGACGTGGCTGATCTCGACGGGCTCGGACGCGCTGGTCTGGCCGATCGGTCCTCGTGCCGCGTCGGCGAGCGCCGCGACGAGCAGGTCGCCGATCACTTCGGCGTGGCCGAGCGGATTCTCACTGGCCACGTCGGCGCGAACGACACCGTCGTGCTCGACGACAGCGACGGCCGTGCCGAGGGAGGTGTCGATGCCGAGGATCACGCATCCAGGGTAGACCGCGAGACTGCAACCGCGCGCCGAGACAGCGGGTGAACCCCACGGTCTCGGCCTCCCGTTGCAGTCTCGGCGTCAATGGGGGATGCCGCGGGGGCGGGGGCGACCACGGCGTCAGGGGCGCCCGCGTCAGGGGCGGCGGGAGATCGTCACGCGGCGGGGGGCGTCCGCGTCGAGTTCGGCCTCGGGGAGGGTCAGCCCATCGCGGTCGAGCTCGACCTCCCACCATTCGTCGGCGATCGACGCCGCGAACGGGGCGGCCCACTCGGCCACGACGACCGACCCGTCGTAGTCGATGTCGAGGTCGTCGAGCTCGGGCGCCGAGCCCAGGCGGTACGCATCGACGTGCACGAGCGGCGCGCCGCCGACGAGCGACGGGTGCGTGCGCGCGATCACGAACGTCGGGCTCTGGATCGGACCTCGCACGCCCAGGCCCGTCGCGATGCCGCGGGTCAGTGTCGTCTTGCCGGCTCCCAGCGGACCGGTCAGCACGACGAGCTGGCCGGGGCGCAGCATCCGCCCCATCCGCTCGCCGAGATCCTCCATGTCCGCCGGCGACAGGATCTCGTGCGTGCCGACGAGCGGGTCGAGACCGCTCACGAGGGGATCTGCCGTCGCGGCACGCGCGCGCCGATGCGCGTCACGATCTCGTAGTTGATCGTGCCCGCCGCCTCTCCCCAATCGGCCGCCGAGGGATGACCGAGCGTGGGGTCGCCGAAGAGCACGACCTCATCGCCGAGCGAGACGGGGTGGTCGCCGACGTCGACGACGAACTGGTCCATCGCGATGCGCCCCGACACGCGGAACTCCCGCCCGCCGATCGATACCGGCCCGCGATCGGATGCCTGGCGGGCGACGCCGTCCGCATAGCCCAGCGGCACGAGGGCGAGCGTCGTCTCGCGCTCGGCGCGATAGGCGTAGTCGTACGACACCCCCGTGCCCGCGGGCACGCGCCGGACGGCGCTGACGGCGCCGCGCAGCGTCATGGCGGGCTGCAGACCGAGATCGGCCGATGTGCGGTCGGCGAACGGCGAGAGGCCGTAGATGCCGATCCCGACCCGCACGCAGTCCAGGCGCGCGGCGGGCAGGGCGATGGCGGCGTGCGTCGCCGCGAGGTGGCGGACGGCCGGGCGCAGGCCGAGCCCCGCCGCCGCCCCGACTCCGTCGAGGAAGACCTGCAGAGCGGCACGGTCGTCGTCTTCCGACGCGTTCGAGAGGTGGCTGAACACGCCCTCGACGCGCAGCCGGCCGATCCGCTCGAGGCGGGCCGCCTCGGCGAAGACGACACCGTAGTCGGCGGGGGCGATGCCATTGCGCGACAGGCCCGTGTCGAGCTTGAGGTGCACGCGGACGGGGTGCTCCCCCGTCGCGGCGGCCGCGGCCTGCACGAGCTGGTCGTACGACGAGATCCCGAGCTCGATCCCCGCGCCCGCCGCCTCTCGGAAGTCGGTGCCCGGAGCGTGCAGCCACGCGATGAGGGGGGCCATGATCCCGCCCCGACGCAGGGCGAGCGCTTCGCCGATCTCGGCGACGCCGAGTCTGGCCGCACCGCCGTCGAGCGCCGCCTGCGCCGAGCGCACGGCGCCGTGCCCGTAGCCGTCGGCCTTCACGACGGCGATCACCTCGGTGCCCGTGAGCCGACGCAGGTGGCGCACATTCGCGGCGATCGCGCTGACGTCGATCGTCGCTTCGCGAGCGACCCCTGCCGGCAGAGCCGTCATGCGAGGCCCCCTGCGCCGGGCGTCGCCTCGGCGATGACGTAGGCGGTGGCGAGCCCGGCGTCGTGCGACATCGAAAGGTGCAGCGTCGTGATGCCGCGCTCCGCGACCGTCTCGGCGGTCGACCCGCTCAGCGCGAACCACGGGCGACCCGAGGGTTCGGGCGCGATCTCGATCTCGGTCCAGTAGACGCCGTCAGAGCCGCCGAGCGCCTTGATGAGCGCTTCCTTCGCGGCGTAGCGCGCGGCCAGCGAACGGGTCGCGAGCGGCCGCTCGGCCGGGGCGAACAGACGCGTGAGCAGGCGCGGCGTGCGCGAGATCGTGCGTTCGAACCGTTCGATGTCGACGAGGTCGACGCCGATCCCCACGATCATGTGCGCGCCGTCTATTCGACCGTGACGGACTTGGCGAGGTTGCGCGGCTGGTCGACATCGAGGCCCTTCGCCGTCGCCAGGCCCATCGCGAAGATGTGCAGCGGCACGACGGAGAGCAACGGCTCGAACAGGGCTCCGGCCAGCGGAATGCGCAGCACCTCGTCGGCCTTGGGCAGCACGGCGACGTCACCCTCCTCGGCGATCGCGATGACGCGGGCGCCGCGCGCCCGGATCTCCTCGATGCTCGAGACGACCTTCTTGTGCATCTCGGCCGAATCGCGCGGGGACGGGACGATGACGAAGACGGGCTGGCCGGGCTCGATGAGCGCGATCGGGCCGTGCTTGAGCTCGCCGGCGGCGAAGCCCTCGGCGTGGATGTAGGCGAGCTCCTTGAGCTTGAGCGCGCCCTCGAGCGCGATGGGGTAGCCGACGTGGCGACCGAGGAACAGCACCGAGCGGGTGTCGGCCATCCAGTGCGCGAACTGCTCGATGCGCGGCTGCTCGCGCTCGAGGATCTGCGCGATCTTGCCGGGAACGGCCTCGAGCTCGCGCACGTGGTCGGCTGCGTCCTCGGGCGTCAGCACGCCGCGGATGCGACCGATGTGCAACCCCATGAGGTAGAGCGCCGTGATCTGCGCGACGAAGGCCTTCGTCGAGGCGACAGCGACCTCGGGACCGGCGTGCGTGTAGACGATCGCATCCGACTCGCGGGGGATCGTCGCTCCCTGCGTGTTGCAGATCGACAGCGTCTTCGCGCCGTGCTCGCGCGCGTACTTGACCGCCATGAGCGTGTCCATCGTCTCGCCGGACTGGCTGATCGAGACGACGAGCGTGTCGGGTCCGATCACCGGATTGCGGTAGCGGAACTCGTGCGCGAGTTCGACGTCGACCGGGATGCGGGTCCACTGCTCGATCGCGTACTTGCCGGTCTGGCCGGCGTAGGCGGCCGTGCCGCACGCGACGATGATGATGCGCGAGATGCCCGCGAACAGATCGTCGAGCCCGTCGAGCTCGGGAATCGCGACCTGGCCGTCGTGGATGCGGCCGCGCAGCGTGTTGGCGACGGCGTCGGGCTCTTCCGAGACCTCCTTGGCCATGAACGACGACCAGCCGCCCTTCTCGGCGGCCGCGGCATCCCACGTCACCTCGAACGGCTCGACCTCGACCGGCTGGCCGTCGAAGTCGGTCACCTCGACGCCCTCGGGCGTGATCGCGACGATCTGGTCCTGGCCGATCGCGAGGGCGTTGCGGGTGTACTCGACGAAGGCGGCGACATCCGAGCCGAGGAAGTTCTCGCCCTCGCCGAGCCCGATGACCAGGGGCGAGTTGCGACGAGCGCCGACGACGAGCCCCGGCTGGTCCTCATGCATCGCCAGCAGCGTGAAGGCGCCCTCCAGGCGCGACACGACGTGGCGGAACGCCGCCGTCAGATCACCCGTGCGCTGGTACTCACGGCCCAGCATCGCGGCGGCCACTTCGGTGTCGGTCTCGCTGCGGAACGTGAAGCCGTCGGCGAGCAGTTCGTCCTTCAGCTCGGAGAAGTTCTCGATGATGCCGTTGTGGATGACCGCGAGCTTGTCATCGTCGGCGAGGTGCGGGTGCGCGTTCTCGTCGGTCGGGGCACCATGGGTCGCCCAGCGGGTGTGTCCGATGCCGGTCGTGCCGTCAGGAAGCGGGTGCGCCGCGAGGTCGTCGCGCAGCACCTTCAGCTTGCCGGCGCGCTTGCGCATGTCGAGGTCGCCGGCACCGTCGATGACGGCGATCCCCGCCGAGTCGTACCCGCGGTACTCCAGGCGCGACAGACCGGCGATGAGGATGGCCTGGCTCTGCCGCGGGCCCACGTATCCGACGATTCCACACATGGGGTCAATCGTACGGCGTACGCGGGTGCGAACCTGCTGAGAGAGGCCGCGTCACAGTTTGCGCAGCAGCACGCGCTCGACGGCGTGGTCGGCGGCCTTCTGCAGCACGAGGGTCGCCCGGTGCTTGGTCGGCAGGACGTTCTCCTCGAGGTTCGGCAGGTTGATCGACCCCCACACGCCCCGCGCGAAATCGACGGCCTCGACGTCGCTGAGGTGCGCGAAGTTGTTGAAGTACGAGCTCGGGTTGGCGAATGCGCCGCGCTTGAGGGCGAGGAAGCGGTTGAGGAACCACTCCGTGATGTGCTCCGAGGCGGCGTCGACGTAGATCGAGAAGTCGAACAGATCGCTCACGGCGACATCGTTGGGCGCCGGCGGCGGCTGCAGCACGTTGAGCCCCTCGACGATGACGACATCGGGCCGGCGCACGGTGACGTGCGCATCGGGCACGATGTCGTAGCGCAGGTGCGAATAGAACGGCGCGCGCGCTTCGGGGGCTCCGCTCTTGACGTCGGTGAGGAACTCGACGAGCGCGCGCCGGTCGTACGACTCGGGAAACCCCTTGCGCTGCATCAGCCCGCGGCGCTCGAGCTCCTCGTTCGGATAGAGGAAGCCGTCGGTCGTGACGAGCTCGACGCGCGGGGTTCCCGGCCACCGGCTCATGAGCTCGCGCAGCAGCCGGGCGATCGTCGATTTCCCGACCGCGACCGAGCCGGCGACCGCGACGACGAACGGCGTCGTGACGTCGGGTTCACCGAGGAAGTCGCTCGTGTCCGCCCCGAGGCGCTTCGTCGCCGAGGCGTAGAGCGAGAGCAGCCGGCTGAGCGGCAGGTACACCTCGCGCACCTCGGTCAGATCGAGCCGGTCTCCGAGACCGCGGATCTGCACGACTTCGGTCTCAGACAGCGGCTGCTCGACGCCCGCGGCCAGACGCGACCATTCGGCGCGCCCGATTTCGCGGTAGAGCGAGTCGGCGAGCGTCGTCGCCACGGCATCCTCGGCTTGCATCGCGCCATGCTAGCGCCTGCCGTCGCGCTCGCGTCACCACGCGACGCGCCGCCGGCCTGCGCTCGACCGGCAGCCGCACTACCCTGAACGGGTGCGCCTCGGAGTCCTCGACATCGGCTCGAACACCGTCCATCTGCTCGTCGCCGATGTCATCCCCGGTGGTCGGCCGCTCGCGACGACGAGCCAGCGAACCATCCTGCGGCTCATGCGCTACCTCGAACCGGACGGATCGATCAGCGACGAAGGCGTCGAGGCGCTCGTCGCCGCCGTCGCGCAGGCGCGTGAGATCGCCGCCGGCGAGAACGTCGTCGAGCTGCTCGCCACCGCCACGAGCGCCGTGCGGGATGCCACGAACGGAAAAGCCGTCATCGCGCGCATCGAGGACGCGCTCGGGCAGGACCTGCAGGTGCTCGGCGGCGAGACCGAGGCGCGGTTCACGTTCCTCGCCGTGCGGCGCTGGTTCGGATGGTCGGCGGGGCAGATCCTGCTGTTCGACATCGGCGGCGGTTCGCTCGAACTGGCGGCGGGAGCCGACGAGCTGCCCGAGGCAGCAGCATCCGTCCCCCTGGGTGCCGGACGCATGACGGTCGAGTTCTTCCCCGACGATCCGCCCGGCGACGAGGCCGTCGAGCGGCTGCGCGCACACGCGCGCGAGGTGCTCCGACCGGCGACGACGGCGCTCAGCACGATGCCCACACCGGATCACATCGTCGGCTCGTCCAAGGCGATCCGCTCACTCGCCAAGCTCGTCGGCACGCCGATGCCCGCCTGGCCGGGGAACGAGCGGTTGCTGCTCCCCCGCGACGCCCTCGGATCGTGGATCCCGCGGCTCGCGAAGATCCCGGCCTCCGTGCGTCACGAGCTGCCCGGCATCACACCGGACCGCACGTTCCAGATCGTCGCGGCCGCCGTCGTGCTGCACACGGCGATGAAGATGCTCGACGTCGACGCGCTCGAGGTCTCGCCGTGGGCGCTGCGCGAAGGCGTGCTGCTGCGCTACATCGAGTCGCTGTCGTGGACCCCGCCCGGGCTCTGATCCGGCTCAGAGCGCGAGACGCTCCCGCACGACCTCGGCGAGGCGGTCGGCGATCTGCTGTGCGACGGCGGCTTCGGATGCCTCGACCATGACGCGCACGAGAGGCTCGGTTCCCGACGCGCGCAGCAGCACGCGTCCTGAGTCGCCCAGCTCGGCCTCGGCGGCGGCGACGGCGTCGGCCACCCCCGGGTCGCCCACGCGCGTGCGGTCGACGCCCTTGACGTTGACGAGCACCTGCGGATAGACCGTCATGATCGATGCCAGCTCCGACAGCGGCTTGCCCTGACGCGCCATCTCGGCCACGAGGTGCAGGCCCGTGAGCAGACCGTCGCCCGTCGTGGCGAAGTCGCTCATGATGACGTGTCCGGACTGCTCGCCGCCGAGCGAGTAGCCCCGTTCGTTCATGCGCTCGAGCACGTAGCGGTCGCCGACCGCCGTCTGCTCGACGGTGATGTCGTGATCGGCCATCGCGCGATGCAGCCCGAGGTTGCTCATGACGGTCGCCACGAGCGTGTCGTCTTTGAGTCGACCGCGCTGCTTCATCGCGACGGCGAGGATCGCCATGATCTGGTCGCCGTCGACGACGCGCCCGTCGGCATCCACGGCGAGGCAGCGGTCGGCGTCGCCGTCGTGCGCGATGCCGACGTCGGCGCCGTGCGCGAGGACGGCCTCGGCCAGCTGATCGAGGTGGGTCGAGCCCACGCCGTCGTTGATGTTGAGCCCGTCGGGATCGGCGCCGATGACCGTGACGCGCGCGCCCGAGTCGCGGAACGTCTCCGGGGACACACCGGATGCCGCGCCATGCGCGCAGTCCAGCACGACATGGAGCCCGTCCAAGCGGTGCGGGAGCGAGCCGAGCAGGTGCATGACGTAGCGGTCCTCGGCGTCCGAGAACCGGCTGATGCGTCCGACCTGGGCGCCCGTGGGCTGCAGCTTCGTGCCCTGCATGGCCGCTTCGATGCGCGCTTCGACGACGTCGGGCAGCTTGACGCCGCCGCGCGCGAAGATCTTGATGCCGTTGTCGGGGGCGTCATTGTGCGACGCCGAGATCATGACGCCGAAGTCGGCGTCGCGATCGGCGACGAGGAACGCCGCGGCGGGAGTCGGCAGGACGCCGGCGTCGAGCACGTCGACGCCGGACGAGGCGAGACCCGCTTCGACGGCGGCCGAGAGGAAGTGCCCCGAGACGCGGGGGTCACGCGCGACGACGGCCGTGAGCCGCTTGCCGGCGGCACGACGCGCTTCTGCGGTGCGGCCCTGGCCCAGGACGACGGCGGTCGCCTGGGCCAGGGTGAGAGCGAGGTCGGCGGTGAGGATCGGGCCGTTGGCCAGTCCCCGCACACCGTCCGTGCCGAACAGCGGCATCGGAGCGGTGCCGATCAGCGCTTCGAGTACTGAGGCGCCTTGCGGGCCTTCTTGAGACCGGCCTTCTTGCGCTCGATGACGCGGGCGTCGCGCGAGAGGAAGCCGGCCTTCTTGAGCACCGGGCGGTTGTTCTCGACGTCGATCTCGTTGAGCGCACGGGCGATGCCCAGGCGCAGTGCGCCGGCCTGTCCCGAGTCGCCGCCGCCCGAGATGCGGGCGATGACGTCGTATGCGCCGGTGAGGTTGAGGACCGTGAACGGGTCGGTGATCAGCTGCTGGTGCAGCTTGTTCGGGAAGTACTCCTCGAGCGCGCGGCCGTTGACGGTGATCGTGCCCGAGCCGGGGACGACGCGCACGCGGGCGATGGCCTGCTTGCGGCGGCCGACGGCTGCACCCGACACCGAGAGCACGGGGCGCTCGGCGGCGACGACGGTCTCGTCGACAGGGGTCTCGGTGGAGTAGTTGCTGGTGGTCTCTTCGATGTTCGCCACGAGTATGTCCTTAAATCTGGAAGCGGCGCTTACTGGGCGACCTGGTCGAGGGTGAAGGTCTTGGGCTGCTGGGCACCGTGGGGGTGCTCAGCGCCGCGGTAGACCTTGAGCTTGGAGAGCTGCTGCGCGCCGAGGCTGTTCTTCGGCAGCATGCCCCGGACAGCCTTCTCGACGGCGCGCTCGGGGTTCTTCGAGAGCAGCTCTTCGTAGGTGACCGACCGGAGACCGCCCGGGTAGCCCGAGTGGCGGTAGGCCTTCTTCTTCTGGAGCTTCTGACCCGTCAGCGCCACCTTGTCGGCGTTGATGATGATCACGAAGTCGCCCATGTCCATGTGGTTGGCGAAGGTGGCCTTGTGCTTGCCGCGCAGGAGCGCAGCGGCGTGGGAGGCGAGGCGGCCGAGAACGACGTCGGTGGCGTCGATGACAAGCCACTCGCGCTGGGCATCGCCAGCCTTGGGGGAGTATGTGCGCGTCACAATAGTGCTGCTTTCTGGATTCGAACGGAGATGTTCGTGAATCCCGCTCCGGGGTGGTTCCTCGGCCGATGGCCGCTGAACACGCCAGTGGAGGGCTCACGTTCGCGGTGCCGGGTCAGCTGAGCCGACACCAAGGGATCAGTCTACGGCATGCGGATGCCACGCCCAAACCAGCAGCTGAAGCTGCGGCCCCTATAGAAGCCCTATAGAAGAAGGAGCAGCATCCCGGATGCATTGAACACCACGTGCGTGACGATGCCCGCGGCGAGGCGGCGGGTGAGGACGAAGACCACCCCGCACGCGATGCCGAGCAGGAGCGGGGCGAGCATCGCCGGCCACAGCGCACCGCCGGGCGACCCGAGAGTCCCGAGAGGAACGATGTGGAGCCAGGCGAAGACGGCGGCCGAGACGGCGACGGCGCCGCCGGCGCTCAGCAGCCGACGTACTCCCCCGAACGCGTCGACCAGCGCCGCCAGGAGCAGCCCCCGGAAGAACAGCTCCTCCACGACAGGGGTGACCACGACGGCGCCGGCGATGACCACGCCGAGAGTGAGGGGCGAGGGCGCCTCGAAACCGACGAGGAGAGACCCGGTCGTGGGCGCGAGGACTTCCTGCACCCCTCGCAGCAGGAGCGCCACGGCGACACCGAGACCGAGGTCGCTCCAGCGCCAGGCGAAGACGCGCCGGACGAAGCCGCCCGATGCGCAGCATCCGATCGCCAGCGCCACCGCCGCGAGCGCTGGAGCCGAGACGACGGCCAGCTGCACGAGCTGACCCCACCATCCGGGCAGCGAAGCCGCGTAGGGCAACAGCATGACGATGGCCGTGGCCGCCACGCCGACCGCGGCGATGACGAGCGCCGTGACCGGCGTGCGATAGAACGACGCTGACCCCGAGGGTGCCCTCGGGGTCAGCGCTGCGAGCTGTTCGCTCAGCGGCTCTGCGTGCGGCGGCGTGCAGCCACCGCGGCAACGGCGATGCCGCCGAGGCCGATCGCCCCGACGCCGGCCCAGATGACCGTCGCGGGAACGGCGCCACCGGTCGGAGGAAGTTCTGATCCGCTGCCGCCGGCCCCGGCGGGATCGGCGACCGTGATCGAGGTCGTGCCGAGGATCGTTGCGCCGTCGCTGACCGTGACGACGAAGTTGCCCGGCGCGGAGGCCGAGAAGGTCGCCGATGCCGTGCCGTCGACGACGGGCTTGTCGACGCTCGCGTACGGCGTTCCCGCCGCGACGACGAGCGAGGTGAGGGTGGCGCCCGGGCTGCCCGAGACGCTGAACGTGACCGATGTGCGGTCACCGAGGCCCGTCGCGGTGATGACGGTCGAGCCGCCGGGGGTGATGGTGGGGGCGGCGACGGTGACGTTCGCTGCGGGCGGGTAGTTGTCGGCGAATGCCGCCGAAGCGGAGCCGATCATGAGCGCGCCGGCGAGGCCGACAACGGCGAGAGTCTTCTTCAGCATGGGTCCAGTCCTCAGCAGATCGAGTTCGGTCGTTTCAGAGGGAGGGCGGCAGCCCCAGGTCATCAGCTCTCCGTTCTCCCGATCGTACGGAAAACGAGCACGGCGGGACATTCGCTATTGCGCAAACGGTATCGACGCCTTCCCCAACACTTGTCAGCCATTAGGAGGACGGATTCGGCAACATTAGAACGCGCTAATGTCCGCCGTTCGGGGGACATAGTGCTTCCAAACGTCCACCGTTCGGGGGACAAAGTCGGCCCCACCCGTCCCCTTTTCGGAGGACAGCATTTTCGGCGCGCGAAACGGATATGTCCACCGAAAAGGGGACATTCGCTGTGCGGATATCGTCTGGCGGGTCAGCCCCATGCCGAGCCGACGAACGTCAGCACCGTCCCGAGGGCACCGAAGCCGACATGAGCCAGCACTGCGGCCCAGATCCGGCCGGTGAGAAGCACGGAGAGCCCGCACACGATCCCGAGAGCTGCCACGGCCCAGGGCCCCCCCGGCTCAGTCGTCGGCACCACGAGATGCACGAGAGCGACCGATGCCGCGCTTACGAGCAGTGCCGCGGCGGCGGCCGCAACGGGGCCGAATCGTCGGCGCAGGAGCGTGAAGACCGCCACGAGGATCACGCCTCGGAAGAAGAACTCCTCGACGACCGGCTCGACCAGCACGTCGAGGCCACCGAGCATCCATGCTTCGACTCGGGGCCGCTCCCCCATCACCGGATGCGTCGGAAACGACGCGTAGCCCGTCAGTCCGACATCGATCCACCCCTGGACCAGGCGCAGCAGCAGAGCGGCCCCCAACCCGTAGACCAGATCGACGGATCGGAAGCGCAGCAGCCCTGCAGGGCGCGAGCGAACGAAGGCCCAGACGCAGACACCCGCCATCGCGATCAGGATGATCGCCGTCGCGAGGACTTCGGACTCGGGCCTGAGCCACTGGAGGATCGCCGCCGTGAGCAACGCCACGGCGAGAACCCCGAATGCGACGGCGAGCAGCGGCTCTCTCCAGCGCTTCACGGTACGGCCGCCGAGGCGCCAGTCGGTGCGCGCGGCGGCACGGATGCGTGGACGCGGGTCGTCGGCCGTCACCGCGGAGACGGACACGGCCAGATCGCTAGAGTGGTCAGCCACCCCATCCACGTTAGTCCGGCCTCGGGAGAGCCCGATGTTCGAGATCCTCACTGTCTGCACGGGCAATGTCTGCCGGTCACCGCTCGCCGAGCAGCTGCTGCGCAGCGACCTGCGAGACCTCGGTGCGAACGTCTCGAGCGCGGGCACGAGCGGCCTCCACGCATCCCCCATGACCCCCGAGGCACGACGGATGGCGGTTCAGCTGGGGGTGCACGATTCCGAGGCGGGGACTCACCGCGCGCGCACTCTCACCGAAGATCTTCTGCGTTCGCCCGACCTCATCGTCACCATGACGCGAGCCCACCGCAGGACGGTCGCCGAACTGGCTCCCTCGCGTGTCCGGTCGACCTTCACGATCCGCGAGTTCGCACGTCTCGCGGCGGCGATGTCGCCCGCCGACATCCGCGAAGCGCGGGGATCTGCAGGGGACGCACCGTCCGACCGGGTGCGCGCGCTCGGGCTGCTCGTCTCGACGATGCGAGGTGTTGCGCCACCGCCGACGGACCCTGCCGACGACGATGTCGTCGATCCGTACCGCCGTAGCTGGCAGGTCTACGAGCGGTCGGCCGCCGAGCTGGAACCGGCCGTGCGGAGCGTCGCCGCGGCGATCCGGGCGAGCCTGTCCGCCTGATCGGCGCGCGCCTGCTGCGTGGGACGATCGTGGTGAGGCTGTGTCAGGATGGGCCGCGGACCGCGCGACATCGAAAGGCCTCATGGAGCTCACCGACTACATCCGCATCCTTCGCAAGAACTGGATGATCATCGTCGTCGCCGCGCTCCTCGGCGTGGTCGTCGCGGCCGGATATTCGCTCACGCGCACTCCGCAGTACCAGGCGCAGAGCACGGTGTTCGTCTCGAGCCAATCGGCCGGGACCATCGGCGAGCTGCAACAGGGCACGAACTTCACACAGGCCAGGGTCGCGACCTACGCCAGCCTCGTCTCGACCCCCATCGTGGCCAACCCCGTCATCGCCGAGCTAGATCTCGGGATCACCGCCGCACAGCTGGCGAGCAAGGTGGTCACGACGGCCACGACCAACACGACGCTCATCTCGATCAGCGTCACCGACGCCGATCCCGTCCTCGCCGCCGACATCGCCAACGCTCTGGCTTCGAGCCTCACCGACGCGGTCGAGTCGATCGAAAAGCTGAGCGATTCCGAGACGAGCCCCGTCCGGCTCACACGGGTGCGCGACGCCCTTCCGCCTGCCAGCCCGTCAAGCCCCAATCTGAGCCAGAACCTCGCCGTCGGGGGCCTGGTCGGACTCGCAGTCGGCCTCGCCGTCGCGCTCCTGCGAACCCTCCTGGACACGCGTATCCGAACGCCCCGGGACATCGATCAACTTACGGATCGACCCGTCCTGGGCGCGATCGCCTTCGACCCGAAGGCCAAGGACCGCCCGCTCATCGTGCACGCCGACCCGCAGAGCCCGCGCGCCGAGTCGTTCCGCGTACTGCGAACCAATCTCCAGTTCATCGACATGGGCGAGCGCGCATCGTTCGTCGTGACCTCGAGCCTGCCCAGCGAAGGCAAATCGACGACGACCATCAACCTCGCGATCGCCCTGGCGGACGCGGGCAGGCGAGTTGCGCTGCTGGATGCGGACCTGCGCAAGCCGAAGGTCGCCGAGTACCTGGGTGTCGAGGGGGGGGCAGGCCTCACCGACGTTCTCATCGGGCGCGCAGAACTCACGGACGTCATGCAGCAGTGGGGTCGGCGCAGTCTCTACGTGCTTCCGAGCGGAAAGATCCCACCCAACCCGAGCGAGCTGCTCGGATCGACGCGGATGCAGGACCTCCTGGCGGTGCTCGAGCGCGAGTTCGACGTCGTACTGTGCGACGCGCCGCCTCTGCTGCCCGTCACCGACGCCGCGGTCCTTGCCCGCAACACGAGCGGCGCCATCGTCATCGTCGCCACAGGCAAGACCAACCGGCGCCAGTTGACGAGCGCCCTCGAGGCACTGACGACGGTGCGCGCGAAGATCGCCGGCATCGTCATGACGATGGTCCCCACTCGCGGACCGGATTCGTATTACACCTACGGGTACGGATACGGGTACGGCGAAGAGGTCGAGCCGACAACGCGTCGGAGCCGTTCCCGCCTCGCTCGACGAACTCGCTGACTTTCACTCTTCACTGCGGCCTGCGATGAATTCATCTCGAATTCATCAGGATGCGCGCGCGGGAATTGGCGCGCACCCTGGCCACCATTCGGCCTGATAACGTGTATTCCGCGAAACACACCGTGGAATAGCGCCCGGCATCCATGACACGTTTCGCCACACCGATTCGGTGCTTTCCACCGGACCATGAAGGGCGCATCAGACGTGGACAGCACTCATCCCCGAACGGTGTCGACGAGCACCTCGAGTCGGGCGCCCCGACAGGCACGTGCTGCAAGGCGGACCGGATGGCGACGCAGCTACGCCCGCCGGCTCGCCCTGAGCGATCTCCTGGTGCTCGCATGGGTCGTCTACGGCACTCAGATCCTGTGGTTCGGCTTCGCCCCGCGCGAGGTCGCCGGGTTGAACGACGTCACCTACTGGGCGTTCTCAGCGGTGCTCGTCGGAGCATGGATGCTGGCGCTCGCGCTCGCTGACACCCGCAGTCCACGAGTGATGGGCGTGGGAAGCACCGAGTACGTGCGCGTAGCCGACGCCAGCCTGCGGCTGTTCGGTCTCGTGGCGATCCTGGCCTTCCTGCTGCGGATCGACGTGGCCCGCGGCTTCCTGCTGATCAGCCTTCCCCTGGGTATCGTCGTGCTCACGCTCGAGCGCTGGCTGTGGCGCAAATGGCTCGTCGCCCATCGCGTGACGGGCCGATATTCGGCCCGCGTCGTGCTGGTCGGTTCCGAGGGGACCGTCGCGCAGGTCGGCCGGGAATTCGAGCGGTCGCCCGGCGCCGGTTATCGCGTGGTCGGCGCGTGCACCGCTTCCACACGACGAGGCGGCACCGTCGAAGGCACCTCGATCCCTCGGCTGGGCGACGTCGACGACCTCTTCGAGGTACTCACGAAGACCGGTGCCGACACGGTCGCGGTCACCAGCACCGACGATCTCCCCGCAGAGAAGGTCAAGCAGATCTCCTGGCGGTTGGAGAGCGGCCGGCAGCATCTGGTGCTGGCACCGAACATCCTCGACATCGCCGGTCCCCGCATCCACACCCGTCCCGTCGCGGGGCTGCCGCTCATCCACGTGGAGACACCGCGCTTCACTCGGGGACAGCGGGTGACGAAGCGCACGTTCGACGTCTGCGCGAGCCTCGGTCTCATCGTCGTGCTGTCGCCCCTGCTCGTCGCCGTCGCCGTCGCCGTCGCGGCGACGAGCGCAGGCGGAGTGCTCTATCGCCACCGCCGTGTCGGGATGCAGGGCCAGTCCTTCGACATGCTGAAGTTCCGGTCGATGCGAAAGGACGCCGACCGCGAGCTCGCACGCCTGCTCGCTCGTCAGGGCACGAGCGACCGGCCGCTCTTCAAAGTCACCGACGACCCCCGCATCACCGCGGTGGGCAGGTTCATCCGCAAGCACTCCCTCGACGAGCTCCCTCAGCTCTTCAACGTCCTCGGCGGGTCGATGAGCATCGTCGGCCCCCGACCGCAGATCGCGGCCGAGGTCGCCCTCTACAGCCCCAGTGCGCGTCGGCGACTGCTCGCACGGCCCGGGATGACGGGACTGTGGCAGGTCAACGGCCGCTCCGCGCTCTCTTGGGAGGAAGCCGTCCGCCTCGACCTGTACTACGTCGAGAACTGGTCGTTCCTGGGCGACCTCGCCATCCTCCTGCGGACGGTCAAAGAGGTGATCGCGCCCGGCGACAGGGCCCACTGAGTCACCCTGCCCTTCCCCATCCCCACTCGGAGAGCAATGTTGGACATCCTGACCATCGATCGATTCACCCTCCTCCCCCAGGTGACGGCGATCGCAGAGACGACCCGGCGGCACGGGCTCTCGAACGTCTTCAACGCCAGCACGGCGCAGCATGGCGGGTCGACCTATGTCGCCTTCCGCGCCGAAGCGACCCCGGGTGAGCGCCCATTCCGCGCCTATGTCGCCGAGTACGGGGACGACGGCGAGCGAGCGCTGATCGACCTCACCGATCTCGCCGCGGAGCACGGGATCGCGAAGACCGCCGACCCGAAGCTCGTCATCCTCTTCGGAGAGCTGTACGCGACCTACAACACCGGCAACGTGCACTCCGGGACGAACGACATCTTGCTGCAGAGACTGACCCCGCACGTCGGCCCACCGCAGCGCTGCCTGTATGCCGACCGCCGGATGGTGGAGAAGAACTGGGGCTTCGTCGAGCTCCCCGACGGATCGCTCGGCGCCCTGTACTCTCTCGCGCCGACGATCATCCTCCGCCACGTGGCGGGCGAACCGGGGTCATCGGGACCGTTGACCTTCGCCGCGGGCTCGAGACAAGCCCCCGCGGGACGGTTCCCCCGTCTGCACATCGGCTCACAGCCGTTCGCACGCTCCGCGACGACGGTCCTCGTCGCCGCCAACCAGCAGCGGCCGCTGCCGGGACTGCCGCGGAAGATCTACTTCGGTCGACTCGCCGAAGTGGATGTCGTCTCGGGTCGTCTGGCGCGACTCAGCCGGCGCGGCCTCATCCATTCGTGGCGTGCGATGCTGCCGCAGCGCACACGGCACAACCCCGGCCTGTTCTCGGCCACCTACTTCTCGGGACTCGGCATCGAGGGGGACCAGCTCACGTTGGCCTACGGGATCAACGACCTTTCGGTGGGAGTGGCACGCATGCCCGAGGATCTCGCGTGGAAGTAGTCAGGGAGTGAGCGCGGACAGTCTGGGGAGGCGCTTCGCCGGATCCGCTGGCTGGGTGCTCATCGAGCAGTGGTCGACCAAGGGGCTGTCGCTCCTGCTCTTCGCGATCCTCGCGCGGCTGCTGACTCCCGCCGACTTCGGTCTCGTCGCGCTCGCCACGGCGATCCTCGCGATCCTTCAGGTGCTCGTCAACTCGGGTTTCTCCAAGGCCCTCATTCAGAAGCGCGCTCTCGATCCCGAGGACGCATCGACAGCCTTCTGGACCTCTGCCCTCCTCGCCGTCGCGATGTACGGGCTCCTCGTGCTCATCGCCCCCCTCCTCGCCCGCGCGTTCGATCAACCCGACCTGCATGCCGTGCTCATCGTGCTCGGCGCGATCCTTCCGTTGTCGGCTCTGTCCCGGGTGCCGGCGGCTCTGCTGTCCCGCGAGTTCGCGTTCAAGACGCTGTCGCTGCGCACGATGATCGCAACCCTCGGCGGGGCGGTGATCGCGCTTCCGCTGGCGATCTGCGGCTTCGGCGTCTGGGCCCTGGTCGCGCAAGCGGTCGCCGAGGCGGCGATCGCGGTCGTCGTCCTGTGGACCTCGACGACGTGGCGCCCGCGCTGGGAGTTCTCGGTCCGGTCCCTGCGATCCCTGTGGCGCACAGGGATCAGCCTGCTCGGCATCGAGTTCCTCGATGTGATGCAGTCCCAGGTCGACAAGCTCGTCGTGGGTGCCCTCTTCTCCACCACCGAGCTCGGCATCTACTCGCTCGCGCAGCGCCTCGGCGTCATGATCCAGGAGCTCGTGAGCTCCGTCATCACACGAGTGTCACTGACCACCTTCTCGCGCACCCAGGACGACCTCGGCCGGGTGAACCGCATCTTCCGGCAGCTCACCTTCGCGACGGCGACCGTGAGCTTTCCCGTCTTCGCCATCGTCGCGGTCCTGGCGACGCAGATCGTGCCGTTCCTCTTCGGCAGCGGGTGGGATGCGGCGATCCCCCTGATCTGGATCATGGCGGGCGGGTGGGCCTTCGCCGCCGTCGCGATGTTCGACCGGTCCGCCTTGGTAGGGACCGGTCACGCCGACGCGGCCTTCTGGCTGGCGCTCGTGCAGAACGTCATCTCGATCGCACTCGTGTTCGCACTCGCCCCGTTCGGCGTTGTCGGGATCGCCTTCTCGCGCCTGGGTCGCATCCTCACCTGGCCGGTGCGACTGTGGACGCTGCGGCGACACATCGGCCTGGCGGTGTGGCGATATGTCGGGCAGGTATCGACGTCGGTCATCGCGGTCGCCCCCGCAGTCGCCGGCATCGGCGTCCTCCAGACGACCGCCTGGGCCGGCATGGACGGGTCCTTCTGGGTCTTCGCCCTACCCCTGGGCACCGTCGGATTCGCCGTGAGCATCGCCCTCGGCCTGATACTGGCCAGTCGCGAGAATCGGCGGGCCTTTCGCACTCAGATCACATCGATACGCAAAAGACGAGGAGACGCGCGTGCCTGACATCGTGCATTGGAACCCCCGGCGCTGGCGACGGCTCGGACGCGGCCCGGTCACCAGATGGATCCCCGCCCGACGTGGCTTCGGCAACTTCGGTGATCTGCTCGGGCCGTGGATCGTGCGGCGCATGGTCGGTCGGCTGGGTCTCGGACGTGCCCTGTCGCGCTCGCCGCGGCTCCTCGCGGTGGGCTCGATCATGCGGCTGGGCTTGGAAGGCGATGTCGTCTGGGGGGCGGGCATCAACGGCAAGACCGTTGACGGCGCCGTCTTCCCGCGCCTGGACGTCCGCGCCGTCCGCGGGCCGCTGACCGCCCGCGTGCTGCGGACGTTCGGCAACGACGTGCCCGAGGTCTTCGGCGACCCGGCACTGCTCATCCCCCATCTGTGGACCGACGACGAGCTCGGGATCCGGCGCCGGACGACCGGAGTCGTCCTGATGCCGAACTACAACGACATCCGGCATTGGCCTTCGCACGCGATCGATCCGCGCGGCGACGTTCTCGAGCGCGTCCGCCTGCTCGCCTCGGCCGAGCTCGTGGTCGCCAGCTCTCTGCATGCTGTCGTGATCGCTGAGGCGTATGGGGTGCCGGCTGTGCTCGTCACCTCCACGCGCGAGAAGCCCTTCAAATACGAGGACCATTACGAAGGGACGGGTCGACGCGCCCCTGCGCCGGCGCCGGACTGGGAGCAGGGGCTGCAGACCGCCCCCGCACCGCCGATCACCGGCTGGAGCCCCGCCCCGCTCATGGATGCCTTTCCGCGCGACCTCTGGCGGTCCAAGAGATGACCGATGCTGCGTCCCCCGCTCCCGCCGTCTTCGCCTGGATCACGGGCGAACGCACGAATCTCGGCGATTCGCTCCTGCGACGCCCGTACATCGCGGCCCTGCGTCGCATCGGTCCGACCCGCCTGTGGGTGAACCGCAGCGAACGCGACTTCCTGTCCGGCCTGGGCCTCGACGGCTCCGAAGTCTGTTTCGCCAGCTTCCCGCGCTGGTATGGCGGTCTCCTCGCCTCCGCGCTGCGTCGACGGACGATCCTGGTGCTGAACGCCGGGGAGTTCCGCGTCCACGCCAGTCGCGTCGCCCTGCTCATCGTGCTGCTCCTCGCCTCGGTGCTCGTGCGCATCCGTGGCGGCTCGACCGTCTGGATCGGTGTCTCGGTGCCGCCGACTCCTCATCGGATCCTGGGTGCGCCGGTTCGGTGGGCGGCGCGCTATCTGGACTATCTTCAGTGGCGCGACGACGTCTCGCGGTCGACGGGCGGGCCGCGGCAGGTCGGCCCCGACTGGGCGTTCGCCACGGGGACCCCGACTCCGCACTGGCCGAGCACCGACCGAACCCGCTGCGCTTTCGTCCTGCGCGGAGACCGAGCGGAGCCGTCCGCCGCCTGGATCACGTGGGCGAAGGGCTTCTGCGGAGACCATGGGCTCCAGCCGATCGCCGTGGTCCAGGTGCGACAGGACGAACTCCACGCCCGCCGGCTGGCGGCGGCACTCGGGGGCGAGGTCTTCGCGTGGCCACCTGAGTCGTCGCACGCGCAGCACGAGGACCAGCTGCGTGCTCTCTACCGCACCTGCCGCGTAGTCATCGGCGATCGTCTGCACGGCGTCGTCGTGGGTGCGACCGAGGGCGCTGTGCCGCTCGGGTGGGTCGAATCCTCTTCGGGGAAGATCGGCCGTCACCTCGGCGTGGTCGGGATCGACTATGCGGGCGAGCATGAAGGCCGCGGGGGCGTCGACCTGCCCCGGGTCCCCGTGGAGCTCACCGACCGACGAGCCTCCGGCCTCGCCGAGGCGATCGGCGGTGCCCGCATGCAACTGGCCGGTCTCACCGAGAGGCTCGGGTCGCTGCGAAGCGAGCAGCATCCCGCGTCGCTCACGGACCTGGGTGCTCCTCAGCGCTCCCGCGCACGGCGCCGGGCGGCACGGAACGCCTCGGAGTAGAGCCGCCCCACGTTCTCCCAGTCGCGGTCCTGCATGTGCGGGCGCTCCGCGCGCTCCGCGGCCCGCGCTCCGACCAGCGCCCGCCTGATCGCCGCGCCGTCGAGCTCGCCCTCGAAAGTCATCACCCACCCCGGCCCGACTTCGTCGGCGAGGGCGCGCGTCGACGGCGTGGCCGGCACGAGCACGGGTCGATCCAGCGACAGCGCAACGAGCAGGATGCCGGAATTGTGGAGGTCCCGATACGGGAGGCAGACGAGCTCGGCTGCGCTGACCTCCGCCACGAAGTCCTCGTCCGGCACGAACTCCAGTCGCGCGGAGATCCGTCCCCGCGAGGATGCCTCAGCTGTCTCGACGACGTCCCGCAGTGCCGCCGTCGGCTTCCCGACGACCCGGAGGTGGAGGTCATCCCCCGGGCATTCGGCGAAAGCGCGCAGGAGCACGTCCACCCCCTTGTACGGGCGGATGAGCCCGGCATAGATCAGCCGGCCGGGCACGACGTTCTGACGACGGTGGGGGGCGAACCGGTCCCGATAGTGACCGTGCGGGATGTAGTGGGCGCCGGCCGGCCTGCTCCCGGTCGTGTTGATCACGACGTAGAGGTCGGTCGCGGCGTCGAGACGGTGCAGCGAGCGCATGACGGCTGCGCTCTCGTCCTCATGCGGACGCTCGTTGTGCATCGTCCGGACGATCGCGGTCCCCCGGCGTCCGAGCACCCTCACCCAGGTGTCGAAGGCGAAGCACTTGAGCCTCTCGACGATGGTCCGTCTGCTGCGTACGACCATCTCCGGCCAGTGGAAGTGGGCGACGTCGTACCGACCGAACAGCATGTTCCGCAGCGAGATGAAGGAGAACTCCACGGTGGGGTCTGCGAAGGTCACGACCTGATCTATGTAGCGAGTGGAGCCGTCGGGTGCCTTCACGACCTCGAGCACCCGGAGCGTGCGATCACGAGTACTGGACGACATTGTTCTCCTGTCTACTCGTGCGAGGCTCCTGCGCTGGCGGGACGACCGCCCGCTGCGCGCCGATCAGATAGCCGACCGCGAAGAAGAGCAGTATCAGGTACTGCTCACGCAGCATCCCCCAGCCTGTTCCGGCGATCACGACGATCCCGGGGATCGCCCCGATCAGGACCACGCCGTACCCGCGCACCGCCGGCGCGCCCACAGCCGCGGACCTCGCCGAGACGGCGATCGCCCCGATGATCGGGATCAGCAGGAGAACGATGCACAGCAGACCAAGCTCCGCGAGTGCGAGGAGGAACGCGGAGTGCACGGGCAGCCCCCCCGCGGCGAGCGGGTCGTACCTGCCCACCACTTCGAGATAGCTGTTGGGCCCGACGCCGAACCACAGCGTCTCGCCGATCTGTCGCAGCGCAGTGGCCAGCAGCTGGGGCCTGGATCCGCCGTCAGGGTCGTACTCGTTGCGCAGAACGAGCAGATCGATGATCGGGAACGCGACGAGAAGCGCCACGGCGGGAATGAGCAGGCGCTTGGCCAATCCGATCCCCGGCCCCAGGATCAGCCACAGTCCGATCAGGATGGCGACGGCGACGGTGTTCGCACGACTGAAGCTGAGCCCGGTGAGCAGCGCCCCGGCGGCGATCGCCGCGAAGGCCCACCGGCGGGCGACACGGTCGGCGGAGCGGGTGACCGGAAGCAGCAGCATGATCACGACGAACATGATCTTGCCGAGATTCCCCGAGTGCCCGGCGACCCCGCTGGCACGCGTCACCTCGAGCGCACCGACCTCGATGGCGCTGACCGAGCGCAGACCGGCGAGCTGCAGCAGGACGGCAGCACCGTGCCAGCCGACGATGATCGCTCCTCCGAGGGCTATGACGCGCTCCGTCGGCTTGCCCTCCCCGCGTGCCGAGAGGGCGACCGCACCGCCGACACCCCATGCCAGGACGCTGCTCCACCACTGCAGCACACCGCTGGCCACGTGAGACGACCACAGGTCGCGCACCGAGACCAGCACGATGAGGGTGATGATGAAAAGCACGAACCACGGGGGCGTGCTGCGGATCGTCTGGAGCGGCAGCGCGAGCAGACCGGCCACAAGGGCCAGGTGGAAGGTCGCGACCGAGACGACAGCGGGCGCCGTCGCCGTCGGGACCAGGGACTGGCCGAACGTGAGCAGATCGATCGTCGGTGACGCGCACGCGAAGAGGACAGCGAGGAAGGCGGCTGTCCCGGCTCCCTTCCGCTGCCAGATGATGAAGAACGCGAGAACCGCGGCCCCGGTGAGGGCCAGTCCGGTCACGAGGCGGCCTTCGCGCCCGACCCGTCGTCGGCCCGGTCCATCGGGCCCGCACCCGCCGTCCGACGGGTCATGAGTCGCTCGAGGCGGTGACGCGGCATGAACCCGGCGAGCCCGAGCACGACGGGCCCCCAGGCGGGGAGCCGCCGGCGATCGAGAATGCTCCGAAGGATGCGGCGCACACCGACGGAGGATCGCGCGTTCAGCGCGTACCGCAGCGTCTGTCCGCTGACGAAGTCGACGAAGACGGCGTCGTCATCGAGGGCCTGCTCCGCCCAGGCGAGCGAGGTCTCCCAGTCCGCGCTGGCCGAGATCGAGCTACTGGATCCGGTCTGGATGCGCGTGACGACCGTCGGCGCTTGCACGAAGCAGATGCCGTCGACATCACCGAGCCGCACGAGCCAATCCCAGTCCTGGTGCCGGCGGAGGTCCTCCCGCCAGGGCACCTGCTCGGCGAGCGCACGATGGCACAGCAGCGTCGAAGTGTACATCGACGCTCGACCGATCGAGGGCCTGCGGCGTCGGAACAGGTACTCGGCGACGCCCTGCTGCGCGGCGATGAGTTCGACGGGACCGGGTGCGGAGGTCGTCGATGCATCCGGAGCCACGTGGACGTGCCTACCACCCACGACGACCCGTCGGTCGTCGGGTGCCTTCCGGGCGAGAGCGAGCTGGTCGTCCAGCTTGTTCGGCGTCCACTCATCATCGTCGTCCAGGAACGCCACGAAGCGTCCTGACGCCGACTGCACTCCGCGATTACGGGCATGACCGCCGCCGCGCCGTCCGCCCGTCCAGACGATGATGTCGGCGTCCACTCCGTCGGTGTCGTCCACGTCCGGACTGTCGTTGACGACGACGATCTCGACGGCATGATCGCCGTCCTGTCGACGTGCGCTCTGAACGGCTCGCGCGAGTTCGCGGCGACCGGTCGTCGGAATGACGACCGACACGGAGGGCAGGGAAGTCACCGCTCACCTTTCCATGACTGCATCCCTTGTGTCCGGTCGCATGATCTGGCGTACATACCGATCACGCGACCCCAGCCGGTCACGAGCGAAGTGGCTTCCGGACGACTCTACCGGAGGCGTCGGCCGCCGACGACGGCAAGCCGTGTCGGCCGCCCTGCGCATAGGCTGTGCGGGTGAGCGACTCCGCGACGACCCCACTCATGCGCAAAGTCGGGATCATCTTCGCTGTCACGCTCGGCGCGATCCTTGTCCTCGCACTACTCGCCGCCGCGTGGGTGGCCGTTCGAGGAGCGACCGCGTACGCGCACCTGCGCACGGCGCAGGACATCGCGCAGCACGCACGGGCAGACCTCGCCGATCCCGACGCCGCCGCCTCGCTCATCGCCGACCTGTCGAACCAGACGCGACAGGCCCGTTCACTCACGAGCGACCCGGTCTGGACCCTCGCGGAAGGTCTCCCCTGGGTGGGCCCGCAGTTGACCGCCGTGTCGGCTGTATCGCGCGCCGTCGACGAGACGGCCTCCACCGCACTCGCGCCACTCGTCGATGTCGCCGCCGCGTTCTCGCTCGACACGATCCGTCCCGTGGAGGGCCGGATAGACATCGAGGGATTCGTCCAGGTGCAGCGCGCATCGACGGCGGCGTCGGAGAGGATGACGCGCGCCGCGGCCTCGGTCCGGGAGCTCGACCGAACCGGTCTCCTGGCCCCGCTCCGCGAGGCCATCGATGACGTCGGCGGCCTTCTCGACGAAGCATCCGCCCTGGCCGGCGCGATCTCGCGCACCACGACGCTGTTGCCCGCGATGCTCGGAGCCGACGGACCCCGCGACTATCTCGTGCTGTTCCAGAACAATGCCGAATGGCGCTCGCTTGGCGGGATCCCCGGCGCGATGGCCCTCGTGCACACGCAGGACGGCGCTCTCGAACTCTCCGCTCAGGACTCCGCAGGCAGCTTCCCCCGGTACGACGAGCCCGTCCTCCCGCTCGACGCCGAGGTCGCCGCGCTCTTCGGCGACCGACCAGGGCGGTGGATGCAGAACGTCACCCAGGTGCCCGATTTCGGGGTATCCGCCGCGCTCGCTCGGGAGATGTGGCAGCGGCAGCACGGGCACGCCGTCGACGGAGTCGTGTCTGTCGATCCGGTCGCCCTGTCCTACCTCCTTGAGGCGACGGGACCGGTCGTGCTGGCCTCCGGCGACATCCTCGATGCCGAAAACGCCGTGAGCTTCCTGCTCAACGACGTCTATCTGCGCTTCCCGTCGCCCTCCGCTCAAGACGAGTACTTCGCGGATGCCGCGGCGGCCGTCTTCGCCGCCGTCGCGGGGGGCGCCGCCGAACCGCGCGCCCTCGTGGAGGCGCTCGCCCGTGGTGCAGCCGAGCGGCGGATCCTACTGTGGAGCGCGCACGAAGCCGAGCAGGCGCTCATCGCCGAGACCACACTCGCGGGCGGTCTTCCACCGACCGCCCGCGATGCAGCGCGCTTCGGCGTCTACCTCAACGATGCGACCGCGTCCAAGATGGACTACTACCTCGTGGCCGATACGAGTGTCGAGTGGGCTTCGTGCGCCTCAGGGCCGGCCGGCTATTCCGGCGATGCGCGGTTGACCGTGATGCTGACGAACACGGCACCAGCCGATGCCGGATCGCTTCCGATCTACATCACCGGTGGCGCGGGGCTCGACCTCGCTCCCGGCACGGCTCGCACGCTCGTATACGCGTACCTGCCACGCGGCTTCGAGCTCGTCGGCGCGAAACTGTCTGCGGGTGGCGGCTTCGGGGGTGGGATGCACGATGGTCGACGCGTCGTGAGCTTCACGGTCGACCTCGCTCCCGGCGAGTCGACGACCGCCACGGTAACCGCCCGGTCCGACGGCCGCTCCTCGGACACACTCGCCGTCCAGTCCACTCCGACGCTCCACGTCTCCGACGCGGTCGACGCCGTCTGCGGAACTTCGACGTCGCGCGGTTAGGATCGCTGGGTCACGCGACGTCGACGCGGCGCTGCTGCTCGGCGACCCGCGCCGTCACGAGGATGGGCAGATGGTCGCTGAGACCCTGCGGCAGTGTGCGCACGTGCTCGATCTCGAATCCGATCGACGTCGCGAAATCGTAGTGGCCGCGGAAGAAGCGATAGCGCGTGTAGGTGCGTGAGTCGCTCAGGCTCAGTTCGTACCCCTGCTCGCGCACCTGCTGGCCGAGGTTCTCCTTGAACACCGGGTAGTTGTAGTCGCCCACCATGAGTGCGGGAAGTCCCGCACCCAACTGCCCCAGCTCGGTCAGGGCTGTGCGGATCTGATGCCGGCGCAACGAGTTGAGCGCCGTGAGCGGTGCCGCGTGGAACGAGGCCACGATGATCTCGCGGCCGTCGTCGATGTCATGCAGCCTGACCCCCAGCATCCGCTCTTCGGCGGGCTTGAGCACGCGGTCGTGCAGCGACTTCTTCAGCGCCAGCGAGCGCACCTCGATCGCGCGATAGGTGTTCTCGCGGTAGTAGACGGCGAGCCCCAGGCGGTTGCGCGACGTCGCGTCGGCCAGACGCAGGCCGCCGATCGCGTCGGGGATGTCGGTCGTGTCGGCTTCCTGCAGGCAGAGGACGTCGGCGCCGTGGTGCTCGACGAGCTGCACGAGCTCACTCGCGGCGCGATGCTTGCGCAGGTTGTACGAGATCACCTTCATGACTGCTCCACCCTAGGCCCGGCACCTGAACAGCACGTGAGCGACGAGGACTTCCGCGTCATTCGCGGTCACGGCGGGCCCGGGTCTGCTCGGCACGCGTCGCAAGCAGGTCATCGGCGGGGTATCCGACCTCGGTCAGGGTCAGCCCGCGCGCGGCGAGCACCTTCACCTCGGGCACGCGCTCTCGGGCGTCGCGGATGTCCGCCACGTCCTCGACATCGAGCCTGCCCTCGCCGACCGCGACGCACGCCCCCACGAGGGCGCGCACCATGCTGTGGCAGAAGGCGTCCGCGCGAACGTGCGCGATGAGCACGCCGCGGTCATCTCGATGCCATCCGAACTCGAGCAGCGTGCGGATCGTGGTGGCCTCGTCACGGGGCTTGCAGTAGGCGGCGAAGTCGTGCAGCCCCAGGAGAGACCGGGCCGCGGCATCCATCTGCTGCTCGTCGAGCGCGGACCGCACGGTCGTCGTGCGCAATCGGTCGAGGGGGTCGTAGCCGGCCGTCCGATCGGCGATGCGGTACTCGTAGCGGCGCCACACGGCCGAGAACCGGGCGTCGAAGCCCACGGGAGCGAGCGTCGAGCGGTGCACGGCGACGTCGGAGTAGGCCCCCGTGACACCGGTGATCCTCGCCGCGAGGGCGTCGACGGGCGTCGTCGACGCGCGTCTCGCCTCGAGTCGCGCGCGCTGTGCGTCGTCGAGGTCGAGGTGCGCGACCTGGCCCGCGGCGTGGACGCCGGCGTCGGTGCGACCGGCGACCACGAGCCGCGGCTCGCCACCCAGGATGCGGGCGAGGGCGTCTTCGAGCGTGCCCTGAACGGTACGCAGACCCGGCTGCCGCGCCCACCCGCGGAAGTGGGTGCCGTCGTAGGCGATGTCGAGACGTATCCGCACGGGAATCAGCCTACTGACGCCCGGCGTTCTCCCGGCCTGCTGTCGGAGGCCGGACGTAGACTGTCCGTCTCGCCCGGAAGAAGTCATGACGTTCACTGCGCCCGCAACCGCCACCACCCGCTATGCGGGACTGGATGGGCTCCGTGCGATCGCGGTGGGGCTCGTCGTGGTCTACCACCTCTTCCCGCCACAGCTGCCGGGTGGATTCATCGGCGTCGACGTGTTCTTCGTCATCAGCGGCTTCCTCATCACGACGCTGCTGCTGCGCGAGCACGCGGCCGCCGGTCGCATCCGCCTGCGGGCCTTCTGGCGGCGTCGCGCCAGACGCCTGCTCCCCGCCCTCGCCCTCGTCGTGACGGTCTGCGCGACCGCCGCCTGGGTCATCGGCGGCGATGTGCTCGTGCGTCTGGGCGCCCAGGTCCTCGGAGCGTTCACCTTCAGCTACAACTGGCTGTCGATCGCGGGAGGCGACGGCTACTTCAGCGCCGCGGCGCCCGAACTCTTCCGCAACTTCTGGTCGCTCGCCGTCGAAGAGCAGTTCTACGTCCTGTGGCCGATCCTGCTGCCCCTGTTCCTGCTGATCCCGCGGGCCTGGGGGCGGATCGTCGCCGTCCTCGCCCTCGCCGCGGCCTCGGCCGTGTGGATGGGCGTCGTCGCATCGACCGGCGGCATCACCCGCGGCTACTTCGGGACCGACACGCACGCGTTCGGCATCCTGCTCGGCGTCGCCCTCGCCTTCGCGCTGTTCGGCGTCGTGCACCGAGCGAGGCCCACGCCGGCCGACGTGACGCTCGCGGACGGCTGGACCGTCGTGCAGCCCCGGATCGCCGGCCGTCGGATGCCGAGCCGCGCCGCCGTCGTCACCGCCGTCCTGGGCGGTGCGTCACTCATCGCAATCGCAGCGCTCGCGCTCGTGCCTCCGACCATGACCGCGGCAACCTTCCCCGGCGCCGTGCTGGCGGCGAGCCTGCTGAGCGTCATCGCCATCGCGGCGGGGATCTGGCCGGGCTCGGTCTTCGGTCCCGCGCTCGACCAGCCGGTGCTGCGCTGGATCGGCGACCGGTCGTACGGCATCTACCTCTGGCACTGGCCGCTGCTCGTCCTCGTCGTCGCCGGCGTGCAGGGCACGGCCCCCGACGCCGGCTTCTCGCCCTGGATCGGCGTGGGCGTGCTCGCCCTCACCCTGGCCTCAGCCGAATTGTCGTACCGCTTCGTCGAGACGCCGGTACGTCGCCACGGATTCCTCGGATCATTCCGGATGCTGCTCACCAGACTGCGCGGCACGCCCGCTGCCCGGCTCGGGGCACTCGCGACGATCGTCGCGGGAACGCTCGTGGTGGGCGGCACGTCGGCGGCGATCGCCATGGCGCCTCTGACCGCCACAGGCGAAGACGTCGTCGCGGCCGGAGCCGCGGCCCTCGAGCGAGCCAAGGAGGCGCCCGCTCCTGCGGCCACAGACGCGCCGACCCCCGCGCCCCCCGCCACTCCCCGACCCGTCGCCCCGCTCACCGCAGAACCGCAGCCCACCGTCGCACCGGTCGTGGTGACCGGCGACCAGGTGACCGCCGTCGGCGACTCCGTCATGCTCGCCTCCGCACCCGCGCTGCTCGAACGGCTGCCGGGCATCCACATCGACGCGGCCGTATCGCGCTCGGCGTGGGCGGGGCCCGGCATCCTCGAGACCCTCGCGGCGAGCGGCACGCTGCGCCCGTACGTCGTCATCGCGCTCGGCACCAACGGCCCCGTCGATCCGTCCTCGCTCGAGGGGATGGCCGCTGCCGCCGGCGACGACAGGCTCGTCGTTCTCGTGAACGCCTATGCTCCACGCGACTGGATCCCCGGCGTGAACGCCGACCTCGCCGCGTTCGCACAGGGGCGGCCCAACGTCGTCGTCGCCGACTGGTCGGCCGCGATCGCCGACCGCACGGACCTGCTCGCGGGCGACCACGTGCACCCCGGAACCGAGGGCAGCCGGATCTTCGCCGACGTCGCCGCCGGCACGATCGAGCAGGTGCTGCAGGAGCGCGCCGAGCGCCGCTACTCGATGAAGCAGCGCCTGTATGACGACCTCACCCCTCCGCCGTCGCCCCGCGTCCGCACGGACTGACGACAGCGGATGCCGCGACCACCGGCATCCGCTCGGGAAACGCCGAGACCCGCACACCCCAGGGGGTGTGCGGGTCTCGTGATGCGACTCGGTCGCGTCAGGCCTTGTCGGCCTCGACGGCGTCTTCGGCAGCAGCTTCGGCGGCGGCGCCCTCTTCGGGCGACTCCGCTCCGGCGTCGGCCGCGGCGTCCTCGGCGGGAGCCTCCTCGGCGACCTCGGCCTCGGCGGCGGGCGCCTCAGCGGCGGGGGCCTCGGCGGCAGCGGACTTCTTCGCCGACTTCGGCTTCTTGGTCACGGGCTCGAGGACGAGCTCGATCACGGCCATGGGTGCGTTGTCGCCCTTGCGGTTGCCGACCTTCGTGATGCGGGTGTAACCGCCCTCACGATCGGCGACGAGCGGTGCGATCTCGGCGAAGAGGACGTGCACGACCTCTTTGTCGCCGATGACCGACAGCACACGACGGCGCGCGTGCAGGTCGCCGCGCTTGGCGAACGTGATGAGGCGCTCCGCGAGCGGACGCAGGCGCTTGGCCTTGGTCTCGGTCGTCTTGATCGACTTGTGCGTGAAGAGCGCGGCGGCGAGGTTCGCAAGCAGCAGACGCTCGTGTGCGGGGCCGCCTCCGAGGCGGGGACCCTTCGTGGGCTTAGGCATTCTCAGTTACTCCAGGGTGAGTGTCGATCGATCAGACGGTTTCGTCTTCGTAGCCGCCGTAGAAGTGCGCGCCGTCGAACCCGGGAACCGAGTCCTTGAGCGACAGTCCGAGCGAGACGAGCTTGTCGCGCACCTCGTCGACCGACTTCTGGCCGAAGTTGCGGATGTTCATGAGCTGGGTCTCCGACAGGGCGACCAGCTCGGACACCGTGTTGATTCCCTCGCGCTTGAGGCAGTTGTACGAGCGGACCGACAGATCCAGGTCCTCGATCGGCATGGACAGCTCGTTCGAGAGGACCGTCTCGACCGGCGCGGGGCCGATCTCGATGCCCTCGGCCTCGACGTTCAGCTCGCGGGCGAGCCCGAACAGCTCGGTCAGCGTGCGACCGGCCGATGCCACCGCGTCACGCGGAGCGATCGACGGCTTCGCCTCGACGTCCAGGACGAGCTTGTCGAAGTCGGTGCGCTCCCCGGCACGCGTCGCGTCGACGCGGTACGAGACCTTCAGCACGGGCGAGTAGATCGAGTCGACCGGGATCTGGCCGGCCTCGGCGTACTCGTTGCGGTTCTGGGTCGCCGAGACGTAGCCGCGACCGCGCTCGATCGTCAGCTCGAGCTCGAACTTCGCGGTGTCGTTCAGCGTCGCGATGACCAGCTCGGGGTTGTGCACCTCGACACCGGCGGGCGCGGAGATGTCGGCGGCCGTGACCTCACCGGCGCCGGTCTTGCGCAGGTAGGCGGTGATGGGCTCGTCGCGCTCGCTCGAGACGACGAGCTGCTTGATGTTGAGGATGATCTCGGTGACATCCTCCTTGACCCCGGGGATGGTGCTGAACTCGTGCAGCACTCCGTCGATGCGGATCGACGTGACGGCGGCGCCGGGGATCGACGAGAGAAGGCTGCGACGCAGCGCGTTGCCGATCGTGTAGCCGAAGCCGGGCTCCAGCGGCTCGATGATGAAGCGGCTGCGGAACTCCCCGATCTTCTCCTCGGTCAGGGTGGGACGCTGTGCAATGAGCACTATGTGTTCCTTTCGATCACGTGCCCGCTATATGACACGTGCGGTGTGTGAGGTGTTGAGTTCTACTCGGGGGATGCCTGGGGCCCAGGCATCCGATGTCTCGAAGCGGCCGACGCGCGGCCTACTCGACAACCGGCACGGTGCGAGCAGGCCACGCGCGGCGCGTGAGTGGGATCAGACGCGGCGGCGCTTGGGCGGGCGGCACCCGTTGTGCGCCTGCGGAGTGACGTCCTGGATCGAACCGACCTCGAGACCAGCGGCGGTGAGCGAACGGATCGCCGTCTCGCGACCCGAGCCCGGGCCCTTCACGAAGACGTCGACCTTCTTGACGCCGTGCTCCTGCGCCTGACGGGCAGCAGCCTCGGCCGCCATGCCGGCGGCGTACGGCGTCGACTTGCGCGAGCCCTTGAAGCCCACGCCACCCGACGACGCCCAGCTGATGACGGCGCCCGACGGGTCGGTGATCGAGACGATCGTGTTGTTGAACGTCGACTTGATGTGGGCGTGGCCCAGCGCGATGTTCTTCTTCTCCTTGCGGCGCGGCTTGCGCGCGGCGGACTTGGCCTGTGCCATGTGCGTGTTCTCCTGAACCTTCGGGGCCGCGCTTAGCGCGCCTTCTTCTTGCCGGCGACCGTGCGCTTCGGACCCTTGCGGGTACGCGCGTTCGTCTTCGTGCGCTGCCCGCGCACCGGGAGGCCGCGGCGGTGACGCAGACCCTCGTAGGAGCCGATCTCGACCTTGCGGCGGATGTCGGCGGCCACCTCGCGGCGGAGGTCACCCTCGACCTTGTAGGTGCCCTCGATGTGGTCGCGGAGGGCGATGAGCTGGTCGTCGCTGAGGTCCTTGACGCGGACGTTCTCGTCGATGCCCGTCGCGGTGAGGATCTCGCTCGAGCGGGTACGGCCAACGCCGTAGATGTAGGTAAGGGCGATCACCACGCGCTTATCGCGCGGGATGTCGACGCCGGCAAGACGTGCCATGCGGCTCTCCTAAGGAGTAGGTGGAGGTATGGAGCAGGATCTGTGCTCGGGCCTCCGCCCGAGGTGTCCCCTGCGCCGAAGCGCCGGTTCCGAACCTGCCTGTGTGATGTGTTCAGTTGTGTGTCAGATCTCGATACGCGTCGCCTGCGGCGGCGCTACTCGATCTTGAGTCGAATCGCGTGAGTTCCGCTTCGCGAAAGTCACCCGACTCGACTCAACCCTGGCGCTGCTTGTGACGTGCGTTCGACTTGCAGATCACCATGACGCGACCGTGGCGACGGATGACCTTGCAGTGGTCGCAGATGGGCTTGACGGAGGGATTGACCTTCATGATTTCCTGTTTCGCTGTCTTCGCCGCGCGCGACCCTTCGACGAGCTCAGGGACGAGCGGGCGTTACTTCTCGACCGGTCTAGCGGTAGCGGTAGACGATGCGGCCGCGCGTGAGGTCGTAGGGCGAAAGCTCTACGACGACGCGGTCCTCGGGGATGATGCGGATGTAGTTCTGTCGCATCTTGCCCGAGATCGTGGCGAGGACCTTGTGTCCGTTGCTGAGCTCGACGCGGAACATCGCGTTGGGCAGAGCCTCGGAGATCACGCCCTCGATCTCGATGACACCGTCTTTCTTCGCCATACGCTCGCTAACACTCGCAGCAGACCGGTCGGTCTGCGGATGGATGGGATTGCGGTTCCCGACACGCCAATAAAGGCGCAAGGCACCAACACTCAAGCATACGTGATAGTGGGGCCGGCGGCAAACCGCGGTGCCGCGGCCCCGCGATCAGCGCAGCGGCGCGAGGAGGTCGGCCGCGGGGTCGCCCGTCAGGGTCACGAAATCGCCGTTGAGGACGATCGTCGGGGTGCCGGCGCCTCCGCCGGGGCCCTCGGGGATCGAGTTGGTCTGCTTCCGCACGAAGTCGACGTACTCGCGCTCTTCGACGCACGTGTCGATGCCCGTCGCTCCGGCCTTCTCGGCTTCGGAGATCAGCTGCTCGTCGGTGAGCCCTCCACCCGTGGGGCCTGCACCGAAGACGGCCTGCATGAAGGGGTAGGACGCGTCCGGTGCGGCCTCGGCGACGCAGTACATGGCGTTCGCCGAACGCTCCGAGAAGTCCGTTCCCGATGCGGCGTTGAGGTTCGCGAGCGCGACCGGGAAGAGGTTCGCGGTGATCGTGCCCTCGTCGAGCAGATCGTCGACCGTCGGGCCGTACGTCTTCTCGAAGTTCTGGCAGTGCGAGCAGTAGAAGTCGAACCACACATCGAGCTCGTCGGATCCGGTGCCGACCTGGATGGCGCCGGTCTCGGAGTTGATGCCCGAGCTCTCCGGCCGGGGACCCGGGGCGTTCGCGGTGTTGTTCATCCAGACGACCAGCACCGTCACGAGGATGAGCGCCACGACGACGCCGATGCTGATCCAGATCGCGAACGGGTTGACCTTGCGTGCCTGTGCCATGACTTCCTCTCCGGCCTCAGCCGATGGGTCGGGGGGTGATGCCGAATGGCGCGAGTCCCTCCGCGCCGCCGTCGGGTGCCGTCAGCACCCAGATGCCGTCGTCGTGCACCGCGACGCTGTGCTCCCAGTGCGAACCGGCGGTTCCGTCGAGGGTCGAGACGGTCCAGCCGTCATCTTCGATGAAGGTCTCCTGGTCGCCGATGACGACCATGGGCTCGATCGCGAGCACGAGTCCGGGGCGGACTTCGGGCCCGGGGTCGGAGACCCGGTAGTTGAACACCGACGGCGACTCGTGCATCTTCCGGCCGATGCCGTGCCCGACGTAATCGCGCAGGATGCCGTACCCGCCCTCGGGGGCGTTCGCCTCGATGTGGTCCTCGATCGCGGCGCCGATCTCACCGAGGTGCTTCGCTCCCGCGAGCGCGGCGATGCCGGCCCACAGCGACCCCTGCGTGACGTCGGACAGCCGCTGCCGCGCGGCGACGACGTCGGGTCGCGAGGGGTCGGGCAGCACGACGCTGAAGGCGGAGTCGCCGTTCCAGCCGCGGAACTGCGCGCCCGCGTCGACGGACAGGATGTCACCGGGCTGCAGAACGCGCTCGCCCGGGATGCCGTGCACGACCTCTTCGTTGACCGAGGCGCAGATCGTGTGGCGATAGCCCCGCACGAGCTGGAAGTTCGATTCCGCGCCGCGCTCGGTGATCGCAGCGGATGCCGCGGCATCCAGCTCGGCGGTCGTGACACCGGGTGCCACGAGCGCGCGAACGGCGTCGAGCGCAGCCGCCGTGATGCGACCGGGCTCGATCATCGCCCGCAGCTGGGCGGGCGTCTTGTAGATGGAGCGGCGCAGCACGTCAGGAAGCGGTCGGGACGATCCCGCGGGCGCGGAGCGCGCCGATGACGCGTGCCGTCACCTCGTCGAGCGAGCCGACGCCGTCGATCGAGTCGACGATGCCCCGGTCGCGGTAGACCTCGAGGATCGGTGCCGTCTCGCGCTCATAGATCGCCAGGCGGTTCTCGATGACCTCTTCCGTGTCATCCGTGCGGCCCTGTTCGAGCGCGCGACGGCGCAGGCGATCGACGCTCACGGCGCGCGCCACGCCCAGTTCGAGCACGGCGGTCAGCGGCTCGTCACGCGTGACGAGGTACTCGTCGAGCATGCCGAGCTGGCCGAGGTTGCGCGGAAATCCGTCGAGCAGGAAGCCGGTCGCCGCGTCGGGCTCACCCAGACGATCGCGCACGACCTCGAAGGTCAGCGCGTCGGACACCAGATCCCCCGCCTCGATGACGGCCTTCACCTGGCGACCGAGGTCGGTCTCGTCCTTGATGTTCTGACGGAAGACGTCACCGGTCGAGATCGCGGCGATGCCGAACAGCTCAGCGATGCGCGCGGCCTGCGTGCCCTTTCCCGAGCCCTGCGGACCCACCAGCACGAGTCGCGCCGGCTGAAGCGGCACCTCTTCGTCGCGGCGGTGCGCCGCGCCTTCGCGGTGCTGCTCGTGCTCGCCGAACGCGAGGTGTCCCTCGTGGCGGTCGTGGTGGGGGTGCTGAGGCGTGTTCGTCAACGGAGGAGCCCTTCGTAGTGACGCTGCTGGAGCTGAGCATCGATGTCCTTCACCGTCGCCAGTCCGACGCCGACGATGATGAGGATCGATGCGCCGCCGAACGGGAAGTTCTGGTTCGCGCCGACCGTCGACAGGGCGACAAGCGGAATGAGGGCGATGAGACCGAGGTACATCGAGCCGGGCGCGGTGATGCGCGTGAGCACGTAGTCCAGGTATTCGGCGGTCGGACGCCCGGCACGGATGCCGGGGATGAACCCGCCGTACTTCTTCATGTTGTCGGCGACCTCGACGGGGTTGAACGTGATCGCGACGTAGAAGTACGTGAAGCCGACGATGAGCAGGAAGTACAGCGCCATGTAGAGCGGGTGGTCGCCCGTGACGAGGTACTGCTGGATCCAGGTCACCCATGCCGGAACCTCTTCGCCCGGCTGCGGCTGGTTGAACTGCGCGATGAGCGCGGGGATGTACAGCAGCGACGAGGCGAAGATGACCGGCACGACGCCGGCCTGGTTGACCTTGATCGGGATGTACGTGTTCGTGCCGCCGTACGTGCGGCGCCCGACCATGCGCTTGGCGTACTGGACGGGGATGCGGCGCTGCGACTGCTCGACGTAGACGACGAGCGCCATGACGAGGATGCCGACGGCCAGCACGAGCAGGAAGACCTCGAAGCCACGCGCCTGTGCGATGGCCCACAGCGAACCGGGGAAGGTCGCCGCGATCGAGACGAAGATGAGCAGCGACATGCCGTTGCCGATGCCGCGCTCGGTGACGAGCTCGGCGAACCACATGATGAGGCCGGTGCCGGCGGTCATCGTGATGATCATGAGCAGCTGGGCCCACCACACGTCGTTCGTCAGCAGCTGCTCGCACTCGGGGATGCCGGTGAAGCCGAACAGCTGACCGCTGCGAGCCACGGTGACGAGAGTTGTCGACTGCAGCAGCGCGAGGGCGATCGTGAGGTAGCGGGTGTACTGCGTGAGCTTCGCCTGGCCCGCCTGGCCCTCCTTGTGGAGCGCCTCGAAGTGCGGGATGACGACGCGCAGGAGCTGCGTGATGATCGTCGCGGTGATGTAGGGCATGACGCCCAGCGCGAAGATCGACAGCTGCAGCAGGGCGCCGCCCGAGAACAGGTTCACGAGCGAGAGGAGGCCCTCGGTCCCCGCCGAATCTCTCAGGCAGGACTGCACGTTCGGGAAGTCCACGAACGGAGTCGGCACGTGCGCGCCGAGCCGATAGATGGCGATGATCGCGAGCGTGAAGGCGATCTTCCGCCGCAGGTCGGGTGTACGGAAGATCCGCGCAATGGCGCTGAACAAGACGATGCCTCCAGGGGGATGCCGGTGCGCTCGCAGCGCACACGAAACCCAGGTTAGCCCAGAGAGGGCCGGAGGATGTCCTCCGGCCCTCTCCGTGCGTGTTACTTGACGGTGCCGCCTGCCGCGACGATCTTCTGCTCGGCGGAACCCGAGACCTTGTCGACGGACACGGTGAGCTTGACCGAGATGTCGCCGGTGCCGAGCACCTTGACCTTCTCGTTCTTGCGGACGGCTCCCTTTGCGACGAGGTCGCTCACGGTGACGTCTCCACCGGACGGGTAGAGCTCGGCGAGCTTCTCGAGGTTCACGACCTGGTACTCGACGCGGAACGGGTTCTTGAACCCGCGCAGCTTCGGCGTACGCATGTGCAGCGGCATCTGGCCGCCCTCGAAGCCGACCCGCACGGTGTTGCGGGCCTTCGTGCCCTTGGTGCCGCGACCGGCTGTCTTGCCCTTCGAGCCCTCACCGCGACCCACACGGGTCTTGGCGGTGTGGGCGCCCGGGACGGGACGCAGGTGGTGCACCTTGAGGACGCCGGGCCGGGATGCCGGGGCATCCTTCTTCGGCGCGGCCTTGGTGGCGGCCGGCTTCTTGGCGGCAGCCTTCTTGGGCGCGGCCGTGACGGCCTCGTCCTTCTTCTCGGCCTTCTCAGCCATTAGTCGATCTCCTCAACCTTCACGAGGTGGGCGACGGTCTTGACGTAACCGCGCGTCTGCGCGTCGTCCGGACGGACGACCGAGTCGCCGATCCGCTTGAGACCGAGCGAACGCAGCGTGTCGCGCTGGTTCTGCTTCTCGCTCACCTTGGACTTGACCTGTGTGACCTTCAGACGTTCGGCCATCATGAACCTGCCTTCGCTGCCTCAGCGGCCTTGGCCTCGTTGCGGAGCAGGATCGCCGGTGCAACCTGGTCGTAGTCCAGGCCACGGCGCGCGGCGACCGCACGGGGTTCCTCGAGCATCTTCAGCGCCGTGACCGTCGCGTGCACGATGTTGATCGTGTTCGACGAGCCGAGCGACTTCGAGAGGACATCGTGGATGCCGGCGCACTCGAGCACGGCGCGCACGGGACCACCGGCGATGACACCGGTACCCGCGGCGGCGGGGCGAAGCAGCACGACGCCTGCGGCGGTCTCACCCTGCACGGGGTGCGGGATGGTCTTGCCGACGCGGGGCACGCGGAAGAAGTTGCGCTTGGCCTCTTCGACACCCTTCGAGATGGCCAGGGGCACTTCGCGGGCCTTGCCGTAGCCGACGCCCACGAGACCGTTGCCGTCACCCACGACGACGAGCGCCGTGAAGCTGAAGCGACGGCCGCCCTTGACGACCTTCGACACGCGGTTGATGGTGACGACGCGCTCGAGGAACTGGCTCTCGTTGCGGTCGCGACCACGGTCGCGCTGGTTCTGGTTGCGCTCACGTCCGCCGCGGCGCGGCTCGCGCTCGCGCTCGGCGGGCGCCTCCGTGGCGGGTGCCTCGGTGGCCGCAGCCGGCTCAGCGGTCGTGGTCACTTCGTTCTCCTTGTTCTCACTCACAGGTTCAGACCTCCCTCGCGGGCGCCGTCGGCGATCGCCGCGACCCGGCCCGCGTAGCGGTTGCCACCGCGGTCGAACACGACGTCTTCGACGCCGGCGGCCTTCGCACGCTCGGCGACGAGCTCGCCGACCTTGCGCGCCTTGGCGGTCTTGTCACCGTCGAACGAACGCAGATCGGTCTCGAGCGTCGACGCCGAGGCCACGGTGTGACCCTGGCTGTCGTCGACGAGCTGGACGAACACGTGACGCGAGGAACGCGTGACCACGAGGCGGGGACGCTCGGCAGTGCCGACGACCTTCTTGCGAAGGCGGGCGTGACGACGCGCGCGGGCGTCGGACTTCGACTTCACAGCCATGCTTACTTACCAGCCTTTCCGGCCTTGCGGCGGACGACCTCGCCCGCGTAACGCACACCCTTGCCCTTGTAGGGCTCGGGCTTGCGGATCTTGCGGATGTTCGCAGCCGCCTCACCGACGGCCTGCTTGTCGATGCCGGTCACGGTGACCTTGTTGTTGCCCTCGACCGAGAACGTGATCCCGGTGGGCGGGTCGACGAGCACGGGGTGCGAGAAGCCGAGTGCGAACTCGAGCGAGCTGCCCTTCTGCGCGACGCGGTAGCCCGTGCCGACGACTTCGAGGCCCTTCGAGTAGCCCTGCGTGACACCGATGATGTTGTTGTTGATCAGGGTGCGGGTCAGGCCGTGCAGCGAGCGCGATTCGCGCTCGTCGTCGGGCCGGGTCACGATGACCTGGTTCTCCTCGACCTTGACCTCGAGGGGGCGAGCCACGGCGAGCGTCAGCTCGCCCTTGGGGCCCTTGACGGTGACGTCCTGACCGGAGACCGAGACGGTCACGCCGGCGGGGATGTCGATGGGAAGGCGTCCGATACGCGACATGTCAGATCACCACACGTAGGCGAGAACTTCCCCGCCCACGCCCTTCTGCTCGGCCTGACGGTCCGTGAGAAGACCGGAGGAGGTGGACAGGATCGCGACGCCGAGACCACCGAGCACGGTGGGCAGCTCGGTCGAGCGTGCGTACACGCGCAGACCGGGCTTGGAGACGCGCTTGATGCCGGCGATCGACCGCTCGCGGTTGGGGCCGTACTTCAGCGAGATGGTGAGGGTCTGGCCGACGCGTGCGTCGCTGATCTCCCACCCCGCGATGTAGCCCTCTTTCGTGAGGATCTCGGCGATGTTCGTCTTGAGCTTCGAGTTGGGCATGGCCACGGAGTCGTGGTGTGCCGAGTTCGCGTTGCGCAGACGGGTCAGCATGTCTGCGACCGGGTCTGTCATCGTCATGGTTGTTTTCCTTTGTTCATGAGGTTTCGACACACCGTTACACGCCGGCCGACCTTCGATGATTCAGCAGTATTCAGTTGTGGGAACGGATGCCGCGGGCAGGCGCCGTGCGCCGAACCCGCGGCATCCGAAGATCAGGCCTGTGCGTTCTCGGTGCGGAACGGGAAGCCGAGGTGGCGCAGGAGTGCGCGGCCCTCGTCGTCCGTCTTCGCATCGGTGACGATCGTGATGTCGAAGCCGCGCACGCGATCGATCCGGTCCTGGTCGATCTCGTGGAACACGGACTGCTCCTGGAGACCGAACGTGTAGTTGCCGTGACCGTCGAACTGCTGGGGCGAAAGCCCGCGGAAGTCGCGGATACGCGGCAGCGCGAGGTTCACGAGGCGGTCGAGGAACTCCCACGCACGGTCACCGCGGAGGGTGACGTGTGCGCCGATGGGCTGGCCCTCGCGCAGCTTGAACTGAGCGATCGACTTGCGTGCCTTCGTGACGATCGGCTTCTGGCCGGTGATCTGGACGAGGTCCGAGACCGCGCCGTCGATCACCTTGCTGTCGCGCGCGGCTTCGCCGACGCCCGTGTTCACGACGATCTTCACGAGACCGGGGATCTGCATGACGTTCGCGTAGCCGAACTCTTCCTGCAGCTGCTTCTTGATCTCGTTCCGGTACTTCTGCTTCAGGCGGGGCTGGATCTTGCCAGCCTCCACGGCAGTGGCGTTGCTCATGTTCAGAGGTCCTTGCCTGACTTCTTCGCGTAACGCACGCGGACGGTGCGCTTGACGCCGTCCTTCGTCTGCTCCTCGACGCGGTGACCGACGCGGGTCGGCTTCTTGCTCGAGGGGTCGACGAGTGCGACGTTGGAGATGTGAATCGGGGCTTCCATCGTCTCGATGCCGCCCGTCTTGGCTCCGCGCTGGGTCTGGCCCACGCGGGTGTGCTTGGTGACGTAGTTCACGCCCTCGACGATGACGCGGTTCTGCTCGGACAGGATCTCGAGGACCTTGCCCTGCTTGCCGCGGTCGCCGCCGCGTTCGGGCTTGGCGCCCGTGATGACCTGAACCAGGTCGCCCTTCTTGATCTTCGCCATGATCAAATGACCTCCGGGGCGAGCGAGACGATCTTCATGAACTTCTTGTCACGAAGCTCACGACCGACCGGTCCGAAGATGCGGGTGCCGCGAGGCTCCCCGTCGCTCTTCAGGATGACGGCGGCGTTCTCGTCGAACTTGATGTAGGAACCGTCGGGACGACGGGTGGACTTGACGGTGCGGACGACGACAGCCTTGACGATGTCGCCCTTCTTGACGTTTCCGCCGGGGATCGCGTCCTTGACCGTCGCGACGATGATGTCGCCCACGCCGGCGTAGCGACGTGCGGAGCCGCCGAGCACGCGGATGGTGAGCAGCTCCTTCGCGCCGGTGTTGTCGGCGACCTTGATGCGGGATTCGTTCTGAATCACTTGGCCTTCTCCAGAATCTCCACGAGGCGCCAGCGCTTGGTGGCGCTCAGCGGGCGGGTCTCGTTGATGACGACCAGGTCGCCGATGCCGGCGGTGTTGCCCTCATCGTGTGCCTTGACCTTGGACGTGCGACGGATGACCTTGCCGTAGAGAGGGTGCTTCACGCGGTCCTCGACCTCGACGACGATCGTCTTGTCCATCTTGTCGCTCACGACGTAGCCGCGGCGCGACTTGCGGTAACCGCGGGCGTCCACGTCGCGCACGTCGTGCTCAGCCGATTCGTGACCGGTCACGACGGCTTCTTCAGCCTTCTTGGTGGCCATCACTCAGCCTCTTCCTTCGTCGCCTCGTCAGCGGCATCCGCCTTCTTGGCCTTGGTCTTCTTCGCCTTCGTCGCCGTCTCCAGCGGTGCGGGCGTGGCACGGATGCCGAGCTCGCGCTCACGGATGACGGTGTACAGCCGCGCGATGTCGCGCTTGACCGCACGGATGCGGCCGTGGCTCTCGAGCTGGCCGGTGGCCGACTGGAAGCGCAGGTTGAACAGCTCTTCCTTGGCCTTGCGCAGCTCTTCGACCAGGCGCTGGTCTTCGAACGTGTCGAGCTCGCTCGGGGCGAGCGTCTTGGTGCCGATCGCCATTACGCGTCGCCCTCCTCGCGCTTGATGATGCGTGCCTTGAGCGGCAGCTTGTGGATTGCCCGGGTGAGGGCTTCGCGAGCGAGTTCCTCGCTGACACCGGCGACCTCGAAGAGGACGCGGCCCGGCTTGACGTTCGCGACCCACCATTCCGGCGAGCCCTTACCCGAACCCATGCGGGTCTCGGCGGGCTTCTTGGTGAGCGGGCGGTCGGGGTAGATGTTGATCCACACCTTGCCGCCGCGCTTGATGTGACGGGTCATCGCGATACGAGCGGACTCGATCTGACGGTTCGTCACGTACGCGGGCGTGAGCGCCTGGATGCCGAACTCACCGAACGACACCTTGGTGCCGCCGGAGGCCTGGCCGGAGCGACCCGGGTGGTGCTGCTTGCGGTACTTGACCTTGCGGGGAATAAGCATCAGGCAGACGCTCCTTCTGCGACGGGGGCCTCGTTGCGGGGGCCACGGCGACGGTCGCCGCCACGGTCGTCACGACCGCGGGGTGCCTTCGGCGCATTCGCCTGCTCACGCGCGAGTTCCTTGTTGGTGAGGTCGCCCTTGTAGATCCAGACCTTCACGCCGATGCGGCCGAAGGTGGTCTTGGCCTCGTAGAAGCCGTAGTCGATGTTCGCGCGGAGCGTGTGCAGCGGCACACGGCCTTCGCGGTAGAACTCCGAACGGCTCATCTCGGCGCCGCCGAGACGGCCCGACACCTGGATGCGGACACCCTTGGCGCCGGCGCGCTGCGCGCCCTGCAGACCCTTGCGCATCGCGCGGCGGAACGCCACGCGAGCCGAGAGCTGCTCGGCCACGCCCTGGGCGACCAGCTGCGCGTCGGCCTCGGGGTTCTTGACCTCGAGGATGTTGAGCTGGATCTGCTTGCCGGTGAGCTTCTCGAGGTCGGCGCGGATGCGCTCGGCCTCGGCGCCGCGGCGGCCGATCACGATGCCCGGGCGGGCGGTGTGGATGTCGACGCGAACGCGGTCACGCGTGCGCTCGATCTCGATGTTGCTGACGCCCGCGCGGTCGAGGTTCTTCTGCAGCAGCTTGCGGATCTTGATGTCCTCGGCCACGTAGTCCGCGTAGCGCTGGCCGGGCTTCGTCGAGTCGGAAAACCAGCGCGACACGTGGTCGGTGGTGATGCCGAGGCGGAAGCCGTACGGGTTGACTTTCTGGCCCATTACTTGCTCGCCTTCTTCTTACCGGTCGTTGAGCTTGTCGACGCTGCCGGAGCCGCGTCTGCGACCTCGGGCGTGGAGAGCACGACCGTGATGTGGCTCGTGCGCTTCTTGATCTGGAAAGCGCGACCCTGAGCGCGGGGCTGGAAACGCTTGAGCGTCGTGCCCTCGTCGACGTACGCGTTGGCCACGTACAGGTCCTGCTCGTCCAGGAACTCGCCGTCCTTGTCCGCCTTCACGCGAGCATTCGCGATGGCAGCGGCGACGAGCTTGTAGATCGGCTCACTGGCGCCCTGCGGAGCGAACTTCAGGATGGCCAAGGCCTCCTGAGCCTGCTTGCCCTTGATGAGAGCGACGACACGGCGAGCCTTCTGAGGGGTCACGCGGATGTGCTTCACGCGTGCGATGGAATCCACCATTGCTTCTCCTCCTAATCTCTGTCGAGAGCGCCCCGCGTCAGCGGCGGCGACCCTTCTTGTCGTCCTTCTCGTGGCCGCGGAAGGTGCGGGTGGGCGCGAATTCGCCCAGTTTGTGACCGACCATGGTCTCGCTCACGAACACAGGGATGTGCTTGCGACCGTCGTGCACGGCGATCGTGTGACCCAGCATGGCCGGGATGATCATCGAGCGACGGGACCAGGTCTTGATGACGTTCTTGGAACCGGCTTCGTTCTGGGAGACGACCTTGCGAAGCAGGTGCTCGTCGACGAAGGGGCCCTTCTTAAGGCTGCGAGGCATCCTCTACTCCTACTTGCGCTTCTTGCCGGCGTTGCGACGGCGGACGATGTACTTGTCGCTCTCCTTGTTGGGGTGGCGGGTGCGACCCTCTGCCTGACCCCAGGGGGAGACGGGGTGGCGTCCACCGGACGTCTTGCCCTCGCCACCACCGTGCGGGTGGTCGACCGGGTTCATCGCGACACCGCGGACGGTCGGGCGGATGCCCTTCCAGCGGTTGCGGCCGGCCTTGCCCCAGTTGATGTTCGACTGCTCGGCGTTGCCGACCTCGCCGATCGTCGCACGGCAGCGCGCGTCGACGTTGCGGATCTCGCCCGACGGCAGACGAAGCTGCGCGTAGGGGCCGTCCTTGGCGACGAGACGCACCGACACACCGGCCGAACGCGCCATCTTCGCGCCGCCGCCGGGGCGGAGCTCGATCGCGTGGATCACGGTACCGGTGGGGATGTTGCGCAGCGGCAGGTTGTTGCCGGGCTTGATGTCGGCGCCGGCACCCGACTCGACGATGTCGCCCTGCTTCAGCTTGTTCGGCGCGAGGATGTAGCGCTTCTCGCCGTCGAAGTAGTGCAGCAGCGCGATGCGCGCGGTGCGGTTGGGGTCGTACTCGATGTGAGCGACCTTGGCGTTGACGCCGTCCTTGTCGTTGCGACGGAAGTCGATCAGTCGGTACTGGCGCTTGTGACCGCCACCGATGTGACGCGTCGTGATGCGGCCCTGGTTGTTGCGGCCACCGGTCTTGCTCAGCGGGCGAAGGAGCGACTTCTCAGGCGTCGATCGGGTGATCTCGGCGAAGTCAGCCACCGACGAGCCGCGGCGACCCGGGGTCGTGGGCTTGTACTTGCGAATAGCCATTGTTCTCTAGTCCTCTATCCCGACCGTCAGCCGACTGCCGTGAAGATGTCGATGGTGCCCGACTTGAGCGTCACGATGGCGCGCTTGGTGTCCTTGCGCTTGCCCGTGCCGAAGCGGGTGCGGCGGGACTTGCCGACGCGGTTGATCGTGTTGACCGCGGCGACCTTGACGCCGAAGATCTTCTCGATGGCGAGCTTGATCTCGGTCTTCGTCGAGCGGGGGTCCACGAGGAACGTGTACTTGCCCTCGTCGATGAGCCCGTAGCTCTTCTCGGAGACGACCGGCTTCAGGATGATGTCGCGCGGGTCCTTGTTCACGGTGCTCATGCCGAGACCTCCTCGGTGCTCACGGTGGTGGCGCCGGACTTCGCAGCGGCACTTGTGTCGAGCTTGGTCGAGACAAACGCGTCGAAGGCGGCCTTGGTGAAGACGATGTCGTCCGAGACGATCACGTCGTAGGCGTTCAGCTGGTCGAAGGTCAGCACGTGCACGTATGCGAGGTTGCGCAGGCTGCGGATGCTGAGCTCGTCGTCACGGTCGATGACGACCAGGACGTTCTTGGCCGCGCCGAAGCCGGCGAGGACGGCGGCAGCGGCCTTCGTCGAGGGGGCGCCTTCGATGCCGAAGGACTCCACGACGTGAAGACGCTCGCCGCGGACGCGGTCGCTCAGCGCACCGAGGAGCGCGGCGGCGATCATCTTCTTGGGCGTGCGCTGCGAGTAGTCACGCGGCTGCGGGCCGTGGACGGTGCCACCGCCGCGGTGCTGCGGCATGCGCACCGAACCCTGACGGGCGTTACCGGTGCCCTTCTGCTTGAACGGCTTGCGGCCCGAGCCCGAGACGTCGCCTCGGGTCTTGGTCGCGTGCGTGCCCTGGCGAGCCGCCGCGCGCTGCGCGACGACGACCTGGTGGATCAGCGGGATGTTCGTCTTGACGTCGAAGATCGCGGCGGGCAGCTCCACGGAGCCGGCCTTCTTGCCGTCGGACTTGCGCACGTCGAGCGCGAGAGTCGAGTCAGCCATGAGTTCAGGCACCCTTCACTGCGTTGCGGACGTAGACGATGCGGCCACGCGCGCCGGGGACGGCGCCCTTGACGAGCAGCAGACCCTTCTCGGCGTCGACGGCGTGCACCGTGAGGTTGAGGACGGTCACGCGCTCGCCACCCATACGGCCGGCCATGCGCATGCCCTTGAAGACACGGCTCGGGGTCGACGAGGCGCCGATCGAACCGGGCTTGCGGTGGTTGCGGTGTGCACCGTGAGATGCCGAGACGCCCTTGAAGTTGTGGCGCTTCATGACACCCGCGGTGCCCTTGCCCTTGCTCGTGCCGACGACGTCGACGAGCTGACCGGCTTCGAAGACACCGTCGACCGTGAGCTCCTGACCGAGTGAGTAGTCAGCAGCATCCGCCGTGCGGATCTCGGTGAGGTGGCGACGCGGCGTCACGCCGGCGGCCTCGAAGTGGGCGGTCTGCGGCTTGTTGACCTTGCGGGGGTCGATCTGGCCGTAGGCGATCTGGACGGCCTTGTAGCCGTCCTTCTCGGGCGTGCGCACCTGGGTGACGACGTTGGGTGCCACCTCGATGACGGTGACGGGAACGACCTTGCCGTTCTCGTCCCAAACCTGGGTCATGCCGAGCTTCGTGCCCAGCAGGCCCTTGGAAACCTTGGAGTTGATATCAGCCATGTCGACCTCAGAGCTTGATCTCGATGTTGACGTCGGCCGGGAGGTCGAGACGCATCAGCGAGTCGACGGCCTTGGGCGTCGGGTCGATGATGTCGATGAGGCGCTTGTGGGTGCGCATCTCGAAGTGCTCGCGGCTGTCCTTGTACTTGTGGGGCGACCGGATGACGCACACGACGTTCTTCTCGGTCGGAAGGGGCACGGGGCCCACGACGGTCGCGCCCGCACGGGTCACGGTGTCGACGATCTTGCGGGCCGACGAATCGAGGCCGGCGTGGTCGTACGACTTCAGGCGAATGCGGATCTTCTGTCCCGCCATTGTCTGCTCACTCTCTATCCGCGTCTTACCGGCCCGGGGACCCCGGGGGCATTGGACGCACTGCGGCGCTTGCACGCCCTGGCACTGGTGCACCACTGTTCTCGTGTCAAACCGGCGGCCTGCGCCTCCGGCTCCCTCCCCGACCGCACGCATACGTGCAGTTCGATCTCCGGGCATCCCGGTGCTCGAACCTGTCGAGGGAGTGGATTGGTGTTCTGCTGCCCGCGGCCTAGGACTCTGCGCTCTCGCGCCGCCTATGCACTGCCCTGGCAGTGATCCGACCTGCACAGCGAAGGCACGTCGGAATGTGGAACCTCACTAGTGTACGTGCAGCCCGGGCGTGTCGCAAACTCGGGCGTGTCGCGACAACAGGTGCGCGGCGCCCCGGTTCCCACGGCCCCCGAGTACCGTTCCGCGCGGGCGGGAAGTGGCATCCCTGCTCAGCGGAAGACCTCGTCCACGACAGCCGCCAGCATCTCATCGACGTCACCGAGACGGTGCCGCCCGTTCGCGACGAGGGGCCGGCCCGCGACGACGACGTCGCGCACGTCGGATGCCGCGGCGCTCAGCCAGACCTGATCCGGCAGAGCCCCCGCGGTGCGCACGCTCCGCGTGTCGATCGTCACGAGATCGCACACCGCGCCGCGCTCGATCCGGCCGCCGTTCCACCCCAGTGACGCGTAGCCGTTCGAGCCGCCGATGCGCTGCAGCTGCGACGGCGAGAAGTTGCTGCGTCTGCCCGAGGCGAGCCGCTCGTGGCCCTCGAGGGCGCGCAGCTCGTCGAAGGGATCGACGATGACGTGCTGGTCGCTGCCGATCGCGAGCCTGACCCCCGCCTCTACGAGCACGCGTGCGGGGCCGATGCCGTCGGCGAGGTCGCGCTCGGTGGTCGGACAGAAGCAGACCGTGCTCCCGCTCGACGCGAGCGCCTGCACATCCTCGTCGGTGAGGTGGGTCGCGTGGACGGCGGTGAAGGCGGGACCCAGGAGACCGGCTTCTTCGAGAGCCTGCACGGGCGTGCAGCCATACGCCGCGAGCGCCTGCTGGTTCTCCCGGGGCTGCTCGGAGACATGCGCGTGCACGGGACGCTGCTGCAACCGGGCGGCGATCCGTCCGAGTCCGCGCACATCCACGGCGCGGACGGAGTGGATCGCTGCGCCGATCTGCACGAGCGGACCCGCCGACAGCCCGTCATGTCGCGCGAACCATCCCTCGATATCGCGGTCCGAGAACCGGCGCTGCGCCGGCTCCAGCGGCACGGAACGGCCGTCCTCGTCGAGTCCTCCGCGCAAGTACATGGTGTCCAGGAGCGTGAGGCGGATCCCGGCATCCCGCGCGGCCTCGATGAGGGCGTGCCCCATCGCGTTGACGACGTCGTGCGGGCGCCCGTCGGGCCGATGGTGCACGTAGTGGAACTCGCCCACCACGGTGTAGCCGGCGAGCACCATCTCCGCGTAGACGGCCGTCGCCGTCCGCCGGTAGAGGTCGACATCCAGTCGCGTGACGGCGTGGTACATGAGCGTCCGCCAGCTCCAGAAGTCGCCGGCGTCGTGACTGAGGCGCCCCCGCAGGACGCGGTGGAACGCATGGGAGTGCGCGTTGGCGAACCCCGGCACGGTCAGACCGCGCAGCTGCGCATCCCCCTCGCGGGGGGATTCCTCCACGACGTGGTCGACGATGATGCCGTCCCGCTCGATCAGTCGCACGCCGGCGACGACGTCGTCGCCGATGGCCGCGTGCTCGAGCCAGAAGGTGCCCATCGTCTCAGGCGGCGCGCGCGGTCATGAGCGAACGCAGAGCCTGCACCGCGATCGCCGCGTCGGAGTCGTCCACGTGTTCTTCGGGCGAATGGGAGACACCCGTGACATTGCGCACGAGGATCATCGCCGTGGGGATGCCGGCGAGCGCGAGGACCCCCGCGTCGTGGCCCGCACCGGACGGCAGCCGGGGCAGCGCCCGCCCCACCGCGGCGTCGATCGTCTCCGCCACCCCCGGATCGAAGAAGACGACGGGCGTCCAGCTCTCTTCCACGACGGGCTCCCCCATGCGGTGCTGGATGCTGCGGGTGAGGGCGCGCACGCGCTCCGCATCCGCGCCCCGGGCGTCGATCCACAGCCGCGCACGCGACGCGATGGCGTTGACCGCGCCGGGCTCGACGTCGACGCGCCCCACCGTGGCGAGCACGCCGAGCTCCTCTGCCGCCGACCGGACGGCCAGGATGCCCTGCGCCATCTTGAGCACCGGGTCGGTGCGCGCGTCGAGCGGTGTCGTTCCCGCGTGATTGGCCACACCCGCGAGATCCATGCGCCAGCGGCCGTGGGGCCAGATCGCCGTGGCGATGCCGAGCGGCTGTCCGAGCGATGCGAGACCGGCGCCCCGCTCCGACTCCACGGGCATATGACCCTGCTCGACATGGACCTCCACGAATTCGCCGATCCTGGCGAGGAGGGCGTGGTCGGCTCCGATGTGCTCCGGCGTGTGCCCGTTCCTGCCGAGCACCTCGGCGAGCGTCGTCCCGTCGGCGTCCGAAAGTCGCAGCGCACGGTCGGCCGTGAGCGATCCGGTCATCAGGCGCGAGCCGAGGCATGCCGTTCCGAACCGTGAGCCCTCTTCGTCCGAGAACGCGACGACGGCGATCGGACGCCGCGGACGGATGCCGGAGGCCATCAGCTCGCCGACGGCGGCGAACGCCGCCGCGACACCGAGGGGGCCGTCCCACAGGCCACCTTCGGGAACGCTGTCGAGATGCGACCCGCACACGAAGGCCTTTCCGGGGAGGTGCGCATCCCACCACGCCCAGAGGTTTCCGTTGCGGTCGACGTCGACGTCGAGCCCGAGATCGCCCGCACGGCCGACGAACCACTCGCGTGCCGCGAGCTCGGATGGACCCCACGCGAATCTGTTGTAGCCGCCGGTCGCGCCGTTGCGGCCGAGCGGTGAGAGGTCGGAGAGCAGCACGCTGGTCCTTTCGTTTGGATGGAGCACGTAGATGGACGTCGGCGACGACGACGTGGGACGCGTCACGGCCCCATGAACACCCGCCGGGCGACGACGGACTCCTCGAAGGACTCCAGGCGGTGCTGAGTCGACTCCGGGCTGACCTCGACGATCGCCTCGAGCAACGACATGCACAGCATCGTCGGCACGACGTGGGAGTCGAACACGAGCTGATTGCCCACCGGTGCGACAAGTCGATCGTCGGCCAACTCGGTGAGGGCCGTGTACGGCGAGTCGGTGATCGCGAGCACACGGAGCCCGATGGATTTCGCGAAGCGCGCGACCTCGACGATCTCAGCCGGATAGCGCGGCAGCGCCAGCAGGATCGCCCACGTGGCGCCGGACATGCGGGCCTGTTCCAGCGAGTCCTGCGTCGCACTGTCGAAATGCGTGAAGACGCGGACGTCCGCGAGGACGATCGCCGCGAAGTATCCGAGCGTCTGCGCGAGTCCCGAGGACGCGCGCAGACCCACGACGACGAGGGGTCCGGAATCCACGAGTCGACCGGCGACCGCGCGGAGCGGCTCGGGGTTCGCGAGATCGTCGCGCAGTTTCAGGAGGTTGCGGACTTCGGCGCTCGCCGCGCGCTGGTAGATGTTGAGGTCTTCGCCGGCACCGGAGGCGGGCTCGGACGATGCCGTGCCGGCGCTGCGGCGCAGGAACTGCGAGAACTCCTGGAAGCTGCCGAAGCCGAGCGTCCGCACGAATCTGCTCACCGACGGCTGGCTGACATCCGCGAGGGCGGCGAGTTCGCTCGCGCTGCGGTAGGCGGCGTCGGTCCGGTCCGACATGATCCGGTGCGCGATGCGCCGCTGGATGGGAGTGAGTCGCCTGTCCTCGATGAGCGCCGCGAGCGCGTCGGCCGGTTTCGTCATCTTCCTCCCCCTTGATCGAGGCGGACGTGCCCCGGCCGTTGCCGGGACACGTCCGCCTCACTTCCCACCGCGATCAGTCCGCCGGATAGGCCGCATAGGACGCCTTCGCGACATTGACGGTGATCTCGCCGTTCATCTCGACGGTCGAGACGACCGTCGCCTCCCCGGCCGGGACCGCGTTCAGGCGCGAGTTGACCGAGACGGCGACCGTCGTGCCGGGCGCGACGTTCGTGAACGTCTTGCTCCCGTATGCGGTGGTGACCTTGATGTCGGCAGGCACCCGCGCGAAGTTCGTCGCCGACACCGACAGGTAGACCTTGCCGCCGAGCGCACGCGCCGTGGTCTCCGCGGTCACGGGGTCGGGTGCGCACTCGGCCATCTCGACCTCGGCGATCTGGCCCAGGTCGACGTTCACCTCGACGGTCTGCGTCGCACCGTCCGGAGTGGTGCAGGTCAGCAGCCACGGCTCATCCGTGACGAAGGCCTCTTCGGCCGGAAGCTGCGAGACGTCGCGCACTCCTTCGGCCGTGTAGGCACCGGCCGGCCGCACCGACGGGTTGACCGCCCAGGTGAAGGAGCCGTCCGCGTTCGTGACGACCATCTCGCTCGTGAGCGACTGCTCGAAGCTCACGGGGGCGACCGTGCCGTCGGGCTGTGCGTGGGGTCGCGTGTACATGGGGAACGCCTTGCTCAACTCGAGCGTCGTCCCGGGTACCGCGACGCCGGTGATCCTCGAGTGCTGAGCCGGGTTGGCGGTCTCGCGCAGCGCGACGAGCACGGCGTTCTTGAACGTCGGGTAGTAGTCGCCGACCTCGAGCTTGTAGTTGTGACGGCTGTTGTTCACGCCGGGGTGGCACGTCTCGGTCGTCACCGACAGGGCGCGGGTCGCGTAGTACGTCCAGTCGATCGCCTCGCCGTTGGTCTCGTAGTCCCATCCGGACGGAAGGGCCGTGTAGGTCGGGCCGAGGGCAGCGGCCATCTCGGCCGCGAGCGCGTGCAGACGGTCGTTGTCCTGGGTCAGGCCGGCGGCCTTGAGCAGGGGCGGGTAGAGCACGACCTGGATGCACGTGTGCTGCGTGTTGAACACCGTCGCCTGCCGCGTCGACATCAGCCACTGGATGTTGCGCGTCTCGGGCTCGGACCACGCCGCCGTGCCGTTGCCGGAGCCGCGGGCCGACGGGATCCAGCCGTAGCCGTAGTTGCGGTTCATGTCGACGCCGGTCTGCGTCGCGCGGGTGTGCGCTTCGAAGCCGTCCGGGTTCACGAGCGGAACGATGACGACGCGCGTCGAGTCCAGAAGGTCCGCGTACTCGGGAGAGTCGGCGTTGGTGAGCAGATCCCACGCGAACTCCCACGTGAGCTCCGTGCTCGTCCACTCGTTGCCGTGGTGGGTGCCGACCTGGACGAAGACCGGCTTGCCGTCGGGGACGTCGACGTCACGCGTGATCTCGAGCCCCCAGATCGGGGTGCCCTTCGACGATGGCTCCGGCAGCTCGACGACACGAGCGAGATCCGGATAGGTCGCCACGAGGTGGTCGCGCTCCGCGACGTACTCGGCGACGGTGGTCTTGTAGTCGTCGTTCCCGCTCGGAACGTCTGCGAGCGCAGGTGTGGCCCCGACGGCGAGAAGACTCACCGCGAGCGCGAACACCCCCGCGACACCAGCGCTCCGTCTGATGTGGTTCGGCATTGCTCTCCCCTTGCATTCGTAACTTCGCTGTGCCGCGGGCCGAACGACGGAACGACGTCATTCAGTTCCATTCATTGACCTAGGGCTTGAATGGCGCCAATCTAGGGGAGGGCCACAGGACGCACAAGCCCCTCTCTCCGGCAGGCTTCGGGAAGCCGCACCGGGAGTCGAGTGCGCGTGGCGCTCTGCGTCAGACTCCGCCGGCGTCCTTGCCGTCGTTGCCGATCATGCCGTCGAGCTTGTCGCGAACGCCGTCGACGTGCTGGTCGACGCTGTCCGGTGCGACCTTCTTGACGAAGTCTGCGGCGGCGCCGAGGGCGTTGTCGCTGACTTCTTCGGCCTTGTCGCTCTTCAGCGCGTCGCCGATCTTGTCCTTGTTCTGGTCGAGGAACTGCTTGCCCTGGTTGACGAGGTCATCGATGCCCATGCGCGGTCTCCTTCGAAGTGCTCGACGGGCCGGTGCCCGTCGAACTCATTGTGACGCGGATCCCCCGCCGTCGGAAGGTGCGGCGACGCGCGCTTCGGTCGGTGTCGCAGCGGCGCGGCGCGGCCGTGACATGACCCAGACGTAGGTGGAACCGGCGATGACGACGCCGCCGAAGACGAGTGCCCACCACGGGAATCCCGGCACTGAGGGATGCTGCCCCGCAGCCTCGATGTCGGCCAAGGGCGTCGGCAGGATGCGTTCGGCGGTGAGAAGGATGCGGTGACTGTTGATGCCGAGCGGCGTGCACGTCACGAGCGTGACGAGGTCCTCGCCGCGCGTCGGATACAGGGTCTCGGTCTGGTCGGGCTGCACGACCTTCTTGTCGCGCACCTGATAGGTCAGGACCTCGCCGAAGACCTCGATCGTGAAGGTGTCGCCGAGTTCGACCTCGTCGAGCCTCGTGAAGAGCTCGGCACCGGCGAGACCACGATGCCCCGTCAGGATGGAGTGCGAGTCAGTCCCGCCGACGGGGAGTGCGGTGCCCGCGAGGTGCCCGATCCCCCGCTCCAGGGTGTCGTCGCTCGTGCCGTGATAGATCGGCAGATCGAGGTCGATGACGGGGATCTTGATGCGCGCCATGAGCCCTTCCGCGTCGGCGCGGAGGAGCCGGTCGTAGTCGTCGGCGGCGGTGCCGCCTTCGGCCTGCGGCTTGCGCTCACCGGCGGCGACGACGGACGTGCCGTCGACGAGGGCGCTGTTGTAGGCGAGAGCATCCTGGATCGCCTGGTGACGCGACTCGGCGTTGAGATCGCGGACGGTGTTCGAGTAGCCGTCGATCCGCTGCGTCTGCTGGTACTGCGTGAGCCAGGCCGCGGCGCTCGGGTAGAGGAAGACCGCGACACCCAGGATGAAGCCCAGGGCGATGATGGCCGGCACCCAGGGAAACCTCCGCCGGGATCGGCGGTTCGAGCGGTCGCGCAGCGCGGGCGGGCGCGGATCGGCGGTGAGAGTCATGGCTGCTTCCGGTCACGTGAGACGACAGCGGCGGGGGACGCGATATCCCCCGCCGCTGCCTGGGTTCATCGCCGGGCGACGAACCCGGCGTATCAGGCCTGGGCCTTCTGGCGACGTGCCACGAGGACGGCCGCACCGGCTGCGACCGCGACGAGCGCGATTCCGCCGACGCCGAACCACAGGGCGCCGTCACCACCGGTCAGCGGCAGCTCCCACGCGGGAACCTGCTCGTTCTCGACCTCGACGTAGTTGACCGTCGTGGTGGTCGCACCGGCCACGATCGTGACCTCGCGCGGCGTCGCGTCGAGCACGTAGCCCGCGGGCGCCGCCGTCTCGACGAGCCAGTAGGTGCCCGGGCGCAGAGCCGGGATGCTCAGCAGGCCCTCGGCGTCGCTCGTCCACTCCGACTCGCCGGCGACCGTGACCGGCTGGGTCAGGTCGGCGTCGCGGTAGAGCGCGAAGGTCGCGCCCTCGAGCGGCTGCTGGGCGCCGCCCGCGGTCACGGCGTACTTGAACACACCGAGCTGACCCACGGTCGTGGTCGTGCTGGTCTCGTTCTCACCGTCGTTGACGACGCTCACGGCGTCGTTCGTCAGGATGCCGTCGGCCGGCACGGAAAGGACACGCGTGAGGACCGTGAAGGTCACCTGGCCGCCCTGGGCGGACGTCTCGAACGCAGCGCGGCCGGACTCGGTGAACGTGACCGTCAGCGTGTCGCCCGCTGCGGGGCTCGGAGTGATCGTGAAGTCCGTGCCCGCCGTCAGCGACACAGCGGCACCGGACGCGTCGGTCACGACGACCGTCGTGGGCTGGACACCCAGGTCGCCGGCCTCGGCGTCGGTGACGAACGCGAGCTGCGCGGAGTCGACGACGTCGCTCACCGTGAACGTGTCGAACGACTCGTCCGCGCCGAGGACGGGGACGTCGGCCTTGATCGCCCAGCGAACCAGGTCGCCGTGGGCGAGCTCACCCTCGGTCGGGGCGACGACGTCCTTCTCGAGGCCGGTGACGGCGTTCTTCGGGTAGACGTGGACGTCGTAGATCCACTCGTTCGGGTTCTGCGCGTCCGGGCCCGTCGGGAACGGGATCGTGACGAGGAACGGCGCGGCCACGCCGGTGATCGTCGACGGGGTGTTCGCGGTCGCGGTCTCGGTGACGAGGTAGAGCGCGTAGGGCAGAGTCGCGGTCGCGACGCCACCACCGGACGTCGTGACGCTTCCGGCCGCGGTGAGGCCCGCGGCGGTCGCAGCGGCGATGGGGTCGGCTGCGTCGGCGATCGCCTGGACGTCGTTCCACCCGCCCGCGGTCAGCAGCGAACCGGTCTGGACGCGCTGGATCGTGAAGGTCACGTCGTCGAGGCCCTCACCCGTGAAGCCGGGGATGGCCTGACCCGTGCCCGGGTCGAGCGGGCTGTCGACGGCGCGCTCGTACTTGTGGATCGTCAGCGTTCCCTGCGTGCCGGTGATGTTTCCGACGCCGTTGTCTGCAGCCGCCGGCGCCGAGATGGCGACCGCGCCGGTCAGACCGAGCGCAAGCGCGACCGCCCCTGCGGCGAGTCGTTTGGTGATGGATGTACTCATGTTTCCTTTTTCTCCCCCAGTTGTGTACTGCGTGGTGTGGCCGTTGATCCTGCTCGGCCGGGTCATGATGCGCTCTTCGCGCGTCGGGTCGCGTGCCAGACTCCGAGTCCCGCGAGGGCTGCCATGATGGCGGCGCCCAGCATCAGGAACATGTCGGCCGACGTGCCACCCGTGAGAGGAAGCACGACCGCCGGAATCCGGTCGTTGACGAAGCGGTAGGTGGCGTGCTCGCCGGGTGCGATCGTGATCGCGGCGGCGTCGACGTCGGTCCAGTCGGCGTCCACGGCCGGGTCGCCGCCCGGCGTGAGTCGCTGCAGCGCCAGGTTTCGGTAGGCGATCGTCGCGGAATCGGTCGACTCGGCGAGCGTGTACGCGTGATCGGGGCGGACCTCGAACGTGTCGGCATCCGCGATGGAGGCCGTGCCGCGAGTGATCACCGGCTCGAGCGCGGGGCCGGCGGCGGGTGTGGCGGTCAGCGTGAAGTCGGCCGGGTCGAGCTGCGATCCGTCGACGACGTGCTTGAGGATGGTGAGGCGCGCCGTGGCGTTCGTGATCGTGCAGGTGACCTGGTCGCCTGCCTCGCGGATCGTGACGGTGTCGCCGTCGACGGCGACGAGGACATCGTCCTGATCGAGACAGGTCCACTCCCCGTGTCGCACGTACGTCGCCACCGGGTCGTCCTCGGACAGCGCGTACGGGACGCCGGCCGTCACAGCGGCCGTCGCGGCGTCCGTTCCGGAGCTCCCGCTCGGGCCCGGGAGCGCACCCGACGGCGCGAGCGCCTGCGCCGTGAGCGTCCAGGTGGCGGGATCGGCGTCGCCCTCGACCTTCTTGACCAGTGTCAGCGAGGTCGGCTTGAGCCTGTTGACGTAGGCGCACTGGACCGTCGAGCCGGGTGCGACATCGCCGATCGCCTGGGCGGCTTCACTCGTCAGCGTGATGGTCGAGGATGCGCCCGACGGTGCAGTGACGGTGCACTGGCCGCTCACGAACTCGTGGCCGGCCTGCTGCGTCTCGGACACCGACAACGTCGCGCGCGCCGCGCTCGAGCCGTAGCGGAGGGTCCAGGATGCCGCGCCTGCGGCATTCGTCGTGCCTTCGGGGGTGTTGCCCGCGACCTTCGTCACGGTGCCGCCCGTCGCCGTCGCGGACAGACCCATCGTCCAGCCGGCACCCGGCCGCGGGTTCTCGCCGCGGTCGTCGAGGACCGTCTTGGTGATGGTCACGGGCGTCACCAGCGGAGCGTTGGTGAACACGCACGCCACGCTCGCGCCGTTGACGCTCGGGATCCTGATCGTGCCCGAGGCCCCCTGGCCGGATGCCACGACGGCGCCGTCGCGCGTGCAGGTCCAACTCGACGCGTAGTCGGTCGCCGAGCCCGAGGCCATCGTCTCGGCGATGCGGTACTCCGCCCCGGCGACGACCGGGATCGGACCAATCTGCTCGGATTGGATGCCCGTGCTGGTGCCGACGGTCGTCGCGGTCGCCACGACCGTGTTGCCGGAGCCGACCTCGAGCCGGAACTGGTCGGTGGGAGCGGCGCGGCCGACGACGTTCTTCTGCACCGTGAGGTTGGCGGGCGAGTTGCAGCCTGCGAGGTCCGTGCTGCTGCTCAGCGATGTCGTGACGCGCTGCAGACGCTGCCACGTGGTCGGGTTGTAGCGCTCGATCGTCGTGCCGTTACCGAGGTAGATCGTGCCGTCCGCCTCGAAGGCGATGCCGTTGACGGCCGAGATCTGGATGCCGTCCGATGCGTTCGTCTGCGACCGCGTGAGCAGTCCGCCCTGAGCAGCGGCGAGAGTCGCCGCCGTGACCGAGAAGATGTTCGTCGTGCCGGAGTCATCGCTGCGGACGACGTAGAGGTTGCCCGAGGAGTCGAAGGCCATGTCGCCGTTCTGCTGCCCGGTCGTGGCGCCGGTCCAGAAGTAGCCGAGCGTGCGATACGCCGTCGCGGGGTCCGCCGCATAGCGGACCGGGTCGAACTCGTAGAGCATGAAGCGGTACTCGTTGCGGAAGTACGGCATGCCGCGGTACTCCGAATCGAACCCGCCGATGAGGAAGCGGCCGTTGGAGAGGTTCACGGCACCGGCCACCAGCGACGTGCTGTTGCCGGTCGTGAGCCCCGTGTTCGGCAGCGTCTCCCAGACTCCGGTGGCCTGCGTGTAACGCAGGACGTTGAGGACGTCGGCGGCGTTGTTGTTCGCCGACCGGTTGATGGCGTACATGACGCTGCCGTTCGGGCCGATCGCGAGGCTGTTGACCCCCGTGAAGCTCCCCGGCCAGCTGCCGAAGGTGGTGACGGCGGCGGTGTTGTTCCCGCTGCCGTTGACGATCTGACGGACGGTGCCGGAGCTCGAGACCGAGTACACGTAGTTCGACTGGCACATCGGCATCGGTCCCGCAGCGAACGTGCTCACCGCGCCGGACGCGCCCGTCTTCGCGGCCGCGGCCTCGGGGGCGACCGCTTCGAGGTCGGTCTCGGGGACCACGGCGTCGTCCGTCGACTCGGCGATCGCCGCCTCGTCCGCCGCAATGGCGATGCCGGCGTCATCGGCGGGCGGCGCAGCCTCGGGCTGGGCCGCACCGGTGTCGGCGACCTCGAGGTCGGTGACAGTCGCGACCACCGGAGCCTGCTCGGGATCGAGCGTCGTCGCGATGGCCGGCGTGAAGCCGCCGGCGACCGTTCCCGCGACGACGACCGCCGCGAGGATCATGGCCGTCGTGTGGCGCGCGCGTCGATTGATCCGCGATCGCGTACGTCGCTGACGGCGCGTTGGAACCTCGTTGTGCATGCTGCTCCCCAAAAGCGCGTTGCACGGGAAGCAGGCCAAGACTCGATCCCACCCCCACGGTGGACGAGCTCTACTCCCCAGTGATGACCCTTCGACATCGTGCGGCGCCGGCCCCCCGGATCCGCGTCGACGAGACACTGACGATGACACTAGGACATCGAAGCGCAAACGCCAAATCGAGCGCCGGCGGGGATGCGAAAGGCCCCTCGGACCGGAGTCCGAGGGGCCTTTTACGGTGCTGCGACGTTACTTCAGGATCTTCGTGACCGTGCCGGCGCCGACGGTGCGGCCACCCTCACGGATCGCGAAGCCGAGGCCCTCTTCCATGGCGATCGGCTGGATCAGCTCGACCGACATGTCGGTGGTGTCGCCGGGCATGACCATCTCGGTGCCCTCGGGCAGCGTGATGACGCCGGTGACGTCCGTGGTGCGGAAGTAGAACTGGGGGCGGTAGTTCGTGAAGAACGGGTTGTGGCGGCCGCCCTCGTCCTTGGCGAGGATGTACGCCGTGCCCTCGAAGTTCGTGTGCGGGGTGACCGAACCGGGCTTCACGACGACCTGGCCGCGCTCGACGTCGTCACGCTTGGTGCCGCGCAGGAGCAGACCGCAGTTCTCGCCGGCCCAGGCCTCGTCGAGCTGCTTGTGGAACATCTCGATACCCGTGACGATCGTCTTCTGCGTCGGACGCAGACCGACGATCTCGACCTCGGAGTTGATCGCGAGCGTGCCACGCTCGGCGCGGCCGGTGACGACCGTTCCACGACCGGTGATCGTGAAGACGTCCTCGACGGGCATGAGGAAGGGCTTGTCGCGGTCACGCACCGGGTCGGGCACGTTCTCGTCGACGGCTTCCATGAGCTCGACGATCGACTGCGACCACTTCTCGTCGCCCTCGAGCGCCTTGAGCGCCGAGACGCGGATGACCGGCGCGTTGTCGCCGTCGAAGTCCTGGCTCGAGAGCAGCTCGCGGACCTCGAGCTCGACGAGCTCCAGGATCTCTTCGTCGTCGACGGCGTCGGACTTGTTCAGCGCGACGAGCAGGTACGGCACGCCGACCTGCTTGGCCAGCAGCACGTGCTCACGCGTCTGCGCCATGGGGCCGTCGGTCGCGGCGACCACGAGGATCGCGCCGTCCATCTGGGCGGCACCGGTGATCATGTTCTTGATGTAGTCGGCGTGACCGGGCGCATCGACGTGCGCGTAGTGACGCTTCGGGGTCTCGTACTCGATGTGCGAGATGTTGATCGTGATGCCACGCTGACGCTCTTCGGGAGCCGAGTCGATGGTGGCGAAGTCACGCTGCACGTTGGTGGCCGACGGGTACTTGTCAGCGAGCACCTTAGAGATCGCGGCCGACAGCGTGGTCTTGCCGTGGTCGACGTGCCCGATCGTTCCGATGTTGACGTGCGGCTTGGTCCGCTCGAACTTGGCCTTGGCCACTGGGTCCTCCTCAGGACGTTCATGTAGAGCGTCCGGGCACTGGTTTGCGACCGGTTCTCTACGGGGATGGTGATCAGTCTAATGACTGGTTCGATATGAAGTTGTGCGGATGCCGACCCGGCCCTTCGACGAGCTCAGGGACCGGGGCGGCATCCGTAGGGTTATTCGCCCTTGGTCTTCTGGACGATCTCGTCCATGACGTTGCGCGGAACCTCGGCGTAGCTGTCGAACTCCATCGAGTAGACGGCGCGGCCCGACGTCTTCGAACGCAGGTCGCCGATGTAGCCGAACATCTCGGACAGCGGCACCTGAGCGCGCACGACCTTGACGCCCGCGGCATCCTCCATCGACTGGATCTGGCCACGACGCGAGTTCAGGTCGCCGATGACGTCGCCCATGTACTCCTCGGGCGTGCGCACCTCGACGGCCATGATCGGCTCGAGGATGACGGGGTTCGCCTTGCGGATGGCCTCCTTGAAGCCCATCGACCCGGCGATCTTGAACGCCATCTCGGACGAGTCGACGTCGTGCGCGGCACCGTCCATGAGGGTCGCCTTGACGCCGACCATCGGGTAGCCCGCGAGCACGCCGACATTCATCGCGTCCTGGAAGCCCGCGTCGACCGAGGGGATGTACTCGCGCGGGATGCGGCCACCGGTGACCTTGTTCGCGAACTCGTACGTCTTCTCGGCCGTGACCTCGAGCGGCTCGATCGCGAACTGGATCTTGGCGAACTGGCCCGAGCCACCCGTCTGCTTCTTGTGGGTGTAGTCGTGACGCTCGACGGTCTTGCGGATCGTCTCGCGGTAGGCCACCTGCGGCTTGCCGACGTTGGCCTCGACCTTGAACTCCCGCTTCATGCGGTCGACCAGGATGTCCAGGTGCAGCTCGCCCATTCCCTTGATGACGGTCTGGCCGGTCTCGGCGTTCTGCTCGACGCGGAACGTCGGGTCCTCCTCAGCGAGCTTCTGGATCGCCAGACCCAGCTTCTCCTGGTCCGCCTTCGTCTTCGGCTCGATCGCGACCTCGAGCACGGGCTCGGGGAACGTCATCGACTCGAGGACGACCGGGTTCGCGGCATCCGAGAGCGTGTCACCGGTCGTCGTGTCCTTCAGACCGATGACGGCGTAGATGTGGCCTGCCGTGACGGAGTCGACCGGCATCTCCTTGTTGGCGTGCATCTGGAAGATCTTTCCGATGCGCTCCTTCTTGCCCTTGGTCGAGTTCACGACCGCGGCGCCGGAGTCGATCGCACCCGAGTACACGCGGATGTACGTGAGGCGGCCGAAGAAGGGGTGCACGGCGATCTTGAAGGCCAGCGCCGCGAACGGCTCGTCTTTGTTCGCGTGGCGCTCGATGACGATCTCTTCGTCCTTGGGGTCGTGCGCCTCGATGGCGGGCACGTCCAGGGGCGAGGGGAGGTAGTCGACGACGGCGTCGAGCATGGGCTGCACGCCGCGGTTCTTGAACGCCGAGCCGCACAGCACGGGGTAGATGTCGCCGGCGACGGTGAGCTTGCGGATCGCGCCCTTGATCTCGGCGAGCGTGAGCTCTTCGCCGCCGAAGTACTTCTCGAGCAGCGCGTCGTCGGTCTCGGCGACGGTCTCGAGCAGCTTCTGACGGTACTCGGCGGCCTTGTCAGCGAGGTCGGCGGGGATCTCCTGGACCTCGTACTTGGCGCCCATCGTCACGTCGCCCTTGGCGTCGCCGGGCCACACGAGCGCGCGCATCTCGACGAGGTCGACGACCCCGAGGAAGTCGCTCTCGGCGCCGATCGGCAGCTGCAGCACGAGGGGCTTCGCCTTGAGGCGGTTGATGATCGTGTCGACCGTGAAGTAGAAGTCGGCGCCCAGCTTGTCCATCTTGTTGACGAAGCAGATGCGCGGAACGTCGTACTTGTCGGCCTGACGCCACACGGTCTCGGACTGGGGCTCGACGCCCTCCTTGCCGTCGAAGACGGCGACGGCGCCGTCGAGCACGCGCAACGACCGCTCGACCTCGACCGTGAAGTCGACGTGGCCGGGGGTGTCGATGATGTTGATCTGGTTCTTGTTCCAGAAGCAGGTGACGGCGGCGGAGGTGATCGTGATGCCACGCTCCTGCTCCTGCTCCATCCAGTCGGTGGTCGCACCGCCGTCGTGCGTCTCACCCATCTTGTGGTTGACGCCCGTGTAGAACAGGATGCGCTCGGTCGTCGTCGTCTTGCCGGCATCGATGTGCGCCATGATGCCGATGTTGCGGACCTTGTTCAGGTCGGTGAGCACTTCTTGTGCCACGGGGTGTCCTTATCTTGTGGAGCGGTCGGGTTGTGTCGTGGAGTCCGACCCTTCGACGGGCTCGGAGCCGAACGGGTTGCGTCCGGCCCCGAGCCTGTCGAGGGTTTACCAGCGGTAGTGCGCGAACGCCCGGTTCGACTCGGCCATCTTGTGGGTGTCTTCGCGGCGCTTGACCGCGGCACCCAGGCCGTTCGAGGCGTCGAGGATCTCGTTCTGCAGACGCTCGGTCATCGTCTTCTCACGACGACCCTTCGCGTAGCTGACGAGCCAGCGCAGGGCGAGCGTGTTGGCACGGTGAGGCTTGACCTCGACCGGCACCTGGTAGGTCGAGCCGCCGACGCGACGCGACTTGACCTCGAGGGTCGGGCGGACGTTGTCGAGCGCCTTCTTGAGCGTCGCGACGGCGTCCTGGCTGTTCTTCGCCTCGACGCCGCGGAGGGCGTCGTAGACGATCGACTCGGCGAGCGACTTCTTGCCGTCGACGAGGATCTTGTTCACCAGCTGCGTGACGATCGGTGCACCGTAGACCGGATCGTTGACGACGGGGCGCTTCGGGGCGGGTCCCTTGCGAGGCATTTAACTCAACCCTTCTTCGCGCCGTAGCGGCTGCGAGCCTGCTTACGGTTCTTGACGGCCTGGGTGTCCAGGGCGCCGCGGACGATCTTGTAGCGCACGCCGGGAAGGTCCTTCACACGACCGCCGCGTACGAGCACGAGCGAGTGCTCCTGCAGGTTGTGGCCCTCGCCGGGGATGTAGGCGGTGACCTCGGTCCCGTTGCGGAGCTTGACACGGGCGACCTTGCGCATCGCCGAGTTCGGCTTCTTGGGGGTCGTGGTGTACACGCGGGTGCAGACACCCGCCTGCTGCGGGTTCGCCTTCAGCGCGGGAGCCTTGGTCTTCGAGACCTTCGGCGTCCGCCCCTTGCGAACCAACTGCTGAATGGTTGGCACGTTCTCTCCTTGTTGTGCTGCACGGTGACAGCGTCGTGGTCTCAACCCGCGGCATCCGGATCTTTCGATTCGTGACGCTGCGGACTCACGCGGACCCACCGCGCGCCAGAATGGTCTGACGCGAGTCGTTGGTGGATATGCCGTGGGGGCGACCTGTTCGCAGGTCGGTCCCTGAGATGCGGCACGTCACCCGCCGCCATCCGCGCCGAGGCACAGTGGACGGCGCGCAATGCGCACACCCGATCAATGATACGCGGGATGCCGGGGCTCGGCAAACAGCGATCTCAGTCGGCCTCCGCCTCGATGCGGAAGGACTCGGGCACGCTGTGCATCCCGCGCAAGGCCCAGGACCGTGCGCACCTCCTCGGGTGCGGCATCCGGCTTCGACTCCGTGTAGCGCTCGGTGACGTCGGCTTCCCGCTCCGCGACGTCCGGAAACCGGCTCGTGGGGAACCCCGTGGGAATGTGCAGCCGAATTCGCTGCTCGGCCCCGCAGACGATCCTCACGACGTGTGCCAGACGAGGGTCGAGACGATGGCGTCGGTCAGGTCGACCATCGGCCGCACGAACGGCGTCTCGAGGTCGACCGTGTCATCGGCCGGCGCGGCGACGACGGCGGTGAACTGCAGCGCTACGGTGCGCCGCCCACAGGGACGGGCGTGAGGTACGCCGGAGAGAACTGCTGGACATATCCCGCAACGTGCCCCAGGGTCGAACGGGAGCGTCACCGGACGGAGCGCTTGTCGTCAGCAGAGCGCCAGCTCGGTCTGCGCGGCGTCGGTGCGCACAACCGGCCTCCCTCCGCGCGCGTCGCCGACTCAGCCGGTCAGTTGCCGGCGAGTGCCTGGTCGGTGTCCTTGATGGCCTGCATCATCTTGCGCAGCGACTCGCCCATGTCGCTGATGCCCTCGATGGCCTTCTCCAGACCCGTCGTCAGCTCGTTATAACCCTCGCCGAACTTGCCCGACGCGTGCTCGGTCTTGAAGTCATCGCCCAGGAGACGATCGACATCGGCCTTCAGGCGACGCAGCACGTCGCCGATCTCCTCGCGACCGGTCTCGAGCTTGCCCGCCATCGAGTCCATCTCGCCATAAGAAGCCTTGAAATCAGCCATCATCCACCTTTTCGGTCACTGGGACCGAGCACCCCCCGGTCGACAATCAGGGTAACCGAGCTGCTCCCCCGTGCCCTATGGGGAGGAATCCCCATAGGGCTCAGTCGGTGACCAGCGGCAGCTGCACCGTGACGAAGCGTCCGTTCTCGACGAAGAGCCCCCGGCCGGGCGGGAACTCGTGACGCTGCACCTTCGGGAAGCCCACCTTGAAAAGCGACTCGCCGTCGTAGGTGTCCGGACGCAGGGCGATGCCGTGGCGCCCGGCCTTGAGCTCGCCGATGAGGCCGTACCCGCTGCTGAGCTGCGAGACGTCGCCGTCGGCGACGAGGAAGTGGTCGCTGCGGTTGATCGCCTGGAAGAGCTCCTTGAGGGGCCGCTCGGCATCGGTGTCGCCGAACTCCGTGACGTTCTCGACGACGATCGCGATGCGCGTGGGGATCGTCTCGTCGGAGACGACCTCTTTGAGCTCCTTCGCGAGAGTGCGCACGTCGTCGATCCCCGTCGCCGCGCGCCGCCACGGGCGGAACGATCGCAGCGCGGCTCGCCGGCCGCCGATGTGGAAGAGCTCGACCGCCGGGTCGAAGCGTTCCAGCGCCGCGACGATCCCGCGCAGGGCCGTCGTCTTTCCGCTCTGCGGGGGCCCGGCGACGACGAACGTGCCGACGGGCTCGAAGCCGGTGGGCCCCAGGGTGTCGTCGCCGATGCCGAGGGTCGGCAGCTCGCCGACGCGTTCGGGAAGCTCGGCCGCGTCGAGCTCGGTGGGCAGCGCCCCGATGTTCTTGGCCTCGGGCGCCCCCGCCTGCCGCAGCGCCGCCGCGAACGCCTCGGCCGCCGCGTTCTGCTCGGCGACGTTCGACGTGCCCCCGATGACGGCGACCTGCGTCTCGAGCCCGTCGACGATCGCGCGCCCGGGCGCGCTGCGCTCGTTGAGGACGTCCTTGGCGACGCCGAGGATGGCGTAGGCGCTCTCGTCGGACATGCGCAGGACGATGCGCTTGGTCACGTTCGCGCTCACCGCCGTCGGCACGGCGCCGTAGCGATCGGCCGTCGCGACGACGTGCACGCCGAGCGGGCGACCTTCGCCGAGGAGCCGCATGAAGATCGCGTAGAACGGCGCACGGGCCGACGTCGTCTCCCAGTCCTGCTTGAACACGCCGAAGCCGTCCAGCAGCAGGAAGATGCGCGGCTCGGCCACGTCGCCCGTGATCTGGCGGTATTCGGTGATCGTCGCGGCGTTGACGGCGGAATAGCGCTTGGCACGGTCGTCGAGGATGCCGCGCAGCGTGCGGAACAGTCGCTGCACACGCTCGGCGTCGTCACCCGAGACGATCGAGCCGACGTGCGGCATGATCTCGAGCGAGCGCAGCGCGCCGGTTCCGAAATCGATGCCGTACACGGCCGTGCGGGCCAGATCAGGACGCGCGCCCGCCGCGATCCCGACGGTGCGCAGCGCGGCGCTCTTGCCCGCGCCGCTCGTGCCGTACACGAGCATGTGCCCGTCGGTGTCCGGTGCGAAGAACACGGCCTCCTGCAGCTGCCGCTGCGGGATGTCCGCGAGGCCGAGGGGAATGCGCTCGTCGCCGTCGAGCGGCAGGTCCCGCAGGTCGATCGTCGTCGTGAGGTCGTCGAGCCATGGTCGACGCGGAACCGGGATGCCCGCCTCGGCGGCGCCGCGGACGAGGTTCGCGACGAGCCGCTTCTGGTCGTTGGGGCCGAGGTCTTCGTCGTGCGTGTCGGATTCGCCCTCGGCATCGGACTCCCACAGGGTGACCGAGCCGAAGCGCAGGTCGGCCACGCGCACCTGCGCGCGATCGGGCTCGTCGGTGGTCCAGCCTCCCGCGTATCCCGACTGGAAGGGCACGAGCCGGCCGGGTCCGGTCTTGGCGATGCCGCGCCCGGGGATCGAGGGATCGAAGGTCGACGCGACGACATCGCCGACGACGTCGTTCGAGTCCGCAGCATCCGCCATGCGAAGCGCCACGCGCAGGTTGGTGTTGGCGCGCAGGTTGTCCTTGATGACGCCCGCGGGCCGCTGCGTCGCCATGATCAGGTGGATGCCGAGCGAGCGACCGCGCTGGGCGATGTCGACGACGCCGTCGACGAACTCGGGAACCTCGGTCGCGAGGGCGGCGAACTCGTCGATGACCAGGACGAGGGCGGGGGGCGTCTCGGGGTCCTGGCGCTTCTCGAGCTCGAGCAGGTCCTTCGCCTTCTTACGGTTGAACAGGTGCTCGCGGTGATGCAGCTCGGCGCGCAGGCTCGTCAGCGCCCGCCGCACGAGGTGCGGGCTGAGGTCGGTCACGAGTCCCACCGTGTGGGGCAGCTCGACGCAGTCGGCGAACGCGGATCCGCCCTTGTAGTCCACGAACAGGAACGTGACGCGGTCGGGGCTGTATTCGGCCGCCATGCCGAGCACCCACGCCTGCAGGAACTCGGACTTCCCCGAGCCCGTCGTGCCGCCGACGAGGGCGTGCGGACCCTGCGTCCGCAGATCCAGCGTCATGGCGTCGGGGCTGCCCTGACCGACGTAGGCCTTCAGCGTGCCCGCGCGCTTCAGGCGCGGTCGCGGACCGCGCGTGCGGTCGATGATCGAGTTGTTCTGCCGCCAGCGCTCGACGACCGCCTGCGGCTCCTGTGCGAGGTCGCTCCCGATGAGCCGCAGCAGCGAGACGCTCGCCGGCAGGTCGGACGAGTCCGCCGCGACGGAACTGGAGTCGACGACGGGCGCGAGCCGCTTGGCGAAGATCTCGGCGTAGTCGCGCGAGACGCCCTCGATCTCGACGTCGACGGCGCGCTCACCCGCGCGCACCCAGCCGACGTGCGCGCGCTCGAGACCCTCGGTCACGTCGATGAACGTGCGACAGGCCGCCGGCAGGGATTCCACCGTCGGGGCGACGAAGATCGTGTACACGCCGGCATCCGGTCCGCGCTCGATCACCTGCGTCAGTCGCGGACGGTCGACGGGTGCGTCGTGCGTGACGAAGAGCACGAGCGACACGTCGCCGATCTTGTCCGATCCGCCGCTCTGCTCGCCGACGTGCTGACCGAGCGCCATCGACGTGTCCTTCGCCGAGAGCGGTCCGCGTCGCGTCGCCGAGCCCGAGAGCCGCTCGAGGATCGCCTCTTCGAGACCGTTCAGCAGCGCCGTGCCGGCGGACTGGCTGTCGGCGAGCGCCATCTCGGCGAACGGCGATCGCGGGCTCGTCGTGTGCGGGAGCCACTTCATCCACTCCATGTCGGCCGTCCAGCTCGGGTCGACGATCGCGGCCGTGATGACCTCGTTCGGCGCGTGCAGGCCGAACAGCTGCACGCCCAGGCCGCGCACGACGTCGGCCGCCAGTTCGCGCGTGCCGGCGATGCCGATGGCACCGGCCGACGGCAGCAGCTCGATGACGGGCACGTCGTCGATGCGCGCGAAGCGCTGCCGCACGACCTCGACCTGGTGCGAGTAGTGGGCGATCCCGCGCTGGTCGTTCGGCTGCCCGACGGTGTTGCGGCTGTCTCCCGTGCCGACGCCCAGCCGCAGGCCGAGGAAGTTCCAGTGCTCCGGACGACGCGTCCACAGCATGGGGCCGAGCGAGATCGCGTTCTCGTACACGGCCGCCGTCGCGGGGGCCTCGGCGCGCCGGCGCTCGCGTTCGACGAGCTCTTCGTCGGCGAGATTCTCGTCGAGCTCGTCGAGCTGCGTCTCGAAGGTCTCGATTTCGAGCTTGAGCTTCTTGCCCTGCTGCGTGCGCTGCCCGATGAAGTTGCCGAGCATCATGAGCGGCGCCATCGCGACGATGAGCAGCGACGTCGGACGCTGCGTCATGGCGTACATCGCGAGTCCCAGCAGCACGGGCGCCATGATCATCGGCCACGGGAACATCCGCGGGTCTGCTTCATTGGGGATGATCGGATGCCGGAACTCCTCGCCCGCGTAGCGGTCTTCGACGCGCGGGGAGCGGTTGAACATGAGCGCGCCGCCGCGCTCGAGCACGAGGGCGTCGTCGGTCGCGACGCGCTCGGCGAGCGTGAAGGACACGTCGGTCGCGCCGATCGTGATGCGCTGACCGGGGATGACCCGCACGCGCTGCACGAGGCCGCCGTCGACGATGAGGCCGTTGGCCGAGTTGAGGTCGACCAGCTCGATGCCCTGGTCGACGTCGACGCGCGCGTGGCGCTTGGACACGAGGGGATCGTCGAGCAGGAGCTCGGCGGGCGCCGCGCGGCCGATGACGGTGCTGCCGGCGGCGAGCGGCACGGTGCGTCCCGCGTCGGGTCCGTTCAGGATGTGCATGACCGCGGCCGTCGCGGTGCTGCCGTCGGCACCGGGCGCGGCCGGCACGACGGACGCCGCGAAGCCCGATCCGATCGGGGCGTCGCCGATGGGCGTCGCGGGGTCGAGGTGCACGGGCTCGCCGGCGGGCGGGGCGACGAGAAGCGTCGGCACGGCGCTCGCGTTGACGGCGCTTCCCTGGGCGAGCGAGTCGCCGTCGGAGAGCTCGCGCGCGACGTCCTGCACGGTCGCGGTGGAATCCGCCGTGACGAGCACGTCGACCGACGTGCCCACCCCGCGGCGCAGGCTGAGCTTGAGTTTCACGAATCGGCACCTCTCGCGACGACGTCGAATGTGCGTCCACCCACGTGCACGGTCCAGCCGAGCGGCACGCGCATGGCCTCGCCGACCGGCACCGGGACGGTGTCGCCCCCCGGCGAGCGCAGCTGCGTGCCGTTGCGCGACCCGCGATCGGCGATCCAGACGCCGTCGGCGTCCTGACCGAACGCGGCGTGCGTCTTGGACATGAGTCGCTCGGGATCGTCGAGCTGGACGATCGCGTCGACGTGCTCGCCCGCGGCGGCTTCGGGATCGCGGCCGATCAGCGCGAGCGCGGGGACCCGCATCGTCGAACCGTCGTCGAAGCGCACGGTCGGTCGCCCCCGACGACTGCCGACCGCCTCTGCGGCGGCGGGCGGAGCGGCAACGGGCGGCGTCGCGGCGGGGGGCGCCACGGCGGCCGAAGTCACGGCGGGCGAAGTCGCGACGGGCGGTGCCACGGCGGGCGAAGTCGTGACGGACGGCGCCGCGACGGCTCGGTCGCGGGACGGTTCGGCGGGCGCGGGCCGGGACACGTCGGGGACCGCGTCGATGACGCCGACCGGAGCCGAGTCCCGCGCCGCCCACTGCGCACCGGTGCTGCCCGAGCCCACGACGCCCGCGCGCGAGCGGGCCCCGAGGATCCGCAGCGCATCGGCGGCGCCGACTCCCGTGGCCATCGAGGGCAGATCCTCGCTGTCGTCGGGGCGCCCGCGCAGCGTGCGGCGCGCGTGACGCATCGCCTTGGCGTCGAACGGGTCGATGCCGGCGCGGGTGTCGACCACCCAGCATCCGCCGACACGATCCAGGATGCTGCGCCCGCGAGCCTGCGGATCCCACAGCGCGGACGCGAAGAGGATCGCGGGTCCGATGAGCACCGCGATGTTGCCGACGCACAGGACGAGCGCGCGCAGCACGACTCGCCAGAAACCGGGAGGACCGTAGTCGACGGCCGAAACCGAACGCAGGCGCAGCATGGCCTTGCCCGCGGTGACACCGCGACGCCCGTGCACGATGAGCTGGATGACGACGAAGAGCGTCGTGAGGAACCCGCCGGCGGCGAGCAGGATGATCGGCACGAGCGGCGCGGTCCCGGTCACCAGCAGCACCGCGCCGGCGACGGGAACCGCGGCGGGAATCGCCCACAGCGCGACGTCGATCGCGAAGGCGAGCGAGCGGATGCCGGCGCCGGCGGGCACGAGCCCGAGGGCCGCAGCGACGGCGGGATCGGAGTCGTCGAACTCGCCCGTGGGCACGTCAGCCTGTGTCATCGTCTTCCTCGCATCACGGCAGCATCAGGTCGCGGTGCGCACGATGCGGGCGCACGGACCGCCCCACACTCTCACGAAGCGCGCCGACTTCGGAAAACCGGCGGGCGGTCATCCCGCGCCCGCCAGCAGGATCACGCCCAGGGTGACGGCCGCGGCGAGTGCGACGAACCCCGCCACGACGATCGTCCCGACGAGACGTCGGCGTGCCAGACGCCGCCGCCGCGTCGTCAGCGAGTCGGTGTCGACGGGCTGCTGCGGGGTGCGCACGGGTGCCGCCGCGCGCGTCACGCGTGCGGGCTCCGCGGCGCGCGGACCGTACGTCACGGCAGGCGCGGTCTCCTCGCGGCGGGGCGCCGACCGGACGGCGCCTCCCGGCACGGACGGGCCGTGTCCACGTGTGAGCACGGTGTCCTCGATCGCCTCGTGGCCCGCTGCGGCGAGGTCGGCGCGACGCCGCGACTCGCGTCGCACGACGACGGTCGATCCCTCGTCGGGATCGACCTCGGGCAGGTCCCCGGCTGTCGTCCGCCGGGGGCCGGCGATCTCAGCCTCCGCACGCGCGGCGCGGCGCGAGAGCCGGGTCGCGTCATCGAGGTCGGTGTCCGCTCCGGCCTCTCCTGAATCGACCGGTGCGGCCGCTTCGGCCCCGCGCCGGGCGACCAGCCGTGTCGCCTCGAGGTCGTCCTCGGGATGCGCGTCCGGGCCCGTTCCGCGTCGCCGCGCGACGCGGGTCTGGTCGTCGGGTTCGTCGGTCACTCCACGCTCCGGGCCAGGCGGATCTCGGCATCGCCGAGCAGGAAGCGGTCACCCGCCTCGATCGCGACGCCCGGCGTCGCCTCGACCTCGGTGCCCAGGAGCGTCGCGAAGACCACGCCGTTCGTGGAGTTCAGGTCGGTCACCCACCACGTGTCGCCGCGCAGTTCGAGCCGCGCGTGCGTCTTGGAGACGGTTCCGTCGTCGATCGAGATGAGCTGAGCGCTCGGATGCCCGGGATCGGGCTGGGGACGCCTGCCCAGCAGCACGACCTCGGCGCCGATCGGGACGGGGTCGCCCGAAGGCGTGACGAGCGACCAGTCGGTGCGACGGCGTCGAGCGATGATCGTCTCATCGAACGCGTCGTCCGGGATCTGCGGGCGTCTGTTCTGCGCCGAGACCGACGACAGGGCCGACCGGGGGGAGCCCGCGTCGGGGGCGCCGGCGATCGCCGAGACCGCGCCGGAGCTGTCGGAGAAGGCGTCGGTGTCGAAGTGCGGCGACCGCGTGGGGGCCCACGGCTCGGGAGCCATCGGCTCGTCGTCCGCCGGGCCGGCGTCCGCCTGCTCGGGCTCGGGCCCGGGCGAGGGCCTGGCGGCCGCGGGCGCGCGCGTGACGGGCGCGGGGTCGGGCAGCGACCACGGTGCGGCCGGCATCGGTTCGGGCGCACCCGGGATCGCCCCCGTCACCTCGACGCTGTCCTCCGGGACGGGCGGCGGCCGCAGTCCGTCGAACTCGTCGCGACGGTGCGTTCGGCTCGCGTCGCCCGGGACCGACGGAGCCCAGCCGCCGGGGGGCGGCGAGACCGGCGACTCCGCACGACCGGCCACGGGGCCGACCGGCTCGTCCTCGTCGGGAGCCGTGCGCGCAGATGGGGCGAAGGGCGTCGGTCGTCCCGGGGCGGGCGCGGGCGGAGCGACCGCTTCGGATGACGTCGCGAACAGCGGATCTTCGGGCGCGACGAGCGTCGAGCGTCCGTGGAAGGTCTCATCGGCGCCGGGCATCGGCGGAATCGGGCCGGTCTGAGGGAACACCGGCGTCGCTTCGGGCGCAGGAACGCCGATCCGTCGCGGACCGGCTTCTTCTTCGCCGACCCAGCGTGCGCTGCCGAAACCCAGGATCGACGCCCACACGGGGAACACGAGTGCCGCCAGCACGGTCATCCCCGTGCCGAGCGTGAACGCGGCGTTGATGCGGTGGCACGCGATGATCTGCAGGATCCACACGGCGACGGCCCCCGCGCCCGGAACGAGATACAGCAGCAGGAGGAACGGCGAGACGCCGCCGAGGCGGAACAGCACGACCTGGTTGTAGACGGGAACCCATCCCGCCCACGCCGGCTCTCCCGACTTGCGGAACACCGCGGCGAGGGCGATCGCCGTCCAGACGTAGAGCGCGAGGGCGACGAGGGACCAGGTCAGGCCGGCGGCGGCGACGGCAGAGGCATCGATGGTCATGGCGTGGGACGCAGGGGCCGCAGCCCCGAACGCCTCCCCCTCTCGGCGAAGAGCGTGCGAGCACCTTTCGCGGGTGCCAGCGGGCGGATGATCGATCTCAACGATACGGTCGCGGCGACCCTGCGCCGGATTCCGTTCGCACCGATCAGCGCGTGTCGCTCGGCGTGGACGGTCCGCCAGTAGGCGTCGACCGCTTCGGGCGAGGGCTCTCCCGCCTCCCCCGCGAAGACGGCCTCGTCGGCGGCCGCCGCCAGATCGGCGCCCGCCGACGTGCCCAGGGCGGCCGCGACTTCGCTGCGCGTGGCGCTGCGCGGCACATCACGGCGTGCGTCGATCGCGGCGTCCACGTACTCCTCCCACCCGCCCGCGACGCGCTCCGCGGCCGTCCCCGTCGTCCGGCGGGCACGACGCCGCAGCCGTTTCGCGGTGATGACCGCGAGGAACGGGCCGAGCACGAGGAGCAGCACGAGCAGCACCATCCCGGAGATGCGCAGCACGGGCCACAGCCACGCGAGGTCGGGACCGGCCGCCTCATCGGACGGGTCGGCGGCGACGGAATCCTGCTGCACGGGTTCGGGTGGGATGATCTCCTCGACCGAATCGGGCAGGACTTCGGTGACGACCTCCGGGTCGCGCTGCTGCGTCACCTCGAGGCTCGGCGACTGCGCGTGCTGCGGCGTCGCGTCGATCGGGATCCACTCGCCGCCCGCGGAGCGCACTTCGGCCCAGGCCGCGAGATGCTGCGCGCGGCAGACGCCGTCGTCGCACACGCTCAGGTCCGCGTCGTCCGAGGCCAGGCGCGTGCCGACGACGACGCGTGAGGGGAATCCGAGCTCGCGCGCGATGATCGCGACCACCGTCGCGAACTGCTCGTCATCGCCGATCGCGGCGACGAAGTTGCCGGATGCCGCGGCACGCGGGTCGGCTTCACGCTCGAGCAGCCGCGTGAACAGGGCGTCGATGCGTCCGAGCGAGTGCCCCGACGCGCTCGGCTGGAACCGGTAGCCCGACAGCCCGCTCGCCCATACGGCGGTGCCGTCGGCGCCCAGCGACAGGGCGTGGCTGAGGTATCCGCGCTCGCGCAGCAGATCGACCGCCGCCTCGAGCGCGACGCCGTCCGATCCCGACGCGTGCTCCTCGACCCAGGTCCGCACGCTCGGCGGCATCGTGTCGAGCCCCGGCGCACCGGGCGCCTGCGCCTGCGCGAGCGGGATCCGCGCCGGCTCGACCCCCGTCATCCGGTACGCGTCGCCGGATTCCAGTCCTCCGCCGGCCGCCTGGACGCCCGCGGTCGCCTCCGCGCTGTAGTAGAAGCCGTCCGCCAGCAGCGCCGCCCGGGGCCCGTCGAAGTCGACGCGTGCCAGCCGGCCGGCCGTCGGCATCCACAGTCCGTCCCAGCGATCGATCGTGACGCGCAGTTCGATCGGCTCTCCGTCTCCGGCCTCGAGAGCGGATGCCACGCGGACGAACCGCCCGTCCCCCGTCCCCTCGCTCGTGCGGAACACCTCGCCGTCGTAGTCGTCGAGCGTCGCCAGCCGCACGCGGTCGGGAGTGCGCGCGGTCAGCTCGACGGTGAAGAGCACGTCGTCGGCGCGTTCGTCCTGGAAGAAGCCGCGGTACTGCGTGAGCGGACTGAGCTCGGCCGCCAGATCGATCTCGGGGCCGATGGCGCTGCGCAGCACGTCCCGGTCGATCCCCCGGGCCGCGAACGGCACGACCGCGACCGCGACGACGACCGAGACCGCGATCATCCCGATCCCGAGCGCGGCCCGGCGACGGTCGGCGGGGGTCGCCCGTCGTGCGACGCGCACGCCGCTCGCGACCGCCGCGCGCTGCAGAGCGCGCACCCGCTCATCGTGCGCGCGCCAGGCGAGCCACAGCAGGCACGCGAGCAGGCCGGCGACGCCGAGCGCCGTCTCGACCGGCGCGTGCAGCGTCACGGGCCCGAGCATCAGGGGACTGCTCACGTCAGCGTGGCCGAACACCAGACCGAACGACACCATCGCCAGTGCGACGGGGATCGCGACGTACGCGCGGCGCCCCTCGCGCCAGGACAGCCGCAGCAGCGCGGTCGTGCCGACGAGGAAGACGACGAGCGCCGGCACGAGCAGGTTGCGGTAGGAGCCGACCGGCAGTTCGACCGTGAGAAGGTCCTTCCACGCGACCGCGGTGCCCGCCGTGAGCTCGCCGAGCCCCCGGACGAGCTCCACCGGGGTCCCGAGGCGTGAGGGGACGGCGAGCGGCACGCCCAGCACGATGAACGCTGCCGCGACGACCCCGGCGACGAGCCAGCCGCTCCACCGGCGACGCGTCGCCACCACCGTGATCCCGACCGCGACGCCGACCGAGACCGCCACGAGGACGACGAACGCCGGCTCGCGGTAGATCGGCCACGCCGACACGCCCGCCGTCGCGACGACCGCCGCCGCGAAGAGGGAGCCCGCGACGATGCGCGGCGGCACGCGGCCGCCCGCCTTCGCGGCATCCCGTCGTCGCTGCGCCCCGCTCACCCCGAAGCCCCTCTCAGCAGCAGCCCCCGCAGGTCGTCGAGTGTGCCGATGGTCATGACGGTGAGGCTCGACAGCGTCTGCACGCGGGGGTGCGCGCGCTCGTCGCACACGACGGCGACGACCGCGGTGTCGGCGGGGAATGCGAGGGCGGCCTGCTGAAGACGCGTGAGCGTCATGGCCGAGCCCGTCACCAGGACGGCGATCGAGATCCGCTCGCCGGACTCGGCGGTGAGCCGGCAGACGTCGCCGAGGGCCATCGTGTTCTCGAACATGCGCACGCCGCTGAAGCCGTCGAGCATGGGCCGGGGCGAAGCGGCGGGCAGGTGGCGGATCGTCCGCAGGCGTCCGCGCACGGCGCGCGGGATCTCGGATCCCGTCACGATGACGACATCACGCGCATCGCGGACGGCCTGCACGCCGAACGACGCCGCCGCCGAGACGGCGAGTTCGAACTCGTCGGCGTCGCGGAACTCGTGCTCGGCGACGGCGAGCACGAGCGCCATCCGCGACCGGCGCGACTCCTCGTACTGCCGCACCATGAGTCGGCCGGTCTTCGCCGTCGACTTCCAGTGGATGTGGCGCCGGGCGTCCCCGGCGACGTAGGGGCGGATCGCATGGAAGTTCATGTCGGCGTCGACCGTGCGACGCGTGGGGGCGCCTTCCAGGTCGCGGATCAGCCCCGCACTCGTCGACGGGATCGACGTCGTGCGGGGGTGGACGAACACCTCGTGCGCGTCGGCGAACGCGTGCTCGCGCCGCAGCAGTCCGACGGGGTCGCTGCGCACCGTCGTGGCGGGACCGACGCGCACGACGCCGCGCCGCAGCCGCGGGATGTCCAGCGGCTGGGCGACCGTGTGACCCGGGCGCAGCAGCGGCACGCCGAATTCGACCAGGCCCGGCCCGACCGGGATGTCGATGCGGCCGGGCAGAGCCATCCGCCGGCCCGTGTTGCGGACGACGACGTCGCCCGACAGCCCGTCGCCCGCGATGATCCGCTCGCGCGCGAGCGACAGGTCCACCTCGTACGAACGCGACCCGAACAGGAACGGGATGCTGGCCAGCAGAAGCAGCAGGGCCGCCGCGCCGGCGACCATCCATTCGACCCAGCCGAACACGAGGCCGGCCGCGAGACCCGCCGTGGCGGCCAGCAGCACGAGCGCGCCCGCCGGTCGCACCGTGCGGGCGACCCAGATCGTGCTCGCCGTCGCGGCACGGGCGAGAGCGCGCCAGGCACGCGTCGACCAGACGACGACGTTCACGATCCGCCCCGACGAGATCGACGTCGCGGTCACCGAGGTCGCGTGGGTGCGCCCCGCCGCGCCTTCGGTCGAGGTCCGTGTCAGTCGCGTGTCGGTGAGGCTCATACGGCCTCTCGGCGCGAGGGCGGTGCGATGTCGAGCAGCACCTGCCCGACGACCGCTTCCTGCGTGACGCCGTCGAACTCCGCTTCGGCGTGCAGGATGAGCCGGTGCGACAGCACGGACACGGCGAGCGCCTTGACGTCGTCGGGCGTCGCGTAGGTGCGCCCCTGTGAGACGGCGCGCGTGCGGACGGCGCGGGTCAGGGCGAGCGCACCGCGGATGCTGACCCCGAGGCGCACCTCGTCGGCCGAGCGCGTCGCGTCGACGAGGCGCGCGATGTAGTCGAGCACGAGCGCGTCGACGTACGTCTGCGCCGCGAGGTCTGCCATGCCGACGAGCGCATCGGGGGTGATGACGGGGGCGAGGTCGGCCGTCGGCGTCGCGGCACCGTCGAGGATCCGCACGGTCGCCGCGTGGTCGGGGTAGCCGAGAGAGGTGCGCATCATGAACCGGTCGAGCTGCGCCTCGGGCAGCCGGTAGGTGCCGGCCTGCTCGATCGGGTTCTGCGTCGCGAGCACGATGAAGGGGTCGCCGACCGGACGCGAGACGCCGTCGATCGTGACGCGCCCTTCCTCCATGACCTCGAGGAGCGCGGACTGCGTCTTGGGCGAGGCGCGGTTGATCTCGTCGGCGAGGACGATGTTCGCGAAGATCGGGCCGGCGTGGAACTCGAACACGCCCTCCTTCTGGTCGTACACGCTGATGCCCGTGATGTCGCCCGGAAGCAGATCCGGTGTGAACTGGATGCGGGTGTTGGTCCCTTGCACCGACTGCGCCATGGCGCGTGCAAGCGAGGTCTTCCCCGTTCCGGGGACGTCTTCGAGCAGCACGTGGCCGTCGCTCAGCATGGCCGTGAGGACGAGCTCGACGGCGTGCCGCTTGCCCAGAACCGCGCGCTCGACGTTATCGGCGAGCTGGGCGAACGTCTGAGCGAACCAGGTCGCCTGCTCTGGGGAGATGGTCATCGCGGATTCCTCGATCGATCGGTCGTCGGCATGGGTCAGGGGGCTTCTTCGGGGTCCGGCGGCAGGTTGGGGTTGCAGGACGCGCCGAAGGTCGCCGACGCGGGGCTGAGCCCCCACTGCGACCAGCTCGCCGTCACGCCGATGCCGTCCACGCGGATCGCCCCGACCGGCACGGCCCACGTGCCCGCCTCGTGCGGCACGACGGCGCCCGCCGCGTCGTAGTAGACCACACGGGAGGCGTCGAACTGGAACGCCGCGACGGTGCCGCCGGGACCGTTCGACGATGTTCCCGTCGGCGTGAGCGCGCCGCCGCCGACGCACGGCGACGCGAGCTGCCACGACGCCTGCAACTGGTAGGGAGCGCTGCCCGGGGCAGGCGCGACGGCGGACCAGTCCGTCGCGATGCCCCAGAACTCGTGCACGTAGCGGACGCGGATGCCGGGATCCTGGCCGAACGTGCCGCTGCCCGGGGACCACGCGTCGAACTGCACCCTGTTGCGGTTGGGGACCGGCTCGCTCGAGCGCGGGGTGTCCCGGATCACCCACTGCGCCCGGCCGGCCGACGGCACGACGTCGGGCGTGGCATCCACGACGAAGGTGTACCCGCGCGGAGCACGACCGGACTGCGCGGCGCGCACCGTCTTCGACGTCTCGGCGCGGGCGAAGGCCTCGTCGCCCCAGAAGGATTCGACGCACAGGACGAAGCGGTACTCCTCGCCGTCCGCGAGACCCGAGAAGGTCGCGGACGACCCGTCGGTCGTGACACGGCACGTCTGACCGTCGCGCACGATGCCGTAGCGCAGGCTCGAGCCGGTGCCGTTGAGCTGCGCCGACGCGCGCGCGGTCACGGTCGACGTGCCGTCGCCGTTCGACGTGGACTCGAGCACCAGGTCGGATGCGAGCGGGGCGCCGACGCCGTTGCCCCAGCCGATCGTCGAGGCGCCGGTCGGGCTGCCGCCGAGCCCCGGCGGCAGCTCGAAGCGCGAGTACGGCGTCACCGTGATCGGCGAGCGGGCGTTCGTGCCGAGGCGGTACGAACGCACGTCGAGCGTGCTCGACCCGCGGCCCACGGGCACGCGGACCGTGTCGCCCGTCGCGCTCGTGATCTCGACCGAGCCGGTGTCGCGGTCGAGTCCCTCGACCGTCAGGGCGACGATGCCCCCCTCTGCTCCGGCGGGCACGGGCCGGACGGTGACGGATGCCGGTGCGGCGGGTGCATCGTAGGCCCACGCGACCGTGCGCACGGAGGCGACGGACTGGCCGACCGCATTGCGCGCGAACGCCTCATAGGTGCGCGGTTCGCCGTTCGGCGCCGAGATCTCCGGGCACGCGCCGTCGGCAGGGCAGCGCGCGACCTCTCTGCCGTCGGACACGACGACGAAGCCCGTGAGCTCGGGATACGCCGCGCGCGCCGCGCCGGGGTCGATGCGCAGCGTGACCGATCCGTCGGCGTAGCCGGTCTGCGCGATCGAGGCGGGCCCCTTCGGGTAGCCGAGCAGGTCGAACACGATGCGGCCGTCGCGCTCGCCGTTCGTGCGGCGGCCCTGCGCGTCCTGCACGGAGAAGGCCGCGGTGCACGTCGTTCCCGCCGTGTCGGCGGTCCACGTCGCCGAGACGATGGTCGCGGAGACGCGGGCGAACGTCACGCCGCTGCACGAGCCGGCGTCCCGGATGGCGGCCACCTCGAGCGGAGTGCGCGGCAGCGGATTGACTTCGCCGGCAGCGCCGATGACCGTGAAGGTGCACGAGGACCCGGAGGCCTGCGAGCACTGCTGCGTCACCGAGCCGCCGCGCGGCAGGGTCGACGGCGCAGCGCCGACGCGCAGGATGAGCCGAGCCGGTGTCACATCGGCGTGGCTCGTGACCGACACGACGGCTGCCTCGTCGAGTCCCGGCACGGCGCGATCGGCGCCCGTCACGGTGACGATCGATCCGTCGAGCGAGGCGGTGAACGAGGTGCCGGTGTAATCCAGGGCGTAGGCGATCCCGGCCCAGTCGTCGCGCAGCTGCCAGGTCGTCATCGACCGCAGGTCGAACGTCGTCGTCTCGCCGGGGCCGACGGTCACCGATCCGGCCTTGAGCTCGGGCTGGGGGTCGCGCGCGCGCACGGTGATCGGCACGGACAGCTGCGTCCACTCGTCCTGCCCCTCGAGGCGCACGGCCACGCGACAGGCGTCGGTCCAGGGTGCGCCCGCGCCCGCGTCGTAGCGCACGCGTGTGCCGGCTTCGACGACGCACGCCGAATCGGGGCGCGCACCCGACGCGGTCGCCTCGCCGCCGACCTCGAGCCGGCTTCCGCGCGGCCTGGCGACGAGATCGGCCATGTCGAAGGTCACCGATTCCAGCTCGACGACCTGCGGCGCGGCGATCCCCGCGCGAAGGGCCAGAGTGACGTCGCCGTCGCCGGGCACGCGCAGGAACGCGTACGTGGTCACCTCGCCCGCGGCGCCTTCGCCCGACACGGCGAACGGGATGAGCTGCGTCCGAGCCGTGAGCGGTCCCCGGATCCGGGGCCCCGCGACCGAGACGTCGTCCGGATCGCCCCACAGCGAGAGGTCGAGGTCTTCGACCGTGCCCGCCGACCAGGCGACCTTGCCGCTGAGCACATCGACGCCGGTGGGGAACTCCTCCCGGGATTCGGCCGTCAAGACGGTGTCGCTCACGACGGGGTAGTCCGGCACGCTCTCGCGGACGACGCTGACGACGATGAGCCCGCGCGCCGTGTTGCCCGACGTCGACGCCACGTCATAGAGGAAGGACATCGTGCCCGGCTCCTGACCGGCCTCGACGACGACCGTCTGCTCGTCGACCGACAGCAACCGGGCCGCCAGACGGTCGAACTCGGGATTGGGCTCGCCCTCGACGAGCGTCTGGGGCAGATCCGGCCGCACGTCGGTGAGCGCGAGACGGCCCCCGACGGGGTCGATGTCGTTGGCGAGCGGCCGGACGCGGATCGACTTGCCCTCGCCCGCCTGCACCTGCACGTAGTCGGTGTAGGTCACCGGACTCGGATTCGACTGCGCGTCCAGCACCCCGATGCGCACGCGCGCATCTCCGCTCTCACCCGACGGATCGACGACGCGGTACGTGAACGACACCTGTCCGCGGTCACCCGCGACGCTCGTGTAGACGATGGACGTGCCGTCGGCGGACAGCGACGCCGACCCGCGCTCGGGCTGGGTCACGATGCTGTCGAGCGTCACGGTGTCGCCGTCGGGATCCATCTCGAACGGCGTGAAGTCGATCACGGTGGACTGTCCGCTGAGCACCCGGCCTTCGAGCCGCTCGGGCAGCGGTGCACGGTTCGCCTCGTCGCCCAGCACCTGCACCCGCACGGTCGCGACGTCGGCGAGCGCGGGCGAGCCCGTCGTGAAGACGGCGTAGTCGATCGTGTAGTCGCCCGGCTCGGTCGGGGCGAGATAGCGCAGCAGGTCTCCCGATGCGAACGCGAGGGCGTCGTCGGTCGACGAGACGACTCGCGACGGATCGAGCACGGGCCGCCCTCCCGCGGGAGCGACGTCGTTCTCGAGCACCGGGATGTCGATCTGGGTTCCGGCGCGCACGACGACGCGGTCGTCCACGGCGATCGGCGCGAGCTCGGGCGCGGGGGGCAGCAGATACACGGTCGCTTCGCCCTCGACGCGTGCGCCGGCGTCTTCGGTGCCGTCGCTCACGACGTAGCGCACCGTGCCCAGGCGCCCCGAGGCCCCCGACGCCGTCGCGCCCGAGACGCGCAGGTGTCGCTGACCGACGGCGTCGACCGAGAGACTGGCCCCCGCCTCGGGGGTCGCCTCGACATCGCTGAGCAGAAGCACGCGACGCGTCGGATTGTGCACCGCCTCGAGCACGTCGATCGTGGCGTCCTTCTGCGGGTGCACGAACGCGACGACGGGCGCTGTGGCGAGCTGCGGCGGGGCGTCCTCGGGGAGGATCGTGATGCGCGCCGTGCCGCTGCCCTCCTGAGCGCCGTCGGTCACCGTGAAGTCGACCCGGTACGTGCCGGCCGCACGCGCCGAGAAGTCGAACTCGGTCGTGCCGCCGACGATCGTCGCCGTCGCCGGTGCGTCGTCGAGCACGCGGACGGAAGAGAGCGACAGCATCCCCGTCGTGCCCGTCACGTGAGCCGTGACATCGACCGTCGTGCCGGGCGCCAGCACGTCGACGACGGCGAACGAGCGCACATCCAGCGCGGGCTGCGGTGTGACGCGGACGATCAGCGGCTCGACCGTCGTCGCGCCCCGCGCATCGGCGAAGGTCAGCGCGAGCTCGACGAGCTGCTCGCCGCCCGACCCGTCGTCGTCGTGCTGGTAGACGACCTCGCCACCGGGCGTCGCCGCGACGCTGCCGATGCCCGACGGGTTGTCGACCGACAGCAGCAGGACGGGGTCGCCTTCGGGATCGACCCAGCCGTGCAGCACCGGCACCGTGACGGTGCCGCCGCGGGCGACCTCGGGCTCGGGCCACTCCAGCAGACAGCGTTCGACTCCGCACCACTGCGGGGCCGTGTTGGCGGACTCCGGCGCGACCGTGATCGTCACGGTCGCGGGCTCGGACACGAGCCCGTCGTCGGAGGTGCCGTCGGTCACGGCGTACGAGAACGTGGCGGACCCCGTCGCCCCCGGCGCGACGCGCACCGTGAGCCGCTGCGCGTCGTCGGTGAGCGACACCGTCCCGAACCCCGGGTCGAGCCCGGTCACCGACTCGCCCACGATGCTGAGCACGTCCTCGTTGGGGTCGTGGTCGTTCATGAGCACCGGCAGCGCCGCGAGCGTCCCCGCCCGGACACCGAAGGAATCCGGTTCGGCCACGGGAGGCTTGGGGTCGAGCATGACCGGGAGCTCCTCATCGCTCACGACCGACTCCGCCTCGACGCGGTCGTCGAGGGACCAGTCCTGGCTCGATGGGACGAGCTCGCCGTCGGGGACCGTCCACACCCAGCCCGATCTGGTCTCGTTGAGCAGCAGCGCATCACGGCCCTCGACGAAGGTCGGCCGGCGCTGATCGGACAGCACGGCGTCGCCGTAGTCGAGCGGCACGGCCGCATCGTCGCGCGAGTTCCACAGCAGGCCGCCGGTGCCGCCCTGGCCGAGCCACGCGGCATAGACGTCGCCGTCGTGCACGACCGGTGCCGCCGGCACGCCGAGCACCGTGTCGCCGATGCCGTACGCCCGCGCGGCGGGCCCGTCGTCGACGGGAACCGTCACGACCGAGATCTCATCGGCGAGATACATCGCACCGCCGTGGGCATCGGGCTCGCCCACGACGACCGGCCCCGTCGTCGGGGCCTGCTCGGCGGCATCCGCCCCTCGTCGCCACAGCGTCCCGGTGTCGGTGTCGACGACGGCCCACGTGTCGCCCGCGGCCGTGATCGCGAGCGCTTCGGCCGCGTCGACCGCGACGGCATCGCGACCGCGCACCGTCGACGACGCGATGTCGTACCGCAGCACCGATCCGTCGGCGCGCGAGTAGGCGAACAGGATGCCGCGTTGGTCGACCGCGATCGCATCGGCGGTGTACCGCGGGCTGTCCTCGCCGTCGGCGAAGGGGGCGAGCTGTGCGGCATCGCCGAGCGAGAGCCGTCCGGCGAAGACGGCGCCGGCATCGGTCAGGTACGCGACGAAGTCATCGGCCGCGGCGACGTCGACCGTGCCCGTCGGCGTCGGCGTCGACACGTCGAGCGTCTCGTCGTCGAGGTCGGCGGGCTGCGCTTCGTCGATGCGTGTGATCGTGCTGAGGCTGTCGCTGAGAAGATACGCGGCGTCGGGAGCCTGCACCACGAGGTCGGGATTGCTGATGCTGCGGACGGTGTCGAGTTCGCCGACCGTCGTGTTGACGCGGGCGTAGCCGCGCCCGTCGGCGGTCTGCAGCGCCCACACCGATGCGTCGATCCGCGGGGTCTCCTTGGCGTCGAGACCGGGCCACACGATGCTCGCGGTCGTCACGAGCGCGACCGCGGCGGCCGCCGCGACGAGTCCGGCTGTCGTCCGGCGGCGCATCACAGCACACCCGTCGCGAACAGCACCGCGACGACCGCCGACGCGGCGACGACGACGGCTCCGCCGGCGATGCCCACGACGATCCCGATGCGACGCGGGCTCTCGGAGCCGGGTCCCGAGAACGCCGTGTCCTCGTCGCGTGCCAGGCCCGCGACGCCGGAATCGGTGTGGTCCTTGCGACGGCGCACGTGGTCGACGCTCGATCGAACGGGGCCGCGCAGCCCGGCATCCGAGAAGTCGACGCGTTCGGAGGCGGGCGCCCACTCGGTCTCGGGCACGTCGATCGGCGTCGGGGACACCCCTCGCTCGGTCTGCACCGCCTGCAGAGCCTCGGCGAACGCGCGCGCCGAGGGATGCCGCTTGGCGGGATCACGACTCAGCGCCTGCGCGAGCACGGCCTGGAGCGATGCGGGCACGTCGGTGCGCGCGATGTCGGTATACGAGGCCCGGGCGATCCGTCGCCGCAGGAGCTCCTTCGTGTTCTGGCCCCGCTCGCGGCGTTCGAACGGGCTCCGGCCCGCCAGCAGCGAGTAGACGGTGGCGCCGAGACTCCACACTTCGCTCGCGACGGTGCCCGCCGTCTGCTCGGCGACGACCTCCGGGGCGCTCCACGGGATCGACATGGCGAGCACCTCATCGGCGGTCTCGCGCAGCAGCGACGAGGAGATCCCGAAATCTGCGAGCACCGGCGTGCCGAATGTCGTGATGAGGATGTTGCTGGGCTTCACATCGCGGTGGAGCACGCCGGCGCGGTGCGCCGACTCGAGCGCGCTCGCCATGCGCACGCCGGTCGCGAGCACTTCGTCGACCGGGATCCGCTCGATGCGATAGCGCCGCGCGAGCGAACCGGGGCAGTTCTCCATGACGATGTAGGGACGGCCGTCGGCCGAGATGCCCGCCTGGTACACCGTCACGATCGCGGGGTGCGCGGACAGCCGTGCGAGCACGTCGGCCTCCGCGTTGAACATGCGCCGCAGGTCGGGATCGCGCACGTCGCTCGGCAGCACCTTGACCGCGACGTTGCGCCGGGGCATGTCCTGCTCGTACAGGAAGACGTCGGCGAATCCACCCGATCCGAGCGGGCGGATGTAGGCGAGCCCCGGAAGGAGCGGAGGGGCCGAGGGCAGGCGTGTGGCCACCGTTCCCTCCCCCAGGATCATCGCGCCGAGTGTTCAGCGCGGAGTCCGCGCCCACGCGCGAAGTGGGGCCATGCTAACAAAGCCGAAGCCGCTGATCCTGGTGACAGCGATCGTGTGTGCACAACCTCAGTCGCCGGGCGCGTTCGGGTCGAACGGCGCGTCGAGGGTGCGGGACAGATCCTCGAGCAGAGCGGCGATCTGCGGCTCGACATGCTGAGAGACCGCGGCCTGGATCCGCAGGCGATGCGGCAGCAGGACGGCGCACACTTCGCGGCCCACCATGTTGGCGTAGTCGTCGGCCAGGGCGACCTCTTGGCGCAGCGCCGCTTTGGCCTCTTCGGTGAGCGGTGGAAGCTCGGGAACCTGGGATTCGGCTTCTTCGGCCAGGCCCGAGAGGGTGAACAGGAACGGCGCGCCCGGCTGGGGTTCGGGGTCGAGCGGCATCCCCTCGAACTCGGGGGCGAGTCCCTCGGCGGGGCGATAGCTGCGCGCCCGGTTGCGCGCGGCCTGCTGATCGAGTTCGGCCTGCAGCATGGGAAGGTTGCGCGCCGTGTATTCCGCGACGGCGCGGTCGATGATCGCCTTGACGCGGATCGACAGGCCGTGCTGCACGCCGTGCGGCACATCGGCCCCCAGCCCCGCCGCCGACAGGATCGGAGAGCCGAAGCACCGTCGACACGGGGCGACGCGCCCGCGGTGCGTCGCGGGCTGCCAGCGTGGCAGCCACACGAGCCAGGCGTCCACCGCCTGGCTGACCTGCGTCTCGAGCGACCGCTCCACGCGATAACGCTATCCTCTCGGCACGCCCGATCCGGGTTCTTACGCCGTCACAGCGTCTCTTCGTCGTCGGATTCCCACGGCCAGCGCGGGCGACGAGCCCGCGTGCGCACGAGCGCGATGCCCGACCACGCGGCGACGAGGGCTGCCGCGGCGATCACCAGGCCGAACCCGGTCGTCGCGATGCGGCCCGCGACGGCAGTCGCGATCCCGACCGCCGTTCCCGTCGCGACGGCCATGATCCACAGCCCCGCGAGGTAGGCGAGGAACGACGCGACCATGACCCAGGCCGAGTTCCAGAACGACGGCTGAGTGCGCCGCACAGGACTCCACAGCGTCGCGCCGAACGCGACGATCGACAGCGTCGTCGCGGCCACGCCGGGAAGCGGGCCGAGGCCCGGCTCCTCGATGATGCTCTCATCGAGCGCGAGGGACAGCATCCCCAGTCCGAAGATGACCAGGGCGAGATAGCCCACCGTCGCGAAGACGACCGCGAGCGCCGGCGAGACGGGACCGCGGTCGGCCCCGTCACCCGGACGCCCGGTCGTCATGGCCGGACGAGCTGCGGGCCCGCCTCGAGCGTGCGCTCGTACTCACGCTGCGCTTCGATGTTGAGCTCGGTGACGCGCTTGCCGCGCGCGGCGGCCCATGCCCCGAACCAGATGGTGAGCTCGCGGCCCAGCACGAACGCGACGATCGCGAGCGGGGCGAGCAGCTGCGCTTCGACGAGCTCGGCCCCCTCGGAGGCCGTGAGCATCCAGAACGGCGCCTGGAAGAGCTGCCCGAGCAGGTGGCCGCCGTAGGCGGCGACGCCCACGAGCAGGCCCATGATGACCCAGGCCGCCCAGCGGCCGCGGTTGATGATCGCACCGAGCAGCCAGAACGCGATGAAGAACACGACCGTCGGCACCCACAGCGCCCACGTCGTGAGCCCGGCGACGGCATCCGTGGCGAAGGTCTCGGCGGTGACGTCGCCCTGGATGGCGCCGAAGCCGAGGGTCGCGCCGAGGTAGAGCACCGCGAAGGCGAGGGCCGCGAGCAAGCCGATCGCACCGGCGGCGGCACGATTGCCGCGCAGGCGCGGCGCCTCGGGCGCCTGCACGAAGATGGGCTGCGGCGACACGGCCGCCGGCGGCACGACGCTCTCGGCGATGGGCTCGGCGGGCGCGACGACGGGCTCGTAGACGGCGGTCGGCTCGTCGTCGGCGACGACGGTCTCGTCGATGACGATCGTCTCTTCGACGACGGCGGCTGGTTCCTCGACGGCGGAGGGCGGTTCCTCGTCGAGCGGCGCGTCGGTCGCCCACGAGGGCGGCTCTGCGGCCCACTCGTTCTCTGCCGACGGGGTCTCGTCGGAGAACACGGCCTCTTCTTCGACGACGATCTGCTCGTCCTCGACAGCGGCCGGCTCGTCGACGGCGTCGCGGCGGGCGGCCTCGGCGTCAGCGAGACCTTCGTGAGCACGCCCGACGACGTCGTCGACCGTTGTGGGTTCCTCGACCGGCTCGCCGTAGGACGACTTGGGGTCACTCATCGGAAGCACTCCTCACGCGGGGCCGCTCCCCGCATGTGCGAGGGTAACCCCGACAGGGCCTTCACACGCGTAGCCATGCCGCGCGACGCGCGACTGCGTCATCCCCAGATGTAGGCGGCCAGTCGGTTCGCGTAGTCCTCGGGGCGCCAGCCCGTCCCGACGATCGAGAGCCACACGTCGTCTCGCATGATGTGCTCTTCCCGCACGCCGCCCCTCGCGCGGGCGCATTCCAGCGCCGTCTCGGCGGTCGAGCACGAGAACCCCTGCGCCGAGAGCGCCGCCTGCGCGATGCCGATCGCGTCGGGCGAGATGACCGAGACGGTGGACGTGATCGACTCGTTCCGTCCGAGCGCCCACGCGCAGTTGACGGCGACGGTCGGCGCGAGCGCCTCGACGAGGTCGTCGGCTGCGATCACGGGTCGCGCGGTGTTCTGGCTGAGCAGCACGTCTCCGTGCCAGATGAGCTCGGCCCACAGCTGATCGGGATACAGGTCGCGACAGTCCAGCGGATCGCCGTCGGCGATCAGCTGGACGGGGGTTCGCTGGTTCTCGGCGTCCTCCTGCGCGTCCGCGTTCGCCCGCAGGGTGTCGCCGACCCAGTCCACGGCGGTCGGCACCATGGGTGCGGCGAGCCAGACCAGGCCCGCCACGACGGCGATGCACGCGAGCACCGAGGGTACGGCGATCCAGAGGTTTCGTCCCCCCGTGCGCGCCATGCCGTCCTCCTCCTCCACGGTAGACACCGGATGCCGCGTGGCCGTGTCGGCGCGCTGGGGAGGACTGTTCCCGTGGCTCGGGAACGACGAAGGCCCCCGGCGTGTGCCGGGGGCCTTCGTCGTTATCTCAGGAGATCTCGATACGCCCGCTGCGCGGGCTCCTCGATCTAGACCCGGGTCGCCTCAACGCTGCTTCGCAGCATTGACCCGAACCGCGTCTAGTTGTACGAGGTGAAGTCGCCGTCCGTCGAGAAGCTGTCGAAATCGACGTAGCTCAGGTCGGCGTCCGAGAACGCACCGTCCGAGGCGAAGATGCGGTTGGGGTACCGCTCGCTCTTGGCCTCTTCCGTCGCCTCGACCGTGACGTTGCGGTACTTCGCAAGGCCCGTGCCGGCGGGGATGAGCTTTCCGATGATGACGTTCTCCTTGAGGCCGACGAGCGGGTCGCTCTTGCCCTCCATGGCCGCCTGCGTCAGGACGCGGGTGGTCTCCTGGAACGATGCCGCCGACAGCCACGACTCGGTCGCGAGCGACGCCTTCGTGATACCCATCAGCTCGGGACGACCCGACGCGGGGCGCTTGCCCTCTGCCACCGTCTCGCGGTTGATCCGCTGGTACTTCTTGAAGTCCACCAGCTCACCCGGGAGCAGGGTCGTGTCGGCGTGGTCGACGACGGTGACCTTGCGCAGCATCTGGCGCACGATGACCTCGATGTGCTTGTCGTGGATCGGCACACCCTGCGAGCGGTACACGCCCTGCACGCCATTCACGAGGTACTTCTGCACCTCGCGGGCGCCCATGACGCGCATGACCTCCTTGGGGTCGAGCGTTCCGACCTGCATCTGCTGGCCGACCGTGACACGCTGGCCGTCCTCGACCAGCAGCGTCGCGCGCTTGAGCACGGGGTAGACGTGCGGCTCGTCGCCCGAGTCGGGCGTCAGGATGATCTTCTTCGACTTCTCGGTCTCGTCGATCGTGATGCGACCGTCGGACTCCGCGATCGGCGACGCGCCCTTGGGGGTACGCGCCTCGAAGAGCTCCTGCACGCGGGGAAGACCCTGCGTGATGTCGTCGGCCGAAGCCGAACCGCCGGTGTGGAACGTACGCATCGTGAGCTGCGTACCGGGCTCACCGATCGACTGGGCGGCGATGATGCCGACCGCCTCGCCGATGTCGACGATCTTGCCCGTCGCGAGCGAACGGCCGTAGCACTGCGCGCAGACGCCGACAGCCGAGTCGCACGTGAGCACGGAGCGGACCTTGATGGTCTCGACGCCGGCCTCGACGAGCGTGTTGATGAGCACGTCGCCCACGTCGTCACCCGCGGCGGCGAGCACCTCGCCCGAAGGCGATGTGACCTGCTCGGCGAGGGTCCGCGCGAACACCGAGTTCTCGACGTTGGCGTCCTTGATGAGCGCACCGTCGGTGCCGGGCGCCGCGATCGTGAACTCGAGGCCCTTGGTCGTGCCGCAGTCCTCCTCGCGGATGATGACATCCTGCGAGACGTCGACCAGACGACGCGTGAGGTAACCCGAGTCGGCCGTGCGAAGGGCCGTGTCGGCCAGTCCCTTGCGGGCACCGTGCGTCGCGATGAAGTACTCCGCGACCGACAGCCCCTCGCGGTACGAGGAGATGATCGGGCGAGGGATGATCTCACCCTTCGGGTTGTTCACGAGACCGCGCATACCCGCGATGTTGCGGATCTGCAGCCAGTTACCACGGGCGCCCGAGGACACCATGCGGTTGATCGTGTTGTCGGCGGGGAAGTTGTCCCGCATCGCCTTCTGGACTTCGTCGGTCGCCTCGGTCCAGATCTTGATGAGCTCCTGACGACGCTCGGCGTCGGTCGTGAGGCCCTTCTCGAACTGCGCCTGCACCTTGGCGGCCTGCTTCTCGTAGCCCGCCACGATCTCGCCCTTGTTGGGCGGGGTGAGGACATCCGAGAGCGCGACGGTGACACCCGAACGCGTGGCCCAGTAAAAGCCGGCGTCCTTGATCCGGTCGAGCGAAGCCGCGACCTCGACCTTGGGGTACTCCTCGGCGAGCTTGTTGACGATCTGCGACAGCTTGCCCTTGTCGGCCTGCTCGCGCACGAACGGGTAGCCCTTGGGCAGCGTGTCGTTGAAGATCGCCTGTCCGAGCGAGGCGTCCACGAGACCGTGGCGCTCGTAGCCCTCGGGGGCGTCGCCCTCGAGGAACGACAGGCCGGGGATGCGGATGCGCACCTTGGCCTGCAGGTCGAGCGTGCCTTCGTCCCGAGCGAGGATCGCCTCGCTGACCGAGCCGAACACACGACCTTCGCCCTGGGCGCCCTCGTTGACCGTGGTCAGGTGGTGGAGGCCGATGATCATGTCCTGCGAGGGCAGGGTCACCGGGCGGCCGTCCGACGGCTTCAGGATGTTGTTCGACGCGAGCATCAGGATGCGCGCTTCGGCCTGGGCCTCGACCGACAGCGGAAGGTGCACGGCCATCTGGTCACCGTCGAAGTCGGCGTTGAACGCCGCGCAGACGAGCGGGTGCAGCTGGATGGCCTTGCCCTCGACGAGCTGCGGCTCGAACGCCTGGATGCCCAGACGGTGCAGCGTGGGTGCGCGGTTGAGCAGCACGGGGCGCTCGCGGATGATCTCCTCGAGCACGTCCCACACCTCGGGACGCGTGCGCTCGACGGCGCGCTTGGCGGCCTTGATGTTCTGCGAGTGGCCGAGGTCGATCAGGCGCTTGATGACGAACGGCTTAAACAGCTCGAGGGCCATCTGCTTGGGCAGACCGCACTGGTGGAGCTTGAGCTGGGGTCCGACGATGATGACCGAACGACCCGAGTAGTCCACGCGCTTGCCGAGCAGGTTCTGACGGAACCGGCCCTGCTTGCCCTTGAGCATGTCGGACAGCGACTTCAGCGCACGGTTGCCGGTGCCCGTGACGGGGCGACCACGGCGGCCGTTGTCGAAGAGTGCGTCGACCGCTTCCTGCAGCATCCGCTTCTCGTTGTTGACGATGATCTCGGGAGCGCCGAGGTCGATCAGCCGGCGAAGACGGTTGTTGCGGTTGATGACGCGACGGTACAGGTCGTTGAGGTCGGAGGTCGCGAAGCGGCCACCGTCGAGCTGGACCATGGGGCGCAGCTCCGGCGGGATCACCGGAACGACGTCGAGCACCATCGAGGCGGGCGACATGCCCGTCTGCAGGAACGAGTTGACGACCTTCAGGCGCTTGATCGCGCGGATCTTGCGCTGACCCTTGCCCTCGGAGATCTGCAGGTGGAGGCTGTCCGCCTCAGCCTGCAGATCGAAGGCCTGCAGACGACGCTGGATCGACTCCGCGCCCATGTAGGCCTCGAAGTACTGGCCGAAGCGGTCCTGCAGCTCGTGGAAGATCTCGTCCTCGCCCTTGAGCGAGCCGACATCGAGGGTGCGGAAGTCCTCCCACACGCGCTCGAGCTTGGCGATCTGCTCGTCGGCGCCCTTGCGGGTCTGAGCCATCTCCTTCTCGGCGGCGTCCTTGACCTTCTTCTTCTGGTCGGCCTTGGCGCCCTCTTCCTCGAGCGCCGCGAGCTCTTCCTCCAGCTGCTGGAGGCGGGCTGCGACCTTGGCGTCACGGCGGTCGCCGAGCGTCTTGATCTCGAGACGGATGTTGTTCTCCTGCGTCGCGAGGTCGCGGTGACGCGCCTCTTCGTCGACGGAGATCACCATGTAGGCGGCGAAGTAGATGACCTTCTCGAGGTCCTTCGGCGCCATGTCCAGCAGGTAGCCCAGACGCGAAGGAACGCCCTTGAAGTACCAGATGTGCGTGACGGGCGCGGCGAGCTCGATGTGGCCCATGCGCTCGCGGCGGACCGAGGACTTGGTGACCTCGACGCCGCAGCGCTCGCAGACGATGCCCTTGAAGCGGACGCGCTTGTACTTGCCGCAGGCGCACTCCCAGTCGCGGGAGGGTCCGAAGATCTGCTCGCCGAAGAGGCCGTCCTTCTCGGGCTTGAGCGTGCGGTAGTTGATGGTCTCGGGCTTCTTGACCTCGCCGTACGACCAACGACGGATGTCGTCGGCGGTGGCGAGACCGATGCGAAGCTCATCGAAAGTTGTTGATTCGAGCACTAGTCTCAGTTCTCCTGTGTCGGAATTCTTAGTGAGTCAGTCGTTGATCTGAGCTTGCCGAAGCGTCAGATCTCGTCGATCGAGGATGACTCGAAGCGGCTGGAGATGTTGATACCCAGTTCCTCTGCCGCGCGGAAGGCGTCGTCGTCCGTGTCGCGGAGGTTGACCGGCGTACCGTCGGCCGAGAGCACCTCGACGTTCAGGCAGAGCGACTGCATCTCCTTCATGAGGACCTTGAACGACTCGGGGATGCCGGGCTCCTGGATGTTCTCGCCCTTGACGATCGCCTCGTAGACCTTGACGCGGCCGAGGATGTCGTCGGACTTGATCGTGAGGAGCTCCTGCAGCGCGTATGCGGCGCCGTAGGCCTCGAGCGCCCACACCTCCATCTCGCCGAACCGCTGGCCGCCGAACTGGGCCTTACCGCCCAGGGGCTGCTGCGTGATCATCGAGTAGGGGCCCGTCGAACGCGCGTGGATCTTGTCGTCGACGAGGTGGTGCAGCTTCAGGATGTACATGTAGCCGACCGAGATGGGTGCCGGGAACGGCTCGCCGGAGCGGCCGTCGAACAGCCGCGTCTTGCCCGTCGAGTCGATGAGGCGCTCACCGTCGCGCGTGGGGAGGGTCGAGTCGAGCAGACCGGCGATCTCCTCCTCGAACGCACCGTCGAACACGGGGGTCGCGACCTTCGTGCCGGGGGCGGCCTCACGAGCGGTGTCGGGCAGGCCCATGGCCCACTCCGGCGTCCCTTCGACCTTCCAGCCCTGCTGGGCGATCCAGCCGAGGTGCAGCTCGAGGACCTGGCCGAAGTTCATTCGACCGGGGATGCCGAGCGGGTTCAGGACGACCTGGACCGGCGTGCCGTCCGCGAGGAACGGCATGTCCTCGACAGGGAGGATCTTCGCGATGACGCCCTTGTTGCCGTGGCGGCCGGCGAGCTTGTCACCCTCGGTGATCTTGCGCTTCTGGGCGATGTAGACCACGACGCGGCGGTTGACGCCCGAGCCGAGCTCGTCGTCGCCGTCCTCGGCGTTGAACTCCTTGACGGCGATGATCGTGCCCTGCTCACCGTGGGGAACCTTCAGCGACGTGTCGCGCACTTCGCGGCTCTTCTCGTTGAAGATCGCGCGGAGCAGGCGCTCCTCGGCCGACAGCTCGGTCTCGCCCTTGGGCGTGACCTTGCCGACGAGGATGTCGCCGGGGCGGACCTCGGCGCCGATGCGGATGATGCCGCGCTCGTCGAGGTCCTTCAGCAGGTCGGGGCTGACGTTGGGGAGGTCACGGGTGATCTCCTCCTTGCCGAGCTTCGTGTCACGGGCATCCACCTCGTACTCCTCGATGTGGATCGAGGAGAGGGTGTCGTCCTTCACGAGCTCCTGGCTGAGGATGATCGCATCCTCGAAGTTGTGGCCTTCCCACATCATGAACGCGACGAGGAGGTTCTTGCCGAGCGCGAGCTCGCCGTTCTCCGTCGCCGGTCCGTCGGCGATGACCTCGCCGACCTCGACGCGGTCGCCGGCCGAGACCACGACGCGCTGGTTGTAGGACGTGCCCTGGTTGGAGCGGTCGAACTTGCGCAGGTAGTAGTCCTGCGTGCCGCCCTCGTCGAGCTGGACCGTGACGACGTCGGCCGAGACCTCGGCGACGACACCGGCCTTGGCTGCCGTGACGACGTCACCGGCGTCGATCGCGGCGTAGCCCTCCATGCCGGTGCCCACGACGGGCGAATCCGAGCGCAGGAGCGGAACGGCCTGACGCTGCATGTTCGCGCCCATGAGCGCGCGGTTGGCGTCGTCGTGCTCGAGGAACGGGATGAGCGACGTCGCGACCGAGACCATCTGGCGCGGCGAGACGTCCATGTAGCCGATCTCGTCGGCGTGGAAGAGGTCGACCTCGCCGCCCTGACCGCGACGGGCGAGGACGCGCTCGTCGGCGAACGAACCGTCGTCCGCGAGCTCGACTCCGGCCTGCGCGACGATGTAGTCGCTCTCGACCGATGCCGTCAGGTAGTCGATCTGGTCGGTGACCTTGCCGTCGACGACCTTGCGGTACGGCGTCTCGATGAAGCCGAACGCGTTGATGCGCGCGAACGATGCGAGCGAGCCGATGAGACCGATGTTCGGTCCTTCCGGCGTCTCGATCGGGCACATGCGGCCGTAGTGCGAGGGGTGCACGTCACGGACCTCGACGCCGGCGCGCTCACGGCTCAGACCACCGGGGCCGAGCGCCGACAGGCGGCGCTTGTGGGTCAGGCCCGCGAGCGGGTTGTTCTGATCCATGAACTGCGACAGCTGGCTCGTTCCGAAGAACTCCTTGATCGCGGCGACGACGGGACGCACGTTGATGAGCGTCTGCGGCGTGATGGCCTCGATGTCCTGCGTCGTCATGCGCTCGCGCACGACGCGCTCCATACGGGACAGACCCGTGCGGACCTGGTTCTGGATGAGCTCGCCGACGGCGCGGATGCGACGGTTGCCGAAGTTGTCGATGTCGTCGATGTCCAGGCGGATCTCGGCCGGCTTGCCCTCGCGGACGCCGTCGAAGACGTCGTCGCCGCGGTGCAGGCGCACGAGGTACTTGATCGTCGCGACGATGTCGTCGACGGTGAGCACCGAGTCGCTCAGCGGCGTGTCGAGACCGAGCTTGTGGTTGATCTTGTAGCGACCGACCTTCGCGAGGTCGTAGCGCTTGGGGTTGAAGTAGAAGTTGTCCAGCAGCGCGCGGGCGGCCTCGGCGGCGACCTGCTCGCCCGGACGGAGCTTGCGGTAGATGTCGCGGAGGGCGTCTTCCTTCGAGAGGATCGTGTCCTTCGCGAGGGTCTCCTCGATCGAGTCGAAGCCGGCGAACTCGTTCTGGATGTCCTCCGTCGTCAGGCCCAGGGCCTTGAGGAAGACGGTGACCGACTGCTTGCGCTTGCGGTCGATGCGCACGCCGACCTGGTCGCGCTTGTCGATCTCGAACTCGAGCCACGCACCGCGGCTGGGGATGACGCGCGCCGAGACGATGTCCTTGTCGCTGGTCTTGTCCGGGGTCTTGTCGAAGTAGACGCCGGGCGAGCGCACGAGCTGCGAGACGACGACACGCTCGGTGCCGTTGATGATGAACGTGCCCTTGCCGGTCTGCAGGGGGAAGTCGCCCATGAAGACGGTCTGCGTCTTGATCTCACCGGTCTGGTGGTTCATGAACTCGGCTTCGACGTAGAGCGGGGCGGCGTAGGTCTTGCCGCGCTCCTTGCACTCGTCGATCGAGTACTTCTCAGGCTCGAGGTAGGGGTTGGTGAACGAGAGCTGCATCGTCTCGCTCAGGTCCTCGATGGGCGAGATCTCCTCGAAGATCTCCTCGAGACCGCTGATCTCGGGGACGTCCGTGCGTCCGATGGCCTTCGCAGCCGCGACGCGTGTCTTCCACGCGTCGTTGCCGACGAGCCAGTCGAAGGACTCCGTCTGCAGCGCGAGGAGGTCGGGGACCTCCAGCGTGTCGGAGACCTTGGCGAACGAGAGGCGTGAAGCGCCGCGTCCGCTCTTGGGGGTGGTGGGGTTGGATGCGTTGCGCGCAGCAGCCAAGGGGAATACCTCCGTGAGCCCGTGGGCCCGTTTCCTTGTCGTCAGGTGGAGTGCTCCGTCCTCCCGAAGCCCGGCGCCACGCGCGCGAGACTCCGATGGAGAGTGACGCGGGGGCACACGGGCACAGCCGACCACCATATGAGGGCAGGGGAACCAGAGCGCAACTACCGACTATACGTCTCAGGACGCGCCGTGTCCAGCCGGATTCTTGACGAGCATCCGAAGCTGCGGTATAAACGCGCGCTGACTCACCCGATCGGGGTGCGCGCATGCCGGAACCGCAGGCGTGTCCCCGGCCGCGCTTGCGCGAGCAGATCCAGCGCGGCATCCGTGGCGACCGCGATGACCGGATACCCGCCCGTCACGGGACCGTCGACGCCGAGCACGACGGGGCGTCCGTCGTGAGGCACCTGCAGCGCGCCGGGCACCATGCCCTCACTCGGCAGCTCGTCGCGGCGCGCGCGGACCAGTTCGGGTCCCTCGAGCCTGATCCCGACACGGTCGGCCGCGGGCGAGACGGTCCAGACCGCCGCGAAGAGCACATCGAGGGCGGATGCCGCGAACCAGTCGGCGCGCGGACCGGGTGCCAGGTCGATCTCGAGCTCGTCGTCCTGCGGGGCTCCCCAGGGCGCGATGTCGGCGATCGGGATGGGACGGGCGGGAGCGGGGCCGATCGGGATCACGTCGCCCGCGGCGAGCCGGCGCGGGCCCAGTCCCGCCCGGATGTCCGTCGACCGGGATCCGAGCACCGCCGCGGGCTCGCAGCCGCCGCGCACCGCGAGGTAGGCCCGTGTGCCGTGCGCGAAGACGTCGACCTGCAGTTCGCTGCCCGCGGGCCAGGCCTGCGCGGTGTACGGGTCGATCGGGCGGCCGTCCAGCGTGAGCGACCCCCAGGCCCCCGCGACGGCGATCCACGCGTCGACCTCGGCGACGGCGCGGAAGCCGCCCATCGTGATCTCGATCGCCGCGGCGCCTTCGTCGTTGCCGACGAGCCGGTTGGCCGTGCGCAGTGCGCCTCGGTCGGCGGCGCCGGACCGCGCGACGCCGAGCGCCGCGTTCCCGGTCCGGCCGAGGTCCTGCACGGTCGCGAGCATCCCCGTCGCCTCGACCCGCACCCCCCGCTGCCCGTGACCGCGAGACTGCAACGGCGCGCCGAGACCGTGGGGTTCACCCGCAGTCTCGGCCTGCGTTTGCAGTCTCGCGGTCGATGCGGGGACGGGGGCGGGCGCGGGGACGGGGACGGTCGACGTGGTCGACACGGGGGCGGGGGCGGGCACGGACACGGCCGCCGCGGCGACCGGCGCCGCGGGAACGGGGCGGAACCGCACGCGCGTGCCGGGGGCGAGCAGGGCCGGGGATGCCGCACCCTCCGCCGCCGTACGCCACAGCGGCGCCGAGGTCGTGCCGATGAGCCGCCAGCCGCCCGGCGATTCCCGTGGGTACGCGCCCGTGAACCGGGCGGCGAGGCCCACCGCCCCGGCGGGCACGCGCGTGCGGGGAGTCGCCCGTCGGGGCACGTCGAACGGCCAAGCGTCGCTCACGAGGTAGCCGAACCCCGGCGCGAACCCCGTGAACGCGACCGACCACTCGGCGCTCGCGTGGCGGCGCACGAGCTCATCGGCCGTCATACCGAGGAGCTCCGCCGTCTCGGACAGGTCGGCGCCGTCGTAGACGACCTCGAGGTCGACGGCGGAACCCTCGCCGCGCGGCGGGCCGGCGGCCCCGGCATCCGCGCCCAGCGCCCACGCCCGCGCGGCCGCCGGCGTCAGTCGCGCGGGATCGACGACGACCAGCACCGTCCGCGCGGCCGGCACGAGCTCGACGACCCCTTCGGGGCGGGATGCCGCGAGCCGGCCGTGCAGCGCCAGCACATCGTCGATCGAATCGGTCTCGAGGAGCAGGGCCCGCTCGCCCATCGGCCGCACGCGCACGGTCACCACGGCGATCGCACCTCAACCCCCTCGGCGTCCAGCGCCGCGCGCACGCGCCGGGCGATCGCCACGGCGCCGGGCGAATCGCCGTGCACGCAGAGGGATGCGGCATCCGGTCTGACGAGCCCGCCGTCGACGGCGACGAGGACCCCCTCGACGGCGAGGCGAACGGCGCGATCGGCGATCTCGGCGGGATCGTGCAGCACGTCGCCGGGCGCCCCACGCGCGACGAGGCCGCCCGTCGCGCGGTATCCGCGGTCGAGGAACGCCTCGCGCACGAACGGGATGCCGCGCTGCTCGGCGTTGAAGGCGATCTCGCCGTCGAGTCCGAGGATCGGGATGCCGCGCCCCAATCGCGCCGACAGATCCGCGACAGCATCCACGACGAGGGCTGCTTCGACCGGGTCGCGCGACACGGAGTGGTAGAGCGCGCCGTGCGGCTTGACGTAGCGGACGTCGGCTCCCGCCGAGACGAGCGCGTCCAGCTGGCGGGCGATCGCGTCGGCGAGGTCGCCCGGGTTGATCGCGATGCGCGTGCGACCGAATCCGGCGCGGTCCGGGTAGGACGGATGCGCGCCCACGGCGACGCCGTACCGCGCCGACCGCTCGACGGCCGCGCGCAGCGACGCGGCGTCTCCCGCATGTCCGCCGCACGCGATGTTCGCGCTCGAGATGAGGGCGAACATCGCCTCGTCGTCGGCCGTCGGCACGCCGTCGATCGTCTCGCCCAGATCGGCGTTGAGATCGATCGCCACCATGCGTCCCACGGTAGCCGCGTCGCGCGCGCCCGGCTCCGCTCCGCCGCGCCTCCCCCCGTTGACCCGCCCCCTTCGTTGACTTGCGCCCCGTGTCGATGACACGCCGGCGTGTCGCTGCACGGGGCGCAAGTCAACAAAGCGAGGGAGGGCGCGGAGCGCGGAACAAGAGGGCGGCCCGGCGGCGGCGTGTCCCGCCCAGTACGGTGGGGTCATGGCACGGGCGCGGCTGGAACCCGACGAGGCGCCTCGCGCCCGTCTCTCGGACGGCACGATCGCCCGCGTCGTTCCCGCGCGCTTCGCCGGCGGTCTCGAGCTCATCGTCGACGGCACGCCGCAGTCCCACGTCGACCTCGACGATCCGACTCACCTCCACTTCGAGTACGTCGCGCGCATGGGCGCCGTCATCGACCAGCTGCGGATGCCGCGCCAGCCGCTCACCGCCGTGCACCTCGGCGCGGGGGCGCTCACGCTCCCGCGTTACATCGAGGCGACGCGGCGCGGGTCGCGCCAGCAGGTCATCGAGCTCGAACCTGCCCTCTGGGACCTCGTGCGCGAGCACATGCCGCTCCCCCGCCCAGCGCCGATCCGCGTGCGCATCGGCGACGCCCGCGCAGGACTCGGGCGCCTGCCCGCCGCGCTCACCGGCAACGTCGATCTGCTCGTTTCCGACGTCTACTCGGGGGCGCAGACCCCCGCGCACCTCACGACCGTCGAGTTCTACCGCGAAGCGGCGGCGCTGCTCGCTCCCGACGGCGTCCTGCTGGTCAATGTCGCCGACGGCGCGGGGCTCGCCTTCGCCCGGCGTCAGGTCGCGACCGTGCGCGACGTGCTCGAACACGTCGCCGTGCTGGCCGAGGTGCAGACGCTGAAGGGCCGGCGCTTCGGCAACCTGGTCGTGGCGGCGTCGGCGACGCCCCTTCCCACCGAGTGGCTGCCGCGCCTCATGGCAGCCGGCCCGCACCCCGCCAAGGTGGCGCAGGGCGCCGAGATCGACGAGTTCGTGCGCGGAGCGGCGATCGTGACGGATGCCGCCGCCTCGCCGTCGCCGAAGCCCGCGGCATCCGTTTTCGATCGCTGACGAGGCACCGGATGCTGCACCCCGGCGTGCCGGGCCGACGACCGCGCGGTGCCGGGGCAGACTAGGGGCATCGTGCGCGGAGGGAGTCGTCGTGAGCTATATCAAGGGTTACGACCCGGAGACTCTGCGGGAGATCGTCGATCCGCACGAGTGCGCCGAGCGTCTCGACGAGATCGGCGAGCAGCGCAGTCTGCCGGCACTCCTCGAGCGCGTGTGGCTGCTCAAGGTGCTGGGCCGCACCGAGGATTCGCTCGTGCTGTCGGAGCAGTCCGTGCGCGTGGCGCGCATGGCGGGCACGCGCAAGGACCTGCTGCGGGCGCGCATCCTGCACGCATCCGTCGTGCAGGTGCGGGGGGCGTATGCCGCCGCCGAGCAGGAACTGACGATGTGCGCCGACGAGGCCGAGGGCCAGGGTTGGTCGAGCATCGCAGCATTCGCCTATCAGCACCGCGGACGGACGAACTACGAGGCGGGCGATTTCGAGGCCGCGCGCGTCGATTTCAAGCGCGCGCTGTTCCTGCGCCAGGAGTCCGGTGCGACCGACGCGCAGCTCGAGTCGGCGCTGCTGGCCGTCGACGCCGCTGACCGACGCCGTGCGGCCGCCCTCACCGGGTGAGTGTCGTAGGTCTGTTCTAACGTTTCGGCATGTCGGAACTGCATCGCGTGAGGCGATGGGCCGAGGCGCTCATCGTGACCCATCTGGATTCGTCGTGGACGTTCGCGTTCGATAACGCCAAGCGCCGAGCGGGCCTGTGCGACTACCGCCGCAAACGGATCAGCATGTCGCGCTACCTCACCGCCCGCTACGACGATGACGACAATCATCAGACACTGCTGCACGAGGTCGCCCACGCGTTGGCCGGTCCGGCGGCGGGGCACGGGCGCGAGTGGCTGCGCGTCGCCCGCGACCTCGGCTATGTCGGGGGCACGACGCATCGCGGTGAGACGGCGACCGATCTCGCTCCGTGGGTCGGCCGTTGCCCTGCCGGCCATCTCGCCTACCGGCACCGTCGTCCCGCGAGAGCGATGTCGTGCGCGACGTGCGCGCCGCGTTTCGACGAGCGCAACCTCTTCTCGTGGACGCGTCGCGAGATCACGGCGGCGGCGCGCCTCGCCGCCATGACGCCGCGCTGAGCGTTCAGGCCGCGATGAAGACGCCGTCGACCAGGGTCGGCACGACGGAGACGACATCGACCGCCGCGGCGTCGAGCACGACGTCGCGCGCGCCGCCGTCGAGCAGGGCCTGACCCGATCCGCTCGCCGTGAGCAGGTGACGGGTGGCTCGGCGCAATCCGTGAAACCCCTCGGCCGCGACGGCCGCCTCGGGTGAGGTGTGGTCGATGCCGAGCTTCGTGAGCGCGTCGATGACGGCTCCGGCACCGAGCAGGTCCTCGACGGCGAAGCGCGGTGCGCCGTCTCGGTCACGCTGGCCCACCGCGAGGACGGCGATGCTCGTGCGGCCCCCGCGACGGGTCTGCTCGTCGAGCACGGCGCGCGCCGTGGCTGAGGCGTTGCGCAGGCATCCGAGCAGCACGACGGCTCCCACTCGGGCAGCGGCCCGCAAGACCGCGGTCGCTTCGTCGTCGCTCGCGGCGTCGGGATCGGATGCGGCGCCGCCGGCGTCGGACGCGGTGCCACCGTCGTCGCTCGCGGCGTCGGGATCGGACGCGGCACCGTCGACGTCGGACGCGGCACCGTCAGGGGACGCGGCGTCGGCCGCAACCGCCCCACCACCCGCCGCGATGCCGTCGCCGGCGGCCGCCGCGAGTTCGTTCGTCACGCGCGTCGACAGCCCGAGCACATCGACGACCACGACGACATCGGCGGGTGCGAGACGGGCGAGCCCCTCCACGCCCCACTCGAGCCGGACTTGGTAGCGGTGCTGGTCGAACGGTGACGGCATCCCTCGATGCTAGAGCCGGTGCGACACTGGAGCATGCGCATCCTGCTGAAGCTCGAGATCGATTGCGACCCGGATGCCGCGTGGCGTGCCCTGCACTCGCCACGCGCTGTCGCCGAACTCTACGGACCGTTCCTCGGACTTGAACCGATGGCTCCGGGCGGGCTGCCGACGAGCCTGACCCCCGGAGACGACATCCCCGTCGAGCTGACGGCGCTCGGCGGCATCCCGATGGGGCAGCAGCTCATCCACGTGAGCGAGCGCACCGTCGCCGAGCCTGCCGGCCCGGTGCGGATCTTCCGTGACAGCGGCATCCCGCTGACCGGGCCGCTTTCGAGCCTCGACGTGTGGGATCACCAGATGGCGGTCTCGCCGATTCCCGGGCGACCGGACCGCACGCTGTGGCGCGACCGCCTCGTGATCGGCGGCCCGACCGCCGCCGCCCTCTGGCCCGTGCTCTGGGCGACGTGGCAGTGGCGCGGTGCGCGGATCCGCGCCCTCGCCCCCACCTGGGCGCACGACCCCGCCGACTGACCCGGCGCCCCAACCACCGGCCGCCCCACGCCCACCCATACCGATCCCGTCGAACCCGACGTCGCCGCCGTCCGGTTCGACGCGATTCGTGCGGTTCGCCGCCCGGGCGACCGCGCCCCGCCACCCTGACCCGGCGTCCCCGACCCGGCCCCCCGACCCAGCGCCCCCGACCCGGCGCCCCCGGCCACCAACCACTGGCCGCCCCACGCCCAGCCGTACCGATCCCGCCGACCCCGACGTCGCCGCCGTCCGGTTCGACGCGATTCGTACGGTTCACCGCCCGGGCAACAGGACCACCGGCCGCCCCACGCCAGCACCGCACGGACGGGGCCGCGGGGCGGCATCCGGTCTCGGCGCCTACTCGGCGAGCGCTTCGACGGGGGCGACGCGCGTTGCGATGCGCGTCGGCACGACGGCCGCGACGAGGGTGAGCACCGCCGTCGCGACGACGATCGCGACGATGGGCCACAACGGCACGACGGGCAGCACGAAGGTCGGCGAGAGCCACAGCGGCGGCACGCGCACGGCTCCGAGCAGCGACTGGGCCCCGGCCCAGCCGTAGGCGATGCCGAGCACGAGGCCGAGCGCCGTCGAGGCGATCGTGATGTGCGCGGCCTCGAGCAGCACCATGCGCCGCACCTGGCCGTTGGAGACCCCGAGCGAGCGCAGCAGCCCCAGCTCGCGACGCCGCTGCACGACGCCGAGCGTGAGCAGATTGACCAGTCCGACGGCAGCGATGACCGCGGACACGGCGACCAGGCCCATCATGACCGCCGAGAACAGGTCGATCACGAGGGCGAACTCGGGATCGGGGATGCCGCCCCCCGAGGCGGTGACGACCGCTTTGGCCGTTTCCAGCGCGACGGCGAACATCGTCACGAGTGTGACTCCCATGACGACGCCGATCGCCATGCGGCTCGAACGTTCCGGGTGGCGCAGAGCGTTCTCGGCGGCGAGGCGTGCCGTCGCCGAGCGGCCGAAGGCGCGTCCGACGAGCCGCAGCACGGGCGGCATCACGACCGTCGCCCCGAGGGCGAGTCCGGTGAACGAGAGCACTCCGCCCGCGAAAGCGACGATGACGCCGAGGGGCGAGACGAGCCCCGCGAGGATTCCAACCGCGAGCAGCGCCGCGCCGATGCTCAGCAGCACGACGGCCACGACGTTGCGCCGCGTGCGACTGGCCACGTCGGCGTGCGAGACCTCGACCGAGCTGCCGAGCGCCTGCAGCGGCGTGACCGCCAGGACGCGGCGCGATCCCACCCACGCCGACGCCCATGTCGTGAGCACGACGATCACGGCCGGCGCCAGCAGGTCGGGGCGCACGAGTGTGAAGTCGAGTCCCTTCAGTCCGAGCGCGGTCTCGGCCAGGAGCACGCCGGCCGCCGACAGACCGGTTCCCAGCACCAGCCCGATGAGGGCTCCGACGGCGCCGACGACGAGGCCATGACGCGCGACCTCGGCGCGCTGCGAGCGGGCCGAGGCGCCGATGAGACGCAGGAGCGCGATGCGCCTCGTGCGTCCGGCGATGACGGTCGCGAACGTGTTCGCCGTCACGATCGAGGCGACATAGACGGCGAGACCGAGCAGCAGCCCCGTGAGGATGGAGACGACGATCGCGAGCGTCTCGCTGTCGCCGATGTACGGGTCGGCCCGCAGCATCGCGCCGATGAAGGTCGTCGCCGTGAGCAGCACGACACCGAAGGCGGTGGAGATCCCCGCCACGAGGATGCTGGCACCCATGCCCCGCTCACGCAGGTACCCGAGAGGCGCCGCGCGGGTCGCTGCGACCTCGGGGCGCGGCATCCGATCGATCGCCGTGGCGCTCACGACGAGACCTCGGCGCCGAGCTCGGTCGCGAGCATGTACGCGGCGATCTCTTCGGCGCTCTGGCGGGGCTTGTCGGCGACGATGCGGCCGTCGCCGAGGAACAGCACCCGATCGGCGTGGCTCGCCGCGACCGGGTCGTGCGTGACCATCGCGATCGACTGGCCGTGCTCGCGCGTCGCGGCGGCGAGCAGGCGGAGCACGTCCCGTCCGCTGCGCGAGTCGAGATTCCCGGTCGGCTCGTCGGCGAAGACGAGGTCGGGCGCCGTCGCGAGTGCCCGGGCGATCGCGACGCGCTGCTGCTGACCGCCGGACAGCTCGTGCGGGCGGTGACGCAGCCTGGCGGCGAGACCGAGAGAGTCGACGAGCCCGTCGATGCGCGCGCGTTCGAGCACCGTCGGGCGCCGGCCGTCCAGGTCGAACGGCAGCATGATGTTGGCCAGGGCGTCGAGGGTCGGCACGAGGTTGAAGGACTGGAAGACGAAGCCGACGCGGCGACGGCGCAGGATCGTCAGTTCGAGGTCGGACAGACCCGTGATGTCGGTGTCGCCGATCCAGGCCCGACCGCTCGTGGGCGCGTCGAGGCCGGCCATGATGTGCATGAGCGTGGATTTGCCCGAGCCGGACGGGCCCATGATCGCGGTGAACTCGCCGCGGCGGATGCCGACGCTGACACCGTCCAGTGCGCGGACGGTGCCGGCCCCGGTGCCGTAGGTCTTCGTGAGGTGCTGCACCCGGGCGGCGAGCCCGAGATCGGTCGATGTCAGTTCCATGCTTCGACGGTACGAACCGGGCGAGGTCCACCGCGTCGGTCTGTCGGGGCATCCGTCTACATCTCGAGGATGATCCTCTTCCGCGCGACGCCGGCTGGTCGTAGTCTCTGCTTCGTCAGCGCGAAGGAGCGATCATGGCCGCGACACCCCTCCCCTCCCGCGGAGCCGTCTCCCCGGAACCGAAGACCTGCGACGCGAGTGGCATGGCCGAGATCCACCGCATGTTCCTGGCGGGCTTCCGCGAAGGGCCGTCGCTCGTGCGCGGGGTGCGGACCGGGAACACGGCGCACGCCGAGGTCGTCGCGACGCAGCTCGATCTTCTCTCGAGCGCTTTGCACGCCCACCACGACGGTGAGGACGAGAGGCTGTGGGGTGCTCTCGTCGAGCGCTCCCCCGCCTGCGCCGTCCACGTCGAACGTATGAAGCAGCATCACGCCGCGATGCTCGCCGAGCTGACGGCGATGGATGCTGCGCTGCCCGCGTGGCGCGCCTCCGCGACCTCCGCCACGGCCGCACCGCTGCTCGCGGCGCTCGACGGGATCAACGGGGCTCTGGCGATCCATCTGCCCGACGAGGAGCAGAACATCGTGCCCGTCATGGAGCGCACCATCACCCAGAAGGAGGTCGAGTGGTTCTCGGAGCACGGGCGCGCCTCGACGCCGAAGGGGCAGACGTGGAACGCGCTCGGCGCGATCGTCTCATCCCAGCCCGACGGCGGCGATGCATGGCTGCGCAAGAACCTGCCGGCCCCGGTGCGGGTGATGTGGCGGTGGGTGGGCAAGCCCCGCTACGAGCGCACGCGCGCGGCGCTCGAGGGGCGCTGACGCGCGCCCTCCCACGGGGGCGCGTGTCAGGTGAGCCCGTGCTCGAAAGCGAAGACGACGAGCTGCACGCGGTCGCGCAGGCCCAGCTTCGCGAGGATACGGCTGATGTGCGTCTTGACCGTCGCTTCGGAGAGGTATTCGCGCCCGGCGATCTCGGCGTTGGACAGTCCGCGCGCCGCGAGCGCGAAGATCTCACGCTCGCGCTCGGTGAGCGTCTCGAACGCGGCAGGGACGCTCAATGCCTTCGGCTGCGAGAAATGCGCGAAGAGGTCGCGGGTGGCGGATGCCGCGATGACAGCCGATCCGGCGTGCACGGTGCGGATCGCGGCGAGGAGGAACTCCGGCTCGGCGTCCTTCAGCAGGAAGCCGCTGGCCCCCTGCCGGATCGCGCGCGCCGCGGCCTCGTCGAGGTCGAACGTCGTGAGCATGACGATGCGCGGCGGGTCCGGATCGGCGAGCAGCTCGGCGGTCGCCGTGAGACCGTCCATGACGGGCATGCGGATGTCCATGAGCACGACATCGGGGCGGGTCGCCCGCACGACGTCGATGGCTTCGCGACCGTCGGATGCTTCGCCCACGACCTCGAGGTCGGCCTGCGATGCCACCAGCATCCGGATGCCGGCGCGGAACAGCGCCTGGTCATCCACGAGCACGACACGGATCATCGAGAACCCTCCTGACGGATCGGCAAGGTGGCGGTCACGACGAATTCGGCCCCGTGCGGCGCAGCGTCGAACCGCCCGCCGATGAGGTGCGCACGCTCCCCCATGCCGATGAGCCCGTGGCCGGTCCCGGCGGGTCGCTCCCCCGGCTTCAGCGGGTTGCGCACGGCGAGGTCGACGCGGTCGGGATGCCACGCGAGCCCGACCGAGACCACCCCGGCGCCATGCCGCAGCGCGTTCGTGAGCGCCTCCTGCAGGATGCGGTACACCGCGAGCTGCACGGCGGCCGGCGGCTCGCCCGGCGGCACGGGATCGACGGCGACGCGCAGCTCGACGCCCGCCGCACGCACCTGCGCGTACAGCTGCTCCAGGTCCGCGAGGGTGGGCTGCGGGCCGACGCTCTGGCTGTGACGCAGCTGTGTGAGCAGCATCCGCACGTCGGACAGTGCGGAGCGCGCCGTCGTCGAGATCGTGCCGAGCGCGGTCGTCGCGGCGGAGGGGTCGGCGGCCGCGGCGTAGCGGGCGCCGTCCGCCTGCGCGATGACGACGGCGAGCGAATGCGCGACGACGTCGTGCATGTCGCGTGCGATGCGGACGCGCTCCTGCTCGACCACGGCCTCGGCCTCGGCCCGCTTCTGCGCTTCGCGGTTCGCCCGCGCGCGGCGCGCCGAGCGCGCGAGAGCTCCGATCGTCCAGGCGAGGCCGAGGGCGAACGCGGCGGCGATGAGGATCGCGAGCGCGAGGGGGATCGTCTGCCACGTGATCGCCCCGCCCACGACGAGAGGCCCCGCCAGCAGGTACACCGTGATGACGACCGCACCGACGAACGCGGACGCGAGCCCGATCCAGTACACGCGGTTCGACCCGTACGCGGCCGCGGCGAACAGCACGACGAACACCGCGAGGTCGGCGAAGGTCGGTGGGCGGCCGAGCGTCATCTGGATGACGGCCGCGAGCCAGGCGATCGCGAGGGCGAGGCCCGGAGCGAGCCGGCTCAGCGCGGCGGCGACGGTGAACGGCACGACGAAGGCGAGCGCGCCGAGGACGTCGCCCGAGGGGTACAGCTCTGTGCCGGCCGCCGTGGCGAGCTCGATCGGAAGCGCCACCGCGAAGAAGACCAGCGCCGCCGTCGCGTCGACGACGATCTGGTAGGGCTTCAGGCGACGGAACACGGCTTTCACGCTACGGGAGAGCGCGAGCCGCGGCATCCGTCTGGCGATGTATCCCACGCGACACCCCTCTCCCGTCGACTTGCGCCTCGTGCGCGCGACGCGCCGCGTGTCGCGCGCACAGAGCGCAAGTCGACGGATGGGGCTCACCGCGGGCGGCGCACGGCGCAGCGCGCAGGGCGCGAAGGTCCACGGCGCACGGCGCAGGGCGCAGGGCGCGAAGGTCCACGGCGCAGGGCGCGAAGGTCCACGGCGCACGGCGCTGCCGCTCCCCTTCGTCGACTTGCGCCTTGTGCGCGCGACGCGCCGCGTGTCGCGCGCACAGAGCGCAAGTCGACGGATGGGGGCGCCGGTGAGGGCGGCGTCCTCGCGATGGATCCCGCGAAAGCCCTTGCCCGGGCGCCTGCGGCAGGCTTGACTGTCCCGACACAGGAGCCGTGACTGAACGGAGACACGATGACGACGGTACGCGCGGCGATCTCGCAGACGACCTGGACGGGCGACAAGGAATCGATGCTCGACAAGCACGAGGGCTTCGCACGGGATGCCGCTGCGCAGGGTGCGCAGGTGATCTGCTTCCAGGAGTTGTTCTACGGTCCGTATTTCGGCATCACGCAGGACCAGAAGTACTACCGCTACGCGGAGCCCGCCGACGGCCCGATCGTGCAGCGGTTCGCCGCCCTCGCGAAAGAGCTCGGGCTGGTGTCGGTGCTGCCGATCTACGAAGAGGCCCAGACGGGCGTCTACTACAACACGTCGGTCATCGTCGATGCCGACGGCGAGGTGCTCGGGATCTATCGCAAGCACCACCTACCGCACCTCGAGAAGTTCTGGGAGAAGTTCTACTTCCGCCCCGGCAACCTCGGCTACCCCGTCTTCGAAACCGCGGTCGGCCGTGTCGGCATGTACATCTGCTACGACCGGCACTTCCCCGAGGGATGGCGCGAACTCGGCCTGAACGGCGCGCACATGGTGTTCAACCCCAACGCCACCAAGCCCGGGCTGTCGAACCGGCTGTGGGAGGTCGAGGGCCCGTGCGCCGCGGTCGCCAACGGCTACTTCGTCCTGCAGCCCAACCGCGTGGGCCGCGAAGACAACGAGTACGGCGACGAAGCGGTCACCTTCTACGGCACCAGCCAGATCATCGACCCGCGCGGTGACTTCGTCGGCGAGCGAGGATCGAGCGAGCACGAGGAGCTGCTCGTGCGCGATCTCGACATGGACATGGTCCAGCAGATGCGCGACGACTGGCAGTTCTATCGCGATCGCCGCCCCGACTCCTACACGGGGATCGCGAAGCCATGACCACGACACTCATCACCGGCGGCACGGTCGTCTCGGCGACAGGGCGAACGCAGGCCGACGTGCTCATCGACGGCGAGACGATCGCGGCCGTGCTCGCGCCGGGCTCGCAGCTGCTCGGCACCGATGTCGCAGCATCCGTCGAGCGGGTCATCGACGCGACCGGCAAGTACGTCATCCCGGGCGGGATCGACGCGCACACCCACATGCAGCTGCCGTTCGGCGGCACGAACGCGAGCGACACGTTCGAGACGGGGACGCGCGCGGCGGCGTGGGGCGGCACGACGAGCATCATCGACTTCGCGGTGCAGCGCTACGGCGAGCGCGTGCAGGACGGCCTCGCGCACTGGCACGAACTCGCGGCGGGCAATTGCGCCGTGGATTACGGCTTCCACCAGATCGTCGGCGGCGTCGACGAGGACTCCCTGCGGGCGATGCGCGGCCTCGTCGATGAGGGCATCTCGAGCTTCAAGCTCTTCATGGCGTATCCGGGTGTCTTCTACTCCGACGATGCGCAGGTGCTGCGGGCGATGCAGGTGAGTCGCGACACGGGTCTGCTCACGATGATGCACGCCGAGAACGGGCCCGCGATCGACGTGCTCGCGGCGCAGCTCGTCGAGCGCGGCGAGACCGACCCGTACTTCCACGGCATCGCTCGAGCGTGGCAGATGGAGGAAGAGGCCACGCACCGTGCCATCATGCTCGCGAACCTCACGGGCGCGCCGCTGTACGTCGTGCACGTGAGCGCGAAACAGGCCGTCGAACAGCTCGCGGCGGCACGGGACAAGGGTTGGAACGTGTTCGGCGAGACCTGTCCGCAGTACCTCTACCTGTCTCTCGAAGAGCAGCTCGGCGCATCGAGCGAGCGGTGGGGCGCATTCGAGGGGGCGAAGTGGGTCTGCTCGACGCCGCTGCGCTCCCGCGAAGAGGGACACCAGGACCACATGTGGCAGGCGCTGCGCACGAACGACCTGCAGATGGTCTCGACCGACCACTGCCCGTTCTGCATGAAGGACCAGAAGGAGCTCGGGCTCGGCGACTTCCGCGCCATCCCGAACGGGATCGGCTCGATCGAACACCGCATGGACCTCATGTACCAGGGCGTCGTGACGGGCCGGATCACGCTCGAGCGGTGGGTCGAGCTCACCTCGACGACACCCGCGCGCATGTTCGGGCTGTACGGGCGCAAGGGCGTCATCCAGCCGGGCGCCGACGGCGACGTCGTCATCTACGACCCGAACGGGCACACGAGCATCGGGATGCCGGTGGACGAGAACGGCAACCCGACGGGCCGGACCCACCACATGAACATGGACCATTCGGCGTGGGAGGGGTTCGAGATCGACGGACACGTCGACACGGTGCTCTCCCGCGGTCGGGTCATCGTCGACGGCGGGGAGTATCTCGGCGCGAAGGGCGACGGCCGGTTCCTCAAGCGCGGCTTGTCGCAGTACCTGGTGTGACGTGGACTTCGGCGTCGTTCTGCAGACCAATCCGCCCGCCGCGCGCACCGTGCAGCTGGCGAAGCTCGCCGAGTCGCACGGCTTCAGCCACGTGTGGACCTTCGACTCGCACCTGCTGTGGCAGGAGCCGTACGTCATCCACTCGGCGATCCTCGCCGAGACCCATCGCGTCACGGTCGGGCCGTTCGTCACCAATCCCGCGACGCGCGACTGGACCGTGACGGCATCCGTCTTCGCGACCCTCAACGAGATGTACGGCAACCGCACCGTGTGCGGGATCGGGCGCGGTGACTCCGCCGTCCGTGTCACGGGCGGCAAGCCCACGACGCTGGCGGAGCTGCGCGAGGCCGTGCACGTCATCCGCGAGCTCGGCAATTCGCGCTCCGTCGAGCACAACGGCGCGACGCTGCAGTTCCCGTGGAGCCGCGGGTCGAGCCTGGATGTCTGGGTCGCGGCCTACGGTCCGATGGCCCTCAAGCTCACCGGCGAAGTGGGCGACGGGTTCATCCTGCAGCTGGCCGACCTCGACATCGCCGAGTGGATGATCACGACGGTGAAGGATGCCGCGGCCGCAGCGGGCCGCGACCCCGACGCGCTCGCGATCTGCGTCGCCGCGCCCATGTACATCGGCGACGACGTCGCCCACATGCGCGATCAGTGCCGCTGGTTCGGCGGGATGGTCGGCAACCACGTCGCCGACATCGTCGCGAAGTACGGCCACCACGGCGCGGTTCCCGAGGCCCTCACGTCGTACATCGCGGGGCGCAAGGGATACGACTACAACACGCACGGCAAGTCCGACAACGATCACGTCGACTTCGTGCCCGACGAGATCGTCGACCGCTTCTGCATCCTCGGTACGGCCGACGAGCACATCGCCAAGCTGAAGCGGCTGCAAGAGCTCGGGGTCACGCAGTTCGCCGGCTACCTGCAGCACGACAGCAAGGAGGAGACGCTCCGCGTCTACGGCGAGACCGTCATCCCCGCACTCACGGCGCACGCCCCCGCGAAGCGCTGACTCCGGGTGCGCGGGAGCGCCACCCGGGGCGCTCCCGCGCCGCGCTGACCGCGAGACTGCAGACGACCGCCGAGACTGCGGGGTTCACCCGCAGTCTCGGCCCCCCGTTGCAGTCTCGCGGGTAACGGGGTGCGCGCTGAGGCGGGCGCGGGCTCCCCCGGGTCCGCGCGAGGGGTTAGCGTGGGACGGTGAGCGGAGCGGTGCGGCGCGGAATGAGGCACGGCGCCTGGGGCGCAGCGATCGCGCTCGCCGTCGGGCTCGTCGCGAGCGGATGCACGGCCGGCGGCGAAGGGCCGGCACCGGTCCGCGCGCTCGAGAGCGGCGACCCGGTCGAGCTCGCACCCGTGACGCTCCAGCTGCCCGACACGGGCACGACCCGGTACGCGGGATACCTCGTCGCCGCCGAGCGCGGCTACTACGAGGACGAAGGCCTCGACGTCGAGATCATCGTGTCCGACGACGAGACGCCTCCGTCCGATGAGGGACTCGAGCCGGCGTCCGGCTTCACCGTCGCCGATCTGGACTGGGCCGTCGCGCCCGCCGACGCCGAGACGGATGCCGGTGCCGATGCCACCGACGCGACCCCCGACGCCGCCGAACCCGACGTCGATGCGGATGCGGATGCGGAGGCGGACGCCGATCCGACGGCGGCCGCCGGTTTCGTCGCCATCGCCCATATCTTCGCCGACCCCACGGCATCGCCGCCGTGGTCCGACGCCGTCTGGGCCGACGCGGAGCGGCTCGAGACCGACGAGGCCTATGCCGATGTCGCGGCGCGCTTCCTCGCGGCGACCGCCAAGGGGTGGGTCTTCGCGCGGGATGCCCCCGACGAGACGTCCGAGATCGTCCTCGCCGCCCGTCCCCTCGACGAGTCCGCGAGCCGGGTGCCGACGATGCGCGAGGTCAACGCGCTCATCTGGCCGGCCGTGGCGGGCTTCGGGATCATCGACGACGCGGCCTGGCAGGTCGCGGTCGCCGCTGCCCTCACGGCGGCCGGGGGTCCCCGTCGCCTGCTCGATGGGGATGCTCCGGCCGTGCCCTACACGAACGAGTACATCGAACGCGGACTCGACGCCCTCGAGCGGGACCGCATCGACATCACGGGCGAACGCGTCGCGGGGGCCCGGCAGCCGGATTGAGGCTGCGCGGATGACGACGTTCCGTCTCGGTTCGGCCCCCGTCTGCCGCGCTCTCACTTGACCTCGGGTCGCGGGACGACGAACGTAGCCGAGGAGACCCCGCTGACTGGAGGAACCATGACGGACGATCTGGATGCCGAGACGACCCGACTCGACCGGGCCCACGTGTTCCATTCGTGGTCTGCACAGGGCGCACTGTCACTGCCGGTCATCGCGGGCGGTGAAGGGACGAGGGTGTGGGATCACGCCGGCAACCGCCTGCTCGACTTCTCGAGCCAGCTCGTCAACGTCAACATCGGCCACCAGCATCCGGCCGTCGTCGCCGCGATCCAGGAGCAGGCCGCCCTGCTCGCCACGATCGGCCCCGCGACGGCGAACCTCACGCGAGCGCGAGCTGCCGAGCGCATCGCCGAGAAGGCGCCCGAGGGGATGAACAAGGTCTTCTTCACCAACGGCGGCGCCGACGCCGTCGAGAACGCGATCCGAATGGCACGCCTGCACACGGGCCGCGACACCGTGCTCTCGACCTACCGGTCGTACCACGGCAACACCGGCGCGGCGATCGTCGCGACGGGCGACTGGCGGCGGATGCCGAACCAGTACGCCCGCGGGCACGTGCACTTCTTCGGGCCCTTCCTGTATCGCACCGAGTTCTGGGCGACGACGCCGGAGGAGGAATCCGAGCGCGCCCTGCACCATCTGGAGCGCGTCATCGAGTCCGAGGGTCCGCAGACGATCGCGGCGATCCTGCTCGAGTCGATCCCCGGCACGGCGGGGATCATGCCTCCGCCCCCGGGCTATCTCGCCGGCGTACGCGCACTGGCCGATAAACACGGCATCGTCCTCATCCTCGACGAGGTGATGGCCGGGTTCGGCCGCACCGGCAACTGGTTCGCGTTCGAGGGGCACGGCGGCGAGCCCGACCTCATCACCTTCGCGAAGGGCGTCAACTCGGGCTACGTTCCCGTCGGCGGCGTCATCATCTCGGATGCGATCGCGGCGACCTTCGACGAGCGCGTCTTCCCCGGTGGACTGACGTATTCGGGGCACCCACTGGCCGCGGCATCCATCATCGCGTCGATCGATGCGATGCAGAGCGAGGGCATCGTCGAGAACGCGCGCCGCATCGGGGAGGAGGCGATCGGGCCCGGGCTCGCTCAGCTCGCCGAGGATCACCCGCTCATCGGCGAGGTGCGCGGCGAAGGCGTCTTCTGGGCGCTGGACATGGTCGGCGACCGCGCGACCCGCGAACCGGTCGGCGCCGATGTCATCGCGCGACTCAAGAAGGAGCTCATGGCTCGGGGCCTGCTGCCCTTCACAGCGGAGAACCGCATTCACGTCGTGCCGCCGTGCGTCGTCACCGCCGACGAGGTGGCCGAGGCCATGTCGATCTACGACGAGGCGCTCACGAGCGTCGAAGCCGACCTCGGCTGAGCGCAGCCCCTTATCTCGAAGAAGAGCATCCACGGAGGGAACACCATGACCGCGAACACGATCCTCGACCACTGGGTCGGCGGCGGCGCCTGGACGGGCGCCGGCACCCGCACCGGAGACGTCTACAACCCTGCGCTCGGGACCGTGCAGAAGTCGGTGCGCTTCGCGACCGCCGATGACGTCGCCGCGGCGGTCGACGTGGCTTCGGATGCCGCGCGCTCCTGGCGCGACGCATCGATCGCCAAGCGCCAGACGGTCATGTTCGCCTTCCGTGAGCTGCTCAATGCGCGCAAGCAGGAACTCGCCGAGATCCTCACCGCCGAGCACGGCAAAGTGCTCTCGGATGCCCTCGGCGAGATCGCGCGCGGCATGGAGGTCGTCGAGTTCGCGTGCGGGCTCGGGCACCTGACGAAGGGCGCCTACTCGGAGAACGTCTCGACGAGCATCGACGTGTACACGCTGCGCCAGCCGCTCGGCGTCGTCGGCATCATTAGCCCCTTCAACTTTCCGGCGATGGTGCCGCTGTGGTTCTTCTCCATCGCGATCGCGGCGGGCAACGCCGTCGTGCTGAAGCCCAGCGAGAAGGACCCGAGCGCGGCCAACTGGCTCGCCGAGCTCTTCACCGAGGCGGGTCTTCCCGACGGTGTGCTCAATGTCGTGCACGGCGACAAGGAAGCCGTCGACGCGCTCCTGGCGAACCCCGGTGTGAGTGCCGTCTCGTTCGTGGGATCGACGCCGATCGCGAAGTACGTCTACGAGACCGCGACGGCGGCCGGCAAGCGCGTGCAGGCCTTCGGCGGAGCGAAGAACCACATGCTCGTGCTGCCCGACGCCGACCTCGACCTCGCCGCCGATGCCGCCGTGAACGCCGGATTCGGCTCCGCGGGCGAGCGCTGCATGGCCATCTCGGTCGTGCTCGCCGTCGACTCGGTCGCCGATGTGCTCGCCGCGAAGGTCGCCGAGCGCATGCGCACGCTGCGCACGGGTGACGGCATGCGCGGGTGCGACATGGGCCCGCTCATCACGAAGGTGCATCGCGACAAGGTCGCGTCGTACATCGATGTCGCGGCATCCGACGGAGCCGACGTCCTCGTCGACGGCCGGGATGTCGAGGTCGATGGCGACGCCGACGGCTTCTGGCTCGGACCGACCCTCATCGACCGTGTTCCCACCTCGTCGACGGTCTACACCGACGAGATCTTCGGGCCGGTGCTGTCGATCGTGCGCGTGGAGGGCTATGAACAGGGCCTGTCGATCATCAACGGCAGCCCGTACGCGAACGGCACGGCGATCTTCACGAACGACGGCGGTGCCGCGCGGCGCTTCCAGCGCGAGGCGACGGTCGGGATGATCGGCGTCAACGTGCCGATCCCCGTGCCCGTCGCGTACCACTCGTTCGGAGGGTGGAAGGCATCGCTGTTCGGCGACGCGAAAGCGTACGGGCCCCACGGGTTCGACTTCTTCACGGCCGAGAAGGCCATCACATCGCGCTGGCTCGACCCGTCGCACGGCGGCCTCAACCTGGGCTTCCCCCAGCACGACTGATACGGGCCGGGCCGCCGTCGCCCACCCCCTCTTCGCCGAACCCGACCTTTCCCGTCGAACCCGACCACCACGACGTCCGGTTCGGCAGGAAAGGTTCGGCTCGACCCGTCGCACGGCGGCCTCAACCTGGGCTTCCCCGGGCGCGACCGATACCGGCCGGGCCGCCGTCACGCACCCCCTCTTCGCCGAACCCGACCTTTCCCGTCGAACCCGACCACCACGACGTCCGGTTCGGCAGGAAGGGTCCGGCTCGACCCGTCGCACGGCGGCCTCAACCTGGACTTCCCCAGCACGACCGAGACGGGCCGGGCCGGGCCTCCGTCGCCCCCTCCCCGCCCGAACCCGACCTTTCCCGTCGAACCCGACCACCACGACGTCCGGTTCGGCAGAAAAGGGGTCTGTCAGGTAAACGGTGGATCTGATCTGGCGCATGGTTAGTTGATTCGGCCTTCGAACGTGATCGCGAACGCGTTCAGCGCCGGCTTCCACCTCGTCACCCAGCGTGCCCGGCCGCGCCCTGTCGGGTCAAGCGACCGGGTCACGAGGTAGAGGCACTTCAGCGCGGCGGCGTCGTTCGGGAAGTGCCCGCGGGCTCTCACCGCCCTCCGGTAGCGGGCGTTGAGGGACTCGATCGCGTTCGTTGAACAGATGATGCGTCTGATCTCGACGTCGTAGTCCAGGAACGGGATGAACTCCGGCCACGCGTTCTCCCAGAGCTGCCGGATCGCGGGGTACTTCGTGCACCATTTCTCCGCGAACTCCTCGAACCTCGCCCTCGACGCCGGCTCGGACGGCGCCGTGTACACGGGCCTGACGTCGCGGGCGAGCTCGTCCCAGTGCGCGCGGGACGCGTACTTGAACGTGTTCCGGATCAGGTGGATGATGCACGTCTGCACGGTCGCGAGCGGCCATGCCGTGGTGATCGATTCCGGCAGCCCCTTGAGCCCGTCGCAGACGACGATGCAGACGTCTTCGACGCCCCGGTTTTTGATCTCGGTGAGCACACCGAGCCAGAACTTCGCGCCCTCGCCGCCGTCGCCGGCCCAGATGCCGAGGATGTCGCGTTCCCCGGCAGTGGTGACGCCGACAGCGACATAGAACGGCTTGTTGCGGACCTGCCCGTCACGGACCTTCACCACGATCGCGTCGATGAACACCACCGGGTAGACGCGATCCAACGGACGGTTGGACCACTCCGTCATCTCCTCGATCACCTTGTCAGTGATCTTCGAGATCGTATCCTTCGACACCGACGCACCATAGACGTCGTCGAAGTGCGCCGCGACCTCACCGGTCGTCAGCCCACGCGCTGTCAGCGACAGGACGATCTCGTCGATCCCGTCCAACCTGCGTTGCCGCTTGCGGACGATCTTCGGCTGGAACGACCCGTCCCGATCCCGCGGCACCTCGATCAGCACCGCGCCGACCTCGGTGAGCACCGTCTTGGACCGCGTCCCGTTCCGGGCATTCTCACCCGTGCTGGGCTGGTGCTTGTCATACCCGAGGTGCTCGGTCATCTCCGCCTCAAGCGCGGTCTCCAACACCGTCTTCGTCAGACTCCCGAGCAACCCGCCCGGGCCGACCAGGCTGACGCCCTGCTCCTTCGCCTGCGCGAGCAACTGCTCCGCGATCTGCTGCTGATCGATGATCTCTCCCGTCACAGGATCGATCATCTCGATGACATCGGTCATCGCCCTTCCTTTCGGTCAGGCCAGACCAGATCCACCGTTATTCGGACAGTCCCCAGAAAAGGTTCGGCTCGACGAGCGAAAGGCCCCGAAGGGCAGGCGAGGCTGGATCAGGCGTGCGCGATGGGACGGTTCTCGTAGAACGTCTGCAGCACGACGGTCGTGCGCGTGCTGACGGATGCTGCGAGCCGGATGTCGCGGATGAGCGACTCGAGGTCGCGCGGGGTCGCGACCCGCACGAACAGCATGTACGCCGCTTCACCGGCGACAGAGTGGCACGCCTCGATCTCGCTGAGATGCTCGAGCAGCTCGGGCGCATTGTCGGGTTGCCCCGGGTCGAGGGGCGTGATCTCGATGAACGCCGACAGCGACTTTCCGACCGCCTCGGGATCGAGCAGCGCGCGGTAGCCGACGATGACGCCGCGCTGTTCGAGTCGGCGCAGCCGCGCTTGCACCGCCGACACCGACAGCCCCACGGCGTGGGATATCTGGGCGAGAGTGGCGCGCGCATCGAGCGAGACCGCTTCGATGATGCGGAGGTCGACAGCATCTTCCATACATGGAAGAATACCGGCAGTAGAGCCCATTCGCCGGAATTGTTCCGGCATCCGCAGCCAGGAGCGATCGGAGGCATCCATGTCTATGACCCAGCACGCCCGTACCACGCAGGTCGTCGTCGGTGAGCCAGAGGTCGTCGAGGACGCTTCGACACGCTCGGCGACCGGGGTGGGCGCAGCGACCGGGACGGGCGCAGCGGACGGCGTCGAAACCACGACCGCGTGGCTTCGCCTGAAGGATGCCGCGATCGCCCTGCAGGCAGTCCAGGCGAAAGACGGGTCGGTCCCCGCGGCATCCGACCATGCCGACGCCCGTGTCGCCGTCGCAACGATCGTCGAGTCCATCCGCGAGCTCGCGCCGCGGTTCCCGCACGACGCCGACTACCTCGAGGCCAGCGTGCGCGACTTCGAGCGCTGGGCCGGAACCGACTTCGGCGTGCCCGACTTCTACGACTCGCTCGTGGCGTTCCAGCCGCAGCAGCACCGGGTCGACGGCATCCGTCATCTCGTCGTCTTCCCGATGTATACGCAGAACGGGTCGCCGAACCGCTTCGTCGAGGCGCTCATCGTGCAGGCGATCTGGCCGGAGTTCATCGCGCAGCTCGAGACGGAGTACACCAACCGACTCTTCGTCTCGCTGCGGCTGATCGACTTCACGCCCGGCTACGACACGAACTCGGCCGTGCTCTTTCCCGAGACCGTGGCCATGCGCGAGATCCCGACGTTCACGTGGGGGGCGATCTTCCAGGATCGCGAGGCGGCGCGGTATCGGCGCGTCGTGCGCGCGGCATCCGAGATCACCAAGCTCGAGCTGCCCGCGGACGCGGCGCGCATGCTCGATGACCAGGATCTCGCCGAGAAGACGTTCGTGATGTGGGACCTCATCCACGACCGCACGCACATGCGCGGCGACCTGCCGTTCGACCCCTTCATGATCAAGCAGCGGATGCCGTACTTCCTCTACTCGCTCGAGGAGCTGAGGTGCGACCTCACGGCGTTCCGCGAGAGCGTCGAGATCGAGAAGCGGCTGAGCGCCCTTCGACAGGCTCAGGGACCGGAAGCACACGCTCAGGGGCCGGAGGCACACGCTGAGGGGTCGGGAGCTCTGACCGAGGCTGAGGCCGAGATGCTCGAGCATGCTCGGCTCGTGCAGTACGCCGTCATCTTCGACCGGATCTTCCGGTTCGCGATCACCGGTTCGCGCGTGCGCAACTACGACGGGCTGGGCGGGCAGCTGCTCTTCGCGTGGCTGCACCAGCGCGGCGTGCTGCACTGGACCGACACGGCGCTCGCGTTCGACTGGGACGACGTGCCCGCCGCCGTCGTCGCGCTCGGCGATGCGATCGACGAGCTGTATTGGCGTTCGATCGACCGTCCGAAGACGGCGCACTGGCTCGCAGCGTACGACCTCGTGCGCAGCACGCTGACGCCCAACCCCGCATCGCAGTGGGCACGGGGCTTGCCGGACGACATCCTCGCCGGGCCCCCGAAGGGATACACCGACGCCGTGATGGACGACGAGTTCCCGCTGTCGATGTTCTTCGAGGCCCTCGAGAAGAAGATGCGGCCCGTCATCGAATCGACGACGGGCATCCGGGCGGGCGATGAGTGACGCGGGGGTGCACGGACGCCTCGTCCTGATCGCCGGCGCGACCAGCGACGCCGGCGCCGCGATGACGCGAGCGCTGGCGGCGGCCGGCGCCCGCGTCATCGCGGTGGGACGGGATGCGGAGAAGCTGGCGACCCTTCGACAAGCTCAGGGACCGCGACAAGCTCAGGGACCGCGACAAGCTCAGGGGCCGGGGGATGCCGCGACCCTTCGACAAGCTCAGGGACCGGGGCAGGCTCAGGGACCGGGGGCGGTGCGGACCGAGGTGTGCGACCTCACCGACGAAGCCGCCGTCGCGGCGCTCGCCGAGCGCGTGCACGACACGGACGGGCCGGTCGACGGCATCGCGCATCTCGTCGGCGGATGGCGCGGGGGCGGGGGCCTGGCGGGGCAGTCCGACGCCGACTACCGGTTCCTCGAACGATCGTTCACGGCGCTGCGCCGCGTCTCGCGCGCGTTCGACGCCGACCTGCGCGCATCCGAGGCGGGACGCCTCGCGATCGTCTCGTCGACCGCGGTCGCCCGACCCCTCGCCGGCGGCGCCAACTATGCGGCGGTGAAAGCCGCGAGCGAGGCGTGGGCGCGCGCCGTCGCGCAGGGCTTCGCGAAGGCGGCGCGCGAGGCGGACGAGCCCTTGCGGGCGGCATCCGTCATCTTCCGCGTGAAGAGCCTGTCCGGCCTCGAAGAAGCGCTCGCGCAGCGATTCACGGACCTGTGGATGACCGACGCCGCCGAGACGAACGACACGATCGTCGATCTCACCGACCCGGCGCTCTGAACCGGCCTCGCGGCTGCGCCGAACTAGATTGGATCCTCGTGACCACGCTGCATGATCCCACCGTCCGCGGATTCGCCTCCGACAACTACTCCGGCATCCATCCCGAGGTGCTCGCGGCGATCGCCGCGGCGAACGACGGGCACCAGGTGGCCTACGGCGAAGACGTCTACACCGAGCGCCTGCAGGCCGTCATGGCGCAGCACTTCGGCGAGGGCGTCGAGGCGTTCCCCGTGTTCAACGGCACCGGCGCGAACGTCGTCGGCCTGCAGTCGATGCTGCCCCGCTGGGGCGCGGTCATCGCGGCGGGCACGGCGCACATCAACGTCGACGAGGGCGGTGCCCCCGAGCGGGTCGCCGGCATCAAGCTGCTCACGGTCCCGACCGACGACGGCAAGCTGACCCCCGACCTCATCGACCGTGAGGCGTGGGGCTGGGGCGACGAGCACCGCGCGCAGCCGCTCGTCGTCTCGATCACGCAGTCGACCGAACTCGGCACGCTGTACACCGTCGACGAGATCCGCGCGATCACCGAGCACGCCCACGCGCTGGGCATGCGCGTGCACCTGGATGGGGCGCGCATCTCGAACGCCGCCGCCTCGCTCGGCGCACCCCTGCGCGCCTTCACGCGCGACGCCGGCGTCGACGTGCTGAGCTTCGGGGGCACGAAGAACGGGGCGATGCTCGGCGAAGCCGTCGTCGTGCTCGATCCCGCGGCATCCACAGGTCTCACCTACCTGCGCAAGCTCGACATGCAGCTCGCGTCGAAGATGCGGTTCGTCTCGGCGCAGCTGATCGCGCTGCTGGACGGCGACCTGTGGCTGCGCAACGCGTCGCACTCGAACGCCATGGCGCAGCGCCTGCGCGCGGGCGTCGAGGCGGGACTCGCCGACGGTTCGATCCGCGGCGTCGCGTTCACGCAGCCCACGCAGGCCAACGGCGTCTTCGCGACGCTGCCCGCCGGCGTCGCCGACCGCCTCCGCGAGACATTCCGCTTCTACGACTGGAGCGCCGTCACGGGAGCCGACGGAAAGCCCACGGGTGAGACCGAGGTGCGCTGGATGTGCTCGTTCGACACGACCGAGGCCGACATCGACGCTTTCGTCGCCGCGATCGCACACGAGACGGCGGCAACGGGTGCCAAGCTCGTCACCGACGGCGGCGTCACGGCGGGCTGACCCGCGACGTCAGGCCGGGGCCGCCGTTCAGCGCAGCGCCCCGACGCTCGCCAGCGCCAGGCGGATGAGCGTGCCCCTGCCGCCCTCCATCTCGGCGGCGAGACTGTCCGATGCTGCTTCTTCAGGCGGCATCCACGTCACTTCGAGCGCATCCTGACGCGGTTCGCACGTGCCCGTGACGGGCACGACGAACGCGAGCGACACGGCGTGCTGCCGGTCGTCGTGGTACGGGCTCACGCCCGGGATCGGAAAATACTCGGCGACCGTGAACGGTGTCGGCTGCGGCGGCAGGAGGGGGAACGCCATGGGGCCGAGGTCGTCTTCGAGATGCCGGAAGAGGGCGTCGCGCACCGTTTCGCCGTAGCGCACCCGGCCCGACACGATCGTGCGCTTGATCTCGCCGAGCGGCGTCGCCCGCAGCAGGATGCCGACGTCGATGACCTGCCCCATGCCGTCGACACGCACCGGGATGCCCTCGACATAGAGCATCGGAAGGCGGCGGCGGGACTCGGCGAGTTCGACATCGGAGAGCCAACCCGGGTTCGACACGGCGCCCTGAGAGGAGCCGAACGGCTCGTCGCCTGCCGGTTCGGGGTCGGGGGTGCGCACGGACATGCTTTCTGTATACCTCACGATCACTGGAAAGATGGGCGCATGGCTGAGTTCCCCGCACTCGAGACGCCGGCATTGGATTCCGCGGTCGTGCAGTGGTCGGTTCCGCCCGGCGAGCGCGCCGGTCGTCCGCTGCTCGTGCTGCTGCATGGCTACGGGGCCGATGAGCGCGACCTGTTCGGGCTCGCGGCCTACCTCCCCGACGAGTACGTCATCGCCGCCGTGCGCGCGCCGCTCGCCCCGCCGTGGCCCTCGCCGGGCTATTCGTGGTACCCGATCGAGGGTCTCGACAACCGCGATCCGCGGCGCGTCACCGAGGCGGCATCCCGGTTCATCGAGTGGGTGGATGCCGCGGCCCAGACCGAGACCGTCGGGTTGCTCGGGTTCTCGCAGGGCGCCGCGATCGCCGTGCAGGCGATGCGGCTCGACCCCGCGCGGTTCGCCTTCGCCGTCGCGCTGAGCGGCTACGTCTCCCCCGGCGAACTGCCCCGCGACGAAGAGCTCGCCGAACAGCGACCGCCCGTCTTCTGGGGGCGCGGCACGCACGACGAGGTCATCCCGGAGCCGCTCGTCCTGCACACGACCCAGTGGCTGCCCGACCATGTCGAGCTGAGCGGCCGCGTCTACCCCGGCCTCGCGCACGGGGTGTCCGAGGACGAGATCGCCGACGTGCGGGCATTCCTCGACAAGCAGCTCGAGTCGGGCGACGCGTGACGAGCCTGACGGCGCACATCTCGCGGTCGGCGCTGGCCGGGAATGCGGCATCCGCTCTCGCGGACGGCGACGGCGTCGCCGACCTGCGCCGCGACGCGTGGGGGCACGGGCTGCCCCTCGTCGCCGAGGTGCTCGCGGCGGCGGGCGTGCGTGCGGCGGTCGTCGACGAGGCCGATCGCGCCGCCCTGACCGCGGCCGGGCTCACGGCGGTGGCCGAGCCGACGATCGACGGCGCCCTGCTGTTCGGGCTGCCCGGGTCGGGCGGCATGCCCGTGCTGCGGCTGTCGGCCCGCGTGCTCTCGATCAAGTCGCTGCGCCGCGGCGAGGGCGTCTCGTACGGGTACACCCACCGAGCGGCGAGCGACACGCGCGTCGCGCTCGTCGACGGCGGATACGGGCAGGGACTCCCCCGCGCGATCGGCAACGCGGTGTCGGTCGAGATCGGCGGCCGCCTGCACCCTCTCGTCGGCCGCATCGCGATGGACGTGTGCGTCGTCGATATCGGCGACAGCGCCGTCGGCGTCGGCGACGAGGTCGTGTACTTCGGCGGCTCCCCATCACCGCGAGACTGCAACGGCGCGCCGAGACAGCGGGCTGACCCCGCAGTCTCGGCCTCCCCCTGCAGTCTCGCGGTCAATGGTGGGGTGGCGGGGTGGGCGGCGGCGTCGGGGCTGAGCGCGGCCGAGATCGTCTGCGGCATCGGGCTGCACACCACACGGGTGGATGCCGCATGAGCGGCGCCGTCCTGCGGGTGGACCTCGCCCGGATCCGGGCGAACCTCGACACGCTGCGCGCCCGTGTCGCCCCGGCCGACGTCATGTTCGTCGTGAAGGACGACGCGTACGGGCACGGCGTGGATGCCGTCGTCCGGACCGCCACCGCGGCCGGGATCGACTGGTTCGGCTCGTTCAGCATCGCGACGGGCGTCCGTGTGCGCGCGGCCGCCCCCACTGCGCGCATCTTCGCGTGGGCGACGTCATCCGCCGCCGAGGTCGATGAGGCGATCGATGCGCGACTCGAGCTGGGGGTCGGCGACGCCGGGTATCTCGACCTCGTCGCGACGCGGGCGGCGGGGCGCGGCATCCGGGTGCACCTGAAGATCGACACGGGACTGCACCGCAACGGCGTGCGCCCTGAGGACTGGCCGGCTTTCGTCGCGCGCGCGGCCGCGCTCGAGGCGGGCGGCGACATCGTCGTGACGGGCATCTGGAGCCACATCGCCGAAGCCAGCGACGCCGACGACGACCGCGCCCGCGCGGAGTTCGAGCGCGCCGTCGACCTCGCCCGCGCGGCCGGCCTCACCCCCGGCGTGCGGCACCTCGCGGCGAGCGCCGCGGGTCACGCACGGCCCGAGTTCCGCAACGACCTCGTGCGCTTCGGGGCGTTCGGCTACGGTGTGCGCTCGGCCGACGGCCCCGCGCTGCCGGGCATCGTGCCCGCCGCGGCGCTCGTCGCCCCCGTCGTGCGCCTCGACGGCGACACCGTCGTGGTCGGGCTCGGCGCGCTCGACGGCCTGCCGTCGACGCTCGGCGGTCGCGTCTCGGTGGGCACTCCGGCCGGTGCGCGCGCGCTGCGTCGCGTCGACCTCGCCGAGAGCGCCGTAGAGGCGTGGCCCGACGCGCAGGTCGGCGACGAGGTCACGTTCTTCGGTCCCGGGACGCACGGCGAATCCGACCCGACGACGCTCGGCGAGGCGATCGACACGGTCGGCGAAGAGCTCCTCGTGCGCGTCTCTCCGCTCGTGCCCCGCGAGTACTCGGGCTGAGCCTCGTGGACGCCGGGGTGCGGCATCCGGTATCGTGTCGTGCGCTCCTGTCCCGAGTGTGAGGAAGTCCGTTGAAGAGAATCGACGCGCCCGCGCTGTAATCGCGCCGCATCCGTCGTCCTTCGACGCAGCCACGGCTGCTCAGGACCGACCGTCGGCGCCCCTTCCTTCGCGCTGACCGTCGATCCTCCGCTGTGCACCCGGCTCCGCCGTGCGTGCTGCGCCGGTGTCGCGCGTCCGCGCACCCGACGCGAACGGAGCCGCATGCCTGCTCACACCCTCACCCCCTCTCTCATCCTCGACCGCGTCTCGTACGCCTGGCCCGACGGCACGATCGCTCTCAGCGACGTGTCCGGGGCGTTCGGCTCGGGCCGCACCGGGCTGGTCGGCCGCAACGGCTCGGGCAAATCGACACTGCTGCGGCTCATCGCCGGCGAGTTGACGCCCGACAGCGGGCACATCACCAGAACCGCGGATGCCGCATACCTTCCGCAGCGCCTCACGCTCGATGTCGCGCGCCCCGTCGCCGATCTGCTCGGTGTGGGCGACGCGCTGCGCGGGCTGCGGGCGCTCGAGTCCGGCGACCCCGACCCGCGGCACTTCGACGCCGTCGGCGACGCGTGGGACGTCGAGGCGCGCGCCCACGTCGCCCTCGCCGAGGCCGGGCTCGCACCCGCCATGCTCGACCGGCACGTCGGCGAGCTGTCAGGCGGCGAGGCCGTGCTCACCGCGATCGCCGGCATCCGCCTCGCGGCGGCGCCCATCGTGCTGCTCGACGAGCCGACCAACAACCTCGACCGCGACGCACGGGCACGGCTGTACGACATGGCGGGCGCGTGGCGCGGTGCCCTCGTCGTCGTCAGTCACGACACGACGCTGCTCGACCTCATGGACGACACCGCGGAGCTGTATGCCGGCGAGCTGTCGGTGTTCGGCGGCCCGTACTCCGCGTGGCGGGCGTGGCTCGACGCGGAGCAGGATGCCGCGCGCCAGGCGGAGCGCGCGGCCGCGCAGGTCGTCCGCCGCGAGAAGCGCGAGCGCATCGAAGCCGAGACGACGATCGCCCGGCGGCAGCAGGTCGGGCACAAGGCGTACGCCGAGAAGCGGCTGCCGAAGATCATCATGAACGCGCGCAAGCGCGAGGCTCAGGTGTCCGCCGGCAAGCTCCGCGGAGAGAAGGCCGAGAGCGAGGCCGCGGCGCGCGACGTCCTCGACGCCGCCGAGCGGCGCGTGCGCGACGATGACGCGGTCGTGATCGATCTGCCCGATCCCGGTGTCGCGGCGGCGCGCCGCATCGCGACGCTCGGCGACGGCGACCGCGCCTGGATCGTGCAGGGACCCGAGCGCGTCGCCCTCACCGGCCCGAACGGGAGCGGCAAGACGACGCTGCTCGAGCGGCTGGTCGGGTCTTCCTCGTCTCACACCGGCGCGCTCGGCGAGATCCGGGCGGAGCTGCACACCGATCGCGTGGGCTACCTGCCGCAGCGCGTGGACGGACTCGACGAGGCGGCATCCGTCCTCGAGAACGTCGCGGCGGTCGCTCCCGGGATCGGCACGGTCGAACTGCGCAACAGGCTCGCCCGCTTCCTCATCCGCGGCGCCGCCGTCGACCGACCGGTCTCGGCACTGTCGGGGGGCGAACGGTTCCGGGTCGCGCTGGCGCGACTGCTGCTGGCCGACCCGTCGCCGCAGCTGCTCGTCTTCGACGAGCCGACGAACAACCTCGACCTCGACACGGTCGACCGGTTCGTCGCGGCGCTGTCCGCCTATCGCGGCGCCGTGCTCGTCGTGAGCCACGATGACGCGTTCCTCGACCGGATCGGTGTCGATCTCACGCTCGAGCTGTCGCGCGATGGGACGCTGTGCGAGCGCTGACCCCGGTGGCGCCCTCCCCGGCACGTTCCGGGCCCGATGTCGGCGACAGCGACGAAGATGGAGGGATGAGCGACGTGCTCGAGCGCTTCGGCCCCGCAACCCAGGACTGGTTCCGCGGCGCCTTCGCCGCGCCGACCGATGCCCAGGCGGGTGCCTGGCGGGCGGTGTCGGCCGGAAAGCACGCGCTCGTCGTCGCGCCGACCGGTTCGGGCAAGACGCTCGCGGCGTTCCTGTGGGCGATCGACCGGGTCTTCCGCGAGAAGGATGCCGCGCCCCCGCCCGCTGCCCCGCGCCGCCGCCGTGCCGAGCCGGCGCCCGGCACGCGCATCCTGTACATCTCACCGCTCAAGGCGCTCGGCGTCGACGTCGAGCGCAACCTGCGTTCCCCCCTCGTCGGCATCGACCAGTCCGCGCGGCGACTGGGCATCGCGGTGCCGGGCGTCTCGGTGGGCGTGCGGTCGGGTGACACGACGTCGTCGGATCGCCGCAAGCTCGTCACGGCGCCCCCCGACATCCTGATCACGACCCCCGAGTCGCTCTACCTGATGCTGACGAGCCAGGCGCGCGAGACGCTGCGCGACGTGCACACCGTCATCATCGACGAGGTCCACGCCGTCGCGGCGACGAAGCGGGGCGCGCACCTGGCCGTGAGCCTCGAGCGCCTCGATGCTCTGCGTCGGGCGCACGATCCGCAGGCGAACGCTGCGCAGCGCATCGGGCTGTCGGCGACGGTGCGGCCGATCGACGAGGTCGCGCGGTTCCTCGGCGGCGCCTCGCCCGTCGAGATCGTCGCACCGCGGGCGACGAAGGCGTTCGACATGTCGGTCGTCGTGCCGATCGAGGACATGCTCAATCCGCCGCCCCCGCCCGGCGCCCCGGAGCCGGGCGGCGAAGACGCCGACTGGTTCGCCGAGGGCGGCGGCCAGACCGAAGTGACCGGATCGGTGTGGCCGCACGTCGAAGAGGCCATCGTCGACCGCATCCTGCAGCACCGGTCCACGATCGTCTTCGTGAACTCGCGCCGGCTCGGCGAGCGCCTCACGGGCCGTCTCAACGAGATCTACTCCGAACGCCTGGGACTCGACCTGCCCGAGCCGACCGTCCCCGCGGCGACGGGGGCCCAGGCGGGCACCTCGGGCGGCGCCGACCCCGTGCTCGCGAAAGCGCACCACGGGTCGGTGTCGAAAGAGCAGCGCGCGCAGGTCGAAGAAGAGCTCAAGAGCGGCGCCCTGCGCTGCGTCGTGGCGACGAGCAGCCTCGAGCTCGGCATCGACATGGGCGCGGTCGACCTCGTCATCCAGGTCGAGGCCCCACCCAGTGCAGCATCCGGTCTCCAGCGCATCGGGCGTGCCGGCCACCAGGTGGGCGAGGTCAGCCGTGCGGCCCTGTTCCCCAAGCATCGCGCCGACGTCCTGCACACCGCGATCGTCACAGAGCGGATGCTGGCGGGCCAGATCGAGTCGATATCGATCCCGCAGAATCCGCTCGACATCCTCGCGCAGCAGACGGTGGCGGCGAGCGCGCTCGAGCCGCTCGATGTCGAGGAGTGGTACGACACGCTCAAGCGCTCGGCGCCCTTCCGGTCGCTGCCGCGGTCGGCCTACGAGGCGACGCTCGACCTGCTCGCGGGGCGATTCCCCTCCGACGAGTTCGCCGAGCTGCGGCCGCGTCTGGTCTGGGATCGCGACCGCGGCACACTCACCGGCAGGCCCGGATCGCAGCGCATCGCCGTCACGAGCGGCGGCACGATCCCCGACCGCGGGCTCTTCGGCGTCTTCATCGCGGGCGAGTCGCAGAACGCGCGCGTCGGCGAGCTCGACGAAGAGATGGTCTACGAGTCCCGCGTCAACGACGTCTTCACGCTCGGCACGACCAGCTGGCGCATCGTCGAGATCACGCACGACCGGGTCAATGTAGCACCGGCGTTCGGGCAGCCCGGAAAGCTGCCGTTCTGGCACGGCGACGGGCTCGGCCGGCCCGCCGAGCTCGGCGAGGCCCTCGGAAAGTTCTCGCGCGAGCTGTCGACCGTCGACCCCGAGAAGGCCCGTGCGCGGCTCGACGACGCGGGGCTCGACAACCTCGCGCAGGGCAACCTGCTGGCCTATCTCGCCGAGCAGCGCGAAGCGACCGGCACGTTGCCGACCGACCGTTCGCTGACGGTCGAGCGTGGCCGCGACGAAGTCGGGGACTGGCGTGTCATCCTGCATTCCCCATACGGCATGAAGGTGCACGCACCGTGGGCTCTCGCCGTCAACGCGCGGATCCGCGAACGCCTCGGTGTCGAGGGCTCGGCGGTCGCGAGCGACGACGGCGTCATCGCCCGGGTTCCGGATGCCACGGCCGAACCCCCCGGTGCCGAGCTCTTCGTCTTCGAGCCCGACGAGCTCGAACAGCTCGTCACCGACGAGGTCGGCGGATCGGCGCTGTTCGCCTCGCGCTTCCGCGAATGCGCCGCACGCGCCCTGCTGCTGCCGCGTCGCAATCCCGGGCGACGCAGTCCGCTGTGGCAGCAGCGCCAGCGCTCGGCGCAGCTGCTCGAAGTCGCCCGGCGTTACCCGACCTTCCCGATCATCCTCGAGACGCTGCGCGAAGTGCTGCAGGACGTCTACGACCTCCCCGCGCTGCTGCGCGTCGCGCGCGGCATCGGCGATCGCCGCATCCGTCTGGTCGAGACGGAGCCGGCCCAGCCCTCGCCGTACGCGCGCGATCTGCTGTTCGGCTACGTCGGCGCGTTCATGTACGAGGGCGACTCTCCCCTCGCCGAGCGGCGTGCCGCGGCTCTCTCGGTCGATCCGGCGCTGCTGGGCGAGCTGCTCGGCAAGGTCGAGATGCGCGAGCTGCTCGACCCCGACATCATCGCCCAGTTCGTGCTCGAAGCGCAGCGGCTCGACCCCGAGCGCCGTGCCCGGGGGATCGAGGGAGTCGCCGACCTGCTGCGACTGCTCGGACCGCTCGACGCCGACGAGACCGCCCTGCGCGTGCAGAACCCCGAGACGCCGACCGACGAAGAGGCGACGCCGGGACCGGTCACGGTCGACGGGGCGGCGACCCTGCTCGACGAGCTGGTCGACGCTCGACGGGCGATCCGGGTGACCATCGCGGGCACCGCCCGCTACGCCGCGATCGAAGACGCCGGGCGCCTGCGCGATGCGCTCGGGGTTGCCCTTCCCGTCGGCATCCCGACGGCCTTCCTCGAACCGCTGCCCGACCCGCTCGGCGACCTGATCGCACGCTTCGCGCGCACCCACGGCCCGTTCACCGCGGATGCCGCAGCCCGGCGGCTCGGCATCGGCTCGGCCGTCGCCCGCCTCACGCTGCAGCGGCTCGAGTCGCAGGGCCGGGTCACGAGCGGGTACTTCCTTCCCGAGGCCTCGGCGGAGGCGAGGATCGAGGCCGCCGGAGACGACCTCGAGTGGTGCGACGTCGGCGTGCTCCGACGTCTGCGGATGCGCTCGCTCGCCGCCATCCGCGGAAGCGTCGAGCCCGTGCCGCCCGACGCGTTCGCTCGGTTCCTCCCCGTGTGGCAGCACGTCGCCCGCCCCCTCGAGGGCGTCGACGGCGTCGCCGCCGTCGTCGAGCAGCTCGCGGGCGTGCCGATCCCCGCCAGTGCCTGGGAGTCGCTCATCCTGCCGGCCCGCGTCTCCGACTACACGCCCACGATGCTCGACGAGCTGACCTCCTCGGGTGAAGTCGTCTGGTCCGGCCACGGCACGCTGCCGGGTCGCGACGGCTGGATCGCATTGCACCCCGCGGATGCCGCATCCCTGACTCTCGCCCTTCCCGAAGACGATGTCGCCCCCGGGTCGCTCGAAGATCAGCTGCTGCACGCTCTCTCGGCGGGCGGGGCGTACTTCGCCGGTCAGCTCACGCAGCTCACGGGGGCTGCCAACGAGCAGTCGGTCATCGACGCACTGTGGAGCCTCACGTGGGCGGGGCGCATCACGAACGACACGTTCTCGCCGGTGCGTACGCTCCTCGGCGGCGGCGCGCAGACCCACCGGGTCGCGCGCCGGGCACCGCGTGCGCGTCTCTACCGGGGGGCGGCCGCGCGCACGCTCGCGACATCCGTGCCGCCGCGGCCCCCCGCCCTCGGCGGTCGTTGGTCGCTGCTGCCCGGCGCCGAGGCGGATCCGACGCTGCGGGCCACCGCGACCGCGAGCCTGCTGCTCGACCGGTACGGGGTCGTCACGCGCGGGTCGGTGCAGTCCGAGGGTGTGCCGGGCGGGTTCGCGCAGGTGTACCGCGTGCTGGCCGGTTTCGAAGAGGCGGGGCACTGCCGGCGGGGATACGTCATCGAGAAGCTCGGCGCCGCGCAGTTCGCCGCCTCGGCGACCGTCGATCGGCTGCGCGAGTTCGCGGGGTTGTCCGACCCTCCGCCTCTGCGGGCCGTCGCGCTCGCGGCGACCGATCCGGCGAACCCGTACGGAGCGGCGCTCGCGTGGCCCGCGCTCGAGGGGGTCTCGCATCGTCCCGGACGCAAAGCCGGCGCGCTCGTCGTGCTCGTCGATGGTGCGCTCGCGCTCTATCTCGAACGCGGCGGCAAGTCGGCATTGGCGTTCACCGGCGACGAGCAGGCGCTGGCGGCTGCGACCCGCGAGCTCGCGGCGACGGCGCGGGCGCGCCGGCTCGAGACTCTGACGATCGAACAGGTCAACGGTGCGCTCGTGTTCGGCACGACGGTGGGCCGTCTGCTGCGCGAGGCGGGTTTCGTCGAGTCCCCCCGGGGGCTGACGCTGCGCCGCCTCACGGCGGGCGACGCCGCACGGCAGGCGACGCGTGCCTGAGGGCGACACCGTCTTCCGCGCGGCGCGACGGTTGAACGATGTGCTCGCCGGTGCCGAAGTGACGCGCTTCGAGCTGCGCGTACCGCAGGCCGCGACGATCGACCTCTCGGGGCTGACGGTGCACGGGGTCGTCCCGCGGGGAAAGCACCTGCTGCACCGCATCGGCCCCTGGACGCTTCACTCGCACCTGAAGATGGAAGGCGAGTGGCACGTGTACCGCCGTGGCGAGCGCTGGCGCGCACCCGGCTTCCGCGCGCGGGCCGTGGTCGGCACCGCCGGGTATGAGACGGTCGGATTCGACCTCGCCGAGATCGAGGTCGTGCCGACGGCGCGCGAAGACGATCTCATCGGCTATCTCGGCCCCGACCCGCTTTCGGCCGAGTGGAATCCCGTCGAGGCGGCACGGCGGGTGCAGGCCGACTCTCGTCCGGTGCACGTCGCGATCCTCGACCAGCGAAACGTCGCCGGTTTCGGCAACGTGTACGCGAACGAGATGCTGTTCGTCCGCGGCATCCTGCCGATGACCCCGGCGAACGAGACAGATGCCGCTGCGCTCATCGACACGGGCGTCCGCATGTTGCGCGCGAACCGCGACCGCTCCGCGCGCACCTTCACGGGTGATGCGCGCCCCGGGCGCCGCACCTGGGTGTACCGGCGTGAGAACTCCCCGTGCCGCCGCTGCGGCACCGCGATCCTCGCTACGACGCTCGGCGTCGACGCGACCCGCGAGCGCAACGTGTTCTGGTGCCCCGTCTGCCAGACCTGAGCATCGTCGGAATGGTCCGCGCGGCATACGCCAGCCGTGCCCGAGCATTGCTCGCCTGTCAGGCATCGCGACCCTCGTCAATCGCCGCCCGTCCAGACAGCCAACGCCCGCCCAGTCAGTCGCCCTCCGTCCAAACAGCCATCGCTCGACCCGTCCGTCGCCGCCGGTCCATACAGCCATCGCTCGACCCGTAGCGCACCGTCTTCTGGCGCACCGTCTGCCCGACCTGAACATCGTCGGAAGGATCCGCATCGTATACGCCAGCCGTGCCCACGCATCGCTCGACCTGTCAGGCATCGCTCGCTCTGTCAGTCGCCGCCCATCCAGGCAGCCATCGCCTGCCCAGTCAGTCGCCCTCCGTCCAAACAGCCATCGCTCGACCCGCAGCGCAACGTCGTCTGGTGCCCGGCATCGCTCGCCCTGTCAGGCATCGCCCGCCCGCGCACCCCTCGCCCTGTCACGCATCGCCTGCCCCGTCCGTCGCCGCCCGTCCAGACAACCACCGCTCGACCCGTCCGTCGCCGGGCGAGCCCCCAGAGCGTGTTGCCACTTCCTGCGGGGGCTCTCGTCGCCGGTGACGTCGAAGGGCCATCGTGGATGACCAGTTGTTTCCGGCAAGAAGCACAGCAGAGATCCCACGATGACCCACAACCAGGTCTGTCCCGACGACTCCGCTCGGTGAAGTCCTCGCCGATCCCGCTCCCGACCTCGCCCACCCCGGCGCGTTCCGGCGGACGCTGCAGGCCGGGTTGCAGGACCTGACCAACGCGAAAGCGAAGTCGGTGCCGCCAGACACCGCCCATCGCCCTGCCGAATCACGGCGCCATCCGCGCTACGCCGCCTCTCGCCAGCCAGTCCGTTCGGGTGGCGGATCCCAGAGCCATCGCAGCGCCGATCTCGATCGGAGCGGTATCGGTTCGCCCGCGATACCCGGTGGAAGATGCAGAACGAAGCCGCCATCAGCTCGTCCGATACGCCATCCGCCGTTGTGCAGGTTCAGATGGTGGAAGCGACAGAGCAGTACACCCGACGTGCAGTCGGTCCGGCCACCGTCGGCCCAGTGCTCGCAATGATGCGCCTCACAGTAGGCGGGAGGCCTGTCGCATCCGGGCCACAAGCACCCTCCGTCTCGCACGGCGAGCGCGATCCGCTGCTTCCGGGTGAACAGGCGTGCTTCGCGGCCGACATCCAGCGGGTTGCCGGAGGTGTCGACGGTCAGATTCACGGATCCATTCACGCAGAGCGCCCGATCGAGCACCGATCCGGGGAGCGTGACGAGTCCGTCCTCGGTGTGAGCAGTCGTGCGCAGTCGGTCGAAGGCATCACGCTGGGACGCGCCACCCGACACGGCATCCTGGATCGCGACGAGGCGCACGCCGGCTTCTTTCACGCCGAAGACGTCGTCGGCGCTGGCCAGCGCTCCAGCGCGGAGGACATCGGTGAACAAGTCATAGGCGAGCTGCTCGTTCGTGCGCGGATCGGTGACGAGTGCGTCGGCCGCGGCCTTCTCCTCTGCCGCGACGAAGCGCGGGCCACCGCGGCGGGGCGACAGCGCAGCATCCATCACGCCACGCACCCACTCGCCCATCTCGTCGTCGAACGTTATGTGCGCCTGCCGCTGGCCGTCGGACGTCGTCGACCACCGGAACGATCGCTTGGCGTACCTCGCGGCGAAGCGCTCCTCGGCGCCGGCCGGATCGAGCATGTCTCGCAGCGACCGAGCACGGGCGCCGAGGTCTTCGACCGTGCACTCGGCGGCTTCGAGTGCGAGCTCGCGCGCCGCCGCCCGCCACACGTCAACCACCGCTGCGCAGTCGCGACCATCGATCTGCGGGGGCTCGCCGAGACCACCTCGGATCGCATGGTGCTGCGCGGTGGAGAGCAGCCCGCCCAGCAGTGCGTCGCTCAGCGGCTGATGCCACGACGGAGTGGCGGGTGCGGCATCCGGATCGGGAGCATCAGTCGAGTCGCCCGGCACTCCGGCCCCGTCGAGCAGGGCCTCGCCGACCTTGACGGCGCGGATCGCCTCGCCGCGCGTCGTGCCGGTCAGGTCGCGGATGAACTCCACCGCGTTACGATGCCCGGTCTCTTGCGTGAAGCCCTTGTGCCCTCGTTCGCGCCCGGACCGCGCAGAGGCGATGCCTGCCAGGATCGATTGCAGAGTGGTCGCCTGCTTGATGAGTCCTGTCGCCTCGGAGAGCAGGTCGCGCACGGAAGAATCGCTGAGTTGGGTCGCGGATGCCGGCAGCTCGGCAGTGGCCACATCGAGCTCCGCGAACACGGCGAGCCTTTCGACCCTGTCGCGAAGATCTTCGAGGAAGCTCATGCCACAAGTATGACCACACCCTCCGACATTCGAAGCGGTGTTCCCATGCATTGTGGATAACTCCTCGAGCGGCGCCGGTGTGGACGAAGTCGGCAGCGGCGTGAAACCCCACCGTTATCTGCACGCGCCGACGCGACTTCACCAGCTGTTCGTCGACCATCGGCCCCCCCCTTCTATCGAGAGGAGGCCGAGAGGCATCAGCACCCGCTGGAGCCGCCCTGGCACAAACACCCCAGGGTGACCACGCGTGACGGGTGCTCGAGACCCGTCATCCGCCGCCGCACACATCGGTCGGCAAATCGCCCAGATTCGACGGCGCCACAAGAAGACGCACGACATGCGCACCGGGATCGACTCCTCCGCAGGCACGCGCGCGATCACGCCACGCCGAGTATCCACACCCTCGTCCGCATCGCCGTCGCGCAGGACATCGCGCCCGCAGACTTGCTGAAGGGGCTCACTCTCGGGCAGTTCGTCGCCAAGAAGCGCGACCGCAAGACTGGATGACCCCGACGCCACCGCACCGACTCAGCGCCGCGGTGTCCATCCCGGCGGCAGCGGCCCTCCGAGGGAGGCCCGCTCGTCGTCGACACGCGCCGACCATCCCTGCGCCGCGTCGGTCCCGTCGAAGCCGCCGCGCGCGAAGCGCAATCCGACATCGTCGTGGTGCATCCGGGGCGCGCCGCCGCGCCGCACCGACGCCCGCACACTCCACGCGTCGTCGGCGAATCCGCCCCCGCGGAACACGCGGTAGTCGTCGTAGCGCGCGGGATCGAGCAGATCCCAGCACCATTCCCACACGTTGCCGAGCGTGTCGAAGAGTCCGAAGAGATTGGGATGCCGCCCGCCGACCGGCTGCGGGGCGCTCACGCCGTCGGCCGCGGTCCAGGCGACGTCCGCGAGCGGGCCGTAGTGGGCGCCGGTCGAGCCCGCACGGCACGCGTACTCCCATTCCGCCTCGGTCGGCAGCCGGTAGCCGTCGGAGTCGACGTGCCACGTGACCTGCTCGCCGTCGAACGTGTAGGCGGGATCGAAGCCCTCCCATTCGGATGCCGCGTTGCACAGTCGCACGGCGCGCAACCAGCTGACCTCGACGGCCGGACGCCGCGGCTGCGTCGCCGTCTCGCCGAGCAGTTCGGCCACCTGCGCCTGCGTCACGGGATACACCCCGATCTCGAACGGCTCGAGGGCGACGCTCCACCGCCGGGTACGGCGCGCATCGTGCAGGACGACCGATCCCGCCGGAATCGTCGCCATCTCGATGTCCGCCACGGGCGAAGTATGCCACGCGGGAATGGAACGGGGCTCGGCGAGGTTATGTCATTGTTCGCTTGATCGGGAGGGATCTGTGGGCAAGAACTACATCGACATCGAGAACGACCACGGAGAAGTGCTGCGCTACCGCAAGCACGTCAACGGCCGGGGACTCGTCGCGCACGGCGCGAAGGTGCACCCGTCGGCCGTCGTCGAGGCGGGTGCGTATGTCGAACCGGGTGTGCAGATCGCGGCCGGCGCACGCGTCAGCCGCGGAGTGTGGGTCGAGACGGATGCCGTCATCGGCCCAGAGGCGCAGATCGCGCCGCACGCGCACATCTGCACGGGTGCCGCGATCGGCGCGGGCGCGAAGATCGGCATCCGCACGCAGGTCGGCATCGGTGCCCGGGTCGCCGTGGGGTCACTCATCGGCGACGACGAGACGATCGCCGACGGCGAGCGCGTCGCGACCGACCAGCGAGGCCTGCGCCTGGCGGCCTGATCCCGACCCGCCGTCGCCGCGGTTCCGGCCTGCTCTGCCCCCGCGTTCGGGGCGGTGTCCTGACCCGAACCCGCATCTCAGGCGAGCTCGCGCAGCCGTGCGGCCAGACCCGCCTGCACGCCGGCGCGACGGTCGTAGGTCACCGCGATGATGAGCAGCACGGCGCCGACGACCGCGAGGGTGATCCACCACGGCATCGACGCATCCCGCGTCCGATCTGGACGGCGAACGCGAAGACGTTCTCGACCGGCAGCACGACGATTCCGATGAGGAACGGCGCCGCGAGACGCCGCGATGCTCCCACGAGGATCGCGAGCAGCGAGAGAGATGACGAGGATCGCCCGCCACGTCAGCGGGTCGGTGAACGTCGCCGCGATCGACGCGCTGAGCATCACGACGACCCCGGGAGCAAGCAGCGCCCACGCCCCCGTGCGAGCCGTCAGTCCGACCGGCGGCGACCGGCGAAGGGAACGAGCCCGTCGCGCAGCCGCACGAGGTCGGCCACGTCCATCCCGACCGCTTCGAGAATCTGCTCCGGGACGCGCAGCGCCTGAGCCCGCAGCGCACGACCGGACTCGGTCAGAGTGATGTCCAGCATCCGCTCATCCTCGGGACGGCGCGAGCGCGCCACCCGCCCCTGCGCCTCGAGGCGCTTCACGAGGGGCGACAGCGTCGCCGGCTCCATGGCCAGGTCTTCTGCCAGGTCGCGCAGCGAGCGCGGCGAGCGCTCCCAGAGCGCGAGCATGACGAGGTACTGGGGGTGGGTGAGACCGAGCGGCTCGAGCACGGGCCGATAGAGCGCGACGATGTTGCGTGCCGCCGTCACGATCGCGAAGCACAGCTGGTTCTCGAGCAGGAGAAGGTCGTCGGCGACGTCCGTGGACGGTGAGCTCATGCCCGGATTGTATCGCACCCTGATGATTAGTACACTAAGCATCATGAGCGAGAGAACCGACCGACCCGAGCCGCGGCGTCCGCTCCGACAGCGGGTGAAAGAGGCCGGCGGCTGGTACGCGTGGTGGAACTCGAAGCTGATCCGATACGCGGGTCCCGCTTCGGTGGGGCCCTACGAGACGACGCCCCCGCCGAGCGCCGCCGTTCGGGCCGAGCGGGCGTGCCCGCTGTGCGGTCACCCCGTGAATCAGCACACGTTCGACCGGTCGGGGCCAAAGCCGCTCATGCACTGTCCGTGACGGCTTCGATACGGGGTGGCCTCAACAGGGCGCCGGCCCTAGAGTGAGGATCACCAAGGGAGGTGGCGCGATGTTGTTTGCGTTGAGTTTCATCCTGCTCATCGGCGGAATGTACGTCATGGGCTTGTCGTTCAACATCCCCGAGTTCGGTGGCGTGCTCTTCGTCCTCGGAGTGCTGCTGGTTTCGGCGGCTCTCGCCACACCGCTCACCGCCAGCGCGATCGACTACCGCGGCGAGAAGTCCCCGCGCTGATCTCTCTTCGCGACGCCGCGGAAGGATGCGGCGGACCCCGGCGATACGCTGGAGCACATGGCGAAAGGCGCGAAGGCCCGAGGGAATGGGCGCAAGCCGGCGCCGAAGTCGAAGCGCGCGGCATCCGCATCTCGTGAGTCCCGAGCGCAGGTCGCTCCGGCCCGCCCGGTCTCGACGGGCCCCTTCCGCCTCGGGATGATCCCGGGCGCGACGCCCGGCACGTGGGTCGATCGCTGGATCGAGCGGATGCCGCATGAACCGATCGACCTCGTACCGCTGGCCGTCGCCGACCAGCGCGCGGCGCTCATCGCCGGCGAGGTCGACGCCGCGCTCGTGCGACTGCCGATCGACCGCGACGGGCTGCACGTCATCGCGCTCTATGACGAGGTGCCCGTCGTCGTCTCCTCGAGCGAGTCCCATCTCACGGCGGCCGACGAGCTGACCCTCGCAGACCTCGCGGGCGAGGTCGTGATCACGCCCCTCGACGATGTACTGCGCGTCACGGTGCCGGATGCCGTCACGCCGGCCTTCGAGACTCCGGCGACGACCGAAGACGCGATCGCGACGGTCGCCGCGGGTGTCGGCGTCCTCGTCGTGCCGATGTCGCTCGCCCGGCTGCACCAGCGCAAGGATGCCGCCTCGCGCCCCCTGCGCGACGGACCCGCCTCGACCGTGGCCCTGGCCTGGGTCGCCGATCGCACGACGCCGTCGGTCGAGACATTCGTCGGCATCGTGCGCGGTCGCACGGCGAACTCGTCCCGCTCCTGACCCCTGGCGCGGCGCCCTGGCACGTGGCGAGGGGCCCGGCACATGGCGCGGGGCCCGGCCCGTAGCGCGGGGCCCGGCCCGTGGGTCGGGGCCCGGCCCGTAGCGAGGGGCCCGCACCCTTGGCCTGCGCCCTCCCCCGTGGTGAGGCTCCGCCCGCCCCGGCCGGAGCCCCGGCCGGAGCACCGGCCGCGAGACTGCAACGGGCGGCCGAGACTGCGGGGTTCACCCGCTGTCTCGGCGTGCCGTTGCAGTCTCGCGGTCAAGTGATCCGGGGGATGTCGCGAGCGGATCCGAACCGCGACATCCCCCGACGGATCGGCCTCCGACGACACGCACGAACGTGCGCCCCAGTGTCTTCGGTGCCCCCGACGACGAGAACCCCTGCGTCTCGTCGGCATAGACCGTCCGCTATGAGAAGAGCACCCTCATGTCGCGCTGATACATGCCGCCGAGAAGATTTCTCAGAATCCCGTCCCGTGCACTTGGAAGGGCGCGAGGATGCCGGTGCGCGACGTCGCCGACGCGAGCGCCGCCGAGGGTGTCTCACCCGCCGCGAGGCCCGCGTGCATCGCGCCGAGCACCTCGCACGCGACGTCGTCGGCGGCGGCGACGGGAGCCGCGACGACGGCCCGCGCGCCGGCGTGCAGCCAGACGCGCGTCATGCCGACCGCCTCCTCACCCCAGCGCACCGTCGAGCGGCCGACTTCGCACGCCGACAGCACGACCGTCTGCGGCACGTCCGGGATGAGGTCGACGTCGTAGCCGAACAGGGTGCCGTCGGCGAGCTCGAGACCGGAGAAGAGGGGATGGTCGGCGGCGTGCCGGCCATGCGCGGCGATGTGCAGCACGTCGGCGGTCGTCGCCGACGCCGTGACGGCGGCGACCGTCGCTTCGGCGCCGTGCAGCACGACGTGCTCGCCCCACGTGCCGGCGGCGGTGAGGACCTCTTCGTCACCGCGCGCGACGCGCGGACCGGCAGCGAACACGGCCCGCGCCGCGCGGCGAGGGCGCGCCGCCGACTCGGCCACCCAGCGCGACGCCGAAGGCGCGATCGTGAGCGCGCGCCCCCGCATGGCGGGCAGCATCGTCCACGGAATCCCGGCCAACAGCCCGGGCGCCGTCAGCACGACGCGCGCCGGATCCCGTGCACCGGCCAATGCTCGCCCGACGGTCTCGTGCGAGAGCTGCTCGAGTCGCCCGGCGAGCGCCTGCTGCACGACGGCCGCCATGGGGCCCGATCGCACCGCCGCCGAGACGTCGAGGTCGGCGCGCAGACCTTCGATCGCGGTCCGCACGCGCGATGCGTCGATGTCGACGAGCCGGGCCGAATCGCGATCGACGACGAGAGCGACGAACGCCCGCCCGTCGAAGACGAACGAGATGAGCACGGTGTCCTCGTCGAGGGCCGCCTGCGCGCGGCCCAGCGTGACGCGGTCGTGCACGGCGGCCGTGCGCGTTCGGGCCCACTGCCGTTCCCGCGCGCGAGCGCGCAGCACGTCGACGCGCGCATCGGTCAGCCAATCGCCGTCCGGGTCCGCGAGACGGATGCGGCGCAGCTCTTCGAGCTCGGACGCCAGCACGGGATCGGGCGGCGGTCGCAGCGGCACGACCTGCGTGTGCAGGTGCCGCGAACGCTCGGACCACTCGAACACGATGTCGGGTCGACCCGATCGCAACGCCGACGCGAGCCCCGTCATCATGAGGCCGAGCCCCTGCCGCGCGATCGAGCCGGACTGCTCGAGGCTCGCCCCGAGCCGCTGCGACTGCTCGAGCAGGTCGATGCCCTGCGCCGCGCGCCGTCGCGCGTCACTCTCGCGACCCGCGCGCCGGGCGCGCTCGGCGGCGACTTCGTGCGACAGCATCGCGATGTCCAGCGGTGTGCCGGCGCGCAGGCGCGGACCGCGGATGCCGGGGTCCCCACCACGTCGCAGCGCGTCCAGCGCCGCGGTCAGGCGCAGCGCGGCGGCGTCGTGCGGAAACCCGTGCGTCTCGAGCGCCTCGACGACCGCCGCGACGGCGACCGGGGACGGGGGACGACCGGGCGTCAGCGGCGTCCCCGCGCGGTCGAGCCGACCGTGCGACAGCCGGGCGCGCAGCCGGATCCCGTCGGCACGCGCCGCCCAGGCGTGACTGCCCTGCCCCCGGAACCGGCGCGCCGATGCGTGCGCGACGGCCGCCGCGCGCGCCGGATCGTGATCGAGCAGCGAGCGCGCGAGCTGGTATTCGGCGCGAGCGCGCTCGCCGGGCGCGCGGTGCCGGCCGAGGACATGCACGACGTTCGCGAGCGCGTGCTCCGCCTCGGTCTGCAACCCCGCGTCGCGCAGGACCTCGGCGTGGTCGAGCTCATTGACGGCCGCCCAGAAGTCGGACTCCCCATCGAGCGGCTCGCGGACGGACTGCATGAGCGACAGCGCCGTCACGAGGTCGCCCGAGAGCATCGCGACATAGCCGCGGTTGTGCACCGCCTGCTCGGCTTCCAGCGCGCGACCTGCCGCCCGGTAGGCGGCTTCGGCCCAGTGCAGATCGTCGGCGGCGGCCTCCCACCGTCCTCGCTGCATGTCCGCCACGCTGCGGTTCATCCGCATGTTGGCCGAGCGCACGGGGTCGCCGTCGAGGGCGTCGATCGCGTCGGTGAGCCACGAGACGGCGCTGTCCAGCGCGCCTCGCTCGAGCTCGAGCGCACCCATCTGCCCCGCGAGGATCGCGCGGGTGTCCTGGCCGAGGTCGGTGCGCGCGATCGCCTGGCGGCACAGCGCGACGCCGCCGTCCACATCTCCGAGTCGCGCGAGCAGGTACGCCGTCGTGCCGGTCACCCTGGCCTGCACGTCGCTGTCGCCGTCGCGCGCGGCCGCGGCCGCGGCATCCGCCAGCACCGCCCGGGCCGCGGTGTACCGGCCCGCGTTGACGAGCTCGACACCGCGCGCGGAGAGGTCTTCGGCGCTCGCGGTCACCTTCACATGATGGCCCGTCGCGGCGGGCCGCGCATCGTCAGGGCTCGATGCGCGAGCCGTCCTCGGCCGCGATCTCGGCGAGCGCCTTCCCGACGATGTCGCGTGGCTTGTGCGCGGAGTTCGCCATGAGCCCGGGCACGAGCGCCGTCGCGATGCGGGCCGCGACGTAGGGTGCGGCGAACGAGGTGCCGCTCCAGATCGCGTATCCCGCCGAGTAGTCGTCGGGGTCGAGGCTCTGCCGCCGGCGACCGAGCAGGTCGGCGCTCGACCCCGATTGCACGCCGCCCATCAGGGCGGGGAAGGCGCTGAGCACCGAGGTGCCGCGTCCGTAGGCGTTCACCCACGGGCCGATGTTGCTGTACAGCGCGACCGACGTGCGCTGCGGATTGAGCGCCCCCACCGCGAGGTGCCGCGCGAGCCCCTTCTTCTCGGTGATGCCGAGATCGGTGTCGCCCCAGCCGTAGAGCGCCGCGGGAAAGGTCGGGCGGTCGGTCGCGTCGTTGCCCGCCGAGCACACGACGATGACCCCGAGCGCGCGCAGGCGCCGCAGCGCGTCATAGAGCCGCAGTGAGAACAGGCCGTCCTCGGGGGTCTCGTGGTAGTAGCCGAGCGACAGGTTGACCACGTCGAGCGGATTGCTCTCGGCCCACACCGCGAGCTCTTCGACCGCGTCGATGAGTTCGCTCTCGAGCACCGTGCCGTTGCTGTCGGCGACCCGGATCGAGACGAGGTCGGCCTCGGGGCACACCTGCCGCAGGATGCCGGCGACGAACGTGCCGTGGCCGGCAGCGTCGTCGAGGTAGCCGTCGCGCGGACCGGTCTGATCGCCGTACACCTCGGGGTCGGTGAGCGGGTCCTCGACGCCGATCACCTCGCCGGGGCGCGTGGGCGACGGCAGACGTCGCCGGACGATGTCGCCGGATCCGGTCTCGGGCGGCAGCCACGGGTCGTGCACGCCGCATCCCGTGTCGAAGTACGCGATGACGGGGCGGCGCCCGCCGCGGGCGAGCGGCCGGGTGCGCACGGGTGCCGGGCCGATGTAGTCGACGACCTCGAGGCCGCCCGTGCCCGGGTAGGCGTATCCGTCGGTACCCGACGGGTTCGTCTTGCCGTGCGGATTGGTCTTGCCGTGCGGGTTCGTCTTGCCGTGCGGGTTGAGTCCGATCGGCGCGACCGAGAGCACGTGGTCCAGACCCGTGCGGCGCAGGGCCGCGTCGCCCGTGATGGCGTCGCGCTCGGACTCGGCGGTCCGCTCCCGCACCGAGCGATCGAGGGATCGGGATGCCGCGAGCGAGATGCGGCGCTTCGCGTCGGCCAGCTGCGGGTCCTCGTCGCGCTTTCCTCGCTTCTTGCGGCGCGGCTCGAGCGCTCGTCGGCGCGCGTGCTGCAGAAGCCGCCACGCGTCGATCGGCGGCACGGGCTCGTCGTCGCGCTGCGGGTTGGGCGCCTGCACGATGCGGGCCCGCGTGAGCTGCTCGCCGTTCTTGCGGATGGTCTCGAGCTCGACGTCCCAGCCGAGCTCGGCGGCGGCCTCCCGCAGCACCGCGTGCGCGTCGCCGGGCTCGCCCGAGATGATCAGGTGCCCCGCGGCGTACACCGTGCCGAAGGCCGGGATCCCGGGAACCGGGTCGCGCCGCGGATCCAGCGCGACACCGCGAGGCAGCGCGGCCGCCTCACGCTCCCGCCAGGACCGGAAGCCGGGGTCGTCCGCCATGAGCACGCCTTTCGTCGGGTCAGACCTCGAACTGCGGGGTCTGGAAGTCGCGGATGTCGCCCGCGGCATCCTTCACCGCGAGCCGCAGCCGCCAGAGGCCGGCGGCGACGTCGGCGAAGGCGAACCGTCCGTGCTCGCTCGACTGCGCCGTCTCCTCGTGTCCATCCTGGACCAACCGCACGGCGAGTGCGGGGACGTCGACCCAGCCGTCGATGCGGCGGGTCTGCCCGGCCGCCTTGGTGACGTGCAGCAGGACGGTCGTCGTGCCGTCGCTGAACTGCAGCGTCGAGGCGTCGCTCCCGGTGCGCACGGCTGCGCGCTCCGACGCCTCGACGAGGGTCAGCAGCGCGTACTCGTGCGACAGGTCCTCGACCGCGACGGCCGCGACCATGCGGTCGACGAGATCGGCCGGTGCGGGATCGACGGCCTCCCACACGCCGCGCAGTCGTGCGAACAGTGCCGCGTCCGCGGCGAAATCCTCAGTTGCCATGACGGCCCTCTCCCCATCCTTCGCCCTCGAGCTTCTTGCGGAGCTTGCCGAGGCACCGCTGTCGGGTCGGCCCGATCGATCCGACCGGCATCGACAGGTCCTCGGCGATGCGTGCGTAGTCGGGGCGCTCCTCGAACGCCACGACGCGCAGCAGCCGGCGACATCGCTCATCGAGCGAGCCGACGCCCGCCCACAGCCGGCGGGTCTCGTCGTCGCGCACGGCCGTGCGCTCGGCGGATTCCCCCGTCGGCAGGTGCGGTTCGAGGGTGTCGGCATCGGTGGCATCCGCTCGTCTGTGCAGTCTGCTCACCCGCCATGCTTCGCGGCGCGCGCACATCGTCAGCCAGCCGGCAACGGCACGCGGCTGCGTGATCGTCGCGTGACGGCGCACGAGCGTGAGCCAGGCCGTCTGCACGACGTCTTCGGCGAGCGTGCGTTCGAGGCCGTACGCACGCACGACGTGCCACAGCACCGGTGTCATGAGGCGCACGAGATCGTCCATGGAGCGACGATCGCCCGCCCGCCACCTCTCGAAGAGGTCGGCGGCGCGCTCCCAGCGACTCGGCTCGGTCGAAGGGGCGGATGCCTCGGAGCCGGTGTGCGTCATGACGCCCATTGTGTCCACACCGATCCAGAGCACGAAACCCCGAGTCTGATACATCGGCCCGAGCAGCGCGGAACGGGGTTCTCTATACCGGGGATGCGCAGCACGCTCACGTCTGGGACTGTTCAGGGTCGCGCCGCAGCCCCGTGCGGCGACACAGCGTCCGACTCGCAACCCCGCACGGGTCGACCTAGACTCGCGCCATGACGACCGCCCCTCTGCTCTATGTCTGCGTGCGACCGCAGCGCGAGGCCGCCGAGGCCGAGTACGAGTCGTTCCGGGCCGGGGCACGGCTCGATGTCGACGGCATCGACTCGCACGACCTCGTCGGGGCGCCCCTGCCCGGTGACGCCCTCGAGCGCTACAGCGGGTTCGTCGTCGGCGGCAGCCCGTTCAGCGTGACCGACCCCGAATCGACGAAGCCCGACACGCAGCTGCGCGTCGAGCGCGAACTCGCCGAGCTCGCGCAGGCCACGCTCGAGGGCCGCACCGCGTCGCTGTTCACGTGCTACGGCATCGGCATCGTGACGCGGCTCCTCGGCGGCGAAGTCAGCCGCGCACACCCCGAAGACACCGGGCCCACGGTCGTCGAGCTCACCGATGACGGCGCGACGGACCCCCTCTTCGGCGGCCTCGCGCACCGGTTCACGGCGCTCACGGCGCACAAGGAGGGCGCCGGTGTCGCCCCTCCGGGGGCGGTCCTGCTCGCGACGAACGAGGCCTGCCCCGTGCAGGCGTACCGCGTCGGCGACAACCTCTATGCGACGCAGTTCCACCCCGAGCTCACCCCGCGCGCGCTCGTGGATCGCATGGCGGTGTACCGCGACGACGGCTACTTCGACACCGACGACTACGACGTCGTCGCGGGGCGCGTGCTGGCGGCATCCGTCACCGAGCCCCCGCGTCTCTTGCGCGCGTTCGCGAAACGGTTCAGGCCGGCCTGATTCACGCCTCGGCGTTGCGGGCGCCGACGACGCGGCTGGCGAGCGTCGCGACCACCGGTACGAGGATCACGAGGACGCCGACGATGATCGCCGTCACACCGATCGCGGTGTCACGGGGTTCGAGCGCAAGTCGGTTGTAGGCGACCCACCCCAGGCCCCACGCGAGGGCGAGACCGGGGGACACATGCCAACCCGACCGCCACGCGACGGCGAGCCCGATCAGCCCGACGACGATCACGACGGCGACCCCGATAGGCGTTCCGGCATCAGCCCACTCGGCCGGACCCTCTTCGGTGAGCCAGGCCGACACGTTGGCCACCGTCGCGAGCGACACCCACCCCAGATGCAGCCCCACGCTCAGGTCGGTCAGGAACGAATCGAGGAAGCCTTCGGCGGGGTAGGCCACCGTGCGCTGGAAGGCGATGCACAGCACGATGAGCAGCGCGACGATGCCGATGACGCTCACAAGCAGCGTCGTATACAGGGCGAGCAGAATCCAGACGCCGTTGAGCACGGCCGACAGCGCGATCCACCAACCGATGGCACGCTGCCTCTCGCGCGTGCGCTGGTTCGGCAGCGCCTGCCAGATCGCGTACCCGATCATCAGCACGTAGATGGCGCTCCAGATCGCGAACGCCGTCGAGGCGGGGGTGAGCAGCGTCGCGTCGGAATCGAGCGCGCCGCCCTGCGCGTCTTCGACCGGGGTGTCGCCGATCAGCCCCCTGCCGGCGAGCGAGGAGATGACCATGAACACGGTCGCGGAGATGACGGCGATCTGGCGGGTGAGGTCCTTCGACGAAGCGGCCATCCTGCGAGCGTACGGAATCCCGCGCGTGCGGTCAGGGGCTTGACACGTGGCGAGTCACCCATCGAGCGGGTGGTCGAGCAGCAGCGCGATGCGGTCATCGAGGTAGCCCTGCAGCGGCGTGTAGCCCCCCGAGGCACTCCACTTCACGCTCGGCACGCCATCGACGAGCGCGAGAGGACCGGAGGCCCCACCCGTATCGACGGCGACAGGATCCAGCATCCGCCAGCCGATGTGCACGGTCGCGCCCTCGGCGAATCCACCGCGGCGGGCGGCCGCGGCCAGGGCTGCGCGGCGGCGCTGCGCTTCGGCCGTGAATCCGCGGCGCACCTCTTCGCGCGCCCGCAGGATGTCGCCGACGGCATACACCGCGTCCTCTGACAGCAGCAGCACGCCCACGCGCCATGCCGAACCCCGCGGCACGATCCGCGGCGCCCGAGCGATCCCGAGGATGCGGCGCGGGTGGACCTGTTCGCCGAGCCCTTCGCGCGGGGCATCCGCCAGCCGCCGGCGCGCGTCGGCGAGGATCGCCGCGACGCTCACGCTTCGGCCTCGGACGGCACGACGGTCTCTTCGGGCTGCGGGCGACGCAGCGCCATGGCGACGAGGGGGAAGACGAGCACCGAGAGCATGCCGGCGCCGACGAGCACCGACGCCGCGGCCGACGTGAGCACGCCCTCGGCGACGCCGATCGCGGTCACGGCGACGATGATCGGCAGTCCCGTCGCACCGAGGAGGCCCAGGGCGACGCGGTCGCGGCGGGACGACCCGTCCGGCGCCGCGAACAGCGACGGGATGCCGCGGACGATGACGAGCACGAGAGCGGTGACCGGCACGGCGGCGAGCAGCAGGGGCTCGGCGAGCAGAGCATCGAGGTCGAACGTGATGCCGGTGTAGATGAAGAAGATCGGGATGAGGAAGCCGAAGGCGACCCCCTCGACCTTGCTCTCGACCGCCTCGCGGTCGGCAGGCGCGGCATCGCGCATCATGAGACGCCACACGATGCCCGCGGCGAATGCGCCGAGGAGCATGTCGAGGTCGAGCACGATGCTCAACACGACGAGGGCGGCGAGCACGAGGAAGACCAACCGGATCGCGAACTGTCCCGACGTGTGCAGGGTGGCGTTCACGGCGCGGTGCATCGCTCCGACGGGCACGCGGAACGCGAGCCAGATCGCCGCGCCCGCGACGACGGCGAAGAGGGCGAGGACCACGGTCGACAGCCCCGGGTCGCGTCCGCCGAGGAAGATCGATATCGCCACGAGCGGCCCGAACTCGCCCACCGCTCCCACCGCGCCCACCGCCCGGCCGAACGGCGTGCGCAGCTCGCGCGCATCGCGCAGGATCGGAAGGATCGTGCCGAGCGCGGTCGAGCACAGTGCGACGCCGATGATGACGGCGGCTTCGCCGGGCGCGATCATCCAGCCGAGGCCGATGCCGGCGGCGAGGCTCACGAGCCAGCCGACGCCCGCCGTGCGGCCGCCGCGACCGCGGAAGGACGCGACGTCGATCTCGGTCCCCGCGACGAAGAACAGCATCGCGACGCCGAACTGCGCGAGGGTGTCGACGAACGCCGACGGCTGCGCCCAGCCGAGCAGGCTCGGACCGACCGCGATGCCGAGCACGAGCTCGAACACGACGATGGGGATGCGCACCCAGCGGTGCAGCCCTCGGGCGAGGATCGGAGCCAGCACAGCGAGCAGCGGGATCACCAGCAGCGTCGGCTCGAGATCGTCCACGGCATCACATTAGCGATGCCGTGTCCGCTCAGACGACGAGCGGTGAGAACCGCGGCGGCGCGCCTCGCGTGAAGACGCCGACAGTCGCCTCGGGCACCTCCTGCCAGTGCCGCCTGCTCCAGTGCAGCTCGAGCGGTTCGGAGACGACGATCTGAGCGTCGGCGGGCAGCGGCTCGACGACACCCGTGGCCACGTGCAGCGTCTCCGGCCCGACGCTGTGGAAGAGCGAGGGAGCCGGCCCCGCGTCGGGGCTCGTCCACCGCAGCACGACGAGCCGATCACCGTCGGACGCGCACATCGTGGCGTGGAACGGCTCCGCGATGCCGTGCTCTTTCCGCGCCCGCTCGACGCGACCGACCATGCGGGTGAGCGCGGCGACCGGGTCGGCGGCGAGGCCGTAGGTGAGAGCGAGGAAGAAACACACCTCGCTGTCGGTCGTGCCGAGCAGACGGGGGTATAGACCGGGATCGATCTCGAACGTCAGCTCACGGCGCACCTGATCGAACCCGCTGATCTCGCCGTTGTGCTGGAACATCCACCCGTCGTGCACGAACGGATGCGTGTTCTGCTCCGAGATGGTGCCGCCGGGCGCCGCGCGGACATGGGCCAGGAAGCATCCCGACTCGATGTGGGCGGCGAGGTCCCTGAGGTTGCGGCTGTCCCACGCTGGCGTGATCTGGCGGTACTGACCGAGCGCGCCGCCGCGACCCGACCACGCGATACCGAACCCGTCTCCGTTGGTCGGAAACGCCCGGCGGCGGAACTGCGATGCCATCGCGGCGCCCGGCAGGTACAGCTCGCGCGCGAGCAGGCTCTGGTCGATGAGCGAGTGGTCGGGTTTGACGAGCACGTCTTCGAGGGCGACGGGCGTTCCCAGATAGGCCAACCAGCGGCACATGTCAGCTCGCCGCCCCGGCCAGACCCGGCAACAGCTTCACGAGGCCCGCGGCCATGATCTCGAACGCGAGCACGATGACGATGAGACCGACCAGGCGCAGCAGGATGTTCATGCCGAACGTGCCCAGCACGGCCCGGATCGGAGTAGCGAGCAGGAAGACGACGAACGCGATCCCGACGTTCACCGTGAGCGCCAGCAGCACCGTCAGTGAGGGGTTGTCGGCCGTCGCGATCAGGATCGTCGACATGAAACCGGGTCCGAGGATCATCGGCACCGCGAACGGGAACATGAGCGTCAGGAACGCGGCTCGCCGGCCCGCGGCGGACTCCTCGCTCGTGGGCGGCGGCGGCGCCGATCCCGCGACCGCCTGCGTCACGGCCGTCGAAACGGCGTCCGGCCCGCCCTTGACCGCGTTCGTCGCGAGTGAGGATGCGGCATCCGTCGATGATGCGTGCACGGATGCCGCGGCGTGCACGGCCGTGTGTCCGCGCTTGACGAGGTCGTGGACGACCCGCCACAGGCTGCGCCCCGCCTTCTTCGTGTCGTCGGCGTGCGTGTTCATCATCGCGATGCCCGAGAGCAGGATGACGAAACCGCCGCCGACCCGCAGTCCCGCGATGTCGATCCCGAAGAAGCCGAGCACGGCGTTGCCCGCGTACAGCACGATGACGCCGCCGACCCAGACCGTCGCGACCGTCAGCACGGCGCCCAGCAGCTTCTGCTGCCATGTCGTGAGCGGCGCGGTGTAGCCGAGGAAGAACGGGATGCCCGAGAAGGGATTGGCGATCGCGAACATCGCACCGAAGACCGCGACGAAGCCGACGATATGGGAGTCCATGGTTCCTCCTGCCCGTGCCGATGCACGTGAGCACCAGCATGGCGGCCCGGCGGGGCGCAGCCCGGCACCGGCGTCGCGGACACGCGGATCTGGCACGGATCGTCTCACCCTCACCGCCCGGACGTGCCGCGGATCGGGGCACCCGATGCCCGCCGAGGCGGTTCAGGTGAGCGCTTCGCGCGCGGCATCCGCCTTCTTCTCGGCCGCGCGGGCCTGCTCGGCCGCGGCGGCATACTCGGCGTCGCGGAGGCGCAGCTGCTCGTCGGCGGCTTCGGCGTCGGCCTCGAGCCGGTGCAGGTCGCGCCGCAGGTCTTCGATGCGCTCGGACAGGTGATCGACGCGCTCCTGCGCCTTCTCGCGCTGTGCGGCGGCACGGCGGAGCTCCCGATCCGCCTCGCCCGCGAGCCGCTCGGCCTCGCGCGCGGCTTTCTCGGCCGCCTTGCGGGCACGGCGCTCGGCGAGGTCGTCGCGAGGCGCCGGCCGCGGGACGCCGGCGAGCGACCCGCCGACAGCGCCCGCGAGGTCGCCGATCGCGCCCGCCTCGAGCGGCTTCACGAGGCGTCCCGTCAGGACGGCCGAAGCTGCGGCAGCATCCATGATCGCGGCATTGATGGTCTTCTCGATGTCGTCGCGTGCTGCGGCGCTGACGGTCGTCCCGGCCTGTTCGGCGAGGCGCACGGCCTCTCCCGCGAGGGCGGCGACGAGCGCGCGGCGCTGGCGGCCGAGCTTCGCGAGCTCCGCCGCGTCGAGGTCGTCCTGCGCGTCGCGCAGTGCGGCCGACAGCTCGACCGCTTCGGCGAGCTGCCCGTCGCGAACGAGCAGGTTGACCGCCCACGCCGCGACCGTGGGCTTGCGCAGCGCCTTCACCGACCTCGCGTGCGGCCCCGTCGCGCGTGCGTTGCGGGCCGCGGTGAACTCGTCCGGCGGCAGGACGTACAGCTCCGCGGCGATGTCGTCGACGTCATCGGCTCCCACACCCCCATTCTGCGTCCTGGACCGTGCGACTGCAGGACGGTGCCGCCGCGATCGGGCCGTGCCGAGTTCGAGCGGATCCTGCGCCGCGTGCTGTTGGAGGCGTGGACGCGACTCGGAGCGCCTCGCTAGGGTGATCGGCGACGAGAGGACCGGATCATCGACGAGACCGCGCTCATCACGGCCGGGGTTGCGCTGTTCACCATCTGCAACCCGGTCGGGACTCTGCCCGTCTTCCTGAGCGTCACCGAGGGCATGACGGTCGCGAAGCAGCGGAGGGTCGCGCTGATGACGGGGGTCGGCGTGTTCGCCGTGCTCGCCGTCTCGCTCGTGCTCGGCTCGCTCATCCTGCAGTTCTTCGGCATCAACGTGCCCTCGCTCAAGATCGCGGGATTCCTCTTCGTCTCGACGATCGCGTGGGCGATGATGACCAGAAGCGGGTCGATCCTGCCGAAGCAGAACGACGGCGATCCCGCGATCGTTCCCCTCGCGATGCCGGTCGTCGCCGGCCCCGGCGCGATCGCCCTCGTCATCGCGTTCGCGAAGGACAACCCTGCCCTGCTCGACTATCTGTGGGGGCTGCTCATCGTACTGGTGTCGGCCGTCGCGACGGCGATCATCTACTTCTTCGGCCCCTACCTGGCCAAAGCGCTCGGCCCCGCGGGCATGGACATCTTCCAGAAGCTCTTCGGCCTCATCCTGCTCGCGATCTGCGTCGAGCAGATCCTGACCGCGATGCCGAAGATCTGGCCGGGGCTGGGCGGCTGACCGACGGATGCCGCGGCGCGACCGGCGTCAGAAGGGCCACACGAGCGGCACGTAGAGCACCGCGACCACGAGGAACAGCACGACCAGCGGCAGCCCGAGCTTCCAGTAGTCGCCGAAGCGGTAGCCGCCCGGCTCCATCACCATGAGGTTGACCGGCGTCGCGATCGGCGTGAGGAACGCCGCCGCGCCGGCGACCGTGAGCGCCATCATGAACGGCTGCACCGAAACGTCGAGCGTCGCGGCGATCGATACGGCGACGGGCGCGACGATGAGCACCGTCGCGGTGTTGCTGATGAGCTGGCCGAGCACGACGGTCACCAGGCACAGGGCGAGCAGCGCCACCTGCGCGCCGCCGTCGCCGATCATCCCGAGCAGGCCTCCCGCGATCAGGTCGGCGGCGCCGGTCTGGATGAACGCCGTCGCGAGCGGGATCATGCCGGCGATGAGCACGATCGTCGTCCAGGGGATCGCCTGATAGGCCTGCGCGACCGGAACCGTGCGCGTGACCACCAGGACGCAGGCCGCGATCAGGGCGACGGCGGCGGGCGGCACGAGTCCCGTCGCCAGGGCGACGACCATCGCCGCGAGCACGGCGAGGGCCACCGGGGCGCGTCTGCCCAGCGGCACCGAGCGTCGCAGCCGGGCGGGCGCGTCGACGGGGATGATGGATGCCGCCGGCGACTCGGTGTGGCGCGCGAGGTCGTCCCACGTGCCCTGCAGCAAGAGGGCGTCGCCGGCTTGCACGACGATGTCCTGTCCGGTCAGATGCTCCGTGCCGCGCCGCGCCGCGAGCAGCACGAGGTCGCCGCTCGGCGTCGCCATGCCGGTGCACAGCCGCGCGCCGATGAGCGGAGAGCGCGGCGGCACGACGACCTCGGTCACGCCGTTGACCGGCCCCAGCATCGTGCCGGTGTCCAGGGTGACGTCGTACTGCGCGCGCAGCAGCCGGGCATGCCGGGCCAGGTCGGTCGGCATGAGCGCGCCGTTGCGCGAGGGCAGCAGCCGCGAGCCGAACAGCCCGATGATGATGAGGGTGCCCGCCAGCAGCGGCAGCCCGACCAGCGCGAACTCGAAGTAGCCGAACCGGCGTCCTCCGCTGTCTGCGGCGATCGACGAGACGATGACGTTCACCGGCGTCCCCGTCAGGAGCAGCATCGATCCGGCATGCGACGCGAAAGCGAGCGGCATGAGCAGCTGCGAGGTCGGGATGCCGGCACGCGCGGCGACGACCACCACGAGCGGCAGCAGGGCGGCGACGGCCCCGTTGAGGCTGATGAACGCCGTGAGCACGGCGACGAGCACGCCGACGACGAGCAGAAGCCGTCGGCGTCCTGTGCCCGCCCGACCCATCACCACCTGACCCGCCCACGCCGTCACCCCCGTCGCATCCAACGACTCGCTCACAACGAACAGCGCCGCGATGAAGAGCACGATCGGGTCGCCGAATCCGGCGAGCGCCTGCGGAAGCGTGAGGACGCCCGTGAAGAACAGTGCGAGCGACACCCCGATCGCCACGACGCCGAGGGGAACCCTGTTGCTGACGAACCCGATGACCGCGAGCACGAGGATGACGAGCGTTGCGACGACGGGGTCCACGCGACCGAGCGTACTCACGCGGCCCGCGGTGCGGCAGGTGTGCGACGGGCAGGACCGGGTGTGACGGAAGCCGCCTCACACCGTGCACGGAGCGGGAGGACGGCGTCGGAACGTCGTGTTTGCGCCTGACTTCGTCCCGTCTCCCCCCGCTGGCGGCGCCGCCGCTAGCGTGGCGGTCAGCGCTGACCGTCCAGAGCAGGAGCCGCCCATGTGGATGCAGTCGATCGACCCGACCGGACAGCTCTGGCTGTCCGCCCTGCTCGCCGTCGCCCCGATCCTCGTGTTCCTGGTGTGCCTCGTCGTGTTCAAGCTGAAGGGCATCACCGCCGGGCTCATCGCCGTCGGCCTGCAGGTGCTCGTCGCCCTGTGGCCGTTCGGGATGCCGGTCGGCTCGATCGCCGGGGCGGGACTGCTCGGCATCCTCACGGCCGTATGGCCCATCGCGTACATCATCGTGATGGCGGTGTGGCTCTACAAGCTGGCCGTCGCGAGCGGTCGCTTCGACGTCATCCGCGCGAGCATCTCGGGCATCTCCCCCGACCAGCGGATCCAGGTGCTGCTGATCAGCTTCTGCTTCGGCGCGTTCCTCGAGGGTGCGGCGGGCTTCGGCGTGCCCATCGCGATCTGCGCGGCGCTGCTGGTTCAGCTGGGGTTCGGCCCGATCAAGGCGGCGATGCTGTCGCTCGTCGCGAATGTGGCGGCCGGTGCGTACGGTGCGATCGGCATCCCGGTGATCGTCGGTGCGCAGGTCGGCGAGGTCGAGCTGATGGACCTCACGCTCGACATGGTGGTCGTGCTGCAACTGCTGACCTTCGCCGTGCCGTTCATCCTCGTCATGATCCTCGACGGGTGGCGCGGCATCCGTGAGACCTGGCCGGCGACGCTCGGAGTGAGCGCGGTGTACAGCGGCACGCAGGCCGGCATCCTGATCTTCCTCGGCCCCGAGCTCGCCGACATCGTGCCGGGTCTGCTCGGGATGGTCGCGATCTTCGCGATCGGCCGAGCGTGGCAGCCGAAGCGTATCTACCGCGAGGACGGGGGCGAGCCGCCCGCCATCGAGAAGCACGAGTTCGGCGACGTCGTCGTCGCCTGGAGCCCGTTCTACATCCTCACGGGGGTGATCTTCGTGTGGAGCATCCCCTGGTTCAAGTCCCTCTTCGCCGCGGACGGGCCGTTGTCCTGGCTCGTGGTGACCGTGCCGATCCCCGGCATCACGGGCGTCGTGCGTCCTGAGGGCGCCGAGACTGCGGTCACGACGACCTGGGCGCTCACGCCGATCAACGCGACGGGCACGGCGATCCTCATCGCGGTGCTCATCACCTTCTTCACGACACCGCAGCTGTCGGCGTCTCAGCTCGGCGCGCAGTTCGCCGCGACGGTGCGCGAGCTGTGGCGGCCGATCGTGCTCATCGCGCTCATCCTGATCGTCGCGAACATCGCGAACTACTCGGGCGGTTCGGCCTCGATCGGCAACGCGCTCGCGGCGGTGGGCATGCTGTTTCCGCTCTTCGCGCCGATCATCGGGTGGTTCGGCGTCTTCATCACCGGCTCGGTCGTCAACAACAACACCCTGTTCGCGCACCTGCAGACCATCACCGCCGAGCGGATCGACGTCGACTCGACGCTGCTGGTCGCCGCGAACACCGCCGGCGGCACGGTCGCGAAGGTCGTCTCACCGCAGTCGATCGCGATCGCGGCCGGTGCTGTCGGCCTGACCGGACGCGAGGGCGACATTCTGCGCGCATCCGTCAAGTACAGCCTCGGCATGCTCGCCTTCATCTGCGTGTGGGTGTTCGCCCTCTCGCTCGTGCTGCCGCACTGACCGGCAGCATCCGCCCGCCCCGTTCCCACCCGTCCACTTGCGGCCTTTGTCACCGACACGCCGAAAGATCTCCGCACAAGGCGCAAGTCAACGGGCGGAGGGAGGTGGTGGCGGTGGTGGAGCAGCATCCGCCCGCCCCATTCCCCCTCGTCCACTTGCGGCTTGTGTCGCCGACACGCCGGAACATCTCCGCACAAGGCGCAAGTCAACGGACGGAGGGAAGTGGTGGCGGTGGTGGCGGTGGTGGTTGGAGCAGCATCCGCCCGCCCCGTTCCCCACCCGCCCACTTGCGGCCTCTGTCGCCGACACGCCGAAAGATCTCAGCACAAGGCGCAAGTCAACGGGCGGCGGGGGCGGTGGGGACGGCGGGGCGCGGAGGGTCAGAGGGTGGCGAGAGCGCGGTCGAGGTCGGCGATCAGGTCGTCGACCGACTCGATGCCCACCGACAGGCGCACGAGGTCCTCGGGCACCGCGAGCTCGGTTCCGCGCACCGACGCGTGGGTCATCGCGTCGGGGTAGTTCATGAGCGACTCGACGCCGCCGAGCGACTCGGCGAGCGTGAACAGGCTCGTCGACTCGGCGAAACGACGGGCCGTCGCGGCATCGGCGAGCGAGAGCGAGACGATGCCCCCGAAGCTCGACATCTGGCGGGCGGCGAGCTCGTGACCGGGGTGCGATGTCAGCCCCGGGTAGTACACGCGCTGCACCTTCGGGTGGGCCTCGAGATGTTCCGCGATCGCCTGGGCGTTCTCGCTGTGCCGCTGCATGCGCACATCGAGCGTCTTGATGCCACGGGTCGTGAGCCAGGCATCCATCGGGCCCGAGACGGCCCCGGCGGCGAACTGTACGAACTGCACCTCGCCGGCGAGGTCCTCGTCGGCGAAGACGAGTGCGCCCCCGACGACGTCGGAGTGCCCGCCGATGTACTTCGTCGTCGAGTGCACGACGACGTCGGCACCGAGGTCGAGCGGCTGCTGCAGGGCGGGCGAGGCGAAGGTGTTGTCGACGACGACGAGGGCGCCGGCGGCGTGACCGAGCCGCGCGAGCTCGGCGACGTCGCTGATCTTGAGGAGCGGGTTGCTCGGCGTCTCCACCCACAGGATGCGGGCGGGCCGCTCGACGAGCGCCGCTTCGACTGCTGCCAGGTCGCTCATCTCGACGACGCGCACGCCGACGCCCCATGCGCCGAAGATGCGGGCGATCAGGCGGTAGGTGCCGCCGTAGACGTCGTTGCCCATGAGCACCTCGTCACCGGGCTTCAAGATGGCGCGCAGCAGGGCGTCTTCGGCGGCGAGGCCCGACGCGAACGACAGGGCGCGCGGGCCGCCCTCGAGGGCTGCGAGCTGGGTTTCGAGCGCGGTGCGCGTCGGGTTGGCGGCGCGACCGTACTCGTAGCCGCCGCGCAGTCCGCCGATGCCGTCCTGGGCGTACGTCGTCGAGAAGTGCAGCGGCGGGATGACCGCGCCCGTGGCCTCGTCGAACGCCTGGCCGGCGTGCACGGCACGCGTGGCGAATCCGGGGTTGTCGGTGTGGTCGGTCATGCGGATTCTCCTTCGGAGGGGGTCGAAGCTTCGGAGGGGGTCGACGCTTCGGAGGGGGTCGAAGCTTCGGAGGGGGTCGAGGCGGTGACGTCGAAGCCGCGCTCGCGCATCCACCCGTCGTCGAAGACCTTGCTGAGATAGCCGCGCCCGTGATCGGGCAGCAGCACGACCACGACGGCGTCGGCGGGCAGGTCGCGCGCGACGCGCAGCGCCCCGACGACCGCCATGCCGCTCGAACCGCCCACGAACAGCCCCTCTTCGCGCACGAGGCGTCGGGTCATCGCGAACGCCTCGGCGTCGTCGACGCGCTCGATCTCGTGGGCCACGGTCGTGTCATACGTCTCGGGCCAGAAGTCCTCGCCGACGCCCTCGATGAGGTAGCCGTGCAGCGGACCTCCCGAGTAGATCGACCCCGCCGGGTCGACGCCGATGACGCGCACGGCGTCGTCGGAGACATCGCGCAGGTACCGTCCCGTGCCCGAGATCGTGCCGCCCGTTCCGATGCCGGCGACGAAGTGCGTCACGCGACCCTCGGTGTCGCGCCAGATCTCCGGGCCCGTCGTCTCGTAGTGACCGCGCGGTCCGTTCTGGTTGGCGAACTGGTTGGGCTTGAAGGCGCCGGGGATCTCACGCGCGAGCCGGTCCGAGACGCTGTAGTACGAGCGGGGGTCCTCGGGAGGCACGTTCGTCTCGGTCACGACGACCTCGGCACCGTAGGCCCGCAGCACGGCGACCTTCTCGCCGTCGAACTTGTCGGGCACGACGAAGACCATGCGGTAGCCGCGTTCGAGCGCGATGAGCGCGAGCCCGACTCCCGTGTTCCCGCTCGTCGGCTCGACGATCGTGCCGCCGGGACGGAGCTGCCCGTCACGTTCCGCCGCATTGATGATGTTGCGGGCGATGCGGTCCTTCGCCGAGCCGCCGGGGTTGAAGTACTCGACCTTGGCCAGCACGGTGGCCGCGATGCCGTCGGTGACGCGGGTGAGTTGGACGAGAGGGGTGTTGCCGACGAGGTCGGCGACGCTGCGGGCGTATCGCACGGATGGATTCCTCGGTTGAGCGCGGGTCGCGCGGGCTGAAGGGGTCGACTGAGGCGAGCGCGAAGCGCTCAGCGACAACAGCGACAGGTCAGCACGTGATCCACGGTACCCCACTTGCGGGGAGGCCGCTCGGGTGTGTCAGAGGTGCACGGTCCCGTGCGCGGGGAAAGGGGTTGCCACCGGCATCCGTCTCGCGATAGTCACGAAGTCACGCATGCGAAGGAGAGGGATGCCGCACATCGATCGCTTGTCGAGGCTCGCCCGCGACCGGGGGGTCACCCTCGCCGTCGCCGAATCGCTCACCAGCGGAAAGCTCGCCGGCACCGTCGGCGCGGGCGAGAACGCCTCGGAGTGGTTCGCAGGCGGCGTCGTGGCGTACTTCACGTCCGTCAAGGAGTCCGTGCTGGGCGTCGAGCCGGGCGTCGACCCGTGCTCGGGCGCGTGCGCCGAGCAGCTGGCGCGCGGCGTCCAGCAGCTTATGGATGCCGACATCGCCGTGTCGACGACGGGGGTGGGCGGCCCCGACATCGACGGCGGGCACCCGCCGGGGACCGTGCACATCGGCTGGGCCACGCGCGACGACGTGGGGAGCCTCGCGCTGAAGCTGCCGGGCGATCCTGCCGCCGTGCTCGAGGCGACGGTCGACCGTGCGGTCGAGGCGCTCACGCGGCTCGTCGCCGGTGAGCGCCCCTGACCCTTACAGCGGCTTTCCGCCTGTGACGGGCAGCACGGCGCCGGAGACGTAGGACGCATCCTCGGACGCGAGGTAGACGTACGCGCCCGCGAGCTCGGCGGGCTGACCCGCGCGGCCCAGGGGCGTGTCCTGCCCGAACGACGCGAGCCGGTCGGCGTCCCAGCCCGTCGCGGGGATGAGCGGCGTCCAGACGGGGCCGGGCGCGACGGCGTTGACGCGCACGCCCTTCGGGCCGAGCTCTTCGGCGAGCGCCTTCACGAACGCGACCTGCGCCGCCTTCGTCATGGCGTAGTCGATGAGCGAGGGCGAGGGCACGAACGCCTGGATCGACGAGGTGACGATGATCGACGCGCCGGGCTCGAGGTGCGGCACGGCGGCGCGAGCCGTGAACATCAGGCCGTACAGGTTCGTGCGGAAGACCCGATCCATCTCGGCCGTCTCGAGCGTCGCCAGGCTCTCCCGGTCCTTCTGGTAACCGGCGTTGAGCACGACGATGTCCAGACCCCCGAGAGCGCTGATCGTGTCATCGACGATGGATGCCGCGAACTCCTCCTCGCGCCCGTCACCTGCCAGGCTCGTGCCGGTACGACCCTCGGCGGTGATCAGCCGGACGGTCTCGTCGGCGTCCTTCTGCTCTTCGGGAAGGTGCGAGATCGCCACGTCGGCTCCCTCCCGCGCGAACGCGATCGCGACGGCGCGGCCGATCCCCGAGTCTCCGCCCGTAATGAGCGCGCGGCGTCCCTCGAGCCGTCCCGAGCCCCGATAGGAGTCCTCCCCGTGGTCCGGGGCCGGTGTCGTCTCGTCGGTCAGGCCCGGCTGCTTCTGCTCCTGGGCGGGGAAGCCCTCTTCGCGGTGCTTGTCGCGCGGGTCGTTGATGGATGCCATGAGATCTCCTTTCGCGGAGCTCTCAGGCTAGGCACGCGCCCCGAGAGGCGGCATCCCCTTGACAGGACTCACTCCTCGGGAGGGAGGGGCTCCTCTTCGGGGGGTTCGGGAGTGATGGTCAGCCCGTTGGGCCCGCTCGCCGACTTCATGAGATCTTCGACCCAGAACCGGTTGATGCGCGGCTGGCGCGTTCCGTAGAACTGGATCTGAAGCGGGATCGACGGGTGGATCCAGAAGCTGCGCCGGCCCGTGCCGTCGTTGAGGTCGACATCGAACATGAAGGGCTCCGACCGGCGGAGCTTGTTCATGATGACGATCCGAAGGTGCGCGAGTGTGCGGTCCTCGAGTTCGATCGAGTTGCCCGCCGTGTCGTAGATGAACCTGCCCACGACGCGAGCCTACCCCGCCGCGGGTCAGAGGAAGTCCGCGAGCCGGCGCTGCAGATCGTCGACCGCTTCGGAGGCGCCGTCCAGGCCCGCCGGCATGACGTCTGGGGCGTCGAGCACGACGAGGTGCGTGCTCGGGCCGAGCACGACGGCCGCTTTCGCGGCGCGGCCTTCGACCACGGCGGGAAAGCGAACGGTGTCCGAGCGGTGGTACTGGTTCAGCACCGTCACATAGGCCAGCGCCGCATCGGCGATCGCATCCGTCGTCAGAAAGCGCGTGCCGTTGATCAGCAGGTCTTTCATTCGCGCTCACCTCGATGATGGTCCGTACCGGGTCGGATCGGCCCGCAGTCAGTCAAGCCAGAGTGACACCGGCACCGTCCGCGGCGCACCCCGTTGACGCGATCAAGGGCGTTTGATAGCCGCGTGACGTGCTCGTCGAGCGGCGACCCGATACGCTGATGCCGTGGGCACGATCTACTACGGCGGTTCCGAGCCGATCGACATCGAAGACCGTGCGCTCGCGCACCTGAAGATCGTCATCGCGACGAAGCTGCGGCGAGGCGAGAGCTTCACGCTGTCGTGGAAGCACCCCGACGATCAGCCCGGCGGGCGCTCGACCATCTGGCTGCATCCGTCGATCCCGCTCCGCTTCACGTTCGACGAGCCCGAAGCACCCGAGCTGAGCCGCGAATGGCTCGAAGAGCTCGCCAGCTCGGCGCACTCGTCGGGCGGCATCATGCTCATCTCCGAGCACTTCGACACCGGCGCCGTCGAGGTTCCCCCCGTCGAGCAGTAGGTCTCGAGTCGCCGGCCGCGCCGTCACGACGGCGCGGCCTCCCGCATGCATCGAGGATGCACGCGGGAACCTTCGTCAGAGCCCCAGCAGCTGCACCGTCGCCGCGACGGCGGCGGGGCCGTCGAGCGCGGGGTGCTCGCCCCACTTGCCCCCGGTGACCGTGACCTCGGCCCCTGGCAGCCACACCGTCGTGACGGTGACCGCCGCGACGGCGATCTCGGCCGTCAGGGAGTAGGCGAGACCACCGTGGCGCGCGATCGCGGCGTCGTCGATGCGGGAGAAGCCGTCCATCTGCTCGAGCAGGTCCAGTGGCGGCGCTTCGCCACCCTCCTGCGGCGACACCTGCACCCCGACCGAGCGGATCTCGAGCAGGTCGACGGCGCCTTCGGGCGTCTCCCACTGACAATAGGCACCCCACTCGTCGACGGAGTTGCTCTCGACCGGGTCGAGCCCCGCGATGTACGTGCCGAAAACAGCTTCCACCTGATCGCAGCTCGTGATCGATGCGACGGCCGCGCCGCCGTCGAACGCCGTCGTTTCCGCGGGGGGTGCCTCTTCCTGGATCGGGGCGGGCGGGGCGGGCTCGGCTTCTGCTGGACCGGCGGCACAGCCGGTGAGAGTGAACAGAAGCACGGCGGGCAGAGCGGCTCGGCGCAGAAAAATCACGCGTTCGACAGTACCGGCCCGGCGGGACCCTCCGTTCGGCGGCCGGCTCGTGGCATCCGCCCTCTGCAGCCCCCGCGCCTCCGCTCCGCGCCGGCACTGTCGGCTAGTGTGGCTCCGGCCCCTGGAGTTCCCCTTGCCTGATCGCCCCCTGATGTCGGCCGTCGTCTACGACGCCACCGCCGCGCTCCCCCGCGTGGCGACCGTCGCCCGACCGATCTGTCCGCCCGACGGTGTGATCGTGCGGGTCGGCGCGACGGGAGTGTGCCGATCGGACTGGCACGCCTGGCAAGGTCACGACCCGGTCGCCCTGCCCCACATCCCCGGTCACGAGTTCGCCGGCACGCTCGCCGAAGTGGGAGCGGACGTGCGCCACTGGAGCGTCGGCGACCGTGTCACGGCGCCGTTCGTGTGCGGATGCGGCGCCTGCGACATCTGCCGCAGCGGTGACGCGCACGTGTGCCCCGCGCAGACGCAGCCGGGGTTCACCCACGCGGGATCCTTCGCGGAATACGTGGTGGTGCACGCCGCCGACACGAATCTCGTCGCCCTGCCCGACGCGGTCGACTTCGCCACGGCGGCGGCTCTCGGTTGCCGTTTCGCGACGGCGTTCCGCGCCGCGACGACCCACGGCCAGGTCTCTGCGGGTGACGAGGTGGTGGTCTTCGGATGCGGCGGAGTCGGCCTCTCGGCGGTCATGATCTGCGCTGCGCTCGGGGCCCGCGTCACCGCGGTCGATCTGTCGGAGGACGCTCTCACGCACGCCCGCGACCTGGGCGCGACGACGACGATCCGCTCCTCCGACCCGGTCGATCAGGTGCTGCACGCCACCCGAGGCGGCGCGCACGTCACGATCGACGCGCTCGGCTCACCCGCGACCTCGGCGGCGGCTGTTCTGTCACTGCGCCGCCGCGGGCGGCACGTGCAGATCGGCCTCATGCTGGGTGACAACGCGCGGGCACCCCTGCCCTGGGACCGGGTCATCGCCTGGGAGCTCTCGGTCTTCGGCTCGCACGGCATGCCGGCAGTGGACTATCCGGCGATGATCGAGATGGTCGCCGACGGGCGGCTGCGGCCCGAGTTGCTGATCGGGGCCCGCACCGACCTGGCGGGCGCGGGCGCGGCGCTCGTCGCGATGGACGCCCGCAGCACCGGATCGGGCATCGTCGTCGCCATCCCGTGACACCGGCGCCGTCGAGGTGCCGCCGATCGAGAACGGAGACCTCAGTTCTCGGGCCGCAGCGTCACCACGGCGCGCGCCGGGTAGACGAGGTCGGCCGTGCCGTCTTCGCCGACGGTCAGCGTGTAATCGCCGATGCGCACGACGCCGTGGCGACGCGCATCCGGGCGCGGCTCGAGCAGGCTCTCGCCGCCGAACAGGTCGCGCAGTTCGATCGTGGTCTGGGGATTTCGCCGCCGCGGCACCTGCGAGCGCTTTCCCACGAGGTAGTGCAGACGGGCGTCGTCGCGCATGTCGAAGCGGGAGCGGTTGACGCGTCGCGTCTTGCCCTCGCGCGCCGTCAGCGTGCTCTCGCTGCCGGTGACGTGCCACGCGCCGACGATCGTGTCGACGGCGACCGAGACGAGCACCCGCACGCGGTCGGCCTTGGCGCGCTCCATCGCCCACGCTGTGCCCGCGGCATCCTCTCTCCAGACGGCCTCGCTCTGCGACGGCTCGGCATGGATCCGTGACGGCCAGACGAACAGCACGAGGTCGGTCGGATGGAAGAAGTCCTGCTTGAACATGAGGTGCTCCTCGCACGGTGGCACGACCGCGTCGGCATACGCATTTCCGCTCGCGATGGTCACGTCCGGCGCCGATGGGCCGGGCGCGAGGTCGATCGTGTCGATCGCGTCGGCGGATCGGACGGCGAAGACCACGGTCAGTGGCACGGCGCGATTCGCGATGTCGGTGATGATGCCCGACCCGCGATGATCGCGCAATGGTTCGCGCCACGCGGGGACTTCGAGTATGGGCGATTCAGAATCGTCGCAGGCGCTGATGTGGGCCGGCCGCCGCCCCTGGAGTTCCCTGTTCGTCCACCCCACGGTGTCCGCCCGGCGTCTGCAACGTCACCGCCGCGGCGGCGAGGCGCACGTATGCGCGGATCAGACCCCACCCCGGACGGGCCCGCAACAGGCGAACGGCCGGATGCAGGCGGCATCCAGCGACATTCGCCTGCATCCGGGGGATCGCCCGTTCTCGGTGACGCGTCGCGAGTGCCGGCCCGAGCGACGTCGGACCGGCACTGGCCGCGCCACAGCACGGGCGCCGGATCGGATCGGCGCCCGAAGCCGATCCGTCACGCGGTGATCAGCCCCCTACGTCACCGCGTGCGAACACGAGCACGAAACCCCCGTCGTGCTCGCGGATATGGAAGGTCGCCTCAGCGCTCGTACCGTCGAGCGTGTCATAGCCCGTCCCGTTGTCGGTGCCGGGCGTGCGGAACATGTCGTACCCGCCGAGTGAGGCTTCGTAGTGTGCGAAGACGTCGCCGATCGCGGCATCCGTCGCATACGACAGCGTCTCGCTCGAGCCGTCCATTGCGGATGCCGTGATGCACAGCACGGCATCCGCCGGCGGCGCCGCCCAGTTCGCGGGCTGCATCTCGACATCGGTGATGTCGGCGGGGAAGACGGCGAGCGGGAAGGCGTCGCGGCACTCGTCCGGCACGTCACCCGCGGGCAGCGGCTCCTCGACATCACCGGCGGGCAGCGGCTCATCGAGCACGTCGGTCGCGGGGCCGGGGTCGACGAGGCCTCGCTCGTCGGCGGCGCAGCCGACGAGCAGCGCGAGTGCCGCGATGGCGACCCCCGCAGCCAGGACGCGCGGACGACGGAGCGGGCGTGCCCGGCGCAGGAGAGAGGGGCGCCCTTGGCAGCGGATCACGCCCGCGCGTCGACACCCGTCACTATCGGTCCTGCAGACGGCACCCGTGGGCGCGGTCATCGGGCGTTCTCGGCGCGGGTGACGCGGCTGCGGCCGACCGCGAGCCAGATGCCCGCGACGACGAGCCACGCCGGCATGAAGACACCCGGCAGCCCCGGCACGCCCGTACTCAGAACCCCCGCGAAGGTGCCGACGGCGGCGACGGTCGTCACGCCGCCCACGAGGACGATGGCGACGCCCCCGACGCGACGATGCGCCGCGTCGAACGTGCGACTCGGCTTTCCGCCCGGGTCACTGCGCATGGTTCCTCCCGATCGCGCGATGACACGATCTTCGGGGATGCGACGGCCCGAGCGACAGGCACACGTCCTCACTCTTATCCAGGTGCTCCGTGTGCCGCCCGGCCACCCGGCGTCGTCAGATGACGAGGAAGTACACCGCGACGACGCCGATCACGATGATGAGCGTCCGCAGCAGCCACGCAGGCAGGCGCCGGCCGATCGCGGCGCCGATGACCGCGCCGGCCAGTGACCCGAGCGCGAGCGTCGCGATCGCGACCCACGGAAGGGACGCGGCGAAGACGAAGACGACCGTTGCGACGCCGCCGGCGAGTGTCTGCAACACGTTCTTGATCGCGTTGATGCGCTGGATGTCCTGCGTCATCGTCATCTCGAGCACGCCGACGATCAAGACGCCTTGAGCTGCTCCGAAGTAGCCGCCGTACACACCCGTCGCCGCCGTGAGCGGAAACCGCAGCCACGCCGGTGCCGACGTGCGTCCGGGCGTGCGTGTCGCGCGCCGCCGCAGCAGCGGCTGGATGCCGACGAGCACGCAGCCGACGATGACGAGCACGGGGGCGACGATGCGGAAGACGTCGGGCGGCAGCACGAGGAGCGCGAGCGCCCCGATCAGGGCGCCGATAGCCGTGAGGACTGCGAGTGGCACGATGGCCGCGAACAGGCCCCGGAGCTCTCGGCGGTAGCCGATCACCCCGCCGATGTTGCCGATCGCGAGGCCGACGGTGTTGGCCATGTTCGCGGTGACGGGAGGCACCCCGAGGGCGAGAAGCGCAGGGAACGTGATGAGCGTCCCCGACCCGACGACCGTGTTGATGATGCCGGCTGCGATGGCGGCGAGCGCGAGGACACCGAGGCCCAAGGGGCTCATGAGGTCCATGCCTGCTCGCTCTCTACGTGTGCGGATGGCCGAACAGGTGGTGTGGTGGTCGGACCAATTCTGTTACTGTACAACGCATGTCAACCGATGGATGGGCCTCGCTCGGCGTTGTGCCGCGCATGGCGACCTCGAGCGCGATCGCCGCTCGCATCCTCGAACTCGCGGAGCGCGGTGATGTCGGACCGGGCACCGCTCTGCCTCCCGAGCGCGACCTCGCAACGCAGCTCGGCGTCTCGCGTACGACGATCCGCGAGGCCATCCACGAACTGACGCTCAAGGGCGTCGTGCGGCGTCGCCAGGGATCGGGCACGGTGCTTCTGGACACCTCGAGCGCGGCGGCATCCCTGCTTCGCGACATGTCGGCATCCGAGCGGGATGCCACCGAAGTGATCGACTTCCGCACGACCTTCGAGCCGCAGATCGCGGGGCTCGCCGCGGGGCGGCGCACCGACAGCGACCTGCTCGTGCTGGCGAATCACTGCGACTTCGACCCCGCGACGGTGTCGACCGAGGAATCCCTCGAGCACGACCAGCGCTTCCACGAGGCGATCGCCGCCGCGACGCACAACCACCTCATCGTCTCGCTCAGTCGGGCGACGTCGGAATGGGTGAGCGACTTCCGTCGCATCTCCCACGCGAGTCCCACCGGACGCGCCACTTCGCTGACCGGTCACCGCGCCATCCTTGCGGCGATCGAGAACGGCGATTCCGACGAAGCCGCTCGACACATGCGTGAGCACGTGACCATCGTCGGCCGCATCTGACGCGACCGGCTCACCGTTCAGAAAGCACTCACATGAAGTCTCTTCGCCCCCTGCTCGCCGTCGGCATCCTCACTGCGGCAACGGTCGCCCTCACCGCGTGCGGCGGCGGGTCGACAGGCGCCGATGGCGACAGCGCACCCGGCAACACGGCCGACGTCAATTACCACGTCGCCTCGGGTGAGCCGATCGCCGACCTCGTCGCACAGCTTCCGGAATCGATCGCCGAAAGCGGCAAGCTCGTCATCGCGACGGATGCCACGATCGGCGAGCCGTTCGGATCGTATGACGCCGACGGCGCCACGATGGTGGGCATCGCCCCCGATCTGGCCTTCGCGTTCGGCGACGCGCTCGGTCTGGACATCGAGCTGCGGCAGGTCGTCTTCGCGAACCTGATCCCCGGTCTGGCGGCAGACCGCTACGATTTCTCGCTCGCCCCGATGCTCGACACCGAAGAGCGTCAGCAGCAGGTCGACTTCATCGACTTCCTGCGCGGCGGTTCGCAGTTCATCGTCGCGCGCGACGATGCGGATGCACCAGAGAACCTGTCGCCCGACACCGCGTGCGGCCTGGCGATCGGCGTCGCGGCCGGCTCGGTCGAAGAGATCTCGCTGACCGAGAAGAACGAGACGTGCGCTGAGCCGATCAACATCATGGCGTTCAAGACGAACAACGAGGGCGTCCTGGCACTCACGAGCGGCCGCATCGACGCGTACGGCACGGCTGCCGCCCAGGCCGGCTACATCGCGCAGACCGACGATGAGCAGCTGACCCTGAGCGGAGAGCCGTTCCAGGGCGGACTGTCGGGCATGGCGTTCCCGAAGGACAGCGAACTGCTCCCCGTGATCCAGGCGGTGTTCCAGACCTTCATCGATGAGGGCACGTACGACGAGATGCTCTCGGTCTACGGTCTGCAGCAGCTCGCGGTGCCGATGGCAGGCAAGAACAACGAGGCCGCTGGATGAGCAGCCGCGGAGAGCAGACGGCGGCACCGCGCGCACTCGCCGAGGTGAGCGACTACCGCATCGTCGGCCGTCCGCGGCCGATGATGTGGGTCGCGACGGCCGTCGTGATCGCGCTCGCGGCACTCGTGGCGTACTCGATCGTGACGAACCCCCGCTTCGAGTGGGACGTCGTCGGGGAGTACTTCTTCTCGACCTCGGTGCTCAACGGCCTGTGGAAGACGATCGAGCTCACCGTCGTGTCGATGGTGATCGGCATCGTCATCGGTCTGGTGATCGCGCTCATGCGCATCTCGGACAACCGAGTGCTCAACGCCGTCGCCGGCGCGTACGTCTGGTTCTTCCGCGGCACACCGCTGCTCGTGCAGCTGGTCATCCTCTACAACATCTCGGCGCTCTACCCCTCGATCTCGCTCGGTATACCCTTCGGGCCGACGTTCTTCGAGGGCAGCGTCAATGAGATCGTCACGCCGTACGTCGTCGCCGTCGCGGCACTCGCGCTCAACGAAGCGGCCTACATGGCCGAGATCATCCGCGGCGGACTGCTGTCGGTCGACAACGGCCAGCTCGAAGCGTCGCGCGCACTCGGCATGAGCGGACGCCGCGCGATGCGCCGCATCGTCATCCCACAGGCGATGCGGTTCATCATCCCGCCGACGGGTAACGAGGTGCTGTCGCTGCTCAAATCGACATCGCTGGTGTCGGTGATCGCCCTGCCCGAACTCCTCTACTCCGTGCAGGTCGTCTACAGCCGCACCTTCGAGACCATCCCGCTGCTCATGGTCGCGACGATCTGGTACCTCATCGTCACGTCGATCCTCATGGTCGGCCAGCAGGCCCTGGAGCGCTTCTACTCGCGCGGAAGCACGCGCTCGGGTGGACGCGGAACGGGGTCGCTGCAGCGCCTCACCGGCATCCGGTTCCGTCGCCGCGCGGCGACGGCGACCGTGACAGGAGGAAACCGATGAGCTTCGTCAGCGTGCGTGACGTGCACAAGAGCTTCGGCGGTGTCGAGGTCCTCAAGGGCGTCTCCCTCGAGATGGATCGCGGACAGGTCGTCTGCGTCATCGGCCCGAGCGGCTCGGGCAAGAGCACGTTCCTGCGCTGCATCAACCGGCTCGAGACGATCGATGAGGGACTCATCGCGATCGACGGCGATCCGATCGGCGCCTTCGTGCGCGGCGGTCGCCTGCACGAGGCACCCGAGCGCACCGTGCGCGCGCAGCGCGAGCAGATCGGCATGGTCTTCCAGTCGTTCAACCTCTTCCCGCACTTGAGCGTGCTGGAGAACATCATCGAAGCGCCCGTCGGCGTGAAGAAGGAGAAGCGTTCCACCGCCGTCGCGTACGCACTCGAGCTGCTCGAGCGAGTCGGCCTCGCCGAGAAGCGCGACGCGTATCCGAAGCAGCTCTCCGGCGGTCAGCAGCAGCGCGTCGCGATCGCCCGCGCGCTCGCGATGCGGCCGAAGCTGTTGCTGTTCGACGAGCCGACGAGCGCCCTGGATCCCGAGATGGTCGGCGAGGTCCTCGCCGTCATGCGGGGTCTTGCGACCGAGCACACCACGATGATCGTCGTCACGCACGAGATGGGGTTCGCGCGCGAAGTCGCCGACCGCCTCATCTTCATGGACGACGGGAAGGTCGTCGAAGAAGGCGACCCGAAGCAGATCATGGCGGCACCGCAGCATCCGCGCACCCAGGCATTCCTCGACAGCGTCCTGTGACGGGAGACACCTTCATGACCGACATCCGCGACATCATCGGCGACATCTGGCTGAGCGATGAGCTCATGGGCGACCTCACCGCGATCTGCGACACGGGCGGTCGGGTGGCCGGAACCGCGAGCGAGGCAGCGGCGCAGGCGTTGCTCGAGCGACGCGCACGCGACCTGGGCGGCCAGTACAGCGAGCAGACGTTCACGGTCACGGGACTGCGCAGCCAGGGGCACTCCGTGCGCCTGATCGCGAGTGGACGCGAGCTCGAAAGCTACCCGCTGCTCAACTGCGCCGCGGTCGACGACGTTCTCCCCGTCATCGATCTCGGGCGCGGAACCCCCTCCGATTTCGAGGGTGCCCGCGACCTGATCCCCGGTCACGCCGTGCTCGTGCGGCATGAGTTCCCGTTCTCGACCAACCACGTGCACCGTGGCGTGAAGCTCGCCCTCGCGCGGGAATACGGCGCCGCCGCGTTCCTCATCGGCAACAACCAGCCCGGTGCCGGCGCCGTGAGTGGATCGGGCGGCACCGGCGAGCCCGGCGAGATCCCCGCGTTCGGGCTGAGTCACGACGCGACGAGCGAACTCGCGACAGCACTCGCGTTCGGTCCGGCCGAGGTGCACCTGGTCAACGAGGCCACCGCCGCCGAGTGGACCGGTCGCAACATCTTCGTCCGCTTCCCCGGCCGGACCGACGACGTGGTCGTGCTGAGCGCGCACATCGACGGTCACGGCCTCGCCGAGAGCGCCATGGACAACGGCGCGGGCCTCGCGACAGTGCTCGAGGTCGCCAGGCGTCTCGGCCCGCGCGCCGCCGACAGCGAGCGCGGGCTGCTGGTCGCCCTCTTCACCTTCGAGGAGTGGGCTCTGACCGGCTCCGCCGAGTACGTCGCCTCCCTGGACGAGGCCGCGCGCGGCCGCATCCACTGCAACGTCAACGTCGACACCCCCGTCGGCTACCCGCGCCTCTACGGGCTCACCGCCGGCAACCCGGTCATCCTCGATCTGCTGCAGCGGGCGAGCCGGCTGGGCGGCACCCCGGTGCATCCGATCTACGCCCACACGACGAACTCGGACCACGCGAACTTCCTCGCCGCCGGCATTCCCGCCGTCCGGCTCATCGGCGGCTACAACGACGAGTCCGCGGGCAGCCGCCTGCTGCTCACGGCCGCCGACACCCGCCACCGCATCGAGCCGCTCGACCTCAAGCACGGCGCGATCGTCACGGCACTGGTGACCCTGTCGGCGATGCAGGCCTGACCTTCACGGCGTCAGATGCACGTCCTCTGGGCATGCGCGCTCGGGGTTAGGGTGGGCCAGGCCACACGGGCTGGAGGGGACGATGAGTGCGGAGTTGAGCAACGAAGGCCGTCGGGCGCGCAAGCGCCGCGAGACGGACGACGCGATCGCCCTCGCGAGCGTCGAGCTGGCGGTCGAGCGCGGCTACGACCACACGACGGTCGATGAGATCTGCCGGCGTGCCGACGTCTCGCGGAGCACCTTCTTCAATTACTACCCCTCACGAGATGCCGCGATCCTGGGCCGGAGCGTGCCCGTGCTGGACGACGACGCGATCACCGCGGCCTTCGGCGCGTACCGGGGCGATCCTGTCATGGGCGTCATCGCCCTCGCCGTGTCGCACGTGACGTCATCCGATGCGTCCGACAGCCGAGTCACCGCACTTCGCACGCGGCTGCTGGCCGACGAGCCGGTCGCGGTGCGGCAGTATTCCGCGGCCCTCGTGACGTCACAGGCGAACCTCACGGATGCCGCCTTCCGGTGGCTGAGCGCGAACCCGCAGTCCGCGCGCCTCGCGCGCGATCCGCTGCGCGAGGCGACCCTCGCCGTCACGGCGGCGTACGGTGTCCTGTATGCCGCGGCCGAGGGATGGCGCGTGCCCGTGGAGGCCTTGACCGATCCGGCATCCGAGGTCATCCGTCGACTCGGACAGCTGCGCACCGTCCTGGGGACGACCCCGTGAGCGCAGCGCCATCCCCGCGCGAGCGCAGCCGTCGCGACACGGAGAACCGCATCGAGCTCGCCGCGACCTCGCTCGCCCTCGAGCAGGGTTTCAACGATGTCACGGTCGACGAGATCTGCGATCGTGCCGACGTCGCGCGCAGCACCTTCTTCAAGTACTTCTCGTCGCGCGACGCCGCGATCCTGGGACGCGAGCTGCAGATCCTCGAGGGAGAGGACGCCTCGGCCGTGTTGAGCGCGCACGCGGGCTTTCTTCCGCGCGGGGTGTTCGAGCTGATCTTCGCCTCCGTCGGGCACGCCCACGTCCACACCGACGTTGCTCGCGCACGTCAAGAACTCACCCGCACCCAGCCCGACGCACGCGCCGTGGGCACGCTCATCCTGGTCGACTCCGCCGCCCTGCTGATGTCCGGCGTCCGCGACTGGCTCATCGAGCACCCCCAGCACGCGCGGCTTCCCGACGACCCCACCGCCGAGGCATCCCTCGCGACGAATGCCGCCTACGCGGCGATCTCGACGATGGCGGGCGGGTGGATGGCGGCAGCCGGTGACATCACGGCGAGCGCGGAGGAGTTCGATGCCGCGCTGGACGACCTCCGCCGCGTGGCGGGCCACTGACCGGGAAGAACCGGACGAGGCGGCGGATGCCTGGGCCCCACACCCGCATCCGCCACCATCGATTCCCCAGTACCTCGCAGCGCCCCGGGCATCCCCTGCGAGTCGGCGTTCTTCCCCAGAATCACACCGCGTTTCCCTACCCCGTCGGGCACGGGAGGACGCAGTAGACAGCATACAACTTTGGACAGGGTCTACCTGCTCATTCGACCCGCGCCCGGCGGCTTCACGTCCGCGGTGCGAGCAGCGACTCGAGCTTGTCGCGCACCTCAGCGCCCCACGGCGAGTCGATCGCGGCGTGCTCGTCGACGGCCTCCTGCCACCGCCGCCGCGCCTCGGCGATGTCGTTCGCGGCGTGTGCGCAGTCGCCGAGGTCTTCGGCCACCTCTGCCACACCCAGCCGGTCGCCGATCGACTCGATCAGAATGCGCGCCCGCTCGAAGGCCTCACGTGCCTCGCCGAGACGCCCCTCGCCCAGCAGGCTCGCTCCGATCGTGCGCAAGAGCTCGAACTCGGACCGCTTCATGCCGGCCTCGCGGGCGACTGCCAGGCCCGCTTCGGCGATCTCGGCGCACTCGTCGAACCGGCCGAGCGCACACACGGCGGCGGCGAGGTTCGAGTACGCGACGACGACGCCGGGGACATGCTCGAGCTCCTGCATGTCGGCGAGCGCCTGACGCGCCTGTGTCTCGGCGGCGGAATCGTCGCCCAGATCGAGCAGGAGCTTCGCGAGATTGACCCGGCCCCGGGCCGCGGCGCTGGCGTCACCGCATTGCGTGCTGATCTCGATCGATCGGCCGAGCGCCGTGCGCGCCTCGTCGAGCTCGCCGGTGTGCAGGTGCAGCAGCGCGATGTTGTTCCAGAGCATCCCCTCGCGCCAGAGATCACCTGCCGCCCGTGCGGCGACCAGGCCGCCCTCGAACGACGCACGCGCTTCGGCGAACCGGCCCTGCGCGAGCAGGCTCGCCCCCAGGGCATTGCCCACGAGCGGTGCTTCGAGCGGCCATCCGGGCGCCTCCCGGTCGATGCTCGACAGCATCGCCTCCGCTTCGGCGGCACGCCCCGTGAGGGTGAGCGTCGATCCGACGTCGACGAGGGCACGCAGCTCGCCTTCGCGGTCGCCACCGGCGCGAGCCACGCGCAGCGCCTCGCGGAAGAGCCCGAGGGCGTCGTCGGCGCGCCCGGCGCGGTGCAGCGCGTCGTCGATCGTCTCTGCGATGAGGGTGACGGTGGGAGACGTCTCGTCAGCGGACGCCTCGAGCGCGATGTGCAGCAGCAGGTCGATGGCGTCGGCGAAGAACGCCTCGGCCTCGCGCGCGGTGAGCTCGACCTCGCCGACGGGCCATCGGGGCGCACGGCCGGGAGCCCGCCGCGACCGACTGCGCGCGGCGTGCGCCGCCCACGCGCGGGACACGACGCTCTGCCGCAGCCGGTCCGCCGCGGCACGGCGCTGCGACGACGGATCGACCTCGAGCCCCAGATCGACGGCGTGGATGCGCACCGCCTCGTGCATCCGGATCCGCCCGTCGCCCGTGCGCGCGATGAGGCTGTGCCGGGCGAGCAGGTCGAGATCCGCGTCGACGTCGGGTGCGGCATCCGCTATCGCCACGATGCTCTCGCGATCGAGCAGCTCGACGGGGTGCGCGGCAAGCGCACGGAGCAGGCGCTGCGCGGAATCGGGCAGCAGCCCGTAGGTGAGGTCGAGCGACCGGCTGACCGGCTCGTCGAGGCGCAGGTTGGCGCGGCGGGTGCGCGCGAGCTCGAGGTGCTCGGCGAGGGTCCAGGTGTCGCGCGCGGCGACGCGCGCCGCCGTGATGCTGACCGCGAGCGGCTGGTGGTCGGTGAGCTGCAGCAGCGCCTCGGCCGCCGCCGGGTCGCGCTCGATCGTCGCCCGCCCGGCGACGGCGTCGAGCAGGGCGAGGGACTCGTACGGCGCGAACAGCGCGAGCTCGAGCGGACGGAACGTCGTCGACCGCGGCACGATACGACTCGTCACGATGACCGAGACCCCGGCGGGGTGCGGGACGATCGCCTCGACCTGCTCGAGTGACGCGGCGTCGTCGAGCAGCAGCATGGTGCGGGTCGCACGCAGTCGGTCGCGCAGCTGGCGTCGGGCCGCTGTCACCGACAGACCGTTGTTCTTGTCGCCGAGGTGTCGCAGCACGGCGCGCACGATCGCGTGCGGGGCGGCGGGAGGCCCGACGGGACTGTGCCCGCGCAGGTCGACGACGATGACACCCCCGACGTGACCTGAGGCCCGCGCCGTGCGCGCCGCCTGCATCGCGAGGGTGGTCTTGCCTGCGCCGGGCATCGCGTGGATCCAGTGCGCGCTCGTTCCCCGCGTCAGTAGCGCGAGCTCGCGCGTGCGTCCCACGAACGGTGCGACCGCGGCGGGCAGTTCGTCGGTGACGGTGACCAGGCCCGCCGCCGCGGTGCGCTGGCCCAGCGCCGCCAGGGCCGCCGTCCACGCCGAGACGGTCGCCTCGGCGGGTGCGAGGGCGCGCACGATCGCGAGCACGAGTTCGACGTCGAACCGCTTGCGACCCTCGCGGAAGCAGTCGTACACGGTGGCTCGCGAGACGACGGATGCCGCACCTCGCGCGGCACGCTGAGCGGTGACCCGGCGGGCGATCTCGGCGTACGAGGGCTCGCCCGCCTGTGCGCGCATCGCCCGGAGCTGTTCGGGAACGTCGTCGATGCGCAGCGGCGGGGTGATCATCTCGCTCCTCGTCGTCGGGACATCCGTCCTTCAGATTCTGCCCGCTTCGCGCGTCGGAGCCGTGTCCGGGGTTGTTGGGGATATGTGCGCCGCGAACGCCGCACGGGCAGATTGAAGACCATGAGCGAGAACACCGCCTCCCCCACCGCCGAACCCGTGCGCAAGCGGTCCAAGCGCACGCTCGCCTGGGTGGGCGGCGGCCTCGCGCTCGTGCTCGTGGCGGCCGGGATCGCGGTGCCGCAGATCGTGCACGCTCAGCGCGTCGACGAGTATTCAGCGCTCGTGCACGAGCGCGACACGGCTCTGGCCGACAAGGCCGAGGCCGAGTCGCACCTCGAGGCGGCGATCGCCCTGCGCCTCGCACAGGAGGGCGAGGCGCGCTCGCTCGGATCGCGCATGGTCGACCTCGGGCAGACCCCCGCGCCGATCCTGACGGCAGAGCAGGTGCAGCAGCTCACCGAGGCCGGCAGCGCCGTGGGCGAGGTGGTCGGCGAGGCCACCGAGCCGGCCGACGCCGACGCGCGGATGCACGAGAAGCTCGTGGCCGCGGTCGAGGCGCTGCGTACCGAAGACGAAGCCGCCGTCGTCGCCGCGACCGAGGCGGGTGAGGAAGCCCCGCAGCCGGCCTCTCCCGCGTCCTTCCTGACGATCGGAGTCAGCGATGCGGTCGAGCTGATCAGCGCGGAGCGGGCGCCCGGCAAAGCGCAGACCGTGGCCGATGAAGACGTCACGCCCGAGATCATCGACGAGACCGGTGCCCAGGTGGCATCCATCAGAGCAGAGACGGGCGAGCTGCTGGCGCTGATCCAGGCAGAAGAGAAGCGGATGGCCGAGTTCGACGCCGCCATCGAGTCGGCCATGCCCGTGCTGCAGGCGGTCGCGGAGGGCGCATCGGCGCAGGCGGCGGAAGTGACCGCGCAGACAGCGAAGGCACCGGATGCCTCGGGTGTCGCGGTCGCGGCGGCGCAGCAGGTGAACGAGCAGGCCTCGACCGACGACGCCGACCGGATCCTCACCGGCCTTGCGGCCTACGTCGAGGCGACGAAGAAGGCGCAGGCCGATCACGCCGCCGTCGTGCAGCGCGAGAAGGAGGAAGCCGAAGCCGCCGAGGCAGCCGCCCGCGCCGAAGCCTCGCGCCGGCAGGCGTCGGTGGGCGGAAACGGCGGGGGAGGCGGAGGCGGCAAGAAGTCGCGGCTCTGCTCGCGGTACCGCCCCTCCCCCGGCGGCGGCGGAAGCCTCGTGCTCGTGTACTGCTGAGGGCCGCGCCCCGGGGGTCCGGGGGTCTGGGTCCGGGGTCTGGGTCCGGGGTCTGGGCCCGGGGTCTGGGTCCAGGGCCCAGGCCCTGGGCACGATGTCGGACCCCCGCCCCGACACGCCGGGCCGGGGCATCCCGACACCGGCGTGTCGCCCCCACGGCCCGACACGGTGCACGCGCCCTCGACCACGCCGCCCCAACTCAGGCGAACGCCCGCCCCAGGATCGGCCGCGTCACGCGGGTGCTGAGCCACATGACGGCGAAGCCGACGGCGATGACCGTCGCGATCGTGAGCAGCGAGACCGGAGCCGTGATCAGTGCGATGCCCAGCAGCGGGAAGATCATCACACCGGCGCACAGCGCCGAGCCGACCGCCGTGAGCAGCAGAGGGCGCATGATGGCGTTGCGGCGCGCGCGCTCCACCGTCTCCATCGGCATCCCGAGGCGGTGCAGGCTCGCGTTCAGCTCTTGCCGGTCGAGGATCTCTGCGGCCTGGTTCACGCCGACCGAGGCGGCGACCATGAGGAAGGATGCGACGAGGGTGATCACGACGCCCGTGCGGATGTCGACGGCGAGCTGGATGTCCTCGATCGAGCCGTTGCCCATGACATCGAGCAGGGCGACGCCCGTTCCGGCGAACACGGCGATGAAGCTCGCCATAGCGATGCCGCCCACCTGACGCCACGCCGCCTTCGGCGCTTCGAGCACGGTGCGCGCCGAGAGCAGCTGATCGGCCCGCGTCGCACGGCGCAGCCGCCGGCGCGCCTGCAGACGGATCGCCCAGGGACCGATGACGTTGAGCACGGCGAAGGCGATGGCGAAGACGGCGGAGAGCACGATGATGGTCGGCAGCATCTCGGCCGCGCTCGGAACGGCGGAGATGAGCACGTAGGCCACCACCAGCGCGACGACGGTGATGACGGCGCGGATCCAGTGCGATGTGCCCGCGGTTGCCCGAGTGCGGACGCCGAGGGGCGAGATCACGACCTTGCGCAGTCCGATGGCGGCGCTCGTGGCGGCCAGCAGCACGATCGCGACGATGATGCCCAGCACCGCGCCCGCGGGCAGCAGCACAGACCCCGCTCCGAGAGCTTCGCCGCGGAACGGGATGAGTCCCACGAGGGGCACGAGTACGAGGTACAGGAGGAACCCGGCGACGGCACCGACGGCGGCGACCAGGGCCGACTCGGCGACCGTCGCCCCGACGACGCCCGCGGGAGAGACCCCGAGCAGTCGAAGCGTCGAGAGGCGCTCGTCGCGGCGGCGTGCGGACAGCCGCGCCGCCGCTCCACCCAGCGTGACGAGGGGGACGACCAGCAGCACGAGCGCGATCGCGGCGAGCGCGTGGTAGATCGGCGCTTCGGGGTCCTGCCATGCCCAGAACGACTGGGCGCCGCCCACGACCGTCAGCACCAGGGTGCTCACGACCGCGAACGCGAAGACGGGAAGCGCCAGCACGTCGTACTGCCCGCGCGTCGGCCGCATCAGCAGCAGGAAGACGCGCGGGTTCATGCCGAGACCCCCTCGGGCATCAGGCGGCCGTCGCGCACCGAGAGCGTGCGCGAACAGCGAGCAGCGACATCGGCGTCGTGCGTCACCACGACGAGCGTGCGCCCCTGCTGCGTCGTCGCCCACAGCAGGGCGTCCATGACCTCGACCGACGTGCGCGAGTCCAGCGCGCCGGTCGGCTCGTCGGCGAACACCACTTCGGCACCGGTGACCTGCGCGCGGGCGATCGCGACGCGCTGCGCCTGACCTCCCGAGAGCTCGCCGATGCGGCGCTCCTCCATGCCGGCCAGCCCGAGGGCGGTGAGCCAGGATGCCGCGCGCTTCATCGACTCGTCGCGCCCGCATCCGGTGATCATGAGGGCGATGGCGACGTTCTCGATCGCTGTCAGCTCGGGGATGAGCAGCCCCTGCTGGAAGACGAATCCGAAGCTGTCGCGACGCAGCTTCGAGCGTCGCGTCTCGCTGAGGCCGGTGACCTGCGCGGCGGGCCCGGATGCCGGCGCGAACGTGACGGCCCCCTGATCCGGGGCGGTGATACCGGCGAGGACATGCATGAGTGTCGTCTTGCCCGATCCCGAAGGCCCCATGACGGCGACGGACTCGCCGCGGCGGATCGAGAGGTCGACACCGGCGAGAGCCATGGTCGACCCGTATGTCTTGACGAGTCCTTGGGCGTGCAGCACTGGAGCGTTCATGCTTCCAGCCTCGTCGCGGGCGGCATCCGTGCCATCGGCCTCGGGAGTGAACGGCGTCATCCTCGCGATGTATCCCGCCCCGCAGGAATACCCGCCGCTGGTATGCGTTATCCTGCGTGGATACCCACGGGGGGTATCGAAGGAGGAGCATCATGGCGACGACCGAGTACCGGGTGACCGGAATGACCTGCGGGCACTGCGAGATGTCGGTTCGCGAAGAGGTCGCTGAGATCGCCGGCGTCGACGAGGTTCAGGTCAGCGCCCAGACCGGCAAGCTCCTGGTCACCGCGACGCAGCCGCTCGATGACGCCGCCGTGCTGGCCGCCGTCGACGAGGCCGGCTACACGGCGGTGCGTGTCTGATGAACACCGCGGGACGACTCAGCCTCTACGCCGCCGGCCTGGTGGTCGCCTTCGCGGCCTCGTACGGCATCGCTGCGGCCGTCGTCCCCGACAGCGTCGTCACCGACTGGAACCAGCGGGCCGAGATCGACCAGGCCCCCACCCACTCCGAGGAGCCCCCGCGATGAGTGCCGTCGATCCCCGCGCGACGCCCGCCGGTGACCGCGTCGAACTCACGATCGGCGGGATGACCTGCGCCTCATGCGCGAACCGCATCGAGCGCAAGCTGAACAAGCTCGATGGGGTCGCCGCCACCGTCAACTACGCCACAGAGAAGGCCCGGGTCACCGTGCCCGCCGGGTACGACCCCGCGCAGCTGATCACCGAGGTCGAGAAGACCGGCTACACCGCCGCGCTGCCCGCACCGAAGACACCGGCGACGGATGCTGCCGAGCCTGCCGATCCCGAACTGACATCGCTGCGCACCCGACTCGTCATCTCAGCCCTCCTGACCGTGCCGGTGATCGCGATGGCGATGATCCCGGCGCTGCAGTTCCCGTACTGGCAGTGGGCGTCGCTGACGCTCGCCGCGCCCGTCATCGTGTGGGGCGCGTGGCCGTTCCACAAGGCCGCGTGGGCGAACCTGCGCCACGGTGCCGCGACGATGGACACGCTCATCTCGATGGGCACCCTCGCCGCCTTCTTCTGGTCGCTCTACGCCCTGTTCCTGGGCACCGCCGGCATGCCCGGGATGACCCACGCGTTCGAATTCACGATCGCCCCGTCAGACGGTGCCGGCAACATCTATCTCGAAGTCGGCGCCGGGGTGACGACGTTCATCCTGCTGGGCCGGTACTTCGAGAAGCGCTCCAAGCGGCAGGCGGGAGCGGCTCTGCGCGCTCTGCTCGAGATGGGCGCGAAGGACGTGTCGGTGCTGCGCGACGGGATCGAGACGAAGATCCCGACCGACGATCTGCAGGTCGGCGACGAGTTCGTCGTGCGTCCGGGTGAGAAGATCGCGACCGACGGCGTCGTCGTCTCGGGCACGTCCGCCGTGGACGCGTCGATGCTCACGGGTGAATCCGTGCCGGTCGAGGTCGGCGCGGGCGACCCCGTCACCGGCGCCACCGTGAACGCCGGCGGGCGCCTGGTCGTGCGCGCCACCCGGGTCGGGTCGGACACGCAGCTCGCCCAGATGGCGAAACTCGTCGAGGATGCCCAGACCGGCAAAGCCGAGGTGCAGCGACTGGCCGACCGGATCTCGGGTGTCTTCGTGCCGATCGCGATCGTCATCGCGGTCATCGCCCTCGGCGCGTGGCTGGGCGCCGGATTCCCGGCATCCGCCGCCTTCACCGCCGCCGTCGCCGTGCTCGTCATCGCGTGCCCCTGCGCGCTGGGCCTCGCGACCCCGACCGCACTGCTCGTCGGCACAGGTCGCGGCGCTCAGCTGGGCATCCTCATCAAGGGCCCGGAGGTGCTCGAGTCCACCCGCAAGGTCGACACGATCGTCCTCGACAAGACGGGCACGGTCACAACCGGCAAGATGACGCTCGTCGAGGTCATCGCCGAGCCCGGAACCGACCCCGACGAGCTGCTCCGCCTGGCGGGCGCGCTCGAAGACGCGTCGGAGCACCCGATCGCGCAGGCCATCGCGAAGGATGCCGCGCAGCGAACCGGCGCCCTGCTCCCGGTCGAGGGCTTCACCAACATCGAGGGCAAGGGCGTTCAGGGCATCGTCGACGGGCGCGCCGTGCTCGTCGGCCGCGAGTCGCTGCTGGGCGAGGGGTCGCAGCAGCTGAGCGCCGAGACCGCTGCCGCCAAGGCGCGGGCCGAGGACGAAGGCAAGACCGTCGTCGCCGTCGGGTGGGACGGCGCCGCGCGCGGCGTGCTCGTCGTGGCGGACACCGTCAAGCCCACGAGCGCCGAAGCGATCGCGAAGATGAAGGCGCTCGGGCTGACCCCGATCCTCCTGACCGGTGACAACGAGGCCGTCGCCCGCCGCATCGCCGCCGAGGTCGGCATCGAGCATGTCTCGGCCGAGGTGCTGCCGAAGGACAAGGTCGACGTCGTGGCGGCGCTGCAGCGCGACGGGAAGGTCGTCGCGATGGTCGGAGACGGGGTCAACGACGCGCCCGCCCTCGCGCAGGCCGACCTCGGGCTCGCGATGGGCACCGGCACGGACGTCGCGATCGAAGCGTCCGACATCACTCTCGTCCGCGGTGACCTGCGCAGCGCCGTCGACGCGATCCGCCTCTCGCGCAGGACACTCGGCACGATCAGGTCGAACCTGTTCTGGGCCTTCGCCTACAACGTGGCCGCCATCCCGGTCGCCGCCCTGGGTCTGCTCAACCCCATGCTCGCCGGAGCCGCCATGGCGCTGTCCAGCGTGTTCGTCGTGGGCAACAGCCTGCGACTGCGCGGCTTCCGGAGCACCGCCGCCCGGCCGCAAGGGAAGTGAACGCATGACCGATCCGCACGCGCCCCACCACGCATCCCCGGAACACGCCGAACACGGCGGGCACGCCGAACACGACGGGCACGCGGATCACGACGGCCACGCCGAACACGACGGGCACGGCGGTCACGGCCATGCGGGGCACGGCGACCACGTCGGGCAGTTCCGCCGGCTCTTCTGGATCAACCTGATCATCGCCGTGCCGGTCGTCGCGCTCTCGCCGATGTTCGCGATGATCCTCGGCTACGAGGTGCCGGGCTGGGCGCTGTGGGTCGCCCCCGCCCTGGGCACGGTCATGTACGCGTGGGGCGGATGGCCGTTCCTCACGGGCGCCGTCAGCGAGCTGCGCTCGGCCAGACCCGGCATGATGCTGCTGATCGGTCTGGCGATCACCGTCGCGTTCCTCGCGTCGTGGGGCGCGACGCTGGGCCTGCTGCACCACGAGCTGGAGTTCTGGTGGGAGCTCGCGCTCCTCATCGTGATCATGCTCCTCGGTCACTGGATCGAGATGCGCTCGCTCGCGCAGACCAGCTCCGCCCTCGACAGCCTCGCGGCACTGCTGCCCGATGAAGCCGAGCGCGTCGAGGGCGACCAGGTCGTCGCTGTCGCGCCGGCAGATCTGCGGGTGGGCGACGTGGTCCTCGTCCGGCCGGGTGGCAGCATCCCCGCAGACGGGACGATCGTCGACGGTCGCGCCGATGTAGACGAATCGATGGTCACCGGCGAATCCCGGGCGGTTGCGCGCACGGTGGGGGATGCCGTCACGGCGGGCACCGTCGCCACGGACTCCGGCCTGCGGGTCGAGGTCACGGCGATCGGCGACGCGACGACCCTCGCGGGCATCCAGCGACTCGTCGCCGAAGCACAGAGCTCGTCGTCCCGGGCGCAGCGGATCGCCGACCGGGCCGCGGGATGGCTGTTCTGGTTCGCCCTGCTCTCCGCCGCCGTCACCGCCATCGTGTGGACGCTCGTCGGCAGTCCCGACGACGCCGTCGTGCGCACGATCACGGTGCTCGTGATCGCGTGCCCGCACGCGCTCGGGCTGGCGATCCCGCTCGTGGTGGCCATCGCGACCGAGCGTGCCGCGCGAGGCGGAGTGCTCATCAAGGACCGGCTCGCCCTGGAGAGCATGCGCACCGTCGATACGGTCCTGTTCGACAAGACCGGAACGCTCACGAAGGGCGAGCCGACCGTGACCGCCGCGCATCCGGTCGGCCAGTGGGATGCCGCCGACGTGCTCGCCCTCGCGGCGGCTGCGGAGAGCGACAGCGAGCATCCGCTGGCGAAGGCCATCGTCCGCGCCGCGCAGGACGATGACCTGCGCGTGCCGAGGGCGACCGATTTCTCGTCGTCTCCTGCGGTCGGGGTGACGGCCACGGTCGACGACGCGCAGATCCGCGTCGGTGGACCGCACCTGCTCGAGGAAGTCGGTCAGGGCGAGGTCGACGAAGCCGACGCCTGGCGCGCCGAGGGCGCGATCATCCTGCACGTGGTCCGCGACGGCGCGGTGATCGGCGGCCTCAAGCTCGCCGACGAGATCCGCCCCGAATCCCGTGCGGCGGTCGACGCGCTGCACGAGATCGGGGCGCAGGTGGCCATGATCACCGGCGACGCCGAGGCCGTCGCACACGCGGTCGCCGCCGAGCTGGGCATCGATCGCGTATTCGCGCAGGTGCGCCCCGAAGACAAGGCCGGCATCGTCGCCGACCTTCAGCGCGAGGGGCGCAAGGTCGCGATGGTCGGCGACGGCGTCAACGACGCACCCGCCCTCGCGCAGGCCGATGTCGGCATCGCGATCGGCGCCGGCACAGACGTGGCGATCGCGTCGGCCGGGGTGATCCTCGCCGGCTCCGACCCCCGCAGTGTGCTGTCGGTCATCGAGCTGTCTCGCGCGGCGTACCGCAAGATGACGCAGAACCTGTGGTGGGCCGCGGGCTACAACCTGATCTCCGTGCCGCTGGCCGCCGGTGTCCTCGCCCCCGTCGGGTTCGTGCTGCCCATGTCGGTCGGCGCGATCCTCATGTCGCTGTCCACCGTCGTCGTCGCCCTGAACGCACAGCTGCTGCGCCGCATAGACCTCACCCCGGAAAGCAGCACGCGCGCCGTTCTGCAGCACCACCCGAAGGAGCCCGCATGACCACCGTCGACGTCCCTCACACCCACGGCTACATCACCGACAAGGACCGGTACCTCAACCGGCTCAAGCGGATCGAGGGTCAGGCGCGCGGCATCTCGAAGATGGTCGACGATGAGAAGTACTGCATCGACATTCTCACGCAGATCAGCGCGCTCAAGAGCGCCCTCGAGGCCGTCGCGATCGGGTTGCTCGACGACCACCTCACGCACTGCGTTCTCGACGCCGCCCGGCAGGACGACGATCAGGCCGCCGCGAAGATCAAAGAGGCCAGCGACGCCATCGCCCGACTCGTCCGTTCCTGATCGGGCGGTCAGTCATCCTCGGCGGGAACGGGGATCAGCGCGATGTCGATGCCCGGGGCGAGCAGGAGATGCGCCGGTCGATGCGCGCCTTCCCCGTCGTTGATGACCAGCCAACGCGGAACGTCGGACGTGATGCCCTCGGCGACCTCGCGCTTCAGATCGTCGAGATCCCGCCCGCCGATGCTGTACTGACGGCCGCCATAGAAGACATCAATGCGCTTCATTCGCGGTGCCGTTCTGTGACGCCGGGTCTGGCGGTTCCGGCACGACGTACAGTCCGGTCGGAGAGTTCGCTGTATACATGAGCGCCTCGAGCCAGGCGCGGTTCAGCTGCGGCATCCGGCTGCCATAGAACTTGTAGACGATCGACAGGCCCGGGTGCAGCCACACCATCGTGCGCCCGTCGCCGATGCTGGTGTCGTCCTTCCACACGAAGGTGAACGGCTCGCCCCGGCGCAGCTTCGTCGTGATCGTGACCTGCAGATGCGCGAGCAGACGGTCTTCGAAATCGACGCTCAGCCGACCGTCGTAGAGGAACTTTCCCATGGAACCCCTTCAAGAATGGGCGATCTTCGGGTGTTGCTGGGATGAGCGTAGCGGGCCGGTGACGTCGCGTACACGTCGTTCAGCGTGCCCCCATGATTCCGTAGCCGAGTCGGTGCAGCTGCTCATACGCCTCGGCATACGTTTCCGCCTCGGGCATGTCGCCGTCACCGAACCTCGCCTGCAGCAGGCCGACCAGACCGCGTCCGGGCGGACTGAGCGGCTTCGTCCGGTGCGCATGGGCCGGGTGGGGCGGTTCCTCCTGCGGATTGGCGGGAAGCCACTGCGGCACGGTGACCGGCCAGTCATCCGGATGCCGCGGGGCATCGAGGTTCACGATCGAGAAGAGATCGTTCGCCCCGGCGTCGCGACGGGTCAGCGGCTCCAGGCCGTGCAGTTCGCTCAGCGTCTTGATGACCGCGCCGTGGTGCATCTCGTCGTTGATCACGGTTCCCCGGCGGGTGTACGCCGATACGGCGATCGCCGGGACGCGGCATCCGAGTCGGTCGAAACCGAACCCCATCTCACCGGGAGCGGCATCGGCGTGGGGTGGCACGGCGCTCGGGGGCGCGACGTGGTCGTAGGTGCCGCCGTGCTCGTCGAACGTGATGAGCAGCAGCGTGTTGACGGCGTTGGACCCCGTGTCGGCGCGGGAGTTCCTCACAGCGCTGTAGATGTCGTGGATCAGCGCCTCTCCGGCGCGCACATCCGACACCGCGCTGTCGACGACGTCGAGACCATCGACGTCGCTCTCGCGGAGCGCGCCGAACGGCGGGTGGAAGTCGTTGTGATTGAACGCCATCCGCGGCTCGATGAACGAGTACGCCGGCAGGTTTCCGTTGGCGGCGTCGTCGTAGAACTGCTCCATGGTCGCGAAGTGGTTCGTCTTCCAGTACTTCTCCAGCACGGGCGCGTGCAGAACCCCCGTGAACGCGATGAGCTGCAGCTCGTCGTAGTAGATCCTCCAGTCCAGCCCGGCGTCTTCGAGGCGGTTGAAGATCGTGGGAGCCGCGGGCGCGTCGATCCACTTGTCGTACCCGCCGCCGTGCTTGTTCGTGACGAATCCGTGCGACGTGGAGGCGTGGAAGAACGACCGGTTGCAGAAGGTCTGCGACGGCACCGCGCAGAACCAGTTGTCGAACACGGCGAACTCGCGCGCCAGCGTCGACAGCACGGGGAGCATCCCGGGTGAGAAGCTGCCCATGATGGGGCGCAGCTGCTCCGCCGAGGGCTCGGTGCCCTTGTTCAGCCGTCGATAGTTGATGAAGTAGTCCCGCACGAAGCCTGCGTTGGTCGGAGTCTCGTCGGCCCTCGGGGCGTTGTAGGGCGAGGCCATCTGCTCGACCCACAGATGCTCGTTGCCGGGCGGCTCGACGCGGTCGAACAGCTGCGTGTCGACGTGCGGGTACTCCTCACCCGGGTCGGGATTGGGAAGGCCCATGACGGTGTCGGTCGGCCCCTCGTACACGTGAGCGGGTATCGCCGTGCCATCGGGCGCGGCGTTGGCGTAGTCGCCGAATGCCAAGCCGTTGAACGATGCGCCCTGCGGCGGGTCCTCGGGCGTGTACAGGTAGCCGAGCAGGTTGTCGAAGGAGCGGTTCTCCCCCATCACCACCACGACGTGATCGAAGCCGGGGCGTGATCTCGGCTCGAGAGCTCCGAAGTCCTCCGACCCGGCGGCGAATCCGCTGCGATAGCCCGCTGCCGCGCCGATTCCGGCGCCCACACCTCCGCCGGCGAGGGCACCTGCCGCTGCGACACCGCCGAGCTTCAGGAAACCGCGCCGGGACGTGTCCGCCGGCGCGGGGTGATCGTCACGCTTCATGGGAGTCCCTCCACGACTCAGACAAAGATACTCAGCCGCGCTCCCTGCTTCGCGCGCCGTGCGTCCGGGCGGCAGACACGTGCGCGGCGGCCGCGTTACCACTGTCGTGACGATTCACAGCGGGATGCCGCGCCCGGCCGGCAGCACGAGCGTATGGTGGGGGTTCCGGCAGACGTCGGATCAGGGAAGACTTCTCGTTGACCGTTGGGCCTCTCGGCCCGGCCACGATTCCGTCGCCTCCTCTGAGTGACTCAGAGGAATGACATGCTCCTGACCGATCCCGATTCCAGCCCGGTGCCGCTCGGCACGACCGCCATCGTCTATTGCGAAGGGCAGTTCGGCGAACAGGACGGCAAGACCGCGAACGGGCTGGTTCGCCATTCCGAGAAGTACGAGATCCTCAGCGTCGTCGACAGCACCCGGGCAGGAGCCGACGCCGGCGCACTGCTCGACGGCGACCCGAACGGCATCCCCGTGCTGGCGAGCCTCGAGGAAGCCATCGCCCACGCCGGCCGCGTGCCCGATTACCTCATCTGCGGCGTTGCGCCCGCCGACGGCCTGCTCACAGCGGCCCAGCGCCTCGTGCTGCTCGACGGTGTCGCCCGGGGAATGCACATCATCAACGGCCTGCACGAATTCCTGAACGACGATCTCGAATTCGCGGCCGCCAGCCTCCGCGCCGACGTGACGATCACCGATGTGCGCCGCCCCAAGGCGAAGAGGGATCTTCACCAGTTCTCCGGCCGGATCTTCGATGTGACCTGCCCTCGAATCGCCGTCCTCGGCACGGACGGGGCCATCGGAAAACGCACGACGGCGACGCTCCTGGTCCAGTCCCTCAATGCGCGAGGGATCAAGGCTGTCCTCGTCGGCACCGGCCAGACGAGTCTCATCCAAGGCGGCAAGTACGGCGTCGCCCTCGATGCCCTGGTCCCGCAGTTCTGCTCAGGCGAGGTGGAGAACCAGGTCGTCGCAGCATACGAAGGCGAGAACCCCGACATCATCGTCGTGGAAGGGCAGGGTGCGCTCAGCCACCCCGCCTACTTGACCTCTGCCTACATCCTGCGCGGAAGCCGGCCGTCCGCGGTCATCGTGCAGCACGCTCCGGGCCGCGAGACGCTCGGGGACTTCCCGATGATCCCGATGCCGACCGTCGCCAGCGAGATCGCGTTGATCGAGACGTTCGCCGACACCAAGGTCATCGGCGTCACGATCAACCACGAGCACATGAGTGACGATCAGGTCGGTGAGGTCATCGTCGATTACGAGCTCGCCCTCGGCCTGCCCACGACCGATCCGCTCACTCGTCCGCTCGACCGGCTCGTGGACATGGTCCTGCTCGCGTTCCCGACGCTGGCGGCACCGTGTGCCTCAGCGGCGGCTTCGCGAGCTGCCGCTGATCGCTGACGCCTCGTATCCGCGAGTCCGGTCGCGCGAGTCGACCCGTCGGCATCGGCGCCCGAGGCTTCATCGCGGAAGGTCAGTGGGCGAGGACTGGCGCTCCGAGGCGTCCGTCGACCATCTCCAGGATGCGATCGCAATGCTCGAGCACGTCACGGTCGTGCGTGACCATGACGACGGCGACGTCGGAGTCGTGTGCGCGGTCGGCGAGGAGTTGGACGACTTCGTGGCTGCGCCGACGGTCCAGTGCGGCCGTCGGTTCGTCGACGAGAAGCAACGTCGGGTCGTTGACGAGCGCGCGCGCGATACCGACCCGCTGGCGCTCGCCTCCAGACAGCTCCCCCGGACGGTGCCCGGCCCGGTGCGCCATACCGACGGAGTCCAGCAGTGCGTGAGCCTCGACGTGGCGGTTGCCCGCGAGCTTCCCGGCCAGCCGGAGCTGATCGGTGGCGGTCAGCGAGGGCAGGAGGTTGCCCGACTGGAACACGAAGCCGATGTTGCGCAACCGGAAGCGTGCGGCCGCGCGCTTGGACATCGTTGCAAGGTCGGTGCCGTGCACCTCGACGGTGCCGCTGTCGGGGCTGGCAAGGGCACCGGCGATCGCGAGCAGGGAGGACTTGCCTGAGCCGGACGGGCCGACGATGGCGACCAGTTCGCCGGGCATCGCGGCGAGCGAGACGTCGTCGAGCGCGCGGACGCGGGAGTCTCCGTCTCCGAGTTCGAGGACGGCGTTGCTGATCTTCAGGGCGGGGGTGGTTGCAGAGCTCATCGTTGTCCTCCCAGGGCACGAAGCGGGTCGACGCGGGCAATACGGAGAACGGCGATGGCGGCGCCGATCAGGCCGAGCGCGATCGTCGTCGCCGAAGCGATCGCGATCGGAACCAGTTCGAGGTCGAAGGGCATCGCCGCGGGCATCGCAGCCCCCAGCCCGATCCCGGCTGCGACGCCGAGCGCGGTGAACCCGAAGAGCAGAATCGCGGCCTGCGCGAGGCTGTCGCGCAGCAGATAGTTGCTCGAGGCGCCCACGGCGCGGAGCACGGCGATGTCGTGCGAGCGCTGGATCGTCCACACCGTGAAGAAGGCGCCGACCACCAATGCGCAGATCGCGTAGAGGAAGACCTGGATCATGCTCAGCGTGAGGGTCTCTGCCTCGTATCCGGGCGACGCGTTGAACGATTCGGTGAGGGTCATCGTCGTTGTGCCGGCGTCGGCGTCGACGAGTTCGTAGTCCGGCTTCGCGCCGTCTTCGGCGAGGAGGGCCACGACGCTCGCGTACGGGAAGTCCATCGCGTCCACCTGCGCGGCGGTGGGTTCACCGGGCTGGGCCTGACCTGCAGCCATGAGCCGCCAGGTGTCCAGCGGCAGGTACGCGACGTCGACGTGTCCGAACGTGGCCTGCCCTTCGGTGAATCCGACGACGGTGAGTTCGATATCGAGCCGGTCCAGGGTGACCACCGTCCCGAGTTCGATTCCCTCATCGCGCAGCGGTTCGGATACGACGATCCCGCCGAGAGATCCCAAACCCTCCCCGGTGGAGACCGCAGGCGCGAGGAACCCGCCGGGCTCCACGCCGAACAGCGTGAGGTCGATCTGCGTGCCGTCATCGGTCACACCGTTGACGATGTTCACGCCCATCGGCTCAGCCTCGGCGATGCCGTCGGCCTCCTGCCACACGGCGAGCTGTTCGTCGTCCACCACGGAGCGGCTGAAGGCGTTGTCCTTCATCGTGCCCTCGTCGAATGCGAAGGCGCTGGCCGGCATGGCCTTGAGGCCGGAGACGCCGTCGTTGACGAGGCCCGACGACAGGCCCGAGAGCAGAACGACGAGCACCGAAATCAGGGCGATCACAACGCCCATCAACGTAAATCGTCCGCGGGCAAAGCGCAGTTCGCGCAACGCAAGAAACATGGGGGACTCTCCAAGAGCGGATCTTGCCGACAGTGCGTCGACAACATTCCGACACTATGTCGCGAATCGGCGATCGCCAAATTGACCACGACGACGCGAAGAGGCACCGTCGCGCCGGCATTGGGGGTCGGTTCAGTCGGTCAGACCGCGCGTGAGAAGGCGGAAAGCATCGTCCGCGACGGTCCGATGATCCACACCGTGGGTAACCAACTGCACACCGGCACTGAGGACGCCCTGCACGAGCATGATGGCGGATCTCGACGCTGACATCCCCAAGTCCGAGAGAACTCGAATGAGCGGCCTCAGGAGCGCGTCATGCAAGGTCATCAGATCCTCGCGGCGACTAGGGCTCAGATTCGCGTCACGGAGCGCATCCGCGATCGCGTGCTTGCCCGCCGCGGTCATCGACATCGTCGCGTCGATGAATCGGCGCAGTTCTTCCAGGCCCGGCTCGGCCCCGGACAACTCTTCGTCGATCTCGGCATCCCACCGTTCGATCGCATCGATGGCGATCGCGACGAGCAGGTCATCCTTGGTCGCGAAGTAGTCGTAGAAGCTCGACCGCGCCATCCCCGCATGCTCACCGACGCTGCGTGGCGTGACGGCCGCGAGCCCCGACTCGAGCAACACCGCTTCGCCCGCACGGATAAGCGCCGCGCGCTGATTCGCGCGGTGCTCGGCCACTGTGGGCGCGGAGATCTTCGGCATCTCGCAATTATGGTCGGCGCTCGCGCACCGGTCGAGTCCTCGGCACGCTGCCCCCACTCGGGCGGCGCGGGCCTACCGCCATACGGTAGCCAGGAGAACGTTGACCACGGTCAAGCCTCCGATCACCGGGAGCACCCATGACGCGACGGTCTCACGCTTGCGGTTGATGAGAGCGATCACGATGATCGCGACGAGGACGGCGAGCTTCACGGAGATCTTGGCGTTGTTCACGTCGTTGCCCAGCGGATACTGCAGCCCCACGAGCAGCACTCCGGTGATCAGCATCGTCCACGCGCCGTGCATCATCGCGGGAAGCACGCGGGCTTTGCCCTTGCGCATCGCAGCGGTCTGATAGAGGACTCCTCCCAGCAGCGCCACGACGCCGATGATGTGCAGAGCGAGGATGACGTTCTTGAGAATCTCCATGACTCCACCTTACCGACATGCTGTCGGCTTAATTGCACAGCCCCCTCACCGACGTCACCCCACAGGCTGGCCGTCGACCGCCGCGCTCGCGGTGTCGCGCCGCACACGATCTAGGGCGTGTCTGACAAATTGTTCGAGGGTGGGCTGAGAGTCTGGACGCGTGTCGCGGTTCCAGTTGCTTTCGGATGCTCAGTGGTCGTTGATCGAGGGGATGCTGCCTCGTCCGACGGGTCG